>NZ_BDJE01000026.1 GCF_002117935.1 Nocardioides sp. PD653-B2 | reverse complement strand
CGACCTCAACGAACACCGCTGGAACCAGGGCCACGACCCCACCCCACTGCTGCGCGAACAGGTGAACCTCACCCACCCCACCTGCGTGTTCCCGCACTGCACCCGACCATCCAGGTCCTGCGACGCCGACCACATCATCGACTACGACTCCGGCGGACCCACCTGCTCCTGCAACCTCGCCCCCCTGTGCCGCCACCACCACCGGCACAAGACCCACGGCGGCTGGACCTACCAACGCACCACAGCCCGCATCTTCCGCTGGACCAGCCCCCACGGCCACGTCCACGTCAACGACCTCACCCACCAACGACATACCTGACCACCCGACCCCGCCGGCCACTGCCCGCGGGGCCATCGGCACGCCCGGCCGACCGCGCTCACGTGCCGGCCACGTGCCACGGGTCGGTGCAGCCGCAGTCCAGGACGAGGGCTTCGTCGGTCGGCCGCGGCTCGGGGCACTGCGGGCGCACGCCCCACAGTCGGTCGATCCAGGACAACCTGGCGACCTTCGCTGCATGTCCGCACCGGGGACACCGGTCCATCCCGCCACGGTAGCCGCCGGTGCGCGGCGAGGCACAGAGCCCTCCTGAGCCCCACCGTAGGCTCGCGGCATGAGCGATCAGACGATGGCGGGCCGCACGGTGCTGGTGACCGGAGCAAGCGATGGCATCGGGGCCGAGGCGGCCAAGGTGCTGGCCGCGCGGGGTGCGACGGTGCACGTGACCGGACGCTCCGCCGACAAGCTGGCACCTGTCGCCGAGGCGGTCGGCACCGAACCCCTCGTCGCCGACTTCTCGCGCCTCGACGACGTCCGGCGCCTCGCCGACCAGGTCGGCGAGCGCGTGGAGACGCTCGACCTCCTGATGAACAACGCCGGAGGCACCTTCGCGCCGTCGAAGCGGACCCCCGACGGCCACGAGCCCAACTTCCAGGTCAACCACCTGGCGCCGTTCCTGCTGACCCACCTGCTCCGCCCGAAGCTCGCTGCGGCGGGCGCGTCGCTGGTCGTCAACACCTCCAGCATCGCCAACCTGATGGGCAAGATCGTGCTCGACGACCTCGACTACGAGCACCGCCGGGCGATCGAGTTCCCGGCCTACGGCACCGGCAAGCTGATGAACATCGTCTTCACCCGCGGCATCGCCCAGCGGTGGCCCGAGGACGGCGTCGTCTCGGTCGCCGTCCACCCCGGCCCGGTGGGGAGCTCGTTCGGACGCGACTCGTGGCTCGTCGGCCTCCTCTACCGCTCGCCGCTCAAGCGGTTCGCGACGATCAGCGTGACCGACGGGGCGGCGCCGCTGATCGCCCTGGCGGAGCGTGGACCCGACCCCGAGATCAACGGTCGGTACTTCAGCCGCTTCAAGGCCGACGGCCGCGAGAACAAGCAGGCCGGCGACCAGTCGGTCATCGACGGTCTGTGGGAGCGGTCGGCAGCCCTGGCCGGGCTGACCTGAGCGGGCGGGCGCTCGTCGACCGGGTCAGCTCGCCTTCTTCGCCGCGGCCTTCTTCGCGGTCGACTTCTTGGCGGCCGCCTTCTTGGCGGGGGCCTTCTTCGCGGCCTTCTTGGCCGTCTTCTTCGCCGCAGGCTTCTCGTCCTCGCCGCGCGCGGTCTTGGCGGCGTCGACGGAGCGCTGCAGCGCAGCGAGCAGGTCGACCACCTCACCCGACGACTTGGTCGAGGTGGCGGTGCGCTTGACCTCGCCGCCCTCGATCTTGGTCTTGACCAGCGACTCGACCGCCTCCGCGTAGTCGTCCTCGAACTCCTCCGGGTCGAAGTCGCCGGCGAGCGTCTCGATCAGCATGTTGGCCATCTTGACCTCGGCGGGCTTCACGTCACCGGTGTCGACAGAGAAGTCGGGCTTGCGGATCTCGTCGGGCCACATCATCGTCTGCAGCACGATCACGTCGTCGCGCACGCGGAGCACCGCGACGGACGTGCGCTGGCGCAGCGCGACGGTCACGACCGCCATCCGGTCGGAGTCGACCAGGGCCTGGCGGAGCAGGCCGTACGGCTTGGCGCCGGCCTTCTCGGGCTCGAGGTAGTAGGCCTTCTCGAAGAGCATCGGGTCGATCTGGTCGGACGGCACGAACTTCTCGACCGAGATCTCCCGCGACGAGGTCGACGGCAGCTCCGCCAGGTCGTCGTCGGTGAGGATGACCATCTCGCCGTCCTCGGTCTCATAACCCTTGGCGATGTCGGCGTATGCGACCTCCTCGCCGTCGATCGAGCAGACCCGCTGGTACTTGATCCGCCCACCGTCCTTGGCGTGCACCTGCCGGAACGACACGTCGTGGGACTCGGTCGCGGAGTAGAGCTTGACGGGCACACTGACCAGCCCGAACGACACCGCGCCCTTCCAGATAGCACGCATGGGGGAAGCCTCTCTGGTAGCCAACAGCCTCACTAGTATCCGGTCTCAGGACTTCCTACGCATCCGCCACTCATCGAAAGCCTGCCGAGAGGTCCGCGTCGGGGTGTAGCCGAAGACCGTCTTGAGCCGTTCGTTGAGCAGGACCGGGCGGTAGCGGAGGAACATCGTCTGCTCCGGTCCGTACGGCGTGAGCCCGAGCCGGGACCCGATCGCGAGCGCGGTCCGCAGCACGGCCTCCGGGACCGTCAGCACCGGCTTGCCGAGCAGCTCGGCGATCTCCGAGATCGTCAGCGCGCCGTCGCCCGCGACGTTGAAGACGCCGGTCACCGGCCCGGTCACGGCCTGCTCGATGATCGCGACGACATCGGTGTCCCAGATGAACACGAACGGCGACTCCGAGCCGCGGATCCTCAGCAGCCGCTTGCGCTCGAACAGGGCGGTGATCTGGTTGTCGACGGTCGCTCCCAAGATGGTGCCGATCCTCAGCACCACCTGCTCCAGCGAGGGGTAGGACGACAGCATCTCCTCGACCAGCCGCTTGTGGTGGCTGTAGGCGAAGACCTCGTTGCCGCGCACCGGCTGGTCCTCGGTGATCCACGCGGGGTTGTCGGGGTGGTAGCCGTACGCCGCGCCGCTCGACGACACCACGATGCGCCGTACGCCGTGGGCGACGCACGCGTCGAGCACGTGCCGCGTGCCGTCGACGTCCACGGCACGCTCGAGCTCGCGGGTGGAGCCCGGCCCGGGTGTCACGATCGAGGCGAGGTGCACGACGACCTCCGGCTCCGCCGCACCGATCACCGCCTCGACCGCCGCGGGCGACGTCACGTCCATGACGACCGCCGGCGGGCGCAGGTCGGCGCTCACGACCTCGTGACCGGCTGCCGTGAGGCCGGCGACGACCGACCGGCCGAGGAACCCGCTTCCGCCGGTGACCAGCACCTTCATGGGCAGACCTTCACGCGGCCACCGGCTCCGCGACCGCGGCGGTCCGGTGCTTCCAGAGGGTCGCGACGACCAGGCCGGTGAGGATGTCGTAGAGGCCCCACCAGGCCGCCACCAGCGCCATCCCGCCCAGGCCGTCGAAGTAGGCGAAGACCAGGAGCAGCCCCAGGCCGGTGTTGCGGACGCCGACCTCGAACGTCATCGCCTTCTGGCTCCGGCCCGGGAGCCTGGTGAGCCGCGCGATGCCGTAGCCCAGCAACAGGGCGAGCGCGTTCTGGAGGGCGACCGCCAGCAGGACGATGGTGATGTAGTCGCGGAAGATACCGGCGTTCGCCACGAACGCCAAGACGATGATCGCGAAGAGCAGCACGAACGACACCGGCCCGACGATCTTGTGCGCGCGCGACCCGACCCGCGGCCAGAGCCGGTTGATGGCGATGCCGGCGACGAACGGCAGCCCGATCACCAGCGCCACCTCCCCGAAGGTCTCCAGCGGGTCGAGGTCGACGGAGCGCAGCAGGTCGTCGCCGGCGGGGGAGAGCCCACCCCAGAACGCCAGGTTGACCGGCAGCATAAAGATCGTGAGCACGTTGCTGACCGCGGTCATCGACACCGACAGTGCGACGTCGCCGCCGGCCCGGTGGGTGAGGATGTTGGAGATGTTCCCGGGTGGGCAGCAGGCCACCAGGATCATGCCGAGCGCGACCGACCCACGCACGTCGAGCACGATCGTGAGCAGCAGCGTGATGGCCGGGAGGAGCACGAACTGCGCGACCACCCCGATGAGGATCGGCACCGGCCGGCGCAGCACCGCGGTGAAGTCCTCGAGCCTGGTGTCGAGCGCGACGCCGAAGAGGATCATCGCGATCACGATCTTCAGCAGCGTCAGCGAGCCGGAGTCGAAGTCCAGCTCGATGTCGTCGATGTCGGCGACGAGGGCCGTCACCTGCGCGAGCAGCACCGTCATGCGCTCTCTCCTGGTCCCTGCCCGAGCCGTCCGATCTCTGATCGCACAGCATGGCGGTACGCGTCCTTGTTGACGTAGTACGACATCCGTTCCAGCCCCAGGTAGTGGTACCCGCCGGACAGGTCCGGCCGGGGGCCCGCCGCCCGCCCGTCGAGGGCGTCGGCGGCTCCCGGGTTCGTGCGCCGCGCCCGCAGGTACGACGCGACCAGCTCGGCCTGCTCGTAGCGCCCCTGCCACCCGATCCCGGACGCCTCGATCATGCCGAGCACGAAGAGGTTCGGGTCGGCCGGCGAGAAGATGTTGAGGTAGAGGTCCGGGGCGCTCCCGCGGCCCGCCCAGCGCAGCAGCTCGGGGTCGAGGAACGGGTAGTGCAGGTGGTAGCCGGTCGCCAGCACGATCAGGTCGTACGCCTGGCTGCTTCCATCGACGAAGTCGACGTCCCCTCCGGCGAACCGGCGAACATCCGGTCTGACGGCCAGGTCGCCGTGGCCGAGGTGGTGGAGGATCAGGGTGTTCACGATCGGGTGCGACTCGTAGATCTTGTAGTCGGGTGCCGGGAAGCCGAACTTCACCGGGTCGCCCGTGAACATCTTCAGCACCCGGCTGTCGATCGCCTGCTTGATCCGCGGCGGCAGCGGCCGGCCCTGGTTGAGCGTGTCCGCCGGCTTGCCGAAGAGGTACTTCGGCACGAAGTAGTAGCCGCGGCGCACCGAGATGTCGACCGACGCCGCGTGGTGGACCGCGTCGACCGCGATGTCGCAGCCGGAGTTGCCCGCACCGATGATCAGCACCCGTTTGCCGGCGAAGACCGACGGCGACTTGTAGGCGCTGGTGTGGATGACCTCGCCGTCGAACGAGCCCTCGAAGGTCGGCACCGACGGCTCGCTGAGCGTCCCGTTGGCGACCAGCACCCCCGCGTGCCGCTCCTCCCGGCGCCCGCCCGGCCCGTCGCTGACCACCACCCAACCGCCGTCCTCGGGACGTGCCTCGACCACCTCGGTGCCGAAGGAGAACCCGTCGGCGAGGTCGTACGTCGACGCGAAGTCGCGGAAGTAGGAGAGCAGCTCGCGGTGCGACGGGTAGTCGGCGACCTCGTCGCCCATCGGGAACTCGGTGAACTCCGTGGTCCGCTTCGACGAGATCAGGTGCGCCGACTCGTAGACGGTGCTCAGCGGGCCCTCGATGTCCCACAGCCCACCGACGCCGGCAGCCAGCTCGTAGCCCACCCACGGGATGCCGAAACGCTGCAGGTTGCGGGCCGCGGCCAGGCCCGAGGGGCCGGCACCGATCACGGCGTACGGCGGATTGTCGAGCGGACCGGTCGAGTTCACGGAAGGCATGATGTCGCCATGCGTCCGATGCTGGCTACCCGAGGCACCCACGTGCCGCCCGGCGACGCATGGACGCACGAGGTGAAGTGGGACGGCGTCCGCGCGCTGACCGACGTCTCTCGTGGCTCGGCGGCCGGCACCCTGCGGATGACCAGCCGCAACGAGAACGTCATCACCGTCGCCTGGCCCGAGCTGTCGACCAGCCCGCTCGGCGACCGGGACCTGCTCGTCGACGGCGAGATCATCGCGCTCAACGAGCGCGGACTGCCCGACTTCCGCACCCTGCAGGAGCGGATGCACGCGCGCAAC
Source organism: Nocardioides sp. PD653-B2 (assembly GCF_002117935.1). Classification (GTDB taxonomy): domain Bacteria; phylum Actinomycetota; class Actinomycetes; order Propionibacteriales; family Nocardioidaceae; genus Nocardioides. Next base: position 125,286 of record NZ_BDJE01000026.1, on the reverse strand, counting down.
GCCCGCACGGTCGCCAGGCTCGCCGAGACGGTCCCCGCGATCTACATGGTCTTCGACCTGCTGCGCCTCGACGGGCGGGACCTCACCGCCGAGCCGCTCGAGAAGCGCCGCGAGCTGCTCGCCGGCCTGGAGATCGACGGGTCCTGGCAGGTCCCGGCCTCCTACGACGACGGCGCGATGCTCTTCGACGCCACCCTCGAGCAGGGTCTCGAGGGCATCGTGAGCAAGCGGCGCACGTCGCGCTACACCTTCGGCGAGCGCACCCCCCACTGGTTGAAGTTCGCGCACCGGCACCGGCTGTCGTACGTCGTCGGCGGCTGGCGGCCGCAGGAGGGCACGACCGACCGGCTCGCGGCGCTGCTCGTGGGGGAGCCGACCCCCGAGGGGCTCCTCTACCGCGGCCGGGTGGGCAGCGGCATCGGACCGAAGCAGAGCCGGGCCCTCACCGACCTCGTCGCGGACCTGGGCCGCGCCGACAGCCCGTTCGCCGACGAGGTGCCGCGGGTCGACGCCGCCGGCACCCGCTGGCTCGAGCCGGTGCTGGTCGTCGACATCGACACGCACGGGCGTGGGTACTCCCGGCTCAGGCAGCCGTCCTACCAGGGCGTCCGCGCCGACCTCACTCCGGAGGACCTGTGAAGAAGCTCCTGCTGGCCCTCGCGGCGCTCGTGCTGTTGCCCGTCCCGGCCGACGCGCACCCCGCGACCCCCCAGCGGGCCGCTGCCGCGCCGCAGCACGTCCGCCTCGACGGGGTCGACGTCCGGCTCCGCGACGGCACCACCCAGGTCGTCACCGCCAACCACACCACCGGCTACCGCGCCCGGATCACCTGGTGGGTGCTGCGCGGCGGCCGCTGGCAGCAGCAGATGCAGGCTGCCGACGGCCGGATCGGGTACGGCGGCCTGGTCGTCGGCCGTCGTCGCCACCAGGGCACCGGCACCACCCCGCTCGGCACCTACGACCTGCCCTCGGCCTTCGGCACCCACCCGCGCAGCGACTCGTGGGAGATCGCCTACCGGAAGATCCGGCGCGGCGACTTCTGGGTCGAGGACAACGGTTCGGCCCACTACAACCGCTACCGCAACCAGCGCCAGGGCGGCTTCCGGTGGCGGCTGCCGGTCAGCGACCCCAACGGCTCGGAGCGCCTCACCGACTACCCGACGCAGTACGAGTGGTCGATCGTCACCAGCTTCAACCTCCAGCAGGTCCGCCACCGCGGCGCCGGGATCTTCCTGCACGTCAACGGCTCCGGCGCGACGGCCGGGTGCGTGAGCGCGCCCGCCTGGTTCATCAGGTCGCTGATGGGCCGGCTCGACCCGGACCGGCGCCCCGTGATCGCGATCGGCCGCTGATGGCCGACAAGTTCGAGAGGGAGGAGATCCACGTCGACGTCGAGGGTCGCACCCTCAAGATCAGCAACCTCCACAAGGTGCTCTACCCGCGCACCGGCACCACCAAGGGCGAGGTCCTCAACTACTACGCCCAGATCGCGCCGGTCCTGCTCCCGCATCTGAAGGACCGCTGCGTCACCCGGATCCGCTGGCCGCACGGCGTCCAGGACGGGAGCTTCTTCGAGAAGAACGCCCCCTCGGGCACGCCGTCCTGGGTGCGCACCGCGAAGGTCCCGACCACCGGCAGCCGCGCCCAGTCGACCAGTGACACGCTGGTCTTCCCGATCGTCGACGACCTCGCCACGCTCACCTGGCTGGTCAACCTGGCCGCCCTCGAGCTGCACGTCCACCAGTGGACGGTCGGTCGCAACGGACAGCCGCGCAACGCCGACCGGCTGGTCATCGACCTCGACCCGGGGGAGCCCGCGGGTCTGCACGAGTGCTGCCAGGTGGCCCTGCTGGTGCGCGACAAGCTCGCCGAGCGTGGCCTCGACGCCAAGCCGGTGACCAGCGGCAGCAAGGGGCTGCACCTGTACTCCGACCTGCCGAAGCGGCTGCCGCCCGACGAGTCGACCGCGCTCGCCAAGGAGGTCGCCGAGGAGCTCCAGGCCGAGCAGCCGAAGCTCGTCACCGCGACGATGACCAAGGCCCGGCGCTCCGGGAAGGTCTTCCTCGACTGGTCGCAGAACGCCGGCTCGAAGACCACGATCTCGCCGTACTCCCTGCGCGGTCGCGAACTGCCCACGGCGGCGACTCCCGTGACGTGGGACGAGGTGGCAGCGGGCGCCGAGGACCCGTTGGGGCTGGGGCAGTTCCGCTTCGAGGAGGTCCTGCAGCGGGTCGCCGACCACGGTGACCTCTTCGCGCACCCCTCGTGAGGGGCCGCGAGCAGCCGAAGAGCAACGAGATCCCGGTGACACCTCCGTCATCTGTTACCAAACGGTGGTCGTGGTGTGGAGATCGTGTGGGTCTGGCGTGGCAGCCGCGCTCCTAACTTGTAACTCGTAGCACCAAGAGTTCCTGGGGGAATGCCATGACCATCACGACGACCGCCGCCACGGCGAGCACCGCGAGGAGCACCGCCAGGAAGTTCCTGCTTCCGGTGGGCAGCGTCGTCGGCGCCGGCGTGCTGGCGATGGTCATGGGAGTCCCCTGGACCAGCGCCAGCGAAGGGTCCTCCGGGATCCGGCTGCTGGCCGACGACAACCAGGGCGCGACGTTGACCATCAGCAAGGTCGAGCCCGGGGAGTCTGTGTCTCGCAGCGTGACCATCCGCAACTCGGGTGGTCAGCAGTCGAGGCTCTCGTTCCAGGAGACGGGTGACCCGTCGCCGTTCGCCGACGGAGAGCTGCACCTGGTCATCGACCAGGACGGCACGAAGCTGTACGACGGCGACTTCGCGGCGATGAGTGACATCGCCCAGGACGTGGGCACGCTCGACGCCGGTGGGTCGAGCACGTTCACGTTCACGGTGTCGCTGCCGGACGACGCGCCGTTCGCCAACCAGGGCGACCCGGCGACGGTGTCCTACACCTGGGTCAACTCGAACACCGGATCGACAGGTTCGTGGGAATGAGGCACGACCCCGGGTCGTGACCATGTCCCGCAGGGGATGACGATCGCCGCCCGCGCCTCTGGGGGGGAGCGCGGACGGTGATCGCCAGACCCGCGTAGAGCGGAGGGCTCGATCGGCGTATCTGGGGGGAACGCCGAGCGGTTCACCGACACGGAGATGACCGGCTCGTCCGGTGCTGTTGGGGGAGCACCGGACGAGCGGTCACTATGCTCACCAGTTCTCGGAACTCTCGGAAAGTCACCCGCCCATGGAGATCAGCACCTCCCCGCACCGCCCGGCGCCGACGCCGTGGGGGCGCTTGTTGGTGCTCGTGGTCATCCTCGGCCCGGTCACGGTCCTCGTCCTACTGCCCATCGGGCTGGGGCTCGAGCGCTACGTGTTGTCGGGCGACTCCATGGACGGCGGGATCAGCCGGGGCTCGGTCGTCTTCGAGCGGGCGGTGCCCGTCGGCGACCTGCGGGTCGGTGACGTGATCACCTACCGCGCCCCCGCGTCCTCGGGCACCGAAGGCCTGATCACCCACCGGATCGTGGACATCGGGCCCGACGGGATCCGGACCCAGGGCGACGCCAACCCGACCCGGGACCCCTGGACGCTGCGCCCGGACCAACCCACGGTGCCGCGCGTCGTGTTCGCGCTGCCGTGGGTGGGCTACGCCTATCCGGTGATCCTGCACGCCCACACGTGGCTGCTGCTGTTCTGCTCGCTCGCCATCCTCGGCGTCCTGCTCTCGAGCGAGATGGTGCGCCGTAGGCGGGCCGATCCGGCCACCCCTGACGTTCCCGAGCGGGTCGGTGAGCCGGCCGCCTGCGGCGGCACGCGGAGGACCAACAGTGGGGACTAGCGCCGAGCGCGGGTCCGCGGGCCCTATGCTCGCTCCCATGGCGCAACGAGTTCTGGTCGTCGAGGACGAGGAGGACATCGCATTTCCTCTGGTCCGGACACTGGAACGCGAGGGGTACGACGTCACCTGGGTGGACAGTGGCCAGAAGGCCCTGGACACCCTCGCGTCGTCTCCCGAGCTGGTCATCCTCGACCTGGGACTCCCGGACATCGACGGCCTCGAGGTCTGCCGTCGCGCTCGGGAGGCCGGATTCGAGGGGGCGATCATGATCGTCACCGCCCGTGCCGGGGAGCTCGACCGTGTGGTCGGCCTCGACTACGGCGCTGACGACTACCTGGCCAAGCCCTTCGGCCTGGCCGAGCTGCAGGCGCGCGTGCGCGCCTTGTTGCGCCGTACCTCCGCCACGACGACCACCGCGGTCGACGACAGCAGGCCCGACGGCCTGCGGATCGATGTGGACGCTCGCCGGGTGTACGCCGGCGAGGAGGAGGTCCCGCTCACCGGCAAGGAGTTCGAGGTCTTGAACATCCTGGCCGCCAACCGGGACAAGGTGGTCTCCCGCGGTCGGCTGATGGCCGACGTGTGGGACGAGAACTGGTACGGCTCGACCAAGACGCTCGACGTCACGATCGGTCGGTTGCGCCAGAAGCTCGAGAGCGTGGGCGTGACGGATCGAGTTGTTGCCGTTCGAGGTGTGGGTTTCCGCCTCGAGGGCGGCAGCTCAGATGCGTGAACGTCTCACCCTGGCCTTCGTCGTCCTGACCATCCTCCTGCTCCTGGGAGCCGGCGGGGTCCGCACGTTCGTGCTGCGCGACCTGATCCGTGAGCAGGAGGCGGCCCACCTCACCCAGGCGGTGGACCTGATCAGCGCGATCGTCGCCGACCGCGAGGCCTCCGGCGGGGCGGTCAACCAGAAGTTCCTCGACTCCCTGGTCGGCGACGACACCCGGCTGGAGTACGACCGCGAAGGGAGCGACCCCGTCGTCGCGCACGGCGCTGACTACCAGGGCAGCGACGACCCCACCGAGGACCTGTCGGTGTCCAGCACCGTCGAGGGCGCCACGGTCACGCTCAGCCAGTCCCCCGAGATCATCGGGGTGATCATCGGCCGCGACGTGGGCTCGATCGCGGCCCTGTTCCTGCTCATCGCGGTGGTGGCCGGCGTCGCGGGCTTCCTCATCGCCTCCGCCCTCTCCTCGCCGTTCCAGCGGCTGGCGGTCGCCGCCGGCGCGCTCGGGCGCGGCCGTTTCGACCTCGAGCTGCCGCGCACCCGGATCCCCGAGGCGCGCGCCATCTCGACCGCGCTCCGCACCAGCGCCCTCCAGCTGGAGGACCGCGTCCATCGTGAGCGCGACTTCGCCGAGCACGCCTCCCACGTCCTGCGGACCCCGCTCACCGGCCTGCGGCTCGAGCTCGAGGACCTGACCCTGCGCGACGACGTACCCGACGACGTGAAGGAGGCCGCCGCACGCAGCCTGGCCAGCGTGCAGGAGGTCGCCACGGTCGCCGGCGAGCTCGTGGAGATGACCCGGCGCGGCAGCCTGGTGGCCGGGTCCGAGCTGCCGCTCGTCGACCTCGCGACCCAGCTCGCCCAGCGCTGGGCCGATCGGCTCGGGGTGCGCAACCGGACCTTGACCGCGGCGGCCGAGGGCGACCTGTCCCTGACCTACACGCCCGGCCCGGTCGAGCACGTGACCGACCTGCTGCTGGCCGACGTCGTACGCCGTGGCACCGGTGAGGTGCGCATCGTCTTCCACGGCGAGGAGGGCGGACACCTCCGGATCGACGTCGAGTGCGCCGGCCGCTCCACGAAGCGTCAGGAGGGTGAGCCGCTCGACCGGGTCTCCCAGGTCCGCACCACCGTCGAGGCCCTCGGTGGCCGGGTGACGGGCGACCACCCCGCCGACGGCATCCAGGTCCTGTTGCCCCGCCGCTGACACAATGGCGCGATGACGCGCCCCGTGGAGACCTGGCTGACCGACATGGACGGCGTCCTCGTCCACGAGGAGGTGCCGATCCCGGGGGCACAGGAGTTCATCGAGAAGCTCAAGACCTCCGGCCGGCAGTTCCTGGTCCTCACGAACAACTCGATCTTCACGCCGCGCGACCTCCGGGCCCGGCTGCTCGGCAGCGGCATCGACGTCCCCGAGGACGCCATCTGGACGTCCGCGCTGGCCACCGCCCAGTTCCTCGACGACCAGCGGCCGCGTGGGACGGCGTACGTCGTCGGCGAGGCGGGCCTGACCACGGCGCTGCACGACATCGGCTACGTGATGACCGACCGCGACCCCGACTACGTCGTGCTGGGGGAGACCCGCACCTACTCGTTCGAGGCGATCACCCGGGCGATCCGGCTGGTCGCCGGCGGGGCCCGCTTCATCGCCACGAACCCCGACGTGAGCGGGCCCAGCCAGCACGGCATGCTGCCGGCCACCGGGTCGGTCGCGGCGCTGATCAGCACCGCCACCGGTCGGCAGCCGTACTTCATCGGCAAGCCCAACCCGCTCATGATGCGCAGCGCCCTCAACCGGCTCGAGGCGCACTCGGAGACCACGGTGATGGTCGGGGACCGGATGGACACCGACATCATCAGCGGCCTGGAGGCCGGGCTGCGCACGATCCTGGTCACCACCGGCTCGACCCGCCGCGACCAGGTCGAGACGTTCCCCTACCGCCCGACCCGCGTCGTGGACTCCGTCGCGGACCTGCTCGAGCTCGTCGACTGAGCAACCGGACGGCCACGTCGGGCAGGTCGTAGCGGTGCTCGCGACCGCCGCCAGGGCACGTCCCGGGCGGTCCACGACCCCCCGGAACGTGTGACGTTCGTCCACTTCGACGACGATTTCACGCGGGGAGTGTGGCCTGTGCCACGCAATCCGTTGGGCGCCGACTCGTGGTCGCGTGTTTTCTCTGGTTACGGTCGTCGGCGTTTGCATCAGCACAACCGGTCCACGGGCACGCCGAGTCCTGCCCGCCCGAGGCCCGGCCACTGAGCTCGACCTGGTCGACTCAACGACACTCAACGGGCAGGAGTGGGGGAACCACACGTTCTCCGCGGTCCTCGGACCGCTCGGGGTGAAGCCGCCGCACGGTGGCCGGGCACCTTCCTTCGCCCGAACCCGACAGCTCACCTCACAGGCGTGGGAAGGAACCACGCACATGTTCACTGCTCTGCCCTCGATCGTCCGAGTGTCCGGCCGCACCGGACTCCGGGTCGCCTTCAGCGGCGCGCTCGCCCTCGGGCTCCTCACCTCGGCGCCGACCGCCGACGCCCACGCCACGACCGGCTTCTCGCCGGCCGGGGAGCACCACCGGCACGCCCACCACCAGAAGCAGCCGCCGGCGTCGCCGTCCGCCAAGCGGATCGGCCACGCCATCAGCGTCGCGATGGCCCAGAAGGGCGACCCCTACGCGTACGGCGCGGCGGGCCCCGGCTCGTTCGACTGCTCGGGCCTGACGTACTACAGCTACCGCAAGGCGGGCTTCAAGCACATCCCGCGGACGTCGTCCGCGCAGGCCCACTTCGCCCAGCGCATCAAGCGCAGCGCCATGAAGCGCGGCGACCTGATCTTCTTCTACGACGGCGGCGGGGTCTACCACGTCGGCGTGTACGCCGGCTTCAACCACGGGCACCGCTGGGTGCTGCACGCTCCGTACTCCGGCACCCGCGTGCGCACCGACAAGCTCTGGACCGACCGGTGGTTCCCGGGCACGCTGCGCTTCCGCTGAGCCGTTTCACGGCTCCCCGATCGGGCAGGACTCGGCCATGACCTTCGACGACCTGGGCCGCGAGCTGACCGCCCGTCTGGAAGCGCTCCCCGAAGGCGCCTTCCTGACGCTCGGTGAGCCGGCCGAGGTCCCGGAGAAGCACGGTCTCCTGCGCCGGCGTGCCCGGCCCGCGCCCGGGCGCTACGTGCAGTTCCGTCGTGACCCGGGCTGGCTCTACGGCGAGTGCGTGGGGTCCACGATCTTCGGCGGCGACCTGGAGATCGGCGAGGCCGACCACGAGCGGCTCCGCGCGCTGGGCTGGCTCGCCCCCGGCGACCCGGACCCCGCCGGCACGCGCCCGTCCTACCCGCACTACTGGTGCACGCTCGAGGGCGGGCGCGCCGCCGACCTCGCGGGGATGGGCGTGGGTGCGCTCGAGGTGCTGGGTGCCGACCCCGGCGCGCTGACCTGGGTCGAGGGTTAGCCGGCCGGCTCGGCGTCGGCGCCGTCCCGGATCGACGCGATCTGCTGGAGATCGGCGGGGTCGACTGCGAGTGCGGTCGGACTGCTCATGGGGAGAGGGACACCCGCCCGGGACGAGTCGATCGGCCGACTTCCGGGGCGCCACGCGCGCCCCGCGGTGCCTACGGCGTGCCGGTGAAGTACGGCGAGAACGTCCACGTCCTCATCAGCAGCGACGCGAAGTCGCGGCTGAACGTCATCCCGCCCGCGCCCTGGTTGGGCAGCCACGGGCGGCTGACCCAGAGGTAGGCGTCGACGTACTGGGCGGCGACCTGGTCCACCGCCGGCGAGAGACCCCACGCGGCGTTGTCGACGTCGGTGGTCGGTGGAACGCCGAGGGCCGTGCACGGCTCGCCCTGGTGCTTCTTGGTGCACGGGTCGATCTCGCCGGGCATCGTGTAGTCCGACCCGGGCGGGTTGATCTCGGCCCCGGCGAAGGGCTGGCCGTTGTCGGAGGTGTCCAGCACGGCGTGCTTGCCGGTGATGCCCATCTTCCCGAGCGCCTGGGAGACCTCCTTGGCGAAGAGGATCTCGCGGTCGAGGTAGTTCTTGTGCGAGACGTTGAGCGAGAAGCCGCGGGCGTACTTCACGCCGCTGAGCTTGAGGAACTTCGCGACCGGCTTGACGTCGCCGCGCACCCAGTCCTCCGAGCCCATGTCGACGTACACCGTGGTGTTCGGCAGCGCCGAGAGCGTCTTCGACGTCCAGGCGAGCATCCGGGCGGGCAGCAGCGCCTCCTTGCGGCCGAGCTTCTGCACGAAGGCGTCGTAGGCCTTCTTGGCGAAGTAGCCGTCGGGCTGGAGCACGACCGCGACCCGGTTGCTGCCGATGCCCTGGGCCATCGCGTTGACGTACTTCTTGTACGCCGCCTGCTCGGCCGGGGTGGGCAGCCGCTTGTCGATCCTGGCCTCGCCTTCCCACGGGAACATCCGGAAGAGGGTCAGGATCGTCAGCTTGGTGGGGTCGCCGGCCTGGGCGTCCTCGATGTACTGCTCGGTCTTGGCCCGCGCGTCGCCGTCGGCGATCCAGCGACCGAAGAACTTCGCCTTGTGGATCATCGCGATCGGCGCGAGCCTGTCGCGGTCGGCCTGCCCGAGCTTGTTCCAGCCGTTCACGGCCGGGTCCTGGAAGCCGGTGTAGACGCCCCACTCGACGCCGGCCAGCGGGTTGGACGGGTTGGCCGACTGCACCGTGGTGACCGGCGCGATGTACATCGTCTGCTCGGTGTCGGCCTCCTTGCCGGTGACCACGCCGAGGGTCGCGCGCACGGCGACGTCGTACGTGTGCCCGACGGTGAGCCCGCTGTCGATCGTGTACGACGTGCCGACGATCGGCACCGGGTCGCCGCCGACGACCACGCCGTCGAGGAGGACCTCGTAGGCCAGGCCCGCCGGGACCCCGGTCGTCGGGGCGCTCCACGTCACCCGGATCGCCTGCTGGCCTCCCACCACGGTCGTGTGGAGGTCCCGCGGCGGCCCGGGTGCGGGCGGCGCCGCTCGCACCGCGGTCGCCGTTGCCGGGACGGCCAGCAGGAGAGTTGCGACCAGGACGAGGACCGCCGGGTGCCGAGAGCGCATGAGTCGAGCGTAAGCGCGGTTCTGCGGTCTGGGGCCGCTTCGCGACCATTGACCTGCGCCTGGTGTGCGACGCTGGACCCATGTCGGAACGCACCGTGGTTGCCCGCGTCGGCTCCACCGTCGAGGCCCAGCTCATCGCGGGCATGCTCGACTCGTACGGCATCGAGGCCATCGTCTCGGCCGACGACGGCGGCGGCACCGAGCCCCAGTGGCAGCTGACCTCGGGCGTGCGCGTGCTGGTCGCCGAGGGCGATGCGCCCGAGGCCGAGCGGCTCATCGCGGAGGCGGAGGCCTCCTCCTAGCTCGGCGGACCCGGCCGCACCGCGGGCGGGTGTCAGCCGGGGATCTCGTCGCTCCCGCGGGCGTACCGGTTCCGTTCCTCGACCGTGCCGTCCGCACCCCGGATCACGTGCGCGACCCCGCGGATGCGGGCCTCGCTGCGAGCGACCTCGACCGCAGCCTCGCGGGTGCGGTACTCCCCGGGCAGCGGCTCGGCGGTCCGCCCGACGCGGTTGCGCCACACGTCGTCCTGGCAGAACGTCTCCACCACCGCGCCCACCATGTCGGTCCCTCTCCCTGATGCCGAGGTGGTCCGAGCCCACCTGCCCTGCCTCCCTCGTACCCGAAGCCGACCGACCCATGCGGCCCGCCAAACTTGATTCGATCCAGTCTCGTCCCCTAGGCTCGGGGCATGCGGACGCCGGACTTCGAGAGTCAGCTGCGCTCGGCCTCGCTCCGGGTGACCAGGCCGCGGCTGGCGGTCCTGGCCGCCCTGCACGACCACCCCCACGTCGACACCGACGCCGTCATCGGACACGTGCGCGCCGACCTCGGCGGCGTCTCCCACCAGGCCGTCTACGACGTGCTGCGGGCCCTCACCGACGCCGGCCTCGTGCGCCGCATCCAGCCCGCCGGCGCGATCGCGCGCTACGAGACCCGGGTCGGCGACAACCACCACCACGTGGTCTGTCGCTCGTGCGGTGCGATCGCCGATGTCGACTGCGCCGTCGGCCACACCCCCTGCCTGACCGCCTCCGACGACCACGGCTTCGTGGTCGACGAGGCGGAGGTCGTCTACTGGGGCACCTGCCCCGACTGCGCGACCGACCCCATCCCCTCGATGAACCCCCGTCCGGAAGGAAGCAGATGAGCGACACCCAGGACAACGGACCCACGAGCCCGCAGGGCGTGGACCGCAAGGCGGAGGCCGGCTGCCCCGTGGCGCACGACTCCGCGGCTGCCCACGGCAGCGAGAGCGAGAACCCGGCGATCGACTCGCCCACCGCGAAGCCCGGACGGCCCCACACCAACCAGGACTGGTGGCCCAACCAGCTCGACCTGTCGGTGCTGCACACGCACTCGTCGAAGGGCAACCCCCTGGCCCCCGACTTCAAGTACTCCGAGGAGTTCAAGAAGCTCGACCTCGCCGAGCTGCGCCGCGACATCGTCGAGGTGCTCAACAGCTCGCAGGACTGGTGGCCGGCCGACTTCGGCCACTACGGCGGCCTCTTCGTCCGGATGAGCTGGCACGCCGCCGGCACCTACCGGATCTACGACGGGCGCGGTGGCGCCGGTGACGGCGGCCAGCGGTTCGCCCCGCTCAACAGCTGGCCCGACAACGCCAACCTCGACAAGGCCCGCCGCCTGCTGTGGCCGGTCAAGCAGAAGCACGGCCAGAAGGTCTCGTGGGCCGACCTGCTCGTCTACGCCGGCAACGTGGCGCTCGAGGACATGGGCTTCTCGACGTTCGGCTTCGGCTTCGGCCGCGAGGACGTGTGGGAGCCCGAGGAGATCTTCTGGGGACCGGAGGACACCTGGCTCGGCGACGAGCGGTACGCCGGCGAGCGCGACCTCGAGGAGAGCCTCGGCGCCGTCCAGATGGGCCTCATCTACGTCAACCCCGAGGGCCCCAACGGCAACCCCGACCCGCTCGCCTCGGCCCGCGACATCCGCGACACGTTCGCCCGGATGGCGATGAACGACGAGGAGACCGTCGCCCTCATCGCCGGCGGCCACACCTTCGGCAAGACCCACGGTGCCGGCGACCCCGATCTCGTCGGTCCCGAGCCCGAGGCGGCCCCGATCGAGGACCAGGGCCTCGGCTGGAAGAGCTCCTTCGGCTCCGGCAAGGGCGCCGACGCGATCACCTCCGGCCTCGAGGTCACCTGGACCACGACGCCGACCCGGTGGAGCAACGACTTCTTCAAGCTCCTCTTCGGCTACGAGTGGGAGCTGACCAAGAGCCCGGCCGGCGCGTTCCAGTGGGTCGCGAAGGACGCCGAGGACATCATCCCCGGCCCGACCGCCGACTCGCCGAAGCGCAAGCCGACCATGCTCACCAGCGACCTCGCGCTGCGCTTCGACCCGGAGTACGAGAAGATCTCGCGCCGGTTCCTGGAGAACCCCAACGAGTTCGCGCTGGCCTTCGGCAAGGCCTGGTACAAGCTGCTGCACCGTGACATGGGTCCGGTGGAGCGCTTCCTCGGCCCCTGGGTCCCCGAGCCGCAGCTGTGGCAGGACCCGGTGCCGGCCGTCGAGGGCGAGCTGATCGGCGACGCCGACGTCGCCACCCTCAAGGCGAAGGTCCTCGACTCGGGGCTCTCCGTCTCCGAACTGGTCACCACCGCCTGGGCGTCGGCCGCGACCTTCCGCGCCACCGACAAGCGCGGCGGCGCCAACGGTGCCCGCATCCGCCTCGAGCCGCAGCGCGGCTGGGCGGTCAACGAGCCCGAGCAGCTGGCGAGCGTCCTCGAGAAGCTCGAGGGCATCCAGGCCGAGTTCAACGCTGCCGGCGGCGCCCAGGTCTCGCTCGCCGACCTGATCGTGCTCGCGGGCTCGGCCGCGGTCGAGAAGGCCGCGAAGGACGCGGGCGTCGACGTGACCGTGCCGTTCCACGCCGGCCGCACCGACGCCACCCAGGAGCAGACCGACGTCCACTCCTTCCGGGTCCTCGAGCCGCGGGCCGACGGCTTCCGCAACTACCTGCGGGCCGGCGAGAAGCAGCAGCCCGAGAAGCTGCTCCTCGAGCGCGCCTACCTGCTGGGCCTCACGGCTCCGCAGATGACGGTGCTGGTCGGCGGTCTGCGTGCCCTCGGCACCAACGTCGGCGGCGCCCAGCACGGCGTGCTCACCGACCGGACCGGCGTCTTGTCGAACGACTTCTTCGCCAACCTGCTCTCCCCGGGCATGGTGTGGAAGGCGTCGGAGTCGGAGGAGAACGTCTACGAGATCCGCGACCTCGCCAGCGGCGACGTGAAGTGGACCGCCACCGCGGTGGACCTGGTCTTCGGCGCCAACTCGCAGCTGCGGGCGCTCGCCGAGGTGTACGCCAGCGGCGACGCCCAGGAGAAGTTCGTCCGTGACTTCGTCGCGGCCTGGACCCACGTCATGGAGCTCGACCGGTTCGACCTCGACTGACTCCTGCCTCACGCCACGAGCCCGGTCGACCTGCAAGGGTCGGCCGGGCTCGTGTCGTTGCGAGCCTTCCGGGCGAGCGTCCGCCAGCACGCTTCCGCGGCGAAGCGTGCCGCCTGACGCTGTACTGCCGGATGAGATGGCGGTCCAATCTCATCACGCTGGCTAGTGCCGGCTGCTGATTTCGCCTCCTAGGATCCTCCACGGGGATGGCCAGGCAACCGACCATCCTGGAGCCGGTGTGCACGCGCGGCACACCCGAGACCCAAGGAGACACCCCCGTGAACACCGCTCACTTCGACGACGTGGCCTGGCCCGAAGCAGAGCCCATTGCCGACGAGCGCGTCGTGTCCGGCTCTCCGCAGGCCAACACGGTGGTGCTGTACAAGGACGAGCACAGCGAGCTGGGCCTCTGGCAGATCTCGCCCGGCGAGTTCACGACGGTTCACCAGGGCTACGTCGAGTCCGTGACGATCGCGTCGGGTCGGGGCCGCCTGGTCCACGACGACGGGACCGTCATCGAGCTCGGTCCCGGCTCCGTCGCCGTGCTCGAGGAGGGCTGGGCCGGTCGCTGGGTGGTCGAGGAGACCATCGTGAAGTCCTACGCCGTCATCACCGTCGGCGCCTGATCCGTCCCCCTTCGCGCCCTTCGCCCGCGACGGCGCCCAGCCAGCTCTGGAGTGATTCGCCCATGCCTGCCGTGACCCCCGCCGTCGAGTCGGCGTTGCTCGACGCCCTGCCGACCGGGCTGTTCATCGGTGGTGCGTGGACCGCCGCAGCCGACCAGGCGACGTTCCCCGTGTGCGACCCTGCCACCGGCCTCGTCCTGGCCGAGGTGGCTGACGCCGGCGTGTCGGACGCCCTGGCCGCCCTCGACGCCGCGGACGCGGCCGCCGCCGGTTGGGCCGCTACCAGCCCCCGCGAGCGCTCCCGGGTGTTGCGCACGGTCTTCGAGCTGCTGCACGAAAGGGCGGACCAGGTCGCCCTGCTGATGACCCTCGAGATGGGCAAGCCGCTGGCCGAGGCGCGTGGCGAGGTCGGGTACGGCGGCGAGTTCCTGCGGTGGTTCTCCGAGGAGGCCGTCCGGATCAACGGTCGCTACGGCCGCAACCCCGAGGGGACGGGGCAGATGGTCGTCTCGCAGCGCCCGGTGGGCCCCTGCTACCTGATCACGCCGTGGAACTTCCCGCTGGCCATGGCCACCCGCAAGATCGCGCCGGCGTTGGCGGCGGGATGCACGGTGGTGCTGAAGCCGGCGGACCTCACGCCGTTGACCACGTTGGTCCTGGCGGCCCTGTTCGAGGAGGCAGGCTTGCCGCCCGGCGTCCTCAACGTCGTCACCACCCTGCAGGCGCCGGCGGTCTCGGAGGCGCTGATGACCGACCGCCGCCTGCGCAAGGTCAGCTTCACCGGCTCCACCAGGGTGGGGAAGGTGCTGATGCGACAGGCGGCCGACAACGTCCTGCGCACGTCGATGGAGCTCGGCGGCAACGCGCCGTTCCTGGTCTTCGAGGATGCCGACCTGACCAAGGCGGTGGAGGGCGCCCTGCAGGCGAAGTTCCGCAACATCGGCCAGGCGTGCACGGCGGCCAACAGGTTCCTGGTCCACCGGTCCGTGGCCGACGAGTTCACCGCGCGCCTCGCCGAGCGGGTTGCTGCGCTGCGGATCGGCCGCGGCACGGACCCGGAGGTGGAGGTGGGTCCGCTCATCCATGCCGACGCGGCCCGCAGGGTCGACGCGCTCGTGCACGACGCCGTCGCCCGGGGCGCCGAGATCGTGACCGGGGGTTCGCCAGGCGAGGGCGAGGGCGCGTTCTATCGGCCCACGGTCCTGCGAGGCGTGCCGCTCGGCTGCGAGATCCTGGCCGAGGAGATCTTCGGTCCGGTGGTCACGATCGTCGAGTTCGACGACGAGGACGAGGCCGTGCGCCTGGCCAACGACACCGAGTACGGGCTGGTCAGCTACGTCTTCACCGAGAGCCTCTCCCGCGGTACGCGGATGATCGACCGGCTGGAGACGGGGATGATGGGGCTCAACGTCGGGATCTTGTCCAACGCGGCCGCGCCCTTCGGTGGCGTCAAGCACTCGGGAATCGGCCGGGAGGGTGGCGCCGAGGGAATCGAGGAGTACCTCGCCTCCAAGTACACCCTGATCCCCGGCTGATGAGGGACGGGCCGTCGTTGCCTCGTGGGTCTGGGTACGCTGCGCGACACCGGCGGACCGTGATCGCCCCCGGCCCCGCGACCCCGCTGAGGTGAACGTATGTCCGGCCTGACCATCGACGACCTGGTAGCCATGGAGCAGCTCGGCTGCACCGTGATCGCCGGCGCCGACGGCGGACGCCGACCGGTGGTGTGGGCGCACTCCTGCGAGCTCGAGGACCCGTGGAACTGGGTCGGCGCCGACGAGCTCTTGATGACCGTCGGCATGTGCGTGCCGCGCGACGACACGGCACAGGTCCGCTTCGTGCGGCGGCTGCGCGAGCACGGTGTCGCCGGCGTCGCGATCGGCGACGACCTCAAGGCGCCGCCCATCTCGGCGGCGATGGCGGCCGAGGCGGACCGGCTCGCGTTCCCGGTGATCACGGTGAGCCACACGATCCCCTTCGCGGCGCTGGGGCGCACGGTGGCGTTGGCCAGCCAGAGCGGCCAGATCCGCCGGATCGCCCGGCTGAGCCGGCTCTACGAGCTCGCCCGCACGGCCACGTTCGGTGACGCGTCCCTGCTGAGTCGGTTGTCCGCGGAGCTCGGGCACCGCCTGCACATCGTCGACGTGCGGTACGCCAGCGAGGTGATGCGCGAGGGTCCGCCCCTCGCCCGCGGGGTGGTCGAGGAGCTGGCCGATCGTGTGTGCGACCAGCTGGACCGCCTGCCGGCGCGGATCAGCCTGGAGTCCGACGGTGCGGTGACGGCGACCGCGCTGGCCCTGTCGACCCACCGCGCCTGCATGTTGGTTGCCGAGGGTCCCGGCGAGGTCGACGTCGACGTCTTCGTGCTGCTGCATGCCCAGAGCCTGATCGCGATGGAAGTCGAACGGATCACCCGGGACCGGGAGCGGGCCGACCTCGACGGCGAAGAGATCTTCCGCCAGGTCATCCACGGCACCCTGGGCCTCGACGCGGCCCAGCTGAGCCTGCGTCAGGTCGGGCTGGCGGTGGCGGAGCCGCTGACGGTGGTGGGGTTCGACGCGGCCCACCTGCCGACGGTGCGGCTGCTGATGGGCGACGCGCCGCTGCCCCACCTGTCCTGCGAGCTGGGCGAGCACGGCTTCCTGATGGTGCCCACCGCCGGCGCGGGGGAGGCCGTCGAGCTGCTCACGCCCCACGTGCCGGCCCTGGGCATCTCGGCGTCGAGCTCGTCGCTGCAGCACGTGGGTGACAGCACCCGGCAGGCCTCATGGGCCCTGCAGGCGGCGCATGCAGCCGGTGGCGGGGTCGCCGACTACACGACAGCCGCCCCGCTCTTCCTGCCGCGGACCCTGGCCGACGCCCACTTCGCGACCCGGATGATCCTCGGCAGCCTGATGGAGCACGACGAGGCCCACGGCTCGGACCTGGTGAACACCCTCGAGGTGTTCCTCTCGACCGACCGCAGCTGGGTCGAGTCCTCCCGGCGCCTGATGATCCACCGGCAGACGCTGGGCTACCGGCTGCGCAAGATCGAGACGCTGAGCGGACGCAGCACGAGAGGCTCGGCCGACATCGCGATGTTCTGGATGGCGCTGGTTGCTCGGCGCATCACCCGCGAGGCCGAGTGATTCGTACGGTGGTCTGAACCGCTCGCCCCGATTCGACCGAGCGGACGATTCCGGCTCCTTGCCAGCCATCCCAGACTCGGGGTGGGGCGATCCGCGGGCGAAGTGCGGCGGAATCCCATATCTTCGTATTATTGATCTTCCGCAGAAAGTGGTCCCCATGCTCACCCGACTGTTCACGCCCCTGCGCGTCGGACCCACCGAGCTGAAGAACCGAATCGTGTCCACCGGGCACGACACGGTGATGATCGAGGACGGGCTCGTCACCGACCAGCTGGTGGCCTACCAGGCCGCCCGCGCCGCCGGGGGCGCGGGACTCATCGTCCTCCAGGTCGGGGGGGTGCACGAGAGCGCCAAGTACACCTCGCACGCCCTCATGGCGCACACCGACGAGTGCATCCCCGGATACCGTCGGCTCGCGGACGTGGGTCACGAGCACGGATGTCTCGTCTACGCCCAGCTCTTCCACGGTGGGCGCGAGGTCATGGAGAGCGAGGACGGGTCGCTGGGTGTCTCGTACGCCGCCTCGGCCGTCCCCAACGAGCGGTTCCGGGTCTTCCCGCGGGCCATGGACATCGGCCTCGTCCGCGAGGTGGTCGAGGGCTTCGGCGCGGCCGCGCAGCGGCTGCAGGCGGCGGGCCTGGACGGCGTCGAGATCGTGGCGTCGCACGGCTACCTCCCGGCCCAGTTCCTCGGACCCAGCACCAACCTGCGCACCGACGAGTACGGCGGCTCGTTCGAGAACCGCCTGCGCTTCCTGCGGGAGGTGCTGGAGACGGTCCGGCGACGCACGGACGGCAAGATGGCCGTCGGCGTGCGGATCAGCATCGGTGAGGACGCCCCGGACGGCCTGACCGCCGAGGACGCCCTCGAGGCGCTGGCGACCCTCGATGCTGCGGGACTGCTGGACTACGTGTCGGTCACTCGCGGCAGCTCGGCGACCCTGGCCGGGTCCGACCACATCGTGCCCTCGATGGCGCGGGAGCCGGGCTACACCGCCCCGCTGTCCGCACGCGTGAAGCGGCGGGTGTCGGTGCCGGTCATCGTGGCCGGGCGGATCAACCAGCCCCAGGACGCCGAGCTGGTCCTCGAGCGCGGGGACGCCGACGCGATCGGCATGACCCGGGCCCTGATCTGCGACCCCGAGATGCCGAACCTCGCCGAGCGGGAGGAGTTCGACAGCATCCGGGCCTGCATCGGCTGCAACCAGGCATGCATCGGGCACTTCCACGCGGGCTACCCGATCTCGTGCATCCAGCGCCCCGAGACCGGCCGCGAGCTGCTGTACGACCTCAAGGTCCCCGTCCGCGAGCCGCGCGAGGTGATGGTGGTCGGAGGCGGTCCCGGCGGCCTCAAGGCGGCCGTGGTCGCCGCCCAGCGCGGGCACCGG
Organism: Nocardioides sp. PD653-B2; assembly: GCF_002117935.1. Classification (GTDB taxonomy): domain Bacteria; phylum Actinomycetota; class Actinomycetes; order Propionibacteriales; family Nocardioidaceae; genus Nocardioides. Next base: position 107,110 of record NZ_BDJE01000026.1, on the reverse strand, counting down.
GTGACCGTCTACGAGGCCGGCCGGCGGGTCGGCGGGCAGGTGCTGCTGGCCGAGCGGCTCCCCGGCCGTGCGGAGTTCGGGGGAGCGGTGACGAACCTCTTGAACGAGGCGGCGCGCAGCAACGTCAAGATCGCGACCGGGGTCCGGGTCGACGCCGCCTTCATCGCGGAGCAGTCGCCCGACGCGGTGGTGGTCGCGACCGGAGCACAGCCCTACCGGCCGAACTTCGAGTTCTCCGACGAGGCCGTCGTGCTGGAGGCCTGGGACGTGATCCGGGGCGAGGTTCCGCCTCAGGGCCCGGTGCTCGTCGCCGACTGGCGCGGGGACTGGGTGGGCATCGGCACCGCGACCATGCTCGCCGAGCGCGGTCGACGGGTCACGCTGGCCACCATCGGCTACCAGGCCGGCGAGCTGCTCCAGCAGTACGCCCGCGACGAGCTTCTCAAGCAGATGTTCCGGGCGGGGGTGACGGTCGTCCCGCTCACCCGGCTGTTCGGTGCCGACGACGACACCGCGTACCTGCAGCACGTGCTGACCGACGAGCCGGTGCTGGTGGAGGGCATCAGCGCCGTGGTCCTCGCCCAGGGCCACGCGCCCGACACCACGCTGGGCGACGAGCTGGCGGCCCTGCCGGCCGACCAGAGGCCCGAGGTGCACGCCGTCGGCGACTGCGTGGCCCCCCGCACCGTGGAGGAGGCGATCCTCGAGGGCATGCGGGTCGGGCACGCGCTGTGAGCAGCCCGGCGAGCGATCCGACGAGCTCGACGAGCGGCCCCGGGAGCCGGCTCGCCGGCAGGGTTGCGCTGGTGACCGGGGCGTCCCGCGGCATCGGCGCCGCGATCGCCGAGCGGTTCGCGGCCGAGGGCGCCCGCGTGGTCGGTCTGAGCCGGACGGCGCCGAGTGGTGCGCCGATGCCCTCGGTGGAGCACCTCACCGCCGACGTGGCGCGAGACGACGAGGTCCGTGCGGCCGTCGAGCAGGTGGTCGCCCGGCATGGCCGCCTCGACGTGGTCGTCAACAACGCCGCGGTGGAGCGCGAGGGCACCGTGGAGGAGACCAGTCTGGACGTGTGGACCGAGGTCATGGAGGTGAACGTGCGGGGCGTCTTCCTGGTGAGCAGGCACGCGATGGTCCATCTGCGCCGTACCCGCGGGTCGCTCATCAACATCGCGTCGGTGGACGGGTTCTGGGCGGAGCCGGGGCTGGCCGCCTACAGCGCCTCGAAGGGTGCCGTCCTTGCGCTGACCCGGGCGATGGCGCTGGACCACGGTCCCGAGGGCGTGCGCTGCAACAGCATCTGTCCCAGCTACGTCTCGACCGACATGCTCGAGCAGTTCTACGACGCGCAGCCCGACCCGCAGCGCGCCCGCGCCCAGGCGGCGGGGGTGCACGCGCTGCGCCGCATCTCCGCACCCGAGGAGATCGCCGGGGTCGCCGCTTTCCTCGCCTCGGCCGACGCCGCCTTCGTCACCGGCCAGGCGATCGTGGTCGACGGCGGACTGACCGCCGGGCGGGCCTTCCCACTCGAGAACGTGGTCGTCTGAGGGCCCCGGCGACCGGGCTGCGCCGGTGTCACTGCGCCATCCGTCATACTGACATCGACGGTTCGCACCCGTGAGGAGCCGTTCGACACCCTGCCCGCACCGAGGAGGAACGCCGTGGCCCCCCGATCGCTCCGCGTGGGTCGGGACCTGACCGCCGAGGAGCGCCGTACCGCGGTGCTGCGGGCGGCCGTCGAGTGCGTGGCCGTGAGCGGCTACGACAACCTGCGGCTGCGCGACGTCGCCCGCGCGGCGGGCGTGTCCACCGGTCTTCTCCAGCACTACTTCGAGACCCGCGACGAGCTGGTCGCCGAGGCGTTCCGCCAGGCCAGTGAGGACCTGCTGCAGGAGTGGGGCGTCCTGTTGGCCTCGAACCCCCCGCCATGGGAGCGCCTGGACGCGCTGGTGAGCCAGCTGGCCCTCCGGGAAGGGCTGCGCACCCACTGCATGGTCTGGGTGGAGTTCGCCACCGCGTCGGCGCGCATCCCCAGCATGCGCGAGGGGTTCAGGTCGATCTACGACAAGTGGTATGCGCTGGTCCGCGAGACCGTCGAGGACGGCACGAATGCCGGCATCTTCACCCCGGTCACGTCCGTCCCCGACGTCGTCGAGCTGCTGCTGAGCCACATCGACGGCTGCGAGCTGAACATCGCCTCGGACCCCGAGGGGATGACCGGACCCCGGATGCGCGAGCTCACCCTGCGCCTGGCGGCGACCCTGCTTCAGTACGACGGGTACGACGCGGCCGACGGCTCGACCGGGAGTGGTGCACGCGAGGTGGCGCGCAGCGCTCCGTAGCCCAGGACCGCCGCGAGGGTGCTGCCCACCAGGATGCCCATCCGCGCCGAGTCCGCGGACGCTGCGTCGGTGAACGCGAGGCCGGCCACGAACAGCGCGACGGTGAAGCCGACGCCGGCGCACATCGCGACCGACGCGAGCTGGAGCCAGGAGACCCCGGTCGGCAGGACCGCCAGCGGCGTGCGGCTGACCAGCCAGACGGCGAGCAGGATCCCGACGGTCTTGCCGAGCACCAGGCCCAGCACGATCCCCAGGGCCACGGGGGCCTGGTGGAGGTCGCGGAGGTTGCCCAGGTCGATGGGGAGCCCGGCGTTGGCCAGGGCGAAGACGGGCAGCACGACGAAGGTGACCCACGGGGTGAGCCGCCACTCCAGGCGCTCCAACGGTGACTCGGCCTCGACGGTCATTCGTCGCAGCTCGCGCAGCGAGTGCGTCTTCGGCGAGTCGACGCGCACCAGCGAGCGCACCCACGCCAGGTACGGCTCTCGCGGGTGGAACGGGCGGGCGGGCGTCAGGAAGGCGAACACGACCCCGGCGATGGTGGGATGCACGCCGGACTGCAGCAACGCGTACCAGCAGAGCATCGCCAACGCGGCGTACACGGCCAGCGCCCGGACGTGCGCGCGGCGCAGCACGAGGGCCGCGAGGACGGTGAGGACGGCAACGCCGATCCAGCTCGCCACGACCCCCTGGGTGTAGAACACCCCGATCACGACGATGGCTCCGAGGTCGTCGACGATCGCGAGCGTCAGCAGGAAGAGCCGGGCGCCGGTCGGGACGCGGTCGCCCACGGCGGTGAGCACCGCCACCGCGAAGGCGATGTCGGTGGCCATCGGGACACCCCACCCGTGCTGCCCGGGGCCGCCGAGGTTGACCGCGGTGTAGATGAGCGCAGGGACGACCATCCCGCCGAAGGCCGCCGCGATCGGCAGCGCGGCCGCCCGTGGGTCGCGCAGCTCGCCGTCGACCATCTCGCGCTTGATCTCCAGGGAGACCAGGAAGAAGAAGACCGCCATGGCCGCGTCGTTGACCCAGTCACGCAGGGAGTGGCCCGAAAGCCCGGTCCAGCGGCCCACCGTGACGGTGACGGGGGAGCTCCAGAACTGTTCGTAGTGACCGGCGAGCGGGGAGTTGGCGAGGACCAGCGCGACCAGCAGTCCCACCATCATCACGACGGCGCCGGCCGTGGCCGTGGCGCCGAGCTGCTGGAGGGGCTGCACGACCCGGCGGGGCAGGGTGCGGTCCGAGCGGCTCCAGGGAGCCGGCAGGAGCGCCTCGTCCAGGTGCCGGGTCCGGGTCGGCGAGGGGCCCACGCCCGTCACAGGTCCAGCACCAGTCGCGGGGTCCGCGAGCGGCCCACGCAGACCATCATGGTGTCGTTGGTCGCCTGCTCCTCGTCGCTGAGGAGGCTGTCGCGGTGCAGGGGAACGCCGCCGAGCACCCGGGTCTCGCAGCTGCCGCAGATTCCCTCCCGGCAGGAGGTGTCGACCGCGACACCGACGCGCAGCAGCGCGTCGACGATGGGCTCGTCCGCCGGCACCTGCACGGTCAGCCCGGAGCGCTCGAGCACCACCTCGAAAGCGGCGTCCGCCGCGGCGTCGGGGTCGGCCGCCCGCGGCCGGAACCGTTCGACGTGCGTGGACCCGGCCGGGAGCGCCTGCGTCCGCTCCTCGACCGCGGCGAGCAGCGGCTCGGGCCCACAGCAGTACACGTGCACCCCGGGGCCGCACCGGTCGAGCACCCCCACGATGTCCGGGTGCCCGCCCTCGTCCTGGGGCGAGATCAGCACGCGGTCGCCGTACGCCTCGAGCTCCGGCAGGAACGCCATGCTCGCGCGCTGCCGGCCGCCGTAGAGCAGCCGCCAGGGGAGCCCTCGGGCCTCGACGGCTGCGATCATCGGGAGCAACGGGGTGATCCCGATCCCGCCGGCCACGAAGAGGTACTCCGCTGCCGGCTGGAGGATGAAGTTGTTGCGTGGTCCCACCACGGCCAGCTTGTCGCCACGCTCGAGGCTGTGCACGAACTGCGAGCCGCCCCGGCTCTCCGGCTCGAGAAGGACCCCGATCCGCCACGTGGCCAGGTCGTCGGTCCGGCCGCACAGCGAGTACTGGCGGGTCAACGGCCCCAGCTGCACGTCGATGTGGGCCCCCGGCGTCCACGGCGGGAGGTCCGTGCCGTCCACCTGGGCCAGGTGGACGGCACGGACGCCGACGGCGACCTCCTCGATTCCCACGACCTTGACGTCCAGGCGATGTTCGTCGTGCGAGATCACGCGTGTCTTCCTTCTAGGCAGGGTGCTGTCGGTGAGCCGGTCGGCTCAACGGGCCGAGCCACCGTGGATGGCGTCCCTGGTCAGCTTCTGGAAGTGCTCGATCTGGTTCTCGTCCGGGACGAGGCGTCCGGTGTCGATCAGGCCGCTGGTCATGCCCCGCTGCACGGACTCGATCAGCGGCACGTCCTCGGCGCCGACCTCGTCGAGGAACGCCATGAAGTCGCGCTCCACCTCGGGGTCGCTGTCGGGGTCGAAGAAGTAGTCGAAGTACCCGATCGTGTGGTCGACGGCCGTCGGCCGGAAGGAGTAGATCAGCAGGTTGTTCTGGCCCGGCCACGTCATCGGCGCGAAGTTCGGCCAGACGTAGTCGTTCTGGTTCACGCCGATCGGACCGTCGGCCTTGTACGGCGCCGCCGCGGCGTCGTGGAGGACACGGTCCTGGGGCGCGGTGTTCGAGATGAACGTGTGCGCGTCGGTGGCGAACGTGTAGCCGAGGGCGCTGGTGTCGAACGTCCGGGAGTAGTTCGGGTGCGCGACCAGGCAGTGGTAGCACTCGAGGTAGTTCTCGGCCACGATCTTCCAGTTGCCGGCGATGTCGAAGGTGGTGCGCTTGCGCATCGTGAGCCTCTCGAAGTCCACGTTCGCTTCGCGCAGCGACGCCTCGACGGGCCCGATCCAGTCCTGGAACGCCCCCACCTGCGGGTCGAGGCTGACGAAGACGAGGGGCCCCCACACCGCCACCGGCAGCTTGGTCAGGGGGAGCTGGGACTTGTCGAAGTCGTCGATCTGCTCCGAGCGCGGCGCGCCGACGAGCGTCCCGTCGAGGCCGTAGGTCCACGCGTGGTACGGGCACTTGAAGGCGCGGGTGTTGCCGCACCCGCTGGCGACCTCGGAGAACCGGTGCCGGCACACGTTGACCATCGCGTGGACCCCGTCGCGCGAGCGGGAGACGATGATCGGGGTGTCGACGAGAGTGGTCGTGATGTAGTCGCCCGGCTTGGCCAGCGCGTCGACGGTGCCGACGTACTGCCAGGTCTTGGCGAAGATCTCCTTCTGCTCGATCTCCAGGATCGTGGGGTCGGTGTAGTACGACGCGGGCAGCGTCTCGACGAGCGCGCCTGTACGAGGCCGCGGTTCTGCGTGGGTGGTCATGGTCGCTCCTTCGTGTGACTCGGAGCACGGTAGGCCGTAGATTGCTCTTTGCGCAAGAAACGTGCCGACTACTTCCGAAACACGCAGCACACTTCGCGAAGACATCCGGGTTCCGTAAGCCTGAGTTTCCCCCCGGCGGACAACCCCCGGGCGCACGGCTATGCTGCGAGGGTGTCAGAGACCCCCGAGGCGGGTTCCGGTGTCGGCTGGTCGGCGCACCGTTCCCCCCACCAGCTCGACGACCTCGACCGGGCGGTGCTGCACGAGCTGCAGCTCGACGGCCGTCGCTCGTTCCGCGACATCGCCCGCACGATCGGCGCCTCCGAGGCCACGGTCCGTTTCCGGGTGAACCGGCTGCGCGAGAACGGCGTCCTGCAGATCCTCGGCTTCGTCGACCCCGCCGCGCTCGGGTACGGCGTGCTCAGCAGCCTCTTCGTGCGGGTGCGGCCTTCCGCGACCATGGCGGTGGTGGAGACGATCGCGAGCTGGCCCGAGGCCATGTACGTCTCGAGCACCGTGGGCCGCGCCGACCTGTTCGTCCAGATCGTGTGCGAGGACCAGGAGAGCCTGTTCCGGCTCATCAGCGAGCGGATCGGGGCCTTGGCCGGCGTTGAGGGGGTCGAAACGCTGATGGAGCTCAAGGTGCACAAGGCGCAGTACGTCTACGCGAGCCTGGAGTGACCGCGCAGGCGGACAGCGCTCGCGGCCACCACCCGTTCCGGGGCGAGATGTGAACGCAATCACGCGAAGCGCTTGACAATTATTACAGAAATATTGGAATGTGAGCGCCGCCATAGTCCTCCAGCTCGGCGGGGGTCTCGGCTTCCCCGTCGCCGACCGGGGGCCCGATCGGTTCACAATCACGCTGGAGGATCCATGAGCGCGTCCGCTTCAGATCAACCCCTGGGGTCTCCCCCCGTCACCCCCGCTCGGTCTCGGCACCGGGAGCCTGCTGGGCTGCCCGCCGACGTGGCTGAGCGCTTCCGAGCGGCCACCTCGCCGGAGAACGAGGGCGAGTCGTTCGTCCGCAACGACTACCTGGTGTTGCTGGCCGCGTGCCTGGTGGCTCCGGTGCTGTTCATCGCCCTCGCGTGGCTGGCATGAGCGCCCCGAAGACGTCCGGCGGGAGCGATGGCGTCCCCCTGCTGCTGTCGGAGCGGAGCTGGACCGGACTGGACCTGCTGGCGTCCTCCGCCTCCACGTCGGTGGCCACCTGGTGCTTCATCATCGGCGGCACCGTCAGCTACTACCTCGGCGCGGTGGCAGGCTCCCTCACGATGATGGCAGGCGTGCTGATCGGCATGCTCTTCATCATCTTGGCCCTGGTGCCGGCCTCCACGAAGTACGGGCTGGACTCGACCTCCGCGTCCAAGGCGTTCCTCGGCAGCCGGGGCTGGGGATTCTCGGCCGTGCTGCTGTTCGTCAGCCTCGCCGGCTGGAACGCGTTGCTGCTCATCGTGCTCGGCCGCGCCGCCGATGCCATCTTGGTGGCAGCAGGGGTGGTGCGCGAGGACAGCGGTGCCTGGGTTGCCACCCTGGCGATGCTGCTCGGAGCCCTGGCGGTCTGGTCGATCGCGCGCAAGGGCCCCGATGCGGTGCGTGACTCCCAGAAGTGGATCGCCGCCGGGGTCCTGGTGCTCTCCTGCGTGGTCATGGGCCTGCTCGTGAACAAGGTCGGAGTCTCGGGCCTCCTCGACGCGAAGCCCAGTGCTCCCTCGCCGAACAAGGCCTTCAACGTCACCACCGGCGTCGAGCTGTTGATCGCGTCGGCGGTGGGCTGGTGGCCCTACGTGGGCGGCATGGTGCGTCTGGTTCCCAGTGCGCGCCGCGCCCTGTGGCCGAGCATCGCCGGCCTCGGCGTCCCCGTCGCGATGGTCTCGCTGATCGGTCTCTACGCGGGCCTGGTCGTGCCCGCCTCCGGCGGTGACCCCACCGTGTTCCTGACCCAGGTGGGGGGTCTGCTGTTCGGCGTCATCGGTCTGTCGTTCATCATCCTGGCCAACATCGGCTCCACGGTGGTGGGTGTCTACGCCATGACGGTGAGCCTGCGCAACGTGCCGGCGATCGCCAAGCGGACCTCGTGGAACACCACCACGATCATCTCCCTGTTGCCCGTGGTGTTCGTGATGGTGTTCCTCGCCGACGAGTTCTTCGAGAACTTCCCGTCCTTCCTGGCGATGTGCGCGCTGATCTTCGGTCCCATCTGCGGCGTGCAGATCGTCGACTACTTCATCCTGCGTCGTCAGCAGCTCGACCTCGCGGACCTGTACGGCGCCAGCCCCGACAACAAGTACAACTTCTGGGCCGGGTTCAACCCCGCCGGCTTCGTGGCGATCGCGGCGGGTGTGCTGGCGTACCTGGCACTGCTCAACCCCCTCACCTACGAGTCGCACGCCTTCTACTCCTACACCACCGCCACCGTGCCGTCGGTGCTCACAGCGGGAGCCGTGTACTGGCTGGTGAGCCAGCTCGTCATCGCCCGGGGCAAGGGCGGGTACTCGCGCGCCGCCCGTGACCGGGTGCGCTCGTCCGCGTCCTCGGGCTGAGCCGGCGAGCGACCAGGGGGCGGGGCCGCAGCAGCGGTCCCGCCCAACGGCGGTGTGGGCGAGCTGTGGCCGGGTGGGACTCAGGATCCGGTGAGGCGGGCGACCTGGAGGCGCAGGGCGTCGAGATCCAGGTCCTGTCCTGTGACCAGGGTCTGGAGCATGGCCCCGTCGATGAGGGTCACCAGGGCTCGGGCGGTCTCGACGCCCACCGACGGCTCCAGTGCCGCGGTGGCGTCCTCGAGCCACGCCAGTGCCAGGGGTCGGAGGCGGAGGTCGCGGGCAGCGGCGAGGTAGAGCTCGTAGTCCACGAGGGCTCGGTTCCGGTCGGCCAGGTACTCCTGCACGAGGTCGGGCAGGACGGTCGAGACCTGCACGTTCGTGGCCAGGGCCGCCGCCCAGGTGGACAGCTGGGCTCGCGACGTGGCCGCGGCGTGCTCCAGCGCAGCCTCCAGCAGGTCGTGCAGGGTGGGGAAGTAGTAGGTGGTGGCCCCGAGCGGGACACCCGCGCGGGCCGCGATCGCGCGGTGGGTCACCCGTTCGAGGCCCATCTCGGCGATCATCTCCGTGGCTGCCACGACGAGGTCGCGTCGGCGCCGTTCCGGATCCCGGGCCCGACGGCCCGTGCCGCCGCTAATGGGCGCCGGCCAGGTTGAGGACGATCACGCCGCCGACGATCAGCGCGATGCCCGAGACGGTCGCCGGGGTGAGGCGATCGCCCAGGAACGCCAGTCCGATGGCCACGATGGCGGCGGTCCCGAGACCCGACCACATCGCGTAGGCGACGCCGGTGGGGATCTCGCGCATGGCCTGGGCCAGCATGGCGCAGGCGAGGAGGTACGACGCCATCGCTCCCATCGAGGGCCACAGCTTGGTCAGCCCCTCGCTCGGCTTGAGGAGGCTGGTGCCCAGGACCTCGAAGCCGATCGCGACCACGAGCCACACATACGCCATCGCCAAACCCCTTGTGTACGTTTGTACTAATAGGAGCACCTTACCTCAGTGCGCGACCGGCTGTCGCGTTCGACCGAGCTCGGCCGGCGAGTCCGGCAGCTCGGGGGTCGAGGGGTCGGCCTCAGCGCAGGGTGGCGGGCCCGGATACGCCCAGGAGTGCCGCGGCAGCTGCCTGCAGCTCGGCCGTCAGCACGTCGCGGTCCATGGCCCGGACCTTCAGCGCGACGGCAGTCTCGCCTCCGTCGATGACCGCCAGGATGGTGGCGACCACGGAGTCGACGTCGGTGACGGGGGCGAAGGATCCGTCGTCGACGCCGCGCCTGACCGCGTGCCGGATCGGCGCGCTCCACGCGTTCCAGAACTCTGCCATGAGCTCGCGGAGCCGGTCGTCGTGACGAGAGGCGGCCACGAACTCGATCCACAGGGCGCATCGCTGCGCCAGGTCGGACCCGGCGTACACGTTCGCGAACATGGTGCGCAGGGCTTCCCAGGGCGTGGCTGTGGGGGATTGGGTGCCGAGCACGCCGTCGATGACGCCGTAGGCGTGTTGGGTGAAGGCCTCGCGGATGAGCTGGTCGCGTGAGTCGAAGTAGTGCTGCAGTGTCCCGACCGACACGTTCGCGCTCGCCGCGACGTCCTTCAGCCTGACGTTCGACGTGCCGCGTTGGGCGACCAGGCCGAGCGTCCTGTCCAGGATCAGCCGCTTGCGCTGGTACAGGACGTCGTCATCGAGGGCGGGTCGTCCGACGCGATTGACCGTGGTCACTGCACTCCTCAGATCGCCTGGTGCGGATTGCCCGTCTCACCCTAGGACGCCGGCCGCCAGTCACACGGTGCCCGCGTCGCGGCGGTTCGGGACGGCGAGCGCGGCCGAGTCATTGACAGTCGGCGTCCGCGTGCATTAATAATACCGCACTATGAGGAAGATGTCGTGAACACCGCCCCCGCCCAGCCCTCGTACCGGGTGACCAGTCCGGTCACCGGTCAGGTCCTCGAGGAGTTCCCCACCGCCACCGACGCCGAGATCGAGGTCGTCCTCGCCCGTGCCGCGGCCGCCCAGAAGGACTGGGCGAAGCGGCCCGTGGTGGAACGAGCCGCGATCGTCGCGGCGGCGGCAGAGCTGTTCGCCGAACGGGCCGACGAGCTCGGCAGCCTCGCCACCGCGGAGATGGGCAAGGACCGGGAGTCGGCCGCGGGAGAGGTGGAGTTCTGCGCCGACATCTTCGCCTACTACGCCGACCACGGGCCGGAGCTTCTCGCCGACCAGGTCCTGCCCGCCGACGGGGGAGCGCAGGCGCGCGTGCAACGGCTCCCGACGGGTGCGCTCCTGGGAGTCATGCCCTGGAACTTCCCCTTCTACCAGGTCGCGCGCTTCGCGGCGCCCAACCTCGTCGCGGGCAACGCCGTCATCGTCAAGCACGCCGAGAACTGCCCGACGTCAGCGGTGGCCATCGAGCGACTGCTGCGCGAGGCCGGGTTGCCGGACGGCGTCTACGTCAACGTCTTCGCCAGCCATGACCAGGTCGCCGGCATGATCGCCGACCGGCGAGTGGCCGGGGTCTCGTTCACCGGTTCCGAGCGCGGCGGCGCCGCCGTCGCCGAGCTGGCGGGCCGGAACCTCAAGAAGGTGGTGCTCGAGCTCGGCGGGTCCGACCCCTACATCGTTCTCGACACCCAGGACGTCGCCGCGGCGGCGTCCGCCGCCTGGGGCACGCGCATCTACAACAACGGGCAGGCATGCAACTCCAACAAGCGGATCATCGTGATGGCCGACATCTACGACGACTTCGTCGCCGCCCTGACGGCCGAAGCCACCGGCCTCGAGCCCGGTGACCCGGCCGAGCTGGGCCCGAACGCCTTCCCGCCGATGGCGTCGCGGCCCGCTGCCGAGGCCCTCGTCGCCCAGATCGAGGACGCCGTCGAGCAGGGCGCCACGCTCCATGTCGGAGGTTCGCTCGTCGAAGGACCGGGCGCCTACGTGCGCCCGGCCGTCCTGACGGGGGTGCGACCGGGCATGCGAGCCTACGCCGAAGAGCTGTTCGGGCCGGTGGCCGTGGTGTACCGGGCGGAGTCCGACGAGGACGCGGTCCGGATCGCGAACGACTCCGACTACGGACTCGGCGGCGCCGTCTTCAGCGTCGACCCGGCACGGGCGGCGGCCGTCGCCGACGCCCTGGACGTCGGGATGACCAACGTCAACACGGCGGCGGGAGAGGGAGCTGCGCTTCCCTTCGGCGGCACCAAGCGGTCGGGATTCGGCCGCGAGCTGGGGCCGCTCGGCATCGAGGAGTTCGTCAACAAGCGGCTCTACTACGTCCACGGCTGATCGTGGGGCGGGTTCCTGTCCGGACAGGCGGCCGGGAACCCCTCGGTAGGGACCTGAGGAGTGTCGGACCAATGGCAAGGGAGGTGGGCGTGTTCGCACAGGCCCTGGCAACGTGGCGCGGCCGCCGGTCCTCGGGGCGTCGGCGCGACGCGCTCGACCGGAGGACGATCGTGTGTCCCTGCCACGACGCGACCCTCTTCGACCTGCGGAGCAGCTGGGAGGCGGGCTACCGGCATCCCGAGACGCTCAAACGGGCGACCGCGGTGTTCATGGGGCCGTGCCAGGGCAAGTTGTGCGGGCAGGTCACCGGCGACGTCATCGCGGCGCTGCAGGGGGCCACGGAGCCGGAGGAACGTCGCCCCTCGGTCCGTCCGCCCCTGTTCCCGGTCCGGATGGGCGACCTCGTGTACGAGGACGAGTCGAAGCCGGCCGGAGGCGCGGCATGACCCTTCCCGGCGTGGCCACCGGTCGCCCGAGGGCAGGCTACGACGTCGTCGTCGTCGGAGCCGGGGTCCAGGGCCTCGCCACGGCCTACGAGCTCGCGCGGTCGGGCGTCACCAACGTCGCCGTCCTGGACAGGTCCTGGCCGGGCGGCGGCGCCAGCGGGCGCAACGGGGAGATGATCCGGTCCGCCTTCTCCAGCCGCGAGTGGGCACAGCTGTTCGACCTCAGCCTGCGTCGGTTCTCCGAGCTGTCGGCGGAGCTCGACTTCAACATCCTCTTCAGTCCGTCCGGCTACCTGGTCCTGTCCACCACCGACGAGGAGCTGCGCCGACAGGACCTCGTCGCCGCGAAACAGGCCGAGTACGGCGTGCAGAGCGAAGTGCTCGATGCAGCCGAGGTGCGCAGGCTCGTCCCGCATGCCAACCCGGAGCTCGCGCGCGGCGGCATCTTCCAGCGGCGCGCGGGTTTCGCCCACCACGACGCCGTGGTCTGGGGCTACCTCCGTGCCGCCGCCCGGGCGGGGGTGTCCGTCTTCAGCGGCGTCGACGTGCACGCGGTCCTGACCAGCGGCGGTCGGGTGACCGGTGTCCGGACCGACGGCGGTGACATCGCGGCAGATGTCGTCGTGAACGCGGCGGGCGCCTACTCGGACGACTTGAACCTCACCGCCGACGTCCATCTGCCGTTGGTCAAGGCCCGGCTCGAGATGATCGTGACCGAGCCCGTGAAGCCCTTCCTGCGGTGCGCTGTGGCGACACCTCACCTGCTCGGCTACTGCCACCAGACCGCCCGCGGAGAGTTCGTCGGCGGCACCGAGCTCCCCGGCCACGACGAGACCGACAGCCTGAACACGACGTACCACATGCTGCGCGACATGGCCACGAAATGGGTCCGGCTGTTCCCCGACCTGGGCGGGGTGCGCATCCTGCGCAACTGGGCCGGGACCGTCTCCCAGGCCCCGGACCTGGCGCCGGTCCTCGGAGAGGCGCCGGGTGTGTCCGGCTACCACCTCAGCATCGCGTGGGTGTACGGATTCATGGGCGCGCCCGCGGCGGGCCGGCTGCTGGCCGAGAGCATCACGACGGGTCGGGTCCCCGACGTCATGGCGCCCTTCGACGCACGCCGCCTCATCGAAGGGCGCTCCATCGCCGAGTCCACCCTCGTGGTCACCACCGACGGAAGGTCCTGACGTTGACCAGCGCTCACCCCGACGGGCCCGTGGCCTTCACGTTCGAGGGCCGCACGTTGTCGGCCCGGCCGGGACAGTCGATCGCCTCCGCGATCCTGCAGTCCGGCACGCCGGTCCTGACCCGGAGCTTCAAGTACCGTCGCCCGCGCGGGTACACCTGCGGGTACGACATCTGCGGCAACTGCCCCGTCACGGTCGACGGGCTCCCCGGCGTGACGTCCTGCACGACCCCCGTGCGGGGCGGCGAGGTCGTACGGCGCGAACGAGGTTGGCCGAGCGCGGACCGGGACCTGCTGAGGGCCACCGATCTCATGGCCAGGTTCGTCCCGGCGGGATTCCAGTTCCGGCTCTTCCGGTCGCGGCCCCGGCTCGCGCACCTTGCCGAGAAGGTGATGGGACGGGTCGCGGGTGCGGGCCGGTTCCCGACACCACAGGCGGCGCGGGCAGTCCGCACGCGTACCGAGGTCGACGTGGCCGACGTTCTCGTCGCCGGCGGCGGGGTGTCCGGCTGTGCGGCCGCACTCGGAGCCGCGGGGAGCGGCGCGTCGGTGACGCTGGTGCATCCCGGCCGGCTCGGCGGCCGGGGGAGCGCTCGAGACTCCATCGTCACCTACGGCCGAGAGACGGCACCGGCCGCCGAGGTCGCCGGTCGTCTTGCGTCCGCCGTGCTGGCCCACGACGGCATCAGGGTCGTCGACGGGTTCGTGATGTCCTACTTCGAGACCGGCGTGATCCCCGTGGTGGCCGACGGGCTCGTGCTCGAATGCCGCCCGAAGCACCTGGTCGTCGCCACGGGCTCCTACGACGTACCGGGCCTGTTCCCCGGCAACGACAAGCCTGGCGTCGTCCTCGCCGACGGCGTCGGCAAGCTGCTCCGGGTGGATCGCGTCGTCCCCTGGCGGCGAGCCGTGGTGATGACGGACGGCGACCGCGGCCGCGCCCTGGCCGATCAGCTCGAGCAGGCGGGTGTCGAGGTCGTGGCCATCGTGGTCCAGCAGGGTGCGGGCGCTTCGCCCGAGCCGGGGGCCGGGCCTGCCGACCGTCAGCTCGACGACGAGAGGGTCCTCCTCGGGACCGTGCGTGCCGCTCGGGGCGCGAGGGTGCTGCGCGCGGTGGACGTGGAGGTGGATGGCCGAGTGCGGACGATCCGCGCCGACCTGCTCTGCGTGGCCCTGGCTCCGCGTCCCGCCAATGACCTGGCGCTGCAGCGGCAGTACGTCGCGGCCGGCACCACGCAGGCGGTGGGCGGCGGGTGGGCCGGTGCCGACCTGTCCTCCTCGACGCCCGGCCTGTCGGTCGTCGGGTCGGCGGCCGGCTGGACCAGTGACGATCCCGACCGCGCTCATGCCGTGGGTGCCGCCGCCGGCTCCGCCCAGGAGAAGTGAACGATGGCCATGACCGCCAGCAACCCCCAGACGACGTCCTTGTGGGACATCGGCGCTGAGGAGAACTCGCACGGGCGGGATGCCCTGACCGGCGACACGTCCTGTGACGTGCTCATCGTGGGCGCCGGGTACACCGGGCTGTGGACCGCCTACTACCTGACCGAGCTCGCCCCGCACCTGCGGATCGTGGTCGCCGAGGCCGAGCATGTCGGCTTCGGCGCCTCCGGCCGGAACGGCGGCTGGCTCTCGCATCTGCTGCCGGGGAACCGGAACGTCTTCGCGCGCGGGCCGCGTGGGCCCGAGGGTCTGGTCGCGTTCCAGCGCGCGATGGTCGAGGCCGTCGACCACGTGCTCGACGTCAGCTCCACCCGCGGACTGGAGATCGACGCCCACCGGGGCGGGAACCTCGTGGTCGCGCCCAACGAGGCCGGTCTGCAGCGGCTCCAGGCCCGGCACGCCGCAGACCTGCGCGCGGGGCTGACCGATGAGGAGGTGCGACTGCTCACGGCCGGCGAGGTCCGGGAGCGGGTCGACGTCGTTGCGGCGGTCGGCGGCCTCTACGCGGCCCCCTGCGCCCGGATCCACCCGGGCAAGCTGGTCCGGCAGCTCGCCCGCCTGGTCGAGGCGCGCGGCGTGCGGCTGTACGAGGGGACGCGCGTCGACCGGGTGGAGCCGCGCCTCGCGCACACGGCCTCCGCGCAGATCTCGACGGAGCACATCCTGCTGTGCACCGAGGGATTCAGTGGTCCGCTGCTCGGGCCACGGGCGGTCGTGCCGATCAGGAGCTCGATGATCGCGACCCAGCCTCTCTCCGCCGAGGAATGGAGCAGGATCGGTTGGGCGAACGCGGAATGCCTCTCCGACACCTCGCACACGTTCATCTACGCCCAGCGCACGGCCGACGGCCGCATCGCCCTGGGTGGGCGCGGGAAGCCCTACGAGTTCGCCTCCGGCATCGACGGGCGCCACGCCTGCCATCCCGACACCCAACAGGCCTTGCTCGACCGCCTGTCGCTCTACTTCCCCGACGTCCACTTCGAAGCGGACTACGCCTGGTCCGGGGTGCTGGGTGTGTCGCGCGACTGGTGTGCGAGCGTCCGGCACGACCCCCGGACGGGCATCGGGGCATCGGTCGGCTACGCCGGCCACGGGGTCGCGGCGGCCAACCTGGCGGCGCGCACCCTCGTCGACCTGGTGCTCGCCCGGGACACCGATCTCGTCCGGCTACCGCTGGTCGACCACCGCCCGCCCCGTTGGGAGCCCGAGCCCCTCCGCTGGGCGGGGATCCACGCGATGTACCGGCTCTTCCGCACCGCCGACGGGCGAGAGGAGCGTCGGGGAGCGACCTCGACCTCGCTCATCGCGCGCTTCGCCGGCCGGTTGGCCGGTCTCGCGGACTGACGCAGCGGCACCACCTCGACCTGGTCGCGGCACCTACGGCAACGTGCTCCGGTTCCTGCCGCCGCTCGCGATCTCCGATCAAGTGCTCAGCGCGGGTCTCGACCTGCTCGTCGCAGTCTTCGAAGACATCGGCTGACCAGGTCGGGTCCCACAAGCCGGCCCCGCGGCTCGACGACAGCTCCGCCGCTGTCGCGGCACCGACGTTCAGGCCCTGTTCCCACCGACCACTCGTCCTGACTGGACGATGCTCCTGAGTCCTCGGCGTCTCGCTCACCCACGGTTCGCGGAGCATGCGCTCCCGAGATCAGGGTAACGACGGGCGTAACCAAGGGAAGGAGCACGTGCTCACATGGGCATCATCGGATTTCTCATCGCAGGTCTCATCATCGGAGCGCTGGCCCGCCTCATCAAGCCGGGCAAGCAGAACCTCAGCATCCTCATGACCCTGCTGTTGGGCATCGCCGGGTCGGTCATCGGGGGGATCATCGCCAGTGCGATCGGTACGGGCGACATCGGCGAGCTGAACGTCATCGGGTTCGTGGTGGCCGTGATCGCTGCCGTGCTCCTCATCGGAGTGGCGGAGAGTCTCTCGGGCAGGAGTAGGTCGCACGCGTGACCACAGGCTCGCGCGGCTGTCCGCGTGAGCCCAGGTGACAGAGCCCCCGGAGTGACGTCATCCATGACGACCTCCGGGGGCTCTTCACCCAATGTCCAGGTACCTGGGCTCGAGGTGTCCTCGTCCGCCACGCGCGCGGCGCGCGGCCGGGCGCGGCGCGACCCCAGCTCTCGGCGGCAGGCTCAGGTGTCGCTCAGGGCCTCGCGCAGCCACTGTTCGACGCCGGCGATGTGCACCGTCGCCCAGGCGCTTGCGATGTGGGGCTGACGTGCCGCGATCGCCTGCTGGATCGAGCGGTGCTCGGCCAGTGTTCGCGCGATGGCGGATTCCTCTGTGAGCGATCGCCACACCCGGGCTCGCTGTGTCTGCCCCGACAGGCTGTCGAGGAGCGATGCGAGTATCGGGTTGCCGGAGCCGGCCGCGATCCGACGGTGGAACTCGATGTCGTTGGCCATCAGATCCTCGGACGTCGAGCTCGGGCTCATCTCATTGAGCAGGTCCGCCAGCCCCTGCACGTCGGCGTCCGGCATCGTCGTCGCGGCGAGCTCGGTCGCGGCGGGCTCCAGCAGGCGGCGTACCTCGAGCGTGTGGAGCACGGTGTTCTCGCGGTGGAAGTCCATCACGAATCCCAGGGCGTCCATCAGCAGGCCAGGGTCCAGCCGGGTGACGTAGGTTCCGTCGCCTTGCCGCACGTCCAGGACGTGGATCATCGACAGCGCTCGGACCGCCTCACGCAGGGAGCCCCGCGAGATTCCCAGGCGTTCGGCGAGATCCGCTTCTCGCGGCAGACGGTCACCCGGACGGAGGTCACCCGACACGATCATCTGCTTGATCTTCTCGATTGCCGAGTCAGTGACGGCCATGGTCCCTCCCAGGTTGGCGAGCTGCAGCCTATATGCGCAACGGTCCCGCATCGGATCCCGAGCACTAGGGTCGACTTCCTTGCACCCATGCAGCCAGGAGGTAGCAGTGTCCGCAATCACGCCGCCGCGGCGTGCGCCAGAGCTCTCCGACACCGAGCTCGCAGCGCTCTTCGACCGATGCTCCAACCGCGGACGGTGGGGGGACGACGATGAGCGAGGAACCCTCAACTACATCGATGACGAGGTTCGCCTGGCGGCGTTCTCGACGGTCACGCTCGGCGCCATGATCTCGCTCGGGCGAGACATCTCGACCCAGCACTCGCCCGTGAACCCGCGACCGGCCGTTCACCTGCCGATCTACGAGCAGCACCGGCCGGTCTCGGCCCTCGACTACGTGGGCATCGCGCCGCACGGGTTCGCCGTGACGCACCTCGACGCGGTCGGTCACGTCTTCTGGAACGACGCCGTCTACAACGGACGGTCGGCAGCCGATGTCGTCCAGGCCAGCGGGCTCACGTTCGGATCGATCCTCGCCATGGGCGAGGGCATCGTCACGCGAGGCGTGCTGCTGGATGTCGCTCGCGCACGCGGCGTGGACTGGCTCGCCGACGACGAGTACGTGACGGTGGAGGACCTCGAGGCCGCCGAGGCGCTGGCCGGTGTCGAGGTCGGCCGGGGTGATGCCGTCCTGGTCCACGTCGGGCTGGAGCGTCGCGAGCAGGTCCTGGGTCCGGAGGACCCGACCCGGAGGGCGGGGCTGCACGCGTCCTGCCTGCCGTGGTTGCACGACCGCCAGGTGGCCGTCTACAGCGGCGACTGCGTCGAGCGGATGCCGTACCCGAGCGAACTCCTACCGCTGCCCTTGCACCAGATCGGGTTGGCGGCGATGGGGCTGTGCCTGCTGGACTGCCCGCGGATGACGCCGCTGGTGGAGACGGCCGAGCGCCTGGAGCGAAGCACCTTCGTCCTGGCGATGGCCCCGCTGCGGATCCCCGGAGGCACGGGCTGCGCGGTGAACCCGCTCGCGGTGTTCTAGCGCGGTGGTCGAACGCGGCCTGCAGACCAAATTGATCGGATGATCCGGGCGTCTCAGCGCCGTGCAATCGGATGCATGTGGATCTGGATGCAGAATTGTGCCGGAAACATTGGATGTATTTGTTGACACCTCCGACGTGCGTTCGTAACCTCTGTCACACCGACGACGAATGGAGGGCAGCCCGAAGTGATGGCAGAGGCAGTAGCTGACGAGGCGCGTTGGGCTGATCTCGACGAGCTGGGTTACGTGGTCCTTCCGGGACACATGGACGACGCCTGGCGCACCGAGGCGGCGGCAACCTTCGATCGGTTGATCGAAGCGCAGACGCAGACGTCCGGAGGCGAGGGGCTGGACACGCTGACCGTCGGCGGCGTCGAACGGGGGGCGCCTCGGCTCTGGAACTGCGTCACCAAGGGCGAGGTCTTCGATCGCGCGTACCTGGACCCGACGGTCCTCGCGGCCGCCGAGCACGTCATCGGCCGGCCGTTCAAGCTGCACAGCTTCAACGCGCGAGACGTGCTGCAGGGTGAAGGTCACCAGGACCTGCACGCGGACATGGAGCGCAGCAGCGCGGACGAGCCCTACAGCTCCATCAACACGTTGTGGCTGCTCGACGACTTCACGGCCGACAACGGGGCCACCCGCCTCGTGCCCGGGAGCCACCGGCGCTGGGGTGCCGTCAGCGAGCAGGTCGAGGACCTGCAGGCCGCGCACCCGGACGAGATCCGCGTCATTGCGCCGGCCGGCACGCTCGTCGTGTTCAACTCCCACATCTGGCACGGCGGGACCCGCAACGACGCCGGCACTCGGCGGCGCGTCCTGCACGTCTCCTACGTCGCGCGTGAACTCCCGCAGCAGGTGTCCCAGCGTGACGAGATGACCCCCGAGACCCTGGCCCGGCTCACGCCGGACATGCGTCACCTGCTCGACGTATAGCCCGACTTCCTACGACGGGCCGTGCCGCCGGCACGGCCTGCGGCCGGCTGCTGCCTGATTCTCGTGACAGCGCTGCAGCTGGCTTCCCTCTTCAGACACCGAGGTACTGATGATGAGTCTCCACTCACGAGTCGCCATTCCGTGCTCGATCGCCATGGCGGCCGTTCTCTCCCTGACGCTCGCCGGCTGCGGCGGTAGCAGCGAGCCCTCGGCCGACAGCGACGGCAAGGTCACCATCACCGTCCTGGACTCCGAGACCGACGAGCCCGCGAACTCCGCGACCGACGCCCTGTTCGCCCACTGCGCCAGCAACCAGCCGGGGGTGACGATCAAGCGGGTCACCGTGCCGGCCGCGGAGTACATCACCAAGGCGGTGCAGCTGACGGCCTCGGGTGAGGCGCCGGACATCCTCGACACCGACGGCATCAACGTGCCGACCCTCGCCCAGGCGGGCGTGCTGGCACCGATCGACGACCTGGTCTCGAGCGACAAGATCAACGCCGACGACTACGACGAGGGCCCGTTCTCGGCGGGCAGCTACGACGGTCACCAGTACGCGATGCCGCTCGGCAACAACGGCGAGGCGCTGTTCTACAACAAGACGATGCTCGAGGACGCCGGGATCGAGCCGCCGAAGACCTGGGCCGACCTGCAGAGCGCGGCACAGGAGCTCACTGCCGGTGGGGTGTACGGCTTCGCCTTCAGCATGCAGCCGGGCGAGGAGGCGACCTGGAACTGGCTGCCGTCGCTGTGGAGCAACGGCGGTGACCTGGACGAGGTCAACTCGCCGGAGGCCGTCGAGGCGATGGAGTACTGGACGGGATTCGTCGAGGACGGCGTGTCACCCAAAGCTCAGCTGAACCTGTCCTCGGCCGACATCGAGCCTGCGTTCGTGCAGGGCAAGTACGCCATGGCGCTGCTCGGCACCTGGACGGTGCCGGGTCTGGTCAAGGACGCCGAGGCGGCCGGCATGGAGTGGGGAGCGGTCCCGCAGCCCTCGCCGGACGGGTCGCCGTCGGTCACACCGTTCGGTGGCGCCGTCCTCGCGGTGGGCGCCAAGGTCGTCACCGACGACGCCAAGCAGCAGGCCGTCTTCGACTGCCTGGCGGGGCTCCAGGACTCGGCGACGATGGTGGAGTACGCCGACAGCGCCGGCTACATCCCCTCCTACCACCCCGCGGCGACGGACTTCCTGGCAGACCGCCCGCAGTACCAGGCGTACGCCGACCAGTTCGCGTCCTCGAAGTCGCGGACCGGCGTGGTCGGCGCGGACTACGCCAAGGTCAGCCAGGCCATCTCCACCGCCATCTCCGAGGTGGCTACCGGCCAGAAGTCGGCGCAGGACGCCCTCGACACGGCCCAAGCGGCTGTCCCCGCGAGCTGACGGAACCCTCGATGCTCAGTGGCAAGACGAAGGCCGACCTCGGGGTCGGGGCCGAGGCCTCGCTGACCCCCAGGCCTTCCGCCGCCCCTCGGCCCACGCGTCCGCGCGCGGGCCGAGGGCTCGGCGCGCTTCGGCGGCACTCCATCTTGTTCTTCCTGCTGCCGGTGGTGCTGTACCTCCCGTTCTTCGCCTATCCCATCGGCTACAACTTCCTGGTCAGCCTCCGGGACTACACGCTCAGCTCGCTGATCACCGGCGAGGCCCCGTTCGTGGGCCTCCGCAACCTCTCCAGCGTCTGGCACGACCCGATCTTCCTCACCGCGCTGCGCAACACCCTGTTGTTCACGCTGCTCTCGATCACCTGCCAGTACGTGATCGGCCTGGCGATCGCCGTCTTCTTCTCCCGGCCGTTCTTCCTCAGCCGGACCCTGCGGTCGGTGATCATCCTTCCCTGGCTGGTGCCCGGGGTCGTCACGACCGCGGCGTGGAAGTGGATGTTCAACGAGTCCAACGGCCTGGTGAACCGGCTTCTCATGGACGTCGGCCTCGATCCGATCGGGTGGTTCAGCACGAGCTCGGGTGCCTTCGCGGCCGTCACGATCGTCAACATCTGGACGGGGATCGCGTTCACCGTCGTCATGCTGCACAGCGGTTTGCAGGGCATCCCGGCCGACCAGTACGAGGCCGCGTCGCTGGACGGCGCCGGCGCCTGGGGGCGGTTCTGGCACGTGACGATGCCCGGCCTGCGGCCGGTCACCGGCATCGTCATCATCTTGTGCCTGATCGGGACCCTGAAGCAGTTCGACATCGTCTGGGTGTTGACCCGCGGCGGGCCGGGCAACGCGACACAGCTGCTGTCCACCTGGTCGTACCAGCTGTCCTTCGGTGAGCAGGCATTCGGCCGCGGCGCGGCGGTCGGCGACTTCCTGTTCGCGCTGTCGCTGTTGGCGGCCGCCGTCTACGCCATCTGGAACAGGAGAACCACGAGATGAATCGGCGTCACAGCCAGGCGGTGGGCAGGGTCCTGAAGCCGATCATCGGGGTAGCGATCACCGCGGTGATGCTCTCGCCCTTGCTGTGGATGATCTCGGCGTCCCTGCAGACACGCACCCAGCTCTACGAGATCCCCGCGCACATCCTGCCGCCGACGCCCACGCTGGCGAACTTCGAAGCCGTCATCAGCACCCAGATCGGCTCGCTCGGCACCAGCGTGGTGATCAGCGTCGCCACCGCGATCCTCTCGCTCATCATCTCGGTGCCGGCCGCCTACGCGCTGGCCCAGCGACAGTTCCGGTGGACGGGAACGATCGTCCTGCTCCTGCTGATCACGCAGATGATCCCGAACGTGATGACGGCGACGCCGTTCTACCTCATGTTCAGCCGCCTGGGTCTCGTCAACTCCTATCCGGCGCTGGTCCTGGCCGACAGCACCTATGCCGTGCCATTCGCGATCCTGGTGCTCCGCGCGTTCTTCGTGGAAGTTCCTGCGGAGCTACGCGAGGCGGCGTTGATCGACGGCGCCGGCGAGCTGGGTGCGCTCCTGCGTGTCGTCCTCCCCGTGGTCCGCACGGGTGTCATCGCCGTCGGGATGTTCTGCTTCCTCTTCGCCTGGGCCGACTTCGTCTACGCACTGACGCTCAGTACGGACGGATCGGTCGTCCCGTTCACGTTGAGCATCTACTCGTTCATCGGTGCCCAACAGACGAACTGGAACGAGCTGATGGCGGCGGCGGTCCTGGGCATCATCCCGGGTGCAGTGCTCCTCATCGGCGCTCAGCGCTACATCGCGGCCGGCCTCATCGGTGGTGCGGTCAAGGGGTGACGCCCCTCGATCCGGCCAGACGCTCTCACACTCATCGACGGACAGGTACTGCTCAGCCATGAAGTTCACTGCTGGATTCTGGTATGCGCGCCCGGGCGTGCAGATCGTCTATCCGGTCCAGGTCCACGACGTCGAAGCCGACGGTGAGTCGCTCACCGTTTTCGGTGTCACGCGTCGGGTGACCACGCGTGGCGACACCCTCAACCAGCCGACCCTCACGGCGACGTACTCCTCCCCGATGCTCGACGTCATCCGCGTCAGTCTCCGGCACTTCGAGGCTCGGAGCCCGCTTGCACCGAGGTTCGAGCTGGCCGCCGAGACGGGGCCGGCCCCGGACATCACCCTCGACGACGCAGGCACGGCCTCCCTGCGCTCCGGCAACCTGGAGGTCGTGGTCCGGCCCGGTGAGGACTGGGGAGTCGAGTTCCGCGATGCGGCCCGCGGCCGGGTGCTGTCCTCCAGCGGAGCCAAGGGTGCCGCGTACGTCGAGACCGATGGTGGGCAGCGCTACGTGAGGGAGCAGCTCGACCTGGCGCCCGACGAGTACGTCTACGGACTGGGGGAGCGCTTCGGCCCGTTGGTGAAGAACGGGCAGGTCGTCGACATCTGGAACGAGGACGGCGGGACCAGCAGCGAGCAGGCGTACAAGAACATCCCCTTCTACCTGACCAACCGTGGTTACGGCGTCTTCGTCGACCATCCCGAGCTCGTCTCCTTCGAGGTCGGCTCCGAGGTCGTGTCACGGGTCCAGTTCAGCGTCGAAGGTGAACGACTCGACTACTTCGTGATCTACGGACCCACGCCCGCCGAGATCCTGGACAAGTACACGGCACTGACCGGCCGCCCCGCCCTGCCACCGGCCTGGTCCTATGGTCTCTGGCTGTCCACGTCGTTCACCACCTCCTACGACGAGGCGACGGTCACCGGCTTCATCGACGAGATGTCCGCTCGAGACCTCCCGATGAGCGTGATGCATTTCGACTGCTTCTGGATGCGCGAGTTCCATTGGTGCGACTTCGAGTGGGACCCGCGGACGTTCCCGGAGCCGGCCGCGATGCTGAGCCGGCTCAAGGCGCGAGGGCTGCGGATCACCGTGTGGATCAACCCCTACGTGGCGCAGCGGTCGGCGTTGTTCGAGGAGGGCCGCGAACGCGGCTACTTCGTGAAGAACCTCGAGGGCGAGGTGTGGCAGACCGACGTGTGGCAGCCCGGCATGGCGGTCGTCGACTTCACCAACGAGGCCGCGCGCGAGTGGTTCTCGAGCAAGCTGCGGCGGCTGCTCGACATGGGTGTCGACGGCTTCAAGACCGACTTCGGCGAGCGGATCCCCGTGGACGCGGTCTTCTCCGACGGCTCGGACCCGCACCGGATGCACAACTACTACACCTACCTCTACAACAAGACCGTCTTCACCACGATCGAGGAGGCCAAGGGTCGCGGCTCGGCGGTGGTGTTCGCGAGGTCGGCCACCGCCGGTGGGCAGCAGTTCCCGGTGCACTGGGGCGGCGACTGCACCCCCCAGTTCAGCTCCATGGCCGAGAGCCTCCGTGGCGGCCTGTCTCTGGGACTGTCGGGCTTCGGCTTCTGGAGCCACGACATCGGCGGCTTCGAGGGAACTCCGGACCCGGCCGTGTTCAAGCGGTGGGTCGCGTTCGGGTTGCTGTCCAGCCACAGCCGCCTGCACGGGAGCGACTCCTACCGGGTTCCGTGGGAGTACGACGAGGAAGCCGTCGACGTGCTGCGGTCGTTCACGAAGCTGAAGCTGCGGCTGATGCCCTACCTGACGCAGCTGGGGGCGACGGCGCACGAGCGCGGCCTGCCGGTGATGCGGGCCATGGTCCTGGAGTTCCCGTCCGACCCGGCCGTGACCCACCTCGACCGCCAGTACATGCTCGGCGACGCCTTGCTGGTGGCTCCCGTGTTCTCCGCGGAAGGTGGGGTGACCTACTACGCGCCGGCCGGCGTCTGGACCCACCTGATCAGCGGCCGGTGCGTGGTCGGGCCGGGGTGGTTCGAAGAGACCCACGGCTACGACAGCCTGCCGCTCCTCGTCCGGCCGAACACGGTGCTTCCGCTCGGCGCTCGCGACGACCGGCCCGACTACGACTACGCCGACGGCGTGCGTCTCGCCGTCTTCGAGCTCGCGGACGGGGCTGAGATCGAGACGGTGCTCCGCACCGTCGACGGAGCGCGCGGCACGGTCTTCACGACGTCTCGTGCCGGCACGACCATCCGGGTCACCACCGCCGAGCCACCGGACCGCTGGCAGGTGCTGCTGGTCGGTCACACACGTTCAGCCCAGGTCGACGGCGGCACCGACGCCGGTGTGTCGACGGGTCCGACGGCGCCGGGGTCGCTCATCGAGGTGAACCCCGGCGCGCGCGAACTGGTCATCACTCTCATCGCGGACGAGTCCGCCCCCTAGAGGAGTCACTCTTGCCTGTCATCGAGCGCGTGGAAGTCCGCGACATCCGATTCCCCACGTCGGCCACCTTGGACGGTTCGGATGCCATGAACCCCGACGGCGACTACTCGGCCGCCTACGTCGTGCTGCACACCGGCGACCCCGAGCTCTGCGGGTACGGCCTCACGTTCACGCTGGGTCGCGGGACCGAGCTGTGCGTCACGGCCGCCGAGTACCTCGCGGAGAACCTGGTGGGGCTCGAGGTCGACGGCATGGTGGGCCGCCTCGGCTCCATCTACCGCGAGGTCCTGGTCGACAGCCAGCTGCGGTGGCTCGGCCCCGACAAGGGCGTCGTCCACCTGGCGAAGGCCGCGGTGATGAACGCGGTGTGGGACCTGGTCGCTCGCCGGGAGCGGAAGCCGGTCTGGCGGTTGATCTGCGACATGACGCCGGAGGAGCTCGTGGCGGCGTGCGACTTCCGCTACCTCGAGGACGTCCTGACCCAGGACGAGGCGATCGACATGCTGACCGCGTTGTCGCCCACGCGGGAGGAGCGCGTGGCCGAGCTGCTGCGCGACGGCTACCCGGCGTACACGACCTCGCCGGGGTGGCTGGGTTACGACGACGACAAGCTGCGGCGGCTGTGCGAGGAGGCGGTGGCCGACGGCTGGGATCACGTCAAGCTGAAGGTCGGTCGGTCGCTCGACGAGGACCGGCGGCGCTGCGCGATCGCCCGCGAGGCGCTTGGCCAGGACCGCGTGCTGATGCTCGACGCCAACCAGGTGTGGGGCGTGCGCGAGGCGATCACCTGGGTGAACGAGCTGCGCTCGTTCGATCCGCTGTGGATCGAGGAACCGACCAGCCCCGACGACGTCCTGGGGCACCGTGAGATCCGGCGACACGTCGCACCGGTGGGGGTGGCCACCGGCGAGCACGCCGAGAACAAGGTCATCTTCAAGCAGCTCCTGCAGGCCGAGGCGATCGACTTCTGCCAGATCGACAGCTGCCGGCTGGCGTCGATCAACGAGATCGTGCCGGTCATGCTCATGGCGGCGAAGTTCGGTATTCCGGTGTGCCCGCACGCGGGTGGCGTGGGTCTGTGCGAGTACGTCCAGCACCTGTCGGTCATCGACTACGTCTGCATCAGCGGAAGTCTGGCCGGCCGGATGACCGAGTTCGTCGACCATCTCCACGAACACTTCGTCGACCCGGTCGTCATCCAGCGCGGTCGGTACGTGACCCCGACCGCCGTCGGCTACAGCATCCGCATGCGGGACGAGTCGATCGGCACGTACAGCTACCCCGACGGCGCGTACTGGCGCGGGTCGTCCGACGGTGTCGCCGCCTCCCCGGAGGCCAGGGGCCACGTCGCGCGGTCCCTCGGATGACTCCGCGTCGGCGGGTACCGCTCGCCAGCGTCACGGTGACCGACGGCTTCTTTGCCGGCCGGATCGAGACGATCCGGCGCACGACGCTGGAGCACCAGTACCAGAACCTGGTCGACACCGGACGGCTCGACGCCCTGCGCCTCCGCTGGAAGCCCGGGGACCAGCCGGTCCCACACATCTTCTGGGACAGCGATGTCGCGAAGTGGATCGAGGCGGCGAGCTACTGCCTGGCCACGGCGTACGACCCGGAGCTGGATCTGCGGGTCGGCGCCGCGATCGATCTGTTGGGGGCGGCACAGCAGCCCGATGGCTACCTCAACAGCTACTACTCGAACGTCGCTCCCGAGCTGCGGTTCACCGATCTGCGCGACGGCCACGAGCTCTACTGCGCGGGTCACCTCATCGAGGCCGCGGTGGCTCATCATGAAGCGACGGGTGGGCGCGCCTTGCTCGACATCGCGCGCCGCTACGCCGACCTGATCGTCGAGACGTTCGGAGTCGGCCCCGACCAGGTGTCCGGCTACGACGGGCACCCCGAGATCGAGCTCGCGCTGGTGAGGCTGTACGAGTGCACGGACGATCAGCGCTACCTCGACGCAGCCGCCTACTTCGTGGATCAGCGCGGTCAGGAGCCCTACTTCTTCGCCGAAGAGGCGGCTCGCCGCGGGACGCCCGGCTACTTCGGAGCTGAGTTCCCCGGGAGAGACAGCGATCCGGCGGCACTGCGGGTCTTCCGCGAATACCAGCAGACGCACCTGCCCGTTCGTGAGCAGGCGACCGCGGTAGGACACTGCGTGCGCGCCATGTACCTCTACTCGGCGATGACCGACCTCGCGCAACTCCGTGAGGACCAGACCCTCCTCGCAGCGGTGCGTCGACTGTGGTCCAGCGTCGTCGAACGTCGCATGTACGTCACCGGGGCAGTCGGGTCCTCCCGGGTCAACGAAGGCTGGACCGAGGACTACGACCTCCCCAACGAGACCGCCTACAACGAGACCTGCGCCTCGATCGGGCTCTTCCTCTGGGCGTTCCGGATAGCCGACATCGACGAGGACGGCGCGTACATCGACGTGGCGGAACGTGCGCTCTACAACGGAGTGCTCAGCGGCATGTCCATGCGAGGCACGGAGTTCTTCTACGAGAACCCCCTCGCCAGCGACGGCACCGTGCACCGTCAGCCGTGGTTCGGGGTGTCCTGCTGCCCGCCCAACCTCGCCCGACTGCTCACCTCGCTCGGCAGGTACGTGTACACCGCCAAGGACGCCGAGCTGCGAGTCAACCTGTTCGTCGGCAGCGAGCTGAGCGTCGTCCTGGGCGGTGTCCCCACCGTCGTGAGGCAGTCCGGCTCCTACCCGTGGTCGGGCCGGGTCCAGATCGAGGTCGAACCGGACCGCCCGGCGGAATGGACCCTGTCCGTGAGGATTCCGGCCTGGGCCGACGGCGCGAGCGTCTCGGTCAACGGAGAGGAGTACCGCTCCGAGGCGAGACTGCGACGCGGGTTCCTGCGGATCACCCGCCGGTGGGCGGCGGGCGACCGCGTCGTCGTCGACCTCCCGCTGACGCCGCGGCGCGAGAGGGCCCACCCCCGGGTCGTGGCAGCGGCGGGCAGGGTCGCCATCCTTCGGGGCCCGATCGTGCACTGCGTGGAGGGCGTCGACAACGGCGACCCGGTCGAGCGGCTCCACCTCCCCGAGGATGTCGAGCTGAGAACCGAGCCGGCGAGCGACGCCACGCTGGGTGAGTTCGTGAGCGTGGCGGCGGACACGCCCTCGATGCCGCTCACGACGGTCCCGTACTTCCTCTGGGACAACAGGCAGCCCTCGACCATGGGGGTGTGGATCCGATCCGACGCCGACGCCGACGACGAGCCGCCCAGCCACCCTGACCGAACCTGATCGACCGAGATAGAGGACGACATGAAATTCGCACGAAGCCGCACCGCGGCCGGGGTCACTCCGGTCATCGAGGCCGACGGGCACTGGTACGACCTGACTCCGATCGCGCCCGACATCGACGCGACCGTCATTGCGCTCGACTCGCAGGCAGACATCCGGACCGCCATCGACAACCAGACGTTGCCACCCACGCAGGCGCCGGTAGCGTATGCGGCGCCGTTGTCGGGGATCGGCAAGATCGTCTGCATCGGGCTGAACTATCGCGATCACGCCGAGGAGACTGGCGCGACGCCACCGGACGAGCCCGTGATCTTCATGAAGGCACCGGACACCGTCGTGGGCCCGGACGACGAGGTCCTGGTGCCCCGTCGTTCGGTCAAGACCGACTACGAGGTCGAGCTCGCGGTCGTCATCGGCCGCACGACCCGTTACCTGGACTCGCCGGCTGACGCGCTGCGGCACGTGGCCGGGTATGCGATCAGCCACGACGTCTCTGAGCGGGAGTTCCAGATCGAGCGTGGTGGTCAGTGGGACAAGGGCAAGAACTGCGAGACCTTCAACCCGTTCGGACCGTGGATCTGCACGACCGACGAGCTCACCGATCCGCAGGACCTCGCGCTCCGACTGTGGGTCAACGGCGAGCTTCGCCAGGACGGCAACACCAAGAACATGATCTTCGGTGTGGACCACGTCGTCTGGTACGTCAGCCAGTTCATGACCCTCTATCCCGGTGACGTGATCAACACGGGTACGCCGGCCGGCGTCGCGATGGGTCGGCCGGGACAGCCCTACCTGCGCCCGGCCGACGTGGTCGAGCTCGAGATCGACGGGCTCGGCCGTCAGCGCCAGCTCGTGGGGCAGGCCTGACATGGCTGAGCTGAGCGGGCTCCGCGCCCTCGTGACCGGCGGGTCGTCGGGCATCGGCCTCGAGATCGCCATCCTGTTCGCCGAGAACGGCGCGTCGGTGGTGGTGCTCGACCGGGAGGCGCCGGAGAGTGGGGCGCTGCCCGTGGGTGTCGGCGCGGTGGTCGCGGACGTCACCGACAGTGCCGCCGTCGACGCCGCGGTCACCGACGCGGCCCGACAGCTGGGCGGACTCGACATCTTGGTGAACAACGCGGGGATCGGCGCGCAGGGAACCATCGAGGATGCGACGGACGAGCAGTGGCGATCGGTCCTCGACGTCAACGTCATCGGCACCGCGCGCGTCTCGCGTGCCGCCTGGCCGTACCTGCGGCAGTCCACGGCCGCAGCGGTGATCAACACCGCGTCCATCGCGGCGACCGCGGGCCTGCCGCAGCGTGCGGCGTACTCGGCCAGCAAGGGCGCCGTGGCCTCGCTGACCCGTGCGATGGCCGCGGACGGGGTGGCGGACGGCATCCGCGTGAACGCCGTCGACCCGGGCACCGTCGACACGCCCTGGGTCGGCCGGCTGCTCCGGAGCACCGACGACCCGGCGGCCGAGCGGGCAGCGCTGGAGGCGCGTCAGCCGCACGGGCGGCTCGTGAGCGCCGCGGAGGTGGCGCACGCAGTCCTGTACCTCGCCTCGCCACGGGCCGGCTCGACGACCGGCACGTCCATCGCCGTCGATGGGGGCATGTCGGGTCTGCGTCTGCGACCCCGCTCGTGACGGAATCGGTCAGTCGCAGCTAGGGGGCCGATGATGACGGTGGTCGACGCACACCTGCACCTCTGGGATCTGGACGCGCACCCGCAACCGTGGACGCGGCCCTGGCCCGTGCTGCGCCGCTCGTTCTGCGTCGAGGAGCTGCGTGCCGTGCTGGGGGCGCACGGCGTCGGCAGCGCGATCGTGGTGCAGGCGGGCGACACCACGGGGGAGACCCTCGACCTGCTGGTCCTGGCTGCGTCCGAGACGGTGATCGCCGGCGTGGTCGGCTGGGCCGACGTGCGGGCACCCGACCTGCTCGTCCAGCTCGACCGCCTGGTCGCGTCGCCGGGCGGGCACCGTCTCGTCGGGCTTCGCCACCAGCTGCAGGTGGAGCCGGACACACGATGGCTGGCGCGCACGGACGTCCGCGCCGGTCTGCGCCGGCTCGCCGACCGAGCACTCGTCTTCGACCTGGTCGTCTCCCCGGAGCAGTTGCCGCTGGTCACCGAGACGGTTCGGGCCGTGCCGGAGACCAGCTTCGTGCTCGACCACGCCGGGAAGCCGCCGATCGCCGGCGGCGACCTGTCGGCGTGGCGCCGGGACATCACGGCGCTGGCCGGGCTGCCCAACGTCGCGGTGAAGCTCTCCGGTCTGGTCACCGAGGCCGCATGGGACACGTGGACGCAGGAACAGCTCGACCCCGTCATCGACCACGTGGTCGACTGCTTCGGCCCGGGCCGGGTGATGGCCGGCTCCGACTGGCCGGTGTGCCTGCTCGCGGCCGACTACGCCGCGGTGCAGGCCACGCTGCAGGGACTGCTCGATCGACTGGACCCGGACGAGCGCCGGGCGGTGCTGGGTGGCACGGCGCGCCGGTGGTACCTGGGGTGGGCAGCCTTCACGGCTGCCGGGCAGGAGGGACGATGACGTCGTCGCAGACGTCCGTGCAGCTGGCCTACGGTCGGACGGGGCTGGACGTCGAGCTGCCCACCGAACGCACGACCGTGGTCAGGCCGGTGCACGCCCCGGCCGCGGCCGACCCGTCGGCTGTGCTGCGAACGGCCTTGCGCAGTCCCGTCGCGGGTCCACCACTGCGCGAGGCGGTGCCCGCCGGGGCACGGGTGGCGGTGTCGCTGTGCGACGGCACCCGTCCGCAGCCTCGCGAGGCGATGATCCAGGCCCTGCTCGACGAGCTCGACGGCATCGTCGCCCGTCAGGACGTCGTGCTGCTGGTGGCCACCGGGACCCATCGCGGCAACACCGACGCCGAGCTGCGCGCCATGCTCGGCGACCACATCGTCGACTCCGTGCGCGTGATCAACCACGACTGTCGCGACCCGCAGATGCTGACGTGGTGTGGCACGCACGGTGCCGACGTGCCGGTCTGGCTCAACCGGCACTGGGTGGAGGCCGACGTCCGGATCACGACCGGCTTCGTCGAACCCCACTTCTTCGCCGGCTTCAGCGGCGGCCCGAAGCTGGTGGCGCCGGGCCTGGCCGGGCTGGAGACCGTGCTCACGCTGCACGATGCGGCCCGTATCGGCAGCGAAGCGGCCACGTGGGCGGTCTGCGAGGGCAACCCCGTGCACGACGACGTGCGCGCCATCGCTGCCGCGACCGGGGTGGACTTCGGCTTCGACGTCGTGCTGAACGCTGGTCAACAGATCGTCGCTGCGTTCGGCGGCGACGTGCTGGCCATGCACGAGGCTGCGCGGGCGCTGGTGCGGCACACCGCCATGCGGCCGGTGGACGGTCTGTACGACGTCGTCGTCACCAGCAACTCCGGCTACCCGCTCGATCAGAACCTCTACCAGGCTGTGAAGGGGATCTCCGCCGCAGCCACCATCGTCAAACCGGGCGGCCTGATCATCTGCGCTGCCGAGTGCGTCGACGGGTTCCCCGACCACGGCTCCTTCCGCGCGGAGCTCGCGGCCGCAGCCTCTCCGATCGAGCTCCTGGCGCAGATCGCGCGCCGCACGCGAACCGAGCCCGACCAGTGGCAGGTGCAGGTGCTGGCACGCACGTTGTTGCGCGCGCGGGTCGGCGTGCACACCACCCACCTCTCCGCACCCGAGCTCGCGCAGGCGCACCTGCACCTCGTGCCCGACATCGCAGCGGCCGTGCGAGACGAGCTGGCCGCGGCCGGTCCCGACGCGCGGGTGTGCGTGCTACCGGAAGGCCCGCAGACCATCGCGTTCGTCGAGCTCGGCGCAGCGCTGGAGTGAGCCGCCACCCTCAGGCGTCCGGGCCAGCTGCTCGACGTCCGCGTCGCCGCTCCTGGTCCGCCGGGTCCTCGGCTGCTCGCACCGTCTCGTCGTCCGGCGTGTGCGTCACCCGCGCGGCGTGCAGCCGGGCGTGGGCGATGGCCTCGGGTGTCGTGGCGAAGAGATGACGCTCGTGCGTGAGCCGGTGGTGGACGCCGAGCCCGCGCAGGATGCGCTCGTGGTCGGGGCGCAGGCCGGAGAGCAGGACGGCGATGCCGCGGTCCTCGAGCCGGGTGATGGTGTCGGCGAGGACGGAGGCGCCGGTCGCGTCGATGGTCGACACCCGCGACATGCGCAGCACGACGACGCGGACGTCGCTGACCTCGGCGAGCTCGAGGAGGAAGTCGTGGGCGGCGGCGAAGAAGAGCGGACCGTCGATGCGGAAGGCCACGATGTGCTGGTCGAGCAGGGAGCGCTCCTCGTCGGCGTGGTCGGTGTCGTCGAGGGGCACCTCGTCGAGGCGGGCCGACAGGGCGGTCTGGCGCAGCGCGAGGAAGCCCGCGACCACCAGCCCGACGACGACAGCGGTGACCAGGTCGACCACGACGGTGGCGACCGCGGTGACCACCACGACGGCCGCGTCGCCGCGGGTGGCGCGGGCGAGGGCCATCAGGCTCGAGACCCGCACCATCTGGACCGCCGTCGCGATCAGGACCCCGGCCAGCGCTGCCCTCGGGATCTCTCCGACCCACCGGGCCGCGACCAGGACGATGAGGAGCAGCACGAGGGCGTGGGTGACCGCGGCCAGCCGCGACACCGCGCCGGAGCGCACGTTGACCGCCGTACGCGCGATGGCCGCCGTGGCGGGGATCCCGCCGAAGAGCGGTGCGGCGACGTTCGCCAGGCCCTGGCCGACCAGCTCGCGGTCGGAGTCGTGACGGCCGCCCACGCTCATCCCGTCGGCCACGGTGGCTGAGAGCAGGCTCTCGAGCGCCGCGAGGCCGGCCACTGCGACGGCCGGGAGCAGCAGCCCGCCGAGGTCGGTGACCGGCACGGTGGGCAGCGACGGTGCGGGCAGGCCCGACGGGATGTGCCCGATCGACGTGGCGCCGAGCCCGGCCACCGAGTTGGCGACCGTGGCGGCGACGACGGCGATCAGCGACCACGGCAGGCCCGGCCGCAGCCGGGCCATGCCCAGCACCGCCACGGCGACGGCCGCCGCGATGCCGATCGATGCCCCGGTGGGCTGTTCGACCCACGCGACCACCGCGTGGCCGGCCTGGCCGAGCACCTGCGTGCCCTCGACCCGGACGCCGAGGGCCGACGGCACCTGCTGGAGGGCGATGATCGCGGCGATCCCCACGGTGAAGCCCTCGACGACGGAGATCGGGACGTAGCGGATGAACCGGCCCGCGCCGGCGACGCCGAGGCCGACCAACAGGAGTCCGGCGAGCAGGCCGACGACGAGCACGCCGTCGGGACCGTGGGTCGCGACGATCGGGACCAGGACGACCGTCATCGCGCCGGTCGGGCCGCTGACCTGGAAGCGGCTGCCGCCGAAGACGGCGGCCACGACCCCCGCCACGATCGCGGTGACCAGCCCCGCGCCCGCACCGAGCCCGGAGCTCGCGCCGAAGCCGAGCGCCAAGGGGAGGGCGACCAGGCCGACCATGAGGCCGGCCGTCAGGTCGGCGCCGACCCGGGCCTGGCGCCAGTCGGCGGCGCGGGGGAGCAGCTCGGTGACGCGACGGACCCGCATCAGGGACGGTGGGACGGAGCGAGCTCCGACTCCAGCTCGCCCTGGACCGCGATCAGCCCCGCGAGGATGGTGCGGGCGGCCAGCAGCAGGTCGCGCACCTCGGGCACGCTGACGGAGTAGACGACCTCCCCGCCGCTGCGGTGCGAGACCACCATCGACGTACGCCGCAGGACCGCGAGCTGCTGGGACAGGTTGCTGGGCTCGATGTCGATCTCCTCCAGCAGCTCGTGGACCGCGTGGTCGCGCTCGGAGAGGAGCTCGAGGATCCGGATGCGGGCCGGGTGGGCCAGCGTCTTGAAGAACTCGGCCTTGGCTTGGTACAGCGGCACGCCCACCAGTGGCTCCTCCTCGACGACGGCAACGCCATGAAGACTACATGACTTGCGAATGTCTTCATGTTGGATCTGAATAAGCCAAGGAAACGCTCACCCACCGGCGCCCTACCCGGCGCTCCCTGCTCGCCGGGCGGAGGCCCTCACCGGCCGCGAACGGGGCGACTCGCAACGCCTCCCACTCGCGGCCCGACAGGAAGCAGTCCCGGGGTGCGCGTCGTCAGTCCCAGGGGTTGTCCTCGACCGACAGCTGGTATTGCGTGCTGACCCGAGCCTTGGGGCCGAGCCACATGTCGATGGCGCCGGGCTGCTCCGGGTCGAACCAGCGCGGGGTCCAGGCCGAGTCGTCCTCGATCCGGCGGACGCCGTACGAGTACTCGTAGGTGAGGCCCTCGGGACCCTTGAAGTAGAGGAAGACTGCCGTCGACTGCGGGTGCCGGCCCGGCCCTTGCTCGATCTCGACGCCGTTCTCGACCAGGAAGTGCCAGCTGCGCATGACGTCATCGATGGACTCCACCTGGAAGTTGATGTGGCACAGGCCGGGCTGGTCGCCGCGGAAGACGGCCAGCTTGTGGTGCACGGGGTCGATCCGCATGAGGCAGGCCATGTCGCGGATCCAGTCCGACACACGAGCGTTGAACGTGCCGGTCCAGAACTCGCCGGCCTCGTTGACGTCGGGTGCGTCGAGGCAGATGTGGCCGAACTCGGTGATGCCGGCTGGTCGGTTGAACTTCACCGGGGTCGTCGATGTCGTCTGTCCCACGACGAGGTCGATGCGGTTGCCGAACGGGTCGTCGAAGGCAATGTAGTCCGTGACGTAGCGCTTGAGTGCGCCCTCCTTGCTCCCACGCTTGACGGTCAGGCCCGCCCGCTCGAGTTCGCTCTCGGCCTCGCTGAGCGCGTCGAGGTCGGCGAGGGTGAAGCCCGAGCTGAGGATCCCGGCACGACCCTCGGTGAACGACAGGCAGTGGTGCCGATGGTCCACGCGCAGGTACGACGTACCGCTCTCCTCGGCGACCAGCTCCATGCCGACGATGTTGGTGGCGAAGTCCACCGCAGTCTTCATGTCCGCAGTGCCCGAGCGCACGTACGCGATGTCCTTGAGTTCGATCATGGTCAGTTCTCCTCTCGGCTGACGTGCAGCCAGATACGTGCCAACAACTCGGGCGCGACCGAGCGCCACGCCTCCTGTTCCGCGAGCGAAAGCGGCTCGGGGGTGCCGACAGAGGCGGCGGTTGCGTTGAGCTGCGCGCTGGCCTCGAGCACCCACATCAGTGCGACGGCCGACTCGACGTCCGAGCCGACGGTGACGGCGCCGTTGCCGCGCATGATCACGCTGGCAGACTCGCCCAGGGTCTCGGCGAGGGCGGTTCCGGCGGCCTGGTCGCGGACCAGCCGGGAGTCGGGGTGGACCGAGACCTCGGCACCCAAGAACGAGCCCTGTCCGTGTATCGGTCGGACCGCCACGCCGGCCGACGCCAGCGCGGTTGCGACCGGCGGCTGGCTGCGGCAGATGGCGCGCACATCGGGCCGCCGGCGATAGATCTCGTGGTGGATCCAGGCTTCCTTGGGAGTCCCGCTCGGGAGTTCGGTCACGCCCAGACCCACCGACTGCACCTCATCGGCGGTGAAGGCGTCCAGCGCCGTCGGTGGCGTGATGACGAACGTGTCCGCTCCGTCGCGGATCGAGACGTGGCCGAACGCGCTGACCAGCCCGTGCCGGGCCAGCGCTGCGCCCGCTTGGACCAACCGATCTCGATGTGCCATGGATGGACCGCCTCTCGTCGTACGCCCACGTGACGGAGCGCACGTCGCAGAGTACGCCTAAATAGGAGTACTGCACTAGAGGAGTACTAGGTCCTAGACTCCGAGATGTGTCCCTCAAGCACGCGCTCCTGGGCGTCCTCGCGGCGCGGCCGATGAACGGCTACGCGCTCTCGAGGTTCTTCGCGAGCTCGCAGAACTGGGTCTGGTCGGCCCCGCAGAGCCAGATCTACAGCGCGCTGAAGGGGCTGGAGTCCGAGGGTTTGATCGAGGCTCGGCGCGAGGAGGGCAAGAACGGCCTCGACAGCAAGGTGTTCTCGCTGACTGATGCGGGCCGCGGCCTGTTGCTCGGTTGGGTTGCGACCTCGCACGACAGCCCGCCGGTCCGCGATGCGTTCGCCCTCCAGGCGCTCTACTTCGACTCCGTCCCGGCCGAGGCCGCGCGGGCCGTGCTGGAGGACTTCATCGAGACCCAGATCAGGCTCTGCGATGAGTGGACGACCCAGCGCGACGCGCTCGCCGTGGGGGACACACCGCTGTTGCGGGAGCGTCTCGCGCACCGACCGCGCTCCGAGCATGCGCGGATCTCCCGGCTGAAGGCGCACGTCTTCGATGGCCAGGTGCGTCAGGCGCAGGTTCGCATCGACTGGGCTCGAGAGGCGATCGCGCTCCTCGACGAGCCTGGCTAGCAGTCGGGTTCCTGGCATTCCGCGTATTGGTCATTATTGTTTCCGTTGTGGCGATCGAAACGAAGGTCCATGGCCCCCCCATTGCCGGCGCCCGGGTGTCTCGCGCGGAGTTGGTCGCGGAGAACCTGAGCGAACGCATCATCGAAGGATCGTTCGTCGCGGGCCAGCGGCTCGGGACGAAGACCGAGCTTCGGGAGGAGTACGGCGTCGCGGTCGGCACCCTCAACGAGGCGGTGCGGCTGCTGGAGAGTCGCGGCCTGGTCAACGCCAAGCCGGGCCCTCAGGGTGGCATCTTCGTCGCGGCGCCGCCGGCCCACATTCGGCTCAGCCATCTGATCCTCGGCCTCGGCAAGAACGCGCTGTCGGTGGCCGACAGCCTCGAGATCCGGGATGCTCTCGAAGCGCCGATCGCTCTGCATGCCAGCCGAACCGCTTCGGCCGCTGACCTCAAGCGGTTGCGCAAGATGGTGGCGCAGATGGGGGAGTGCGAGGATGACCCGACCAGCTACCTCAGCAGGAACTGGGCACTGCACGAAGCGATCGCCGAGCTGTCCGCGAATCGGCTGCTGCGGACGATCTACATCTCGCTGCTCGACACGGCTCGCGGCGGCGTTCGCGACGTCGAGCCCGACGAGCACTTCCGCGCCGTGTGGCGCGAGAACTGGCGGCTGCACGTCGACCTGGTCGAGGCGATCGCCAGCCGTGACGAGCGGCGGGTGGTCGCTGCAGCCGAGGCGCACCAGCCGCTCAGCACCACCCTGCCCAGCTGCTGAGCTATCGCCGTCGTGGTGCGCCGGTTGGACGGGCCGTCCGGGTGTTCCGGCCGCCCCCGGCGATAGGACGGGAGGCCACTCCTGTCAGCTGGAGTGGCCTCCCGTCCGCGTGGTGTGGAGGCCGGCGGCATCACGCCGCCGGCGCTGAAGCCTCCAGGAAGCTGGTGACCTGTGCCAGGAACTCGGCGCGGCGTTCGATCTGCACCCAATGCCCGGCGTCGCCGAAGCCGACGAGGCGTACGTCGCGCAGAAGATCGAGGAGCCGCAGGGACGTCTCGGCGAACGGAATCACCTTGTCGTCGCGTCCGTGCACCAGCAGAGTCGGCTGTGCGATGGTCGCCAGCTCCTCGTACGAGAGCGCCAGGTCGTCCCACCAGCGCTGGCGCGGCGCCGGGAACATGCGCTGCCACGCCTCGTCGATGCCGGGCGCGGTGCTGGCCCGGTAGCGCAGTTCGACCAGCTCGGGAGTGTTGACGCTCTGGTCGTGGGCGAGCAGCTCGATCGACCGACGCATGTTGTCGTGGCTGGGGGTGTAGGCCCACAGCTCGTCCAGTCCCGGCGGAATGGTTGCGGGCACGCCCATGGCACCCATCAGGACGAGGCGACCGACCCGCTGGGGTGCGGCGACAGCCATGGACAGTGCGACGGCGCCGCCCATCGAGTTTCCGGCGACGTCGAAGTCCTCGATGCCGAGCGCGTCCAGGAAGTCGAGCCCGTGGCGGGTCCAGGTCTCCCGGCCGTAGCCCGCGCCGGGTTCTCCCTGCGTGCCGTTGAAGCCGACCTGGTCGTAGGCGACGACGTGATAGCGCTCGGCGAGATCGGGGATGATCTGCCTCCAGTTCGACCAGGCCGAGACGCCCGGGCCCGAGCCGTGGATGAGGACGAGGGTGCGACCTTGCCCCGCCTCGTGGTAGTGGGTGCGAACCCCGTTGACGTCGATGAAGCTGCCCTGTTCCAGGTCAGCGGCCGCTGGGTTGCTCACGCAACCTCCTTCGTTCTCGTGTGGGTGTGGTCTGTGCAGGCGTAGGCCGCCACCGCCGCTTCCGACGATCAAACGGTCGGCGCCGGTGGTCGACCCGGGCCTAGCGACGTTCAGCTGTCGGTTGCGAGGCGTCCGACGGTCTGCGGCCGGTAGACCGGAGCGCCGAGGGGCCCGTCGGCCGGCTTCCAGTCGAACGGCTCGCCAGCCCGCATGAAGTCCTCCATGCCCGGCTCGAAGTGCTTCGTGTAGGGCAGGGCGAAGGCAGCGGCAGGCTCAGACAGCTCTTCGAAGAAGCGCTCGAATCCCCCCGGCAGCACCAGGCACAGGAACTTGGCGGTGGTGGACGTGATGATCCACTCGTGAACCGTGTCGACCGGAGCGTAGAAGAACGAGCCGGGGCCCACCTCGTGGTGGACTGCGTCACCGACGCCGACGGAGAGCTCGCCGTCGAGCACCCAGAAGGCCTCGGCCTCGCGCGGGTGGGTGTGACCAGGTGCTGACATGCCGCGCGGGCCGGCGAACTCGATCATCGCGAACTTGCCGTCGGTGTCGCGTTGCCGCGCCTTCATCGTCAGCAGCCCGCCACCGAACCACCATGCGGGCCCCTCGCCGTCTCGCAGCAGGTAGCCGGGGGCGACTCCATCTGGGCTGCCGCCCGCTGTCTCGGTGGCGACCGGCTCGTCATCGCCGATCTCCTGCGGCTCAGGGCCAAAGGACGTTGCCATTTCCTGTTCCTCTCGTACGACCATCTCGTCGGCTCATGAGACCACAATCACTATGATGAATGCAATGGATTCGGGCGAGGCAGGTCCTCGTGGCGTCGGTCTTCACTCGATCCCGAGGGCTTCTGCAACGACGGCGCCGCGACCAGACACCCATACCGTCTCGGGGCGGTGCTGCCACCCGCGGACCTCGTGAACGACGGTGCCGATGATCGTGGAGACCAGGTTCACCGGTCTTTACCCACAGGTGGCGAGCGGCCGGTTTGGGGCCGGGGGGCGACGGCAAGACTGAGCGGCAAGGAATCCACTCGGGGGACCCCATGTCACTGACCCAGCCCGCCGCACACGCAGCGGCACGCCGTACGGCGAACGCGCACGAGGAGCTGGTCGAGGAGCTCGACCAGCAGGTGCGCGAGATCGTGCGCCGCGAGGGTGTCGACCCGCAGCGCGACGCCGCGCTGGTGCGGCGGATCGCCGAGAGCGTGGTCCGTGAGCACGACGACCGCAGCCTGACCGGCGCGGTCGCGCCGGTGCCCGACGTCGACGCGATGGTCGGCGAGCTGGTGGCCCGGGTCTCCGGCTTCGGGCCGCTGCAGCCCTTCCTCGACGACCCCGCCGTGGAAGAGGTCTGGATCAACGACCCGAGCCGGGTCTTCATCGCGCGCCACGGCCGCCACGAGCTGACCAACCTCGTGCTGACCACCGCCCAGGTGCAGGAGCTGGTCGAGCGGATGCTGAAGTCCAGCGGCCGGCGCATCGACATCAGCCAGCCGTTCGTCGATGCCATGCTCCCGGAAGGGCACCGGCTGCACGTCGTCCTCGAGGGGATCAGTCGGGGCTTCTCCGCGGTGAACATCCGGAAGTTCGTCCTCCGGGCCGCGCGGCTGCGCGACCTGGTCGAGCTCGGCAGCCTGACCCCGCCGGCCGCCGCGTTCCTCGAGGCCTCGGTCCGGGCGGGGCTCAACATCCTGGTGGCCGGCGGCACGCAGGCCGGCAAGACCACCATGCTCAACTGCCTCGCCGCCGCCATTCCCGGTGGCGACCGGGTGGTCTCCGCGGAGGAGGTCTTCGAGCTGCGGTTCCCGCACCCCGACTGGGTGCCGCTGCAGACCCGTCAGTCCGGGCTCGAGGGCACCGGCGAGATCCGGCTGCGCGACCTGGTCAAGGAGAGCCTTCGCATGCGCCCGAGCCGGATCATCGTCGGCGAGGTCCGCGCCGAGGAGTGCCTCGACCTGCTGCTCGCGCTGAACGCCGGCCTGCCCGGCATGTGCACCATCCACGCCAACAGCGCCCGCGAGGCGCTGGTCAAGATGTGCACGCTGCCGCTGCTGGCCGGGGAGAACATCTCCGCGCGCTTCGTCGTGCCGACCGTCGCGGCCTCGGTCGACCTGGTCGTCCACCTCGGCATCGACGAGACCGGTGTACGCCGGGTCAACGAGATCGTCGGGGTCGCGGGCCGGGTCGAGAACGACATCATCGAGACCGAGCCGGTCTTCGAGCGACGCGGCGGCGAGCTACGCCGTACCGGCGGGATGCCGCCCCACCCCGAGCGCTACGAGCGCGTCGGGATCGATATCCACCGGGTCATCGCCGGAGCGTCGTGATGGGTGCGCTCGTCGGGCTCGGGGTCGGCATCGGACTGATGCTGGTCTGGAGCGCGTTCGCGTTGCCGCGACGCTCCCGCGACGAGGTGCGTACGACGGGCCGGGCCGCCGACCTGCTCGCCCGCGCGGGCCTCGGCCAGGTGTCGGTCACCGGCTTCGCCGTCCTCTGCCTGGTGTGCGGGCTCGTCAGCACGCTGGTGCTGCAGGTCGTCTCGGGCACGCCGCCGGTGGCGGTCGCCTTCGGACTGATGGGCGCGTACCTGCCGGTCGCCGTCGTGTCGGGCCGCGCGCGCCGCCGTCAGCGCGAGCTGGCCGAGGTCTGGCCGGAGGCGGTCGACAACCTGACGTCGGCGGTCCGCGCGGGGATGTCGCTGCCCGACGCCCTTGCTGCGCTCGGCTCCCGCGGGCCGGAACCGCTGCGTGAGGCGTTCGACCGGTTCGCCCTCGACTACCAGGTCACCGGCCGCTTCGGGGAGAGCCTCGACCGGCTCAAGGACCGGCTCGCGGATCCGGTCGGCGACCGCGTCATCGAGGGACTCCGGATCGCCCGTGAGGTCGGCGGCGGCGAGCTCGGTCGGCTGCTGCGCAACCTCTCGTCGTACCTGCGCGACGACGCCCGCACCCGCTCCGAGATGGAGGCGCGCCAGTCGTGGACCGTCAACGGCGCCCGGCTCGCCGTGGCGTCGCCCTGGCTGGTGCTGCTGTTCATGTCCTTCCAGTCCGACGTCATCCGGCGCTACGCATCGCCGGGCGGGGTCCTGGTGCTCGCCCTCGGCGCCGTCGCGTGCGTCGTCGCCTACCGGCTGATGATGCGGATCGGACGCCTCCCCACCGAGCGGCGGATCCTGTCGTGACGCCGGTGACGTGGGGCGCGACGCTCGGGGCGGTCCTCGCCGCCGGGCTGCTCCTCGTCGCCGCCCGGATCCGGGTGATCCGTCGGCCCCAGCTCGCGTTGCGGGTGCTGCCCTACGTCCGTGACCTGCCGCAGGTCGGCCGCACGCCGACGCTGCGCGTCGCCTCGTCCTCGCCGACCTCGGCCGCGGCCGGGGTCTTCGGACCGCTGATCCGGTCGGCCGCCGACACCGTGGAGCGGGTGCTCGGC
Source organism: Nocardioides sp. PD653-B2 (assembly GCF_002117935.1). Lineage (GTDB taxonomy): Bacteria > Actinomycetota > Actinomycetes > Propionibacteriales > Nocardioidaceae > Nocardioides. The sequence continues at coordinate 65,221 of NZ_BDJE01000026.1, read as the reverse complement.
GGTGCGACCTCGGTCCGCCGGCGGCTCGAGCGGGCGAACATCGACAAGACCGTCCACGAGTTCCGCGTCGAGCAGGTGCTCTGGGGACTCGTCGGCTTCGCCGTCGCCGCGGCGTACGGCGTGCTGCGGATGCTCACCGCCCCCGGCTCCGCGCTGAGCTCGCTGCTCGTCTGCGCGATCGCCGTCGTGGTCGGCGTGCTCGCCCGCGACACCTGGCTCACCAGCCAGGTCCGCTCCCGCGAGCGTCGGATCCTCGCGGAGTTCCCGACCGTGGCCGAGCTGCTCGCGCTGGCGGTCGCCGCGGGCGAGAGCCCGGTCGCCGCCCTCGACCGCGTCGTACGGCGCAGCGGCGGCGAGCTGTCCGCCGAGCTGGGCCGGGTGCTCGCCGACATCCGCACCGGCGAACCCGTCGGCACCGCCTTCGACCGCCTGGCCTCGGTGACCGGGCTGCCGCTGGTCGCCCGCTTCGCGCAGGGCATCGCGGTCGCGGTCGAGCGGGGCACCCCGCTGTCCGACGTGCTGCACGCCCAGGCCGCCGACGTCCGCGAGGCCGGACGCCGCGAGCTGATCGAGACCGCCGCCCGCAAGGAGGTCTTCATGATGGTGCCGGTCGTGTTCCTCGTGCTGCCCATCACCGTCCTGTTCGCCTTCTGGCCCGGTGTGATCGGCCTCCACCTGACGACGACGTAACCCCTCGGAAGAACGGAAGACACCATGGAACACATCTCGCTCGCGATGACGAGGATCTGCCTCGTGCTGCTCGCGCCGCGGCGGCGTGACGAGCGCGGGGACGTGCCCGGCTGGGTCATGATCACGGTCATGACGGCTGGCCTGGTCGCCGCGATCACCGCGGTCGCCGCCCCGCAGCTGCAGTCGATGCTGACCTCCGCCCTCAACCAGGTGAAGTAGCGCCGATGCGGGTCCTCCGGCGACGGGGCGAGCGCGGGTCCGCGGTGGTGGACTTCGTGCTGGTCCTGCTCGTCCTGGTGCCGGTCTTCCTCGGCATCCTCCAGGTCGCGCTGGTGCTGCTCGTGCGCAACACGTTGGCGTCGGCTGCCTCGGAGGGCGCGAGATACGGCGCCACCCTCGACCGCAGCCCTGCCGACGGTGCGGCCCGCACCCGCAGCCAGATCGACGGGGCCGTCTCCGGGCGCTTCGCGCAGGACGTCGACGCGCACCCCGCGGTCGTCGACGGGGCGCCGGGCGTCGAGGTGGTCGTCCACGCGTCGGTGCCGGCGCTCGGCATCGGCGGCCCGGCCATCGAGCTGACCGTCACCGGCCACGCCGTCGAGGAGCAGCGGCCGTGAGCCGGCGCTGCGACGAGCAGGGCAGCGCGCTGGTCGAGCTGACCTGGCTCGGGATCCTGCTGCTGATCCCGATGCTGTGGATCATCCTCTCGGTCTTCGAGGTGCAGCGCGGCGCCTTCGCCGTCAGTGGAGCCGCCCGCGCGGCCGGTCGCGCCTACGCGCTGGCACCCACCGACGCCGTGGGCAGGCAGCGCGCCGAGGCGGCGGCCGCGCAGGCACTCGCGGACCAGGGTGTCCACGGTGTGCCGCTCCGCGTGCGGATCACCTGTACGCCGTACCCCCACGACTGCCACAGCGGCACGTCGGTCATCACCATCGTCGTCACCTCGAGCGTCGACCTGCCGCTGCTCCCGACGTTCCTGGGCGGCAACGCCCCGAGCTTCGCGCTCGACGCCACCCACACAGTGCCGATCGGCCAGTTCCAGGAGATCGACCGTGCGGCGCCCTGAGCGGAGCGAGTGCGGCCAGGCGACGATCCTGATCGTCGGCTTCGCGTTCGTGCTGGCGATGGCGGTCGCGATGGTCGTCGACGTCTCGGCGGCCTACCTCCAGCGGCAGGGCCTCGACACCGTCGCCGACGGCGCGGCCCTGCGCGGCGCCGACCTGGGCGCGACCGGCCGCGAGGTCTACACGGGCGGCGTCCCTCGGGACCGGCTCGACCTCACCGCCGACGCCGTGCGCGCGTCGGTGCGCGACTACCTCGCAGCTACGGGCGCCTATGCGGACTACCCCGGTCTCTCCTTCACGGTCGCCATCGACCCGCGCACCTCGAGCGTGAGCGTCCATCTCACCGCGCCGCTCGACCTGCCCCTCACCGTCCCCGGCTCGCCCGAGATCGCCACCATCGGCGCGATCGGGTCGGCGGTCGTGGTGGCCGAGCGGTAGCCCGTGAGGCGCCCCAGCGACCGGCTTGACACGGCGCGATCCCTCCGGCCTACCCTCCTGTGTGACCTCAGCCACGCCACGGGCTAAGGGCCAGTGCCTGTGCGGTGCGATCCGGTTCTCGGTCCTCGGTGAGCTCCGCGACGTCTACAACTGTCACTGCCACCGGTGCCGGCGGTTCACCGGCCACCACATGGCCGCCACGGCGACGGATGCCTCCGCTCTCGTCGTCGAGGACGAGGGCGGCAACCTGCGCTGGTTCCACCCCGCCCCGGACGCCGGCTATGCCTTCTGCCGGCGGTGCGGGTCGTCGCTGTTCTGGCAGTCCGAGGACATGCAGCGCACCTCGATCTGCGCGGGCACCCTGGATCCACCGACCGGGTTGTCGACCGAGCGGGCCTGGTGGGTGAGCGAGGCCAGCGACTACCACACCAGGCCACCCCTTCCCGAGTACAAGACCGAGTGACTCGCCATGCGCTCGACGTGGCACCCCGGCGGGAGAGTCCGCACGCGCGTGGTGACGAGCCCTGCGCCCGCACCGAGCCCGGAGCTCGCGCCGAAGCCGAGCGCCAAGGGGAGGGCAACCAGGCCGACCATGAGGCCGGCCGTCAGGTCGGCGCCGAGCCGGGCCTGGCGCCAGTCGGCGGCGCGGGGGAGCAGCTCGGTGACGCGACGGACCCGCATCAGGGACGGTGGGACGCAGCGAGCTCCGACTCCAGCTCGCCCTGGACCGCGATCAGCCCCGCGAGGATGGTGCGGGCGGCCAGCAGCAGGTCGCGCACCTCGGGCACGCTGACGGAGTAGACGACCTCCCCGCCGCTGCGGTGCGAGACCACCATCGACGTACGCCGCAGGACCGCGAGCTGCTGGGACAGGTTGCTGGGCTCGATGTCGATCTCCTCGCGGCCTACCTCTGGCGACAATAGAGACTGGCGGCCGCAATCCGACGCTCGACGTCCTCGTGAGGCTTGCCGGTGCTCTGCGGGTCCCGATTGCTGACTTGTTCAGACTGGAGGAGCCCTGACCGTCCCCGGACTTCCGGAGGTAGCCTCGACCGGGGCCACCGGAAGCGCCGTGGTGGCCGAGCGATGAGGCCTAGGGGACCTTCCAGTCCGCGACCGTCATCGGCCGGATGCAGGCCGCTCGCATCCAGGTCGTCCCGCTCGACCAGCCGCGCTCGCTGAAGCTGTTCGCCCAGACCACCAGGCCCTCCCAGCCCGGCTGCCCGCGGGCGTGGGACGAGCTCCGCCACTCCAGCAGGATGCCGACGCTGGGAGGCCGGCCGCCGTTGTGGTTCCACATGCCGGTGGAGTCGATCCAGACCGGGCGCGGGAGCGCGGTGGCTCGCTCCCGTCCGCCCGCCGCACCCATCGGTGCAGACTAGAACACATGTTCGAATGACTGGTAGAGCGGGTCAGCGTCCGGCCGGGGAGATGTAGCCGATCGGGCGGTAGGTGCTGCCGCCGAGGTTGGGGGAGAGGCCGGCCGCGTAGGAGTAGCCGCCCCCGGGGGCGGTGACGACCGCGGAAGCGTAGGTGCCGGGGCCGCCGAGCGGCGCCACCCGCTCTCCGGTGGCGGCGTCGAGGAGGCGCTGCGGGCCGCCGTCGACGAAGAGCAGGTCGCCGGCGACGTGGAGGCGGAGCAGCACCCGGTTGCCGCCGAAGGGGGCGGGGTCGAAGGTGCCGTCCTGGTGGGAGGCGGCGGACAGCTTCGTCAGCCCGGGCCGCTCGGAGTCGGCGAGCTCGAGGACCTGCTTGAAGAGGCCGGAGGCGAAGAGCGAGCCGTCCTGGGCCACGACGTCGTAGACGGGTCCGTTGATGTGCGGGTCGAACCCCGGGCGCCGTACGCCGGTGGCCGGGTCGAGCCGGATGATCGCCGTGTTGCGCGGGAAGCCGGCCCGGGTGCTGCGCTTGAAGCTGCCGGCCGCGACCAGGTCGCCGTCGACCGTGGTGAGGGTGGTGACGTAGCCCCGCAGCGGCAGCAGGAAGGTGTCCACCCGGTGGCCGGCCGCGTTGTAGACGTCGACCCGGTTGCGGGGGAACTTCACGTCGCTCTCGAGCCGGCGGGCGACGTACAGCCTGTCGTCGATCGTGGTGAGTCCGGTCAGGTTCTTGACCGACCGGGTCAGGGCGGGGAGCGCGGCGCCGGTGTCGGGGTCGAAGGCCCGGATCCGCGACGTGTAGGGGTAGTAGAGGTGCGGGCTGCCCTCCCGCTTGTCGAAGCCCTGGTAGTGGTTCGGGGCCAGGTAGAGCGCCGACGGGCTGAGGATCGGGTCGCCGTACGCGTAGCGCTTCACCTGGAAGGCGGGGTCCGGCTCGAGGGTGTCGGCGTCGAGGACAGCGACGCTGTCGGAGCGGACCCAGTCGGTCATGTAGAACGTGCCGCCGACGTAGACGTCGCCGCCGGACAGCTCGACCGCGTTGACCTGCTGGTTGTACGCCGGGAGGTCGGTCTCGATGCGATCGCCGGTCGCCGCGTCGAGGACCGCCAGGTCGCGGGCCGGCTCGCCGCCGGCCGAGGTGAAGCTGCCGCCCACCCACAGCCGGTTGCCGTCCAGGGCGAGGTCGTAGACACCGCCGGGGGCGCCGAACGTCGAGTCCTGGCCGCCCAGCAGCGGGGCGAAGTCCGGCACCGGCGCGCCGGTGCCCGGGTCGAGGGCCATGAGGCGCGCGGCGCGGTCGGAGCCGGCGTAGAGGACCGAGTCCGTCCAGAGCAGCGCGTGGAAGGAGCGGTAGTCCTGCGGGCTGCTCGGCGGGTCGAAGGTCGGGTCGACGGCGCCGGTCGTCGGGTCGAGCGCGACCAGGCGGTCGGTGCCGACGTAGAGGTGGCCGCCGCCGAGGGTGAGGGCGTGCACGCCGCCGGGGTCGTGCGCGGGGGAGGTGAATGTCGAGATCGCGGCGCCGGTGACGGGGTCGAGGGCCACCACGCGGTCGCTGCCGACGTAGAGGGCGGTCGGCGACACCGCGATCTCGGTCACCCGCTCGGCCTGCGGGGCGTTGAGGGACAGCAGCGACCCGTCGACGGTGGAGATCGCGGCGAGGTGCTTGCGGGTCTCGCCACCGACCTTGCCGAAGTCGCCGCCGACGTAGAGCGTCGTGCCCTGCAGGGCGAGGGCGCTGACGAGGCCGTTGGTCACCGGCAGGAAGGCCGGGTCGAGGGTGTGGTCGGCGAGCACGTGCGCGAGCCCGCCGGTCGCCTGGCCGTCGATCGAGGTGAAGTCGCCGCCGACGTACCAGCCGCCGGCACCGTCGCTCACCGAGACCGAGACCTGGCCGTCGCCGAGCACCGGGCCGGCCACGGCCGCGCCGGTGGTGCCGTCGACCACGCCGCCGGCGCCGGAGTAGCGCCCGATGGTCTGGAAGCCGCCGACGGCGTAGAGCCGGTCGCCGTCGCGGACCAGGTCGTAGATCTGCCCGTCGCTGATCACGGAGCCGGCCACCAGGTCGCCGGGGTGATCGGCCGGGAGGGGGGCGCGCGAGGAGGTGACCGGTGCGGCGGTGACGGGCGCGGGCTGCTGTGCGGAGGCGCTCGTCACCCCCAGGCCGAGTGCCAGGACGACGGGAACGGAGACGACGAAGTGGCGGGGGACCATGGCCGGGACAGTAGTGGCGGCTGGGACTCCGACCGGTGGTTACGGTGAGACAAGGCCCGACGGTCTAGCCCATGGAATCGATCCGGAATCGGAGGACACCATGCCCTCAGTACGACGGACCACCCCGGCCCTGCTCGCGGTCGCAGCTACCGCCGGAGCGCTCTGGCTCGTGCCCGCCCGGGCGGCCACCCCCGAGGCGAGGTACCAAGGCCAGGCGTACGCCGCGACCAACCACCAGCGGGTCCGCCACGATCGCGCGGAGCTGCACAAGCAGGACTGCGTGCAGCGGTTCGCGGTCAAGCAGGCCCGCAAGCAGGCGCGGCGCGACCGGATGTCCCACCAGGACCTCGGACCGGTGCTGCGCGCCTGCGGGCTCTCCGCCGCCGGGGAGAACGTCGCCTACGGCTACCCCACCGGCAGGTCGGTCGTGAACGACGGCTGGATGCACTCGCCGGGACACCGGGCCAACATCCTCGACCCGCGCTTCCGGCTGATGGGGATCGGCGCCCGCAGGAGCGACTCCGGTCACTGGTACGTCGCGCAGGTCTTCGGCCGCGCGGCCGGCTGAGCGCCGTGACCGAGGGCGGGGAAATTTCCTCGAAACGGCACATCTAGACCTCTGGACTAGACAGAATGGCCGGGTGGAGGTCCCACACGTCACTGGGTCGAGCCGCGTCGCGAGGGGGAAGTCGTGGCAAGGAGTTCGCATGGCAGTCCAGGTCACGGGCGTCGGAGGAACGGCCGTCAGCATCCAGCGGGTCGATCAGCACCCCACCGCATCCACGATCTTCGTCGAGGAGGGTCACCTGTACGTGGCCACCGGATGGTCGATGAAGCCGCACCAGACCCTGGCGGTCTACGCGCCCGGTGAGTGGCGCTCCGCCGAGGTGATCGACGCCCAGCCCCGCGGCGCGCCCGTGCGGCCGAACGAGGCGGCCGCGATCGACCAGCGCGGGGGCGACCAGGTCCCCGTCCTTCTCGAGGCCGGCCGGAGCGGCTGACGACACGGGGTCCGATCTGCGTTAGGTTCCGGGCGTGGCTGGGGGAGATGCTCGGGAGTCAGGCCTGCCGACGATCGTGGTCGTCGACGACGCGGCCGAAGTGCGCACGCTGGTGCGCACCCGCCTGCGGCTGTCGCGCAAGCTCGACGTCGTCGGTGAGGGCGCAGACGGCGCCGAGGCGATCGAGGCCGTACGACGGCACCGGCCCGCGATGCTCCTCCTCGACGTCTCGATGCCGGGCATGGACGGGCTCGAGGCGCTGCCCCGCGTCCTCGAGACGGCGCCCGGGACCTGCGTGGTGATGTACAGCGGCTTCCAGGAGCAGGGTCTCGCCGACCGGGCCCGCGAGCTCGGCGCCGCGGCGTTCTTCGAGAAGTCCACCGCGCTCGACACGCTGGCCGACGACCTGCTCGCGGTGCTCGCCGGGCGGGCGGAGGTCGTTGCCGCGCCCGCGCCGACGCCGGAGGGGTCGTCGGAGGACGAGGCCGACCGGACCGTCCTGCGCGAGCACCTCGAGCGCTTCGGCGAGGTCTTCGAGGACGCGGCGATCGGCATGGCGACGGTGACGCTCGCCGGCCGGATCGTGCGTGCCAACGGCGCGCTCGCCGACCTCCTGGAGCGCCCGGTCGACCGCCTGGTGGGTGCGGCGTACGCCGACTTCACCGCAGGCCGCGGCGACCTGGTCACCCAGGCCCTCGGCGACATCCTGGACGCCGGCACCCGGGTCGTGCAGTTCGAGCACGACGTGAGCGAGGCCGGCTCCGCGCGCCGGGTGCTGGCGACGCTCGCCCCCGTCCTCGACAGCCGCGACCGCCCGCTCTACCTCTTCCTCCAGGTGCAGGACGTCAGCGGCCAGCGCGGCGCCGAGGAGATGCTGCGGCGCAGCGAGGTCCGCTTCCGGCTGCTGGTCGAGAACGTCGAGGACTACGCGATCTTCATGCTCTCGCCGCTCGGCACGATCGAGAGCTGGAACGCCGGCGCCCAGCGGATCAAGGGCTACACCGCCGACGACATCATCGGGCGCCACTTCCGGACCTTCTACCCCCGCGAGGTGCAGGAGTCGGGACACCCCGAGCGCGAGCTCGAGCTGGCGCTGCGCGACGGGCACTACGAGGAGGAGGGCTGGCGGGTCCGCAAGGACGGCTCCCGGTTCTGGGCCAACGTGCTCATCTCCGCGGTGCACGACCAGGACGGGCGGCACCTCGGCTTCGCGAAGATCACCCGCGACATCACGGCCCGCCGTGAGCAGGAGGAAGCGCTGCAGCAGAGCGAGGAGCGGTTCCGGCTCCTGGTCGAGACCGTCGGCGACTACGCGATCTTCATGCTCGACCCCGACGGCCGGATCACCAGCTGGAACGCCGGCGCGCAGCGCTGCAAGGGCTACACCGCCGACGAGATCATCGGCCAGCACTTCCGCGTCTTCTACCCGCCCGAGGTCCAGGCCGCCCGCCACCCCGAGCACGAGATCGAGATCGCGCTGAGCGAGGGCAGGTACGAGGAGGAGGGGTGGCGCGTCCGCAAGGACGGGTCCCGGTTCTGGGCCAACGTGGTCATCACCGCGGTCCACGACGCCCGGGGTCGCCACGTCGGCTTCGCCAAGGTCACCCGCGACACCTCCGAGCGCCGCGCGATGCTCGAGGAGCGTGAGCGGGCGGCGACCGCGCTCGCCGAGGCCAACGCCCAGCTCGCCCAGGCTGCGGAGGACCAGGCCCACTTCCTCGCCGTCACCGCCCACGAGCTGCGCACCCCGGTCGGCGTCCTCGGGGGTACGGCGGACACGCTCGTCGCCCACTGGGCCGATCTCGAGGACGACGAGCGGCGCGAGCTGCTCGAGGGGATGAGTGCCAGCGCGGTCCGGCTGCGCCGGCTGCTGGCCGACCTGCTCACGGCGTCCCGTCTGCAGGCCAGCGCCCTCGAGCTCGAGCTCGGCCCCGTCGACGTCGCCACCCTGGTCGCGACGGCGGTCGCGACGGCGCGACGTACCCGACCCGACGCGGAGATCGTCATCGACGCCGAGCCCGGACTGGTCGTCGTGGGCGACGTCGACCGGCTCGCCCAGGCGGTCGACAACCTGATCGCCAACGCGCTGCGCCACGGCGTGTCGCCGATCCGCGTCTCGGCGCGCGCGGTCGGGTCCGTCGTCGAGATCGGCGTCGAGGACTCGGGCCCGGGTGTGCCCGACGAGATGCGGGCCCGTCTCTTCGACCGGTTCGCGACCGGCCGCGGGCCGGGTGGCACCGGTCTCGGGCTCTACATCGTGCGCCAGCTCGCGCGCTCGCACGAGGGCGATGCGACCTACCGGTCGCCGTCGGCCGACGGCCACGACGGGGCGTTCGTGATCAGCCTGCCGCTCGCCGCGACCGACCCGGCCGTATGAACTGGTGCCGACGCGCGGTCCCTGGCATGTCCCTGCGGCCTCGGACCGCCTAGGCTCACCCCGTGCCGATCCGCGTCCTCCTGGTGGACGACGTCGTCGAGGTACGCCGGTTGGTCCGCACGTCGTTGCGCTTTCGGGGCGGTTTCGAGGTCGTGGGAGAGGCTGCGGACGGTGCAGAAGCCGTCCGTCTCGCCGAACAGCTGCGTCCCGACGTCGTCGTACTGGACCTCGGCCTGCCCGACATCGCGGGGCAGGAGGTCCTCAGCCGCGTGCGCGAGCGGTCCCCGGCGTCCAAGGTCGTGGTGTTCTCGGGCCTCGAGACCGTCGATCGGGCCTGGATCGCCGACAACGCGGCGGGCTTCGTCCTCAAGGACGCCGACCTGGGCTACCTCGTCGACCTGCTCGAGTCCGTCGGCCGGATCGCCGACAACGAGGCCGTCATCGACCTGCCCCACGACCTGAGCAGCGTGAGCGACGCCCGGCGCTTCGTGAAGCAGAAGCTGGCCGACTGGGGCATCATCGAGCCGGTCGACGACGCGCTGCTCGTCGTCAGCGAGCTGGCGGCCAACGCCCTCACCCACGCGCACTCGTCGTATCGCGTCCGCATCGCCGCCACCGAGGCGGCGCTGCGGATCGAGGTCGACGACGACGGCACCGGCACGCCCGAGCCGCAGCCGTTGACCGAGACCGATGAGCACGGCCGCGGTCTCCACCTGGTCGGCGCGCTCGCCGCGTCGTGGGGGATGGAGGCGGCCGACACCGGCGGCAAGCGCGTCTGGGCGGAGCTTCCGCTCCCTGCCGCGGCCGCCGAGTAGGCCGCCTCGGGCGTCGCCCCGTAACCTTGAGCCTTGTGGCAGGCCCAGACATCGATGCACAGATCAAGCAGCTCCAGGCGACGATGCACACCATCGAGCAGGTGCTCGACGTCGACGCGATGCGCCGGGAGATCGCCGACCTCAGTGAGCAGGTCGCCGCGCCGGACCTGTGGGACAACGTGGAGAGCGCGACCCGGGTGACCGGGCGGCTGTCCGCGCTCCAGGGTGAGCTCGACCGCGTCTCGGCGCTCGGGGGGCGCATCGACGACCTGGCGATCATGGTCGAGATGGCGCAGGAGGAGGGCGACGCCGACGCGATGGCCGACGCCGACGCCGAGCTGAAGCGGCTGCACAAGTCCGTCGAGGCCCTCGAGGTCCGCACCCTCCTCAACGGCGAGTACGACGCCCGCGAGGCGCTGGTCTCGATCCGTGCCGGCGCCGGTGGCGTCGACGCGGCCGACTTCGCGGAGACCCTGATGCGGATGTACACGCGCTGGGCCGAGCAGCACAACTACCCCGTCGAGGTCTACGAGACGTCGTACGCCGAGGAGGCCGGTCTCAAGTCGGCCACCTTCGCCATCCACGCGCCGTACGCCTACGGCACGCTGTCCGTCGAGGCTGGCACCCACCGACTGGTGCGGATCAGCCCCTTCGACAACCAGGGCCGCCGCCAGACGAGCTTCGCCGCGGTCGAGGTCGTGCCGGTGCTCGAGCAGACCGACGAGATCGACGTCCCCGACGAGGACATCCGCGTCGACGTCTACCGCTCCGGCGGCCCGGGCGGCCAGTCGGTCAACACCACCGACTCCGCCGTCCGCCTCACGCACATCCCGACCGGCACCGTCGTCAGCTGCCAGAACGAGAAGTCGCAGCTGCAGAACAAGGCCAGCGCGATGGTCGTCCTCAAGGCCAAGCTGCTCGCCTTGAAGAAGGCCGAGGAGAAGGCGCATCTCGACGAGATGCGCGGCGACGTCCAGGCGTCGTGGGGCGACCAGATGCGCAACTACGTGCTGAACCCCTACCAGATCGTCAAGGACCTGCGGACCGGCTACGAGCAGGGCAACCCGTCCGCGGTCTTCGACGGCGACCTCGACGGGTTCCTCGAGGCCGGCATCCGCTGGCGCCGGGGTGCCGAGAAGGCCGCCGAGAACTGAGCTGCCCTGGTCCGAGCTCGCGAGGGCCAGGACGCAGCAGCCAGGTCGATGCGCTCGCCGGCGCTCGCTGCTCGACCACCGAGATGGCGACTCGGTGGGCGGGTCTGCTCTAGTTTGGCGACATGAAGCGTGACCACTGGAAGGTCCGGAACGACGCCCTCGACCCGGTGACCGACTTCGTCGAGATCTACCGCAACGTCGTGATGCACGAGTTCCCCTGGGACATGAACCAGGCGCTCAGCTTCGCGCTCTTCCGCACCTACGCCGTGCCCGGCATCGGCCGGCTGCTCGATGCGACGGGGGAGTTCACCGGCGACGTCCAGCGGCGGTACGACGACACCGCGCTGCTGCTCGAGCCCCCGACCCGGCTCGGCTTCGACCACCCGGAGTCGAAGGCCGCGATCCGCCGGATCAACGCGATGCACCGCGCCTACGACATCCCCGACCACGAGTTCCGCTACGTGCTGAGCACCTTCGTCGTCGTGCCCAAGCGCTGGCTCGACGACTACGGCAAGCGCCCGATGACGGCCCACGAGGTCGAGGCGTCGGTGCACTACTACCGGGCGCTCGGCCGGCACATGAACATCAAGGACGTCCCGGAGACCTACGCGGGCTTCGAGGAGCTGATGGACTCCTACGAGGCCGAGCACTTCGCGTTCGACGCGGGCGCCCGGCGCGTCGCCGACTCGACCCTGGCGCTGATGAAGACGTTCTACGCCCGACCGGTCCGCCGCCCGGCCGGCCTCTTCGCCCAGGCCCTCATGGACCAGCCGCTGCGCGACGCGTTCCGGTACGACGCCCCGCCCGTGGCCGTGCAGCGGGCGAGCCGGGCCGCCCTCAAGGCCCGCGGCGTGGCCCTGCGCGCCTTCCCGGCGCGCCGCAGGCCCAAGCAGGTCGAGGACATCTCCTGGATCCGCAGCTACCCCGACGGCTACGACGTGGAGCAGCTCGGCACCTTCCCGGTCCCGGGCGTGCGGGGCTGCCCGGTCACCCACGCGGCGCGGGACACGACACCCGCGTAGCGATCAGGCCGCGGCGGCCTGGGCGACCGTCACGCACCACCGGCCGGTCCGGTCGAGCAGCGCCGTGCGGTCGCCCCCGGCCGCCTCGACCGAGCACGACAGCCAGGCGTCGCCGAAGAGCCCGTGGAACGACGTCTCCGAGCCGCAGCGCACCGCCACCGACGGGTCGCCGTACGCGGGCGCGCCCCGGAGGGGCCGGCACCCCTTGCCGGTGGCGGCCTTCCGGAGCGCGCCGGCCTGCTCGACGGTGACCGGGGGAGCGAAGACCCAGGCCCGGGCGACCGTGCCGTCCGCGGCCTTCCAGGTGCAGCCGTACTCGTGGGCGACGTCGTGGACGCCGGCCGCGACCCGCGCCCGGTCGCCGTTCGCATAGGTCTCCGACGACTCCGCGGTGCCGCCGAGCGCCTCCTCGACGGCGTTCGGCGCCACCCGGGAGCAGAAGTCGGCCCGGGTGATCGTGATGTCGTCGGTGGAGAAGTCCGTCAAGGGGGTGCTGACGGCCGACGGTGTCGGCTCCTCCGGCTGCTCCTGGTCGTCGCAGCCGGTGAGCGCGGCCGCGGCGGCCAGGGTCGCGAGCACGGCGGCCATGGCACGCAGGAGCATGTGCTCCAACATACGGTGCCGGATCCGTGGAGCAGCTGGGGCCACCGTCTACCCTCGATCGGGTGATCCGCTTCGAAAAGGTCGTCAAGACCTACCCCGGCCAGTCGAGGGCCGCCCTCGACCAGGTGTCGGTCGACATCGAGAAGGGCGAGTTCGTCTTCCTCGTCGGCACCTCGGGCTCCGGCAAGTCGACGTTCCTGCGCCTGGTGCTGCGGGAGTACCGCTCCACGTCCGGGCGGGTCTACGTCGCGGGCAAGGAGGTCAACCGGCTCGCCAGCTGGAAGGTGCCGCGGATGCGACGCCAGATCGGCACCGTCTTCCAGGACTTCCGCCTGCTGCCCAACAAGACCGTCAGCGAGAACGTCGCCTTCGCGCTCCAGGTGATCGGCCGCTCCCGCTCCGAGATCAACCGGGTCGTCCCCGAGACCCTCGAGCTCGTGGGCCTGGAGGGCAAGGGCGACCGGATGCCCGACGAGCTGTCCGGCGGCGAGCAGCAGCGCGTCGCGATCGCCCGGGCCTTCGTCAACCGGCCGATGATCCTGATCGCCGACGAGCCCACCGGCAACCTCGACCCGACCACGTCGGTCGGGATCATGAAGCTGCTCGACCGGATCAACCGCACCGGCACCACGGTGCTGATGGCGACCCACGACGCCGGCATCGTCGACCAGATGCGCAAGCGCGTCATCGAGCTCGACGACGGCCGCGTCGTCCGCGACCAGGCACAGGGCATCTACGGCTTCCAGCACTGAGCCGGCCCACCCGACCCGATCGAAAAGAGCCTCACCCTTCATGCAGCTGCGTTACGTCTTCTCCGAGCTCGGCCAGGGCCTGCGTCGCAACCTGTCGATGCACCTCGCGGTGATCCTGACCCTCTTCGTCTCCCTGACCCTCGTCGGACTCGGCGTGCTGCTGCACCAGCAGGCCGACAAGGCCGCGCAGCAGTGGGGCTCCGAGCTGCAGATCACGGCGTTCCTCTGCAAGGCCCGCGACGACAACCCGAGTTGTACGACGGAGGTCACCCAGTCGCAGAAGGACCGCATCGTCGAGGAGATGAAGAACAACCGCGAGGTCGACGACTACCGCTACGAGTCGAAGGAGGAGGCCTTCGAGAAGATCAAGGACCTCCTGGGTGCCGACAAGTTCGAGGGGCCCAACCCGGCGGCGACCGCCGACGACATGCCCGAGTCGTACTGGATCACGCTCAAGGACCCCGACGAGTACGAAGGGATCGAGAGCGCGATCATCGGTCTCGACGGCGTCTCCAGCGTGCGCGACCAGCGCAAGATCGTCGGCCCGGTCATCCAGGGCCTCGACGTCATGCAGAAGGGGGCGCTCGGCATCGCGGCGTTCCTCGTCCTGGCGGCCCTGCTGCTGGTCGCCAACACCATCCGGCTCGCGGCCTTTGCGCGGCGCCGGGAGATCGGCATCATGCGGCTGGTCGGTGCCTCGACCCTCTACATCGCGCTGCCGTTCCTGATGGAGGCGGTGGTCACCGCCGCGGTGTCGGTGGCGGTTGCCGTCGGGGCGCTCGGCGCGTTCATGTGGTTCGGCGTGCACGGGCAGCTGGAGGACCTCGTGGGGTTCATCCCGTGGATCGGGCTGCAGGAGTTCTGGGTCGCCGCGATCGTCGTCGCGATCCTCGGTCCGCTGCTGACGCTGCTTCCGACACTCGTGTTGACGCGCAAATACCTCAAAGTCTGATCGGCGCGGGTTACCGTCGACGGGTTCACTTCCCCGAACACGTGAAGGCATACCGGTGCGTATCTTCCCCCGTACCGCACGCCGCCGCCTGCTCACGGCCTGTGCCGTGAGTTCGCTGGTGGTCGGTGCGCTGGCGCTACCCCAGGCGTTTGCCAGCGACGGCAAGGACCTGAGGCACCAGCAGAAGCAGGCCCAGTCGCAGATCAAGCACGCCCAGCACGACCTCGACGAGTCGAGCTCGCGGCTGCGCGCCACCCAGGCCGCTCTCGAGAAGGCGGTCCGCGAGCTGTCGGACGCCCGCGCGGCGTACACCGTGGCGACCGCGAAGCTGGAGGCCGCCGAGCTCCGCGACCAGGAGATGCAGGCCCAGCTCCAGGCCGCCGAGGCGAAGCTCGACACTGCCCAGTCGGACCTCGAGCAGGGCCAGTCGGCGCTCGCCGACCAGCGGCTCCGGCTCACCGACACCGTCACCGACATCTACGAGCAGGGCGACCCGCAGCTGCTCGCCTTCGCCACCCTCCTGGAGTCCCAGGACACCGCCGACCTCACCCGGCAGTCGGAGTTCAGCGACGTCGTCGTGGGTCGTGAGGCCCGCGCGTACGACGACCTGCACGCCGCCGAGGTCCTCCTCCAGGTCCGCGAGAACGAGGTCGAGTCCGCCCGCGACGATGTCGAGGTGCAGCGCGAGGCTGCGGCCGAGCACCTGGTCACCATGGAGCAGCTCCACAGCGATGCGCGCGATGCCAAGAACGCCGTGCTCACGCTGGTCGGGACCCGGCGCGACGCCCGGGCGGACGCCACCCAGGCGCGCCGGCAGGACCTCCGCGACCTGCAGGAGGCCAAGCGCCGGGAGAACCACATCAAGCAGCTCATCCTGGCCGCCGCGCGGCGCGCCAAGGGCGGCTACACCGGCTCCACGAACGGGCTCTTCATCCCGCCGGTCACCGGACCGGTCACCTCGCCGTTCGGCTACCGGATGCACCCGATCTACCACTACTGGGGCCTGCACGACGGCACCGACTTCGGGGTCGCCTGCGGCGAGGGCATGCGGGCCATCGCCGGCGGGACCGTGATCGCGCAGTACTGGTCCGACGTCTACGGCAACCGGCTCTACCTCAGCCTCGGCCAGATCAACGGCAAGAACGTCACCGCCGTCTACAACCACGCCAGCGGCTACCGCGTCGGCGTCGGCGACCGCGTCCAGCAGGGCGAGGTCGTCGGCTACGTCGGCTCGACCGGCTGGTCGACCGGCTGCCACCTCCACTTCACGATCCTCGTCAACGGCACCGCCGTGGACCCGATGAACTGGCTCTGAGCCGAGCCGGCGCCAGTTTCCTTGGAGGACTCCCCGAGTCGGCGCCAGTTTCCTTGGAGGACCCGCCGAGCCGGCGCCAGTTTCCTTGGAGGACCCGCCGAGCCGGCGCCAGTTTCCTTGGAGGACCCGCCGAGTCGGCGCCAGTTTCCATGGAGGACTCCCCGAGTCGGCGCCAGTTTCCGGAAACTCTCGCCGACTCGCTGGGCTGGTGCGGGAAACTGGCGCCGACTCGCCGGGCTGGTGCGGGAAACTGGCGCCGACTCGCTGGGCTGGTGCGGGAAACTGGCGCCGACTCGCCGGGCTGGTGCGGGAAACTGGCGCCGACTCGGCATTGCGGTTGTGGCTCCTGAGAGAATGGTGGGATGGCCAAGGAGACGGGGCGCAAGCTGATCGCGCAGAACAAGAAGGCGCGGCACGACTACCTCATCGAGGACACCTTCGAGGCGGGCATGGTGCTGATGGGCACCGAGGTGAAGTCGCTGCGCCAGGGTCGGGCCTCCCTGGTCGACGGGTTCGTCGACATCGAGGGCCACGAGGCGTGGCTGCACGGCGTGCACATCCCGGAGTACACCCAGGGCACCTGGACCAACCACTCCGCCCGCCGCAAGCGCAAGCTGCTGCTCAACCGGACCGAGATCGACAAGATCGAGCGCCGGGTCAACGAGAAGGGCCTCACCGTCATCCCGCTCGCGATCTACTTCCTCGACGGCCGGGCCAAGGTCGAGATCGCGCTCGCCAAGGGCAAGAAGTCGTGGGACAAGCGCCACGCGCTGGCCGAGCGGCAGGCCACCCGTGAGACCGAGCAGGCCATCGGCCGCCGGGCCAAGGGCATGGATTGACCGACCCTCACGCCGACGTTCCCGACGTACGCCGGTTCTGGGAGTCGCTCGGCCTCCCGGGGCTCTTCGACGTGCACACCCACTTCCTGCCGCCGTCGATCCAGCGCGCGGTGTACGCCGTCTTCGACGCCGCCGGGCCGAAGATCGGGCGGGAGTGGCCGATCCGCTACCGCCAGTCGATCGAGGAGCGGGTCGAGCTGCTCCGGGCGATGGGCGTGCGCCGCTTCCCGACCCTGCCCTACGCCCACAAGCCCGGGGTTGCAACGTTCCTCAACGACTGGGCGGCCGACTTCAAGCGCGACGTCCCCGAGTCCCTCTGGTCGGCGACCTTCTACCCCGAGCCCGAGGCGGCTGCGTACGTCGAGGGCCTGGTCGCCGGCGGCGTCGAGATCTTCAAGGTGCACGTGCAGGTGGGGGAGTTCCACCTCGACGACCCGCTCCTCGACCCGGTCTGGGGCATGCTCGAGGACGCCGGCACACCCATCGTGATCCACGCCGGCGGGGCCCCGGTCGGCAACGACTTCACCGGCCCGGCACCCATGGCCCGGGTCCTGGCGCGCTACCCCCGGCTGGCCGCGGTGATCGCCCACATGGGCGCACCCGATCTCGTCGAGTTCCTCGAGCTGGCCGAGACCCACGAGCGGGTCTGCCTCGACACCACGATGGTCTTCACCGACTTCTGGCCGCAGCCCTACCCGGTCGAGCTGCTGCCGCGGCTGGTCGACCTCCAGCACAAGGTGCTGCTCGGCACCGACTTCCCGACCATCCCCTACCCCTACGCCCACCAGCTCGAGAGCCTCGCCCGCCTCGACCTCGGGGAACACTGGCTGCGCGACGTGTGTTGGAACAACGGAGCCCGACTCTTCGGCATCGGTGGTTGAGGAGGTTGCGCAGCAACCGTCTCGGAACCACTTAGGTCCCAGCACCACCGACCCGTAGACTGGACTCACAACTCAAGAGGGGCTGATCGGTTTCGACTTGGGACGTTAGTTCCAGGGGAAGCGGGTCGAGAAGCCAGCGTCATCTCGTAAACGATCGCTGGAAACCTATAACTGCCAACACCAATCGCAGTTCCTTCGCTCTCGCTGCCTGAGCAGTGATCGAAGCGCACGTCCGGGCATCCGTCTCCGTCCCGGGTCCGTGTGTCATCTAGGAGACTTGCTGCTCATCTCCTGTCAGGAGGGGTGAGCGGGACTTTTTCCTGACTGAGCCTGTCGGGGACGTGTCTGTGCGAGCCCCGGGGCCGAGAAAAGCGTCAATGCAGACTGCACCCGGAGAAGACCTGGTTCGACGCTCGAGGACGCGGGTTCGATTCCCGCCAGCTCCACGACGAGGTCTTCGCAGATTGATCGCGAATTCTTCGCAGAATTGCCGGTCCCGGTGGGTCGCCCCACCGAGAGCCAGCCCTCTTGAACGAGAGCCGCTCCGACACCCGTCGGCGCGGCTTTCGTGCTCTGTCTGCGGGCGTCGGCGACGCCCCGCGGGAGGGGACTCCTGCGTGGTCTCGAGCTCTGGCCGACCGGGTGAGCAAGGCACGGAGGTGGCTGCGTCGATTGGTTGGTAATTCACCTATCCTTGTAGACTAGCGCGACTGTTGAATCGTACGAGATGAGTACTCATGTGGATCGTCCTGGCCTTCGCCCTGGCGGGTGGGGTTGCCCAGCTCGTCGACGGCACCCTGGGTATGGGGTTCGGCGTCACCTCGGCCACGGTGCTGCTGTTCATGGGGGTCGCCCCGGTCACCGCCAGCGCTGCGACGCACGCGGCCAAGCTGCCCACGACGCTCATCAGCGGACTGTCGCACTGGCGTGAGGGCAACGTCGACAAGGCGGTGCTGCTTCGCGTCGCCCTGCCCGGCGTGGTGGGGGGCTTCCTGGGAGCAGTCGTCCTCACCAACATCAGTCTCGCCTCGGCGAAGGCGGGGATGTCGGGACTGCTGATCTTCTTCGGCCTGGTGATCTTCGCCCGGTTCGGCCTCGGCATCAGGCTGATCCCGACGCCGAGGAACGGCCACACCGCGCGCTGGCTCGCACCGATCGGCCTGCTCGGCGGCTTCGTCGACGCCACGGGTGGCGGCGGATGGGGTCCTGTCGTGACCCCCAGCCTGATGACCGTCACCCGCCACGAGCCGCGCAAGGTCGTCGGCACGGTCAACGCCGCCGAGTTCCTGGTCGCGGTCTCCGTCTCGTCCGGCTTCCTCACCGGGGCCGCCCAGCACGGCATCCCGTGGCTGCCCGTGATCGGCCTGATGTTCGGTGGCGTCATCATGGCCCCGATCGCGGCGCGGCTGGCGGGTCGCCTGCCGCACGCGCCGATGGGCACCATGGTCGGCGCCCTGGTGATCGTGGTCAACGTGGTCACGATCGTCGCCGCACTCGGCGGGCTCCCGGGCTGGATCGACGCCGTCCTGATCCTGCTGGCGATCGCCGTCACCGCGCGGGTCGCCCTCCTGGCCTGGCGGCGGGAGCGCGACGAGCGCGCGGTCGCCAGCCTCGTCGCGTCGGCGTAGCCGACCGTATGTGCTGATCCAGGCCGGCGGCGGGTGCAACCCGTGGGCGGCTGCGCACGAACGGATCGTCGACCTGGTCGGCGTCAGCCTCAGACCGTGCCACCAACCCTCACCCGTCAGTCCGGCAGTTCGAACCACGCCGTCGTGCCACCCCACGGAGAAGACGTCACACCGATCTGACCCCCATGCGCCTCCACGATGCGCCGACACGTCGTCAGGCCGATCCCCGAACCCTCGACGTCGTCATCGACTCGTGCCAGCGGCTCGAAGACCCGCTCACGATCTGCCTCCGCGATCCCCGGCCCACGATCGGAGATCTCGACCCGCCAACCTCCGGCGATCCGGGAGGCGGCGACCAGCACGTTCGCCTTCTCCCCGGGCCGGGTGAACTTGGCCGCGTTCGCCATCAGGTTCTGCACCACGGCCCCCAGCTGCACGGGGTCACCGGTGACCGTGGGGAGGTCACGCACCTCGACGGTGGCGCCGAGCAACGCAACCGCCAGGTCTTCGACCACCGCAGCGGCCACCGCAGAGAGATCGACCGGGACCCGGACGAGTTCACCGCCCAGACGCGCGAAGGTCAGCAGGTCGTCGATCAGGCGCTCCATCCTGTTCGCGCCGCCGATCGCGCGCGTGACCAACCACCCGATGTCGTCGAGGGCGTCGCCGGTGAGCCCCTCGCTCCCGACTGCATCATCGATCATCCGCAGCGCCATCGTCACCGCCGTCAACGGATTGCGCAGGTCATGGCTCACCTGGCCTGCGAAGGCGGTCAGCCGCTCGTTGGAGCGGCGGAGCTCCGCCTGAGCCGACTCGAGTTCTGCCACCGTGCCGCTGAGCTCGCGGGTGCGCAACTCCAGTTCGAGCAGGTCGACCGCCCGCTCAGCCAATGCCCCCAGGGCATGCGCCTGCTCGCCGCTCATGGTGCGCGGCTTCGTATCGAAGACGCACAACGCCCCGATCGTGACCCCCTGCGGGGTGATGAGGGGATGGGAGGCGTAGAACCGGACGGAACCGGCGGTGCCGTCGACGTTGGGACTGTTCTTGAAACGCTCGTCCTTGCTGGCGTCGGGCACGACCACCGGGTGCTCGAGGTCCAGCAGGACGTTGCACATCGAGTTCTCCCGGGCACGGACCCCGGCGGCGTAGCCGTGTGTCACGACCGGGTGTTCCTCGATGTCGGTGAACAGGTTGATCGCCGCCATCGGCGTACCGGCCATCTGCGCTGCCACCTCGACCACGGCAACCAGGTCGCTGCGGGGCGGCTGCTCGATCACCTGGTACTTGCCGAGCTCGGCGACCCGGGCCTGGTCCTGCTCCGACGTCGTCAGTGTGCAGCCTTCCTTGAGAACGCGCCCGCGAATCGCGTCGGGGGAGTGGTGGTAGCGGCACAGGCGTACCGGCGATACGGCCGATGGCGAACCGTCATTCTCTGTGGATCGAGGGTGGTGGGGGTGGTCGTTGGTGGTGTCCCGGTGGCTTGGGCAGCGATGCGGGGCGACCAGGTCCGGCAGGGAACCGGGCAGGACCGTGAGGTGATGGTTCCATCGGTTCCACCGAGGGTGCTCGAGCAGTGTCGCAGTCAGGTGGACCGACACCGGCATCGCCGGTCAGCGGCATGAGTGGACGCAGTGTCGATGGAGCAGGTGGCGCGATCACGGGCGCCCGTCTCGATCCAGATTCAGTGAGGTCGGCTCGCCTTCCCTCGCTCTCAGAGGTGTGGGCGAGGTCGATCCATTCAGAGATCGACGTCACCACCTCATGGAGGCGCTGGACCGCCCGCCACAGCGTGTGGAGCGAACCGGCGGCTTCAGGGGGGAAGTCGTCTTGTTGGTCCAGCAGCAACTCGGCGTGCCCCAGGACCGTGGTGAGTGGTGTCCGGAGGTTGTGGTTCACGGTCTCGGCCAGGGACCGGTTCAGCTCCCCGCGGGCGGCGGCCACCAGGCTGGTGACGTCTGTCATGACGGCCCACGCGCCCTGCCGCTCGCCGTTGAGGTCCACGATCGGCGTGGCGTTGACGCGAAGGTGACGGACCGGCTGTCCCGGAGCTCTCACGGTGACGATGACGTCATCGACGACCTCCCCGCGCGAGGCCCGCACGATCGGCACTTCATGAGGTTGAAGGAGAAGGGCGCCGCCCTCGCTGTAGAGATGGAACACCTCCGCCACCGACTCGGCCGGCACGGCCGCGAACGGTCGCTGCAGCAGCTGCTCCAGGCCCGGACTGAGCATCGACAATCGGCCGGACCCGTCCATGACCGCCACGGCGAGCCCCGCGCTACACATCAGCGTCTGGAGCGCGGCTGGATCGATCGGGGGGACCGAGGCGGGGAAGTCGTCCTGGGACATCACCATGCTGCTTCCTGCCTCCGATGTGGTTCGGGCTCCTCACCAAGCCAGTGGCTCTGGCCCCCGGGCACCGGGACCGCCGGCCCTCCAACGGTCCTCGCCCGACCGAAGCGCCCACGAAGGGCGTTGCACGACCGTGCTGGGAGCGCCGTTCGTCTTTCGTCCGGTTCGGCTGGGTGTTCCGGACTTCCTAGTTGAAGCATGAACGCCCAGCGGCGCTCGCGAACGACCTGGCCAGCGAACTGCGCGTGCTGGACGGGTAGGAGCGCTCGGCGGCTAGGCAGGACGGATCTGCTGCAGGGATGGGCGCCACCGGCCGGGAACGACCTGTCGGGGCTGTCCCGGCCTGCCCCTCCAGGCCCTCTGGGCCCGGGCACCCGGCCAGGCCCAGAGGTCGCTGTCGTGTCAGTCCGCGAAGACGTGACGGAAGATCTCCTCGGGCCCCGGTGCCGGGTGGGAGAGGGCCCGGTCGAGTGCCGCCTCCACCTCGGCCCGGACCTCGGCCTCGACCGCCTCGATCGCGTCCGGCCTCATGACGCCGGCACCGGTGGCGTAGGCCACCAGTCGCGCTACGGGGTCGTTCTGGCCGGCCGTCGCCACCTCGCTCGGGTCGCGGTAGAGAGAGGGGTTGTCCGAGGTGTTGTGGAAGCTCATGCGGTAGGTGACGGCCTCGATCATCGTCGGCCCCTGACCGGCGCGGGCGCGCTCCACGGCCTGGCGGGTGACCTCGTACATCGCGAACAGGTCGTCCCCGTCGACGGCCACGCCCGGGAAGCCGTAGCCGCGGGCCCGGTCGGCGAGGCGGGTGGCGCGCGTCTGCCGCGAGACGGGTGTCGAGATGGCGTACTGGTTGTTGATCACGACCAGCACCAAGGGGACGCCCATCACCCCCGCGAGGTTGCAGGCCTCGTGGAAGTCGCCTTCGGAGGTCGCTCCGTCGCCGCAGTAGGCCAGGGTCACGCCGTCCAGCCCCCGGATCGACGTGGCCCAGGCGATGCCGACCGCGTGGGGGAGCTGGGCCGCGATCGACTGTTGGCGGGGCAGCATCCGCACGTGGTCCGGGATGCGCGCTGCATCGATGCGGCCGAGGAAGGATGCCAGCATCCGGTCGAGCGCCCACCCGTGGCGCAGCATCGCCGGCTGCTCCCGGGAGGCCGGAACGAGCCAGTCCACCGCGGGGTCGATCGCGAGGTGCGAGCCCACGACGGCCGCTTCCTGTCCCTGCACCGGGGCGTACAACCCCAGCCGGCCCTGTCGGTGCAGGTTCGTGCACTTCTCGTCGAGTGCGCGGGACAGGAGCATGAGTCGCAGTGCCTCACGCACCAGGTCGTCGGGCGGTCGAGGGAGGTCCGGTTGGACCAGCCCGCCGTCGGGCCCCAGGAACCGGAGCGGCTCGCCGCCGCCGGTGGCCCACTCGGCCGCCCAGTCGCGCGTCACGTGCTTCACGTGCGTCATGGTCGGTCCATCACTTTCAGCGCCGCCTCGACGATCTTGTCCTGCGAGGGGAGGAACGCGTCCTCGAGCCGCCCCGGTGGGTACGGCGTGTCCGGGGCGGTGACCCGCAGGATCGGGAGCGAGATGGTGTCGCAGAGCGACTCCTGCAGGCTCGCGACGACCTCGGCCCCGAGTCCGGCGGTGCGCACTCCTTCGTGGACCACGACGACGCGTCTGCGGACCGCAGCCTCCTGATGGAGGCGGGCGTGGTCCAGCGGACTGAGCCAGCGCAGGTCGAGGACCGCGGACCGGACGGCGTGGCGTTCCTCGAGCTCGTCCGCGGCGGCCAGGCAGGCGTGGACCGACGGCCCCCAGCTCACCAGCAGCAGGTCGTCCCCATCACGACGCATCCGGGCGCCGAAGTCCCCGTCAGCCGCGCCATCGTGCGGGACCCGACCGCGCACGGACCGGTACAGACGTTGTGGCTCCAAGAAGAGCACCGGGTCCGGATCGCGGATCGCTGCGCGGAGCAGGCTGTAGGCGTCCTCGGCGAAGGCCGGCGTGACGACCTTCAGCCCGGGGACGTTCGCCAGCTGCGACTCGAGGGAGTCCGGGTGGAACTCCGGCATCCGCAGTCCGCCGCCGTACGGCGCGCGGATGGTGACCGGCAGGTGGAACCGGCCCCGGGTCCGGAACCGGTAGCGGGCCAGCTGCTGGGTGACCTGGTGGAAGGCCTGGTGGAGGAAGCCGAGGAACTGGATCTCGGCCACGGGGACGAGTCCGCCGATCGCGAGCCCGATCGAGGAGCCGACGATCGCGCCCTCGGCGAGCGGTGTGTCGAAGACCCGGCCCGGGAACTGCGCGTGCAGGCCCTCGGTGGCCCGGAACACTCCGCCCAGGCGGCCGACGTCCTGCCCGAGGAGCACCACCCGGTCGTTGTCCTCCATGGCATCGAAGAGGGCGGCGCGGACGGCCTCCAGCAGGGTGACGTCCTTCTCGGCGCGCACGCGACCACTCTCCGAAGTGATGACACTTGACACTCCTGATCCGAGCCTTTCCGTCCGAGTGCGGCGAATTGACTGTGGACGGATTGTGACTGCTGTCACTACCATCTGACAACTGTCAACACTCCCCGTCAGGGAACAGGAGCAACTCATGTCGATCAAGGTCGCGAAGTTCCTGGACGTCGCCGAGGGCACGCAGCCCGGGCAGTTCACCGTCGGAGACCACGAGGCGGTCCAGTCGCTCGAGAGCCTGGACCCCATCTACAAGCAGCTCCTGGACGAGCCGGTCACCGCCGTCGTCGCGGTGATCAGCCCGTCGGGACGCGCCAACCTGACCCCGGTGTGGTTCGACTACGAGGGCGACACCGTGCTCCTCAACCTCGCGACCCATCGCAAGAAGGCCGAGTGGCTGCGCCAGCACCCGGAGGCGACGTTCCTGCTGATGAACCCCGAGAACGCCTACCACTGGCTGAGCATCAAGACGACCGTCACGCGGGAGGTCTCCGAGGACGACGCGGCCGAGGGCAAGCGGGTGACCGAGCAGCTCAACCGGATCTTCCACAAGTACACCGGCGGAGACGAGTACTCCCTGCGGGACCCCTCCTTCGACGAGCGCCGGGTGCTCTTCGAGCTCAAGGTCGACTCGATCGCGACCTTCGGGCGACCCTGACCGCGTTCTCTGCCCTGGAGAGGACCGGCCGGTCGTGATCATGCCCGCGGTCGCGGTCGTCGGAGGCTCGCTCGGGGGCCTCACCGCCGCCCTGGTGCTGCGGGACGCCGGCTGCGACGTCACCGTCTACGAGCGCTCTCAGGCCACCCTCGATGCGCGGGGAGCGGGGATCGCCGTCCTCGAGCAGACCCTCAGGTATCCCGTGGAACGGCTCGGCCTCGCGCCGGAGGCGATCAGCACCCGGACGGAACGGGTGCGGTTCCTCGAGCGCGACGGGTCCACCGCCTACGAGGAGCGACGTGCGAACCGGTTCTCGGCGTGGAACACCATCTACCGCGTGCTCCACGAGGCATTTCCCAAGACGCGATACCTGCTCGGGCAGGAGCTGACCGACGTCGCGGACGAGGGCGATGGCGTGCAGCTGAGGTTCGGCAACGGTGAGGTGCGCCGTGCCGACCTGCTGGTGTGCGCGGAGGGGATCACCTCCCCCTCGCGTCATCGGATGCTCCCCGAGGTGACGCCGAGCTACGCCGGGTACGTCGGCTGGCGCGGCACCGTCCCGGAAGCGACGTTGACCCCGGCGACCTTCGAGGCGCTGCACGACGCCATCACCTACCAGGTGCTGCCCAATAGCCACATCCTGGTGTACCCGATCCCCGGGCCGAACGGGTCGGTCCAGCCGGGCACTCGCCTGATGAACATGGTCTGGTACCGCAACGTTCCGGCGTCGCAGCTGCCGGACTTCCTGACCGATCGCGAGGGCGTGCGCCGGGAGGTGTCCTTGCCTCCGAACCAGGTGCGCGCGGAGCAGGTCGACGAGATGCGGTGCTTCGCCGACCGCAACCTCGCCCCACCGATCGCTGAGCTGGTCACCTCGGTGGCGGAGCCCTTCGTGCAGGGCGTCTTCGACATCGAGGTGCCCCGGATGGCGGTCGGCCGTGCCTGCCTGGTCGGCGATGCCGCGTTCGTGGCGCGGCCCCACGCGGCCGCAGGCACCGCGAAGGCGGCCGAGGACGGCTGGGTGCTGGCCGAGGAGCTGGTGCGGGCGGGCGGTCGGGTCGACCTCGCCCTGCCCAGGTGGGAGCGGCGGCAGGTCGCCCTCGGGGCGAGCCTCTTGGCGCGGACCCGTCAGATCGGGGACAGTTCGCAGTTCGGCCACGACTTCAGACCGGGCGATCCGCGGCTGGTCTTCGGGCTCTACGGGCCTGGTCGGTAGAGACGGGAAGGCATCGCATGGTGACGGACACGTCGACTCCGGCCGTATCGGCCGGGGGGCCAGGAGGCGGGGGCCGCGACCATGTGTCCGCGATCCGTGAGCGCCTGCGAGCCGAGATCCTGGGGGGTCACCTGATGCCCGGCTCCCAGATCAGCCAGGCCCGGGTCGCCGCCGAGTTCGGAGTCAGCCGGGGCCCGGTCCGTGAAGCGTTCCGGCTGCTGGAGCGTGAGGGCCTCATCGAGGCCCGGGTCAACCACCGGGCTCGGGTCACCGGCCTGTCGGTCCACGAACTCGAGCACCTCTACACCCTGCGTGTCGCCAGCGAGTCGATCGCGTTGTCGGCCAGCGTGCCGTCGTTCACGAGCGACGAGCTCGACGAGCTGGACGAGCTCGGCGAGGTCCTGAAGAGGACCCACACGGAGTCGTTCGACTTCGACTCGTGGGACGTCATCCATCAGCGCTTCCACATGCTCCTGCTCGCACACAGCGGCGCGAAGATGCTCGGCACGGCCGCGGAGTGGGCGGCGCACACCCAGCGCTACCGCCGCGTGTTCGCAGAGGAGGGGCGTGGCCTGCCCCCTGGAGCCGGCGAGCATGCCGTTCTCGCCGGGCTGTGCCGCGACCGGGACGGCGGGGCGGCCGCCCGACTGTTGGCTCTCCACCTGTCGCGCGCTGCACTGACCCTGATCGCCCAGATGGCGCCCACCTATGAGCCCGTCCTGCTGCGCGCCGGCATCCGTCAGGTGCTCGGCGCCGAGAGTCGTCCGTGAGTCCGGAGGAGGAGTTCGTGCTGGTGCCCGAGGTCGGCCGATCGAGAGCCGAGATCGCCGAGCAGATGAGCGTTGCGGCGCACGCGTGGATCGACGCGTTGACGGCCGATCAGCGGGCCGTCGGGTGGTGGGCCGGCCCGAGCGACGGCGCGGCCGAGGAGGAGCGGGTCCGGTGGTTCTACACGCCGACCGACCACGGGGGCCTTCCGCTCGGGGAACAGCGCCCCGCGCAGCAGCGACTCGCCATGCACCTGCTCTCGACCGGCTTGTCCACGGCCGGGTACGTCACGGCGGCGACCATCATGGGCTGGGAGAACGTCCTGGACCTGGTGGAGCGCTTCGCGCTCACCTGGGGTCGCGAGCGGGCCCGGGATCCGGGCATGTACTACCTGCGGGTGTTCGGCGCCCCGGCGAGCGACCGGACCTGGGGCTGGCGCTTCGGCGGACACCACATCTCCCTGAACTACCTGGTGGTCGAGGGCGAGGTACGCGCCGTCACCCCCTGCTTCCTCGGAGCCGACCCCGCCAGCGGTCCGGGGCTCGGGGGAGCGAGGATCCGACCGCTGGCCCAGGTCGAGGACCTCGCCCACGAGCTGGTCAGCTCGCTCGACCCCGACCAACGGCGTCGGGCCCTGCTACTCGACAAGGCCCCGACGGACATCATCGGCGGGAACCGTCCCCGCGTGGCCGAGGGTGACCGCATGATCACGCTTCCGGACCTCTGGCGAGGCCATTTCACCGACCCGGAGCTCGCGGGCCGAATCAGACAGCTCAGCGACGCCGCCGAGGCCGCCGCGGGGCTCACCGACGCCGACCATCACCGGTTGGCGTTGACCCAGGCACCCCAGGGTCTGGCGGCGGCGGACCTCACGCCGTCGCAGAGGGAGGTGCTCGGCGCGCTGGTGTCGACGTACACCGGTC
This sequence comes from Nocardioides sp. PD653-B2, assembly GCF_002117935.1. Taxonomy (GTDB): domain Bacteria; phylum Actinomycetota; class Actinomycetes; order Propionibacteriales; family Nocardioidaceae; genus Nocardioides. The sequence goes on along the minus strand of NZ_BDJE01000026.1, from coordinate 37,737 downwards.
GCGTCCCGTCGGCGCTGGCACCGGATGTCCCGCTCGGCGACCTCCACCTGGCCTGGGCGGGCTCGCTCGCAGCCGGAGAGCCGCACTACTACCGGTTGCACGGCCCGCAGTTCCTCGCGGAGTGGGACAACACCCAACGCGACGCGAACCACGCCCACTCGGTGTGGCGCGACCCCACCAACGACTTCGGTCTCGACATCCTGGCCGCGCACCGGGCAGCTCACCACTGACCGGACAGCCACCCAGCCGGCCCAGGCGTCGTGCGCCAGGGGTCCGGCTCCGCGCGTCCCGGCGACCAACCGGCAGCCAACGCTCCCCGGGCACCATCGACGGTGTGACGTCCGTCACGACCGATCTCGGAAGGAGCCCCCATGCACACACGCGGCGCAGTCATCAAGGAAGCCCCCGGCGTCTACGAGGTGGTCGACCTGGAGGTGGAGGACCCGCGGCAGGGTGAGATCCAGGTCGAGATGGTCGCGTCGGGGCTGTGCCACTCCGACGACCACATCGCGACCGGCGACATCCCCGTCGGGATGTACCCCTTCTGCGGGGGCCATGAGGGAGCAGGCGTGGTCTCGGCGGTCGGCCCGCACACACCGGGCTACCAGGAAGGCGACCACGTCGTCTTCTCGTTCCTGCCGTCCTGCGGGCAGTGCACCTGGTGCTCACGGGGGATGCAGAACCTGTGCGACCTCGGGGCCACCCTCCTCATGGGCTCGCGCTGGGACGACCCCACCAGCTTCCGCCTCTCGTACGAGGGCCAGCCGGTCGGCCAGATGTGCGGCATCTCGACCTTCGCCCACGTCACCACCGTCGCGGTCGACTCGGCGGTGAAGATCCACGACGACATCCCGCTCGACAAGGCCTGCCTGGTGGGATGCGGTGTCGGCACCGGCTGGGGCTCGGCGGTGAACTCAGCCGAGGTCGCGCCGGGCGACACGGTCATCGTGATGGGCGTGGGCGGCATCGGCATCAACGCCGTCCAGGGTGCGGCCCATGCCGGCGCCTCCCTGGTGATCGCGGTCGACCCGGTCGAGCTGAAGCGCACCAAGGCGCTCGAGTTCGGTGCGACCCACGCCGTGGCGACCATGGAGGAGGCCACCGAGCTCGCCCAGTCGGTCACCAACGGCCAGGGCGCGGACTCCGCGATCGTCACCGTCGGTGTCATCACGGGTGACCACCTCGGCCAGGCGATGGCCTCCATCCGCAAGGCCGGCACCGTGGTCGTCACCGGCCTCGGCGACGTGCAGGCCGTGGGCGCACCCATCTCGCTGGCCGACATCACGCTCTTCCAGAAGCGGATCCAGGGCTCCCTCTTCGGCGCCTCCAACCCGAAGGCCGACATCCCGAAGCTGCTGCGCCTCTACCAGGAGGGCCACCTCAAGCTCGACGAGCTCGTGACCCGCACCTACAAGCTCGACGAGATCGCCCTGGGCTACGAGGACATGCATGCGGGCCGGAACCTGCGGGGCGTGGTCGTCTACTGAGTCCGTCCAGTCGGCGCGAAGGAGCTGCGAGGTCCCGACCACCCTGAGACGTTCGCCGTACGCCGGGGTCTCGTGGGCCCTAGTGTTCAGCGTTGTGCCTACGAACCCACGGCGACGGTCCACCGTCGTCACCGCGACCGCTGCCTTCCTCCTGCTGACCGCGGCCTGCTCGAGCGGGAGCTCGGACGACGACGCCGACAAGAAGCCCGCGGCCCACACCGGCCGCGAAGGTGACGGGTGGACGGTCCTCCACTACTCGATGGCCGACACCAACCTCGAGCCCTTCATGGTCGCCGACGTCAACGAGCTCGGGACGGTCGGCTCGAACGACAACCTGCACGTCCGCGAGTTCATGGACCGCTCCGCGGACTACGGCGACGACGAGCTGCTCGACCAGGGCAGCTGGGTCGGCGGCCGGACGCTCGACCTCGGCGCGCCGGGGACCAGTGAGGTCGTCGAGGACCTGGGCGACGTCGACTCGGCCGACCCGGCGGTGCTCGCGAGCTTCATCGCCGACGGCATCAAGGACAACCGCGCCGGGCACTACGCGCTGATCATCTCCGACCACGGTGCGTCCTGGCCGGGCATCGGTCCCGACGAGGGCACCGCCCCGGAGTACGACGTCCTCGACCTGGCGGAGATCACCGACGCGATCTCCAGCGGGCTCGAGGAGGCCGGCGTGGACAAGCTCGACCTGCTCGGCTTCGACGCCTGCCTGATGGCCAACTACGAGGTGGCCAGCGCCGTCGCGCCGCTCGCCGACCGGCTGGTGGCGTCGCAGGAGCTCGAGCCCGGTCACGGCTGGGACTACGGCTCCCTCCAGGTCCTCGCGGACGACCCGGACACGTCCGCGGACGCCTTCGGCGAGGCGCTGATCGACGGCTTCTCCAGCCAGGCCGAGGAGCAGGGCACCGAGGACCAGATCACCTTGTCCATGACCGACCTGACCAAGATGGACGACGTCGACGACGCGGTCTCCGACTTCGCTGCGGCGCTCGCCGACCAAGCCGGCGAGGTCGCCCCGGCGGTCGGCCAGTCCGAGGCCACCACCCTGGCCTTCGGCAAGAACCCCGACGCGACCCAGGACAAGCACCTCAGCGACCTCGGCCTGCTCGCGACGGCGATCGGCGACGCGGCTCCCGACGTGGCCGAGCAGGCCGACGCCGTGGTCGACGCGCTCGACGCCGCCGTCCTCGACGAGGTCTTCGGGGCGGCCACCGCCGGTGCGACCGGTCTGTCCATCTACCTCCCGCCGACCAGCGACCTGGCCGACGGCGCCTACCTCGACGTGCCCAGCGCGGACTCGTGGGGCAGCTTCCTGGACGCCTACTACACGGCGGGCGCAGCGATCCCGGAGGCCGAGCAGCCGGAGTTCACCGACCCCGCCGACGGCCCGGACGTCAGCTTCGACGACGACGGCAGCATCACCCTGACGGGCGCCTTCGACCCGGCCGGCCTCGAGAACATCACCGAGGCCACGATCAGCTACGCGCTGGTCAACGACGACGACTCGATCACCTACCTCGGGGAGGAGGTCGCCGACTTCACCGACGACGGCGACGCCCCGACGGCGACGGGCAACTACGACCTGACCGTCATGGAGATCTCCGACCAGGAGGACTCGGCGTACGCCTATGTCGACCTGGACCTCAGCGACGACCTGGCCACGGCGTTCTTCGACGTCCCGATGACCTACTACGCCTCGACGACGCCCAACCAGGCGCAGGACGCGCTGCTGTCGCTGGTGCTCGACATCGACGCGGGGGAGTTCGTCAGCGAGACGCTCTACATCTACGACGAGGAGTCCGGCGGGTACGGCGAGCTCGCGCCCGACCCCGAGGGCATCCTGACCCCTGACGTGCTGACCGTCGCGGCGAACGGTGACCAGACCTGGGAGCCCACCACCGACGTCGGTCTCTACGCCGACGTCGCGAACCTGACCTACGACTTCGTCCCGCTCGACTCGGGCTCGACCATCCAGGCCGACCTCACGCTCTACGACTTCGGCGGCAACACCAGCACGCTCAGCTCGCTGGTCGAGGTCCCGTAGTCGGGTCTTCCTATGCTGTCCGCGTGGACCTGGAGTTCAGCGGCGAGGTGTGGTTCTGGCGTGGGCCGGCGCCCTTCCACTTCGTCACCGTCCCCGAGGACGAGAGTGCCGAGCTCCAGCAGATGGCCGCGGCCGTCACCTACGGCTGGGGGATGATCCCGGTCGCCGCCCGGGTCGGGGAGACCCACTGGACGACGTCGCTCTTCCCGAAGGACGGCGGCTACGTCGTCCCGCTCAAGGACCTGGTCCGCAGGGCCGAGGGGATCGGCGTCGGCGACACGGTCACCCTGCGCCTCACGGTCGACGCGTGACTCACCCCAACAGGTGAGACCGGTCGAAGCGAGGTCGTTCCCACGGCGCCGGGTGGTTGAATCGGGCTCCCCGAGACCTGATTGAGGCTGATGCAGCAAGGAAGCACCGTGGCTGGGAGCCGACGGCGGCCGCACTCGGCGCGCGCCGTGGTCCGGGTCGTGGCGGGGCTGGTCACCGCCCTCAGCGTCGTGGTCGGGATCCTGCTCGCGGTGACCGCGGGGCAGGTCGCGTCCGCCCAGCACGAGATCGAGGGCGAGCTGAACCCGGCGCGGGTCGAGCTGGGCAGGGTCCTGGCCCTCTACGTCGACCAGGAGACCGGACAGCGCGGCTACATCCTCACCGGACGCGAGGAGTTCCTGGATCCGTACGACGCGGCCGGGCCCCAGATCGAGAGCAACCTGGCGCTGCTCCGCAACCAGGTCTCGCCCGAGGTGCGTGCCGCGCTCACCACGATGACCGACGCGCACCAGGCGTGGCTGACCCGGACCGTGGAGCCGGAGCTCGCCGCCGCCCGGCGGGGTGACCGCGACCGCGCCACCGCGCTGGTCGCGTCCGGTCGCGGCAAGGAGCTCTTCGACCGGGTGCGCGCGGCCCAGACCGCGGCCGACTCCGCGATCGCCGACGAGCAGCTGGTGGCCACCCAGCGCGCCGACGACCTGCTCCGGAAGCTGTCGATCCTGCTCGCCCTGACGGTGGTGGCGTTCCTCTCCACGACCCTGCTCGCGACCGCGGCCTTCAGCCGGACCGTGCTGCGCCCGCTGGCCCACCTGGGCCGCGACAGCCGCGCCGTGGCCGGGGGCCGGCTCGACCAGTCCGTGCGCGCGGAGGGTCCTCTCGAGGTGGTCCAGGTCGGCGAGGACGTCGACACCATGCGCCGCCACCTCCTCGACGAGCTCGACGCCTCCCGCCGGGCCACCGAGGCCCTCACCCTGGGCGAGCCCGCGGTCGTCGCACTCCAGGCGTCCCTCACCCATGACCCCGTCGTCCGGCACGGGCTCGACATGGCGGGCCAGATCGAGTCGGCGCAGGGGGTCCTCGCCGGCGACTTCCTCGACATCGTCGAGCTCGACGACCAGCGGGTCGCCGTCGTGCTCGCCGACGTGGCGGGCCACGGACCCGCCGCCGCCGTCATCGGGCTGCGGCTGAAGACCGCGCTGGCCGCGATCCTCGGCCAGGCGCCGCTCGACGAGGTCCTCCCGCGCATCCGCGACGGTCTGGTCGGTGAGGGCGAGATGTTCGCGACCGCGTTCGTGGGCATCGTCGACCTCGCCCAGGACTCGCTGACCTACGTCAACGCCGGCCATCCGCCGCCGCTGCTGACGTCGACCGCGGACGGCACGGCCGTCGAGCTCGACCCCACCGGGCCGCTGGTCAGCCCGGTGCTCGCCGGCGTGGGCTGGGAGGTGGGCGTCCGCTCCTTCGGGCCCGGCGACTCGCTGGTGATCTTCTCCGACGGCGTGCTCGAGGCGCGCGACGCCGGGGACCAGGAGTTCGGGCTCGACCGGGTGCGCGCCGCACTCGCCGACACCCGCGGTCGCCCCGCCGCGGACGTGGTCGACCGGATCCGCGCCGAGGTCCGCGACCACGCCGCGCGTCAGCGCGACGACGTCACCGTGCTCGTCGTACGCCGGGCCTCCGTGTCCACGCCGGTGCGGTGACGACGTCCCACCCGATGGTGCGCTGCCGGGAATCGGCGACGGCGTCATGCACACTCGATCGCATGCATCTCGGGCATCGACTCTCCATCGGGCTTCTCGCCGTCCTCGTCGGCGTCGGCCTCTTCGTCCCCGCACACGCCGCGCGCGCGGCCACGGCAGCGCTCTCGCTGGCCGCGGACCCGGCGTACGCCGACACCGAGACCACGTTGCGGATCGACCTGGTCGACGGGGGCGGGGCCGGGGTCGCCGGCGCCACGGTCGACCTCGAGCGCCGTACGGCGGGGGCCTGGGCGCCGGTCGGGACGGTCACCACCGACGAGGCCGGACACGCGACCCAGGTCGTCACCCTCAGCCGGGCCGCCGACGACAACGTCTTCCGGGGCACCTATGCCGGTGACGAGACCCACGACCCCGCGACCGCGCAGGTCTCGGTGACGCTGAAGCGCCGGGCGAGCCGGGTGGTGGTCAGCGGCCCCGGCCAGGTCGTCGACGGCACGTCGGTGCCGGTCAGGGTGCGGTGGACGACCGCCGACGGCCGGCCGGTCGCCGGCAAGGTCGAGCTCTCCCGCGCGCTCGGTGACGGCCCGTGGCGCACGATCCGCACGCTCCGGACGGGGGACGACGGGCGGGCCGAGGTCCGCACCGACCCGCGCCAGGACTCGCGCTGGCGCGCCACGGCCGTGCAGCAGGCCTGGGTCGAGGGGGGCCGGAGCGCGGTGCACCGCATCGACAACCTGCCTCCGGGCAAGCCGGTCCGGTTGCCGAAGGCGGCGCCCAGCCCACGCAAGAAGCTGCCGCGCCAGGGCCACGCCGTCGGTGCCGGACCGAACGTCGTCGTCACCGCGGTCCCGGACGGGATCTGGGCCCAGATGACCGGCCGCACGTGGCACTCCGGCTGCCCGGTCGGCCGAGACGGCCTGCGGCTGGTGCGGGTGAACTACTGGGACTACCAGGGCTACCGCCGTCGCGGCGAGATCGTCGCCGCGTCCAGCGCGGCCGGCCCGATGGGCGCCGCGATCGCCGAGATGTACCAGCGCAAGCTGCCGATCCGGGCGATGTACCGGGTGGACCGTTTCGGGTGGGGCAAGCGCTCGCACGGCGGCGACGACTACGCCTCGATGGCGGCCGGCAACACGTCGGCCTTCAACTGCCGCGACGTCACCGGCCGGCCCGGGGTGCGCTCGCCGCACAGCTACGGCCGCTCCCTCGACATCAACACCTGGGAGAACCCCTACCGCTCCGCACGGGGCACCGTCCCCAACAGGTGGTGGCAGCCGCGCTCGCACCCGCGGGTCGCCTGGCGCTCGAGGTCGCACCCGGTCGTCCAGATCATGGCGCGCCACGGGCTGCGCTGGACCTACGGCCTGGGCGACACCCAGCACTTCGACTACGTCGACGGCAGCGGCCGGGCGGCGTACGCGCGTCCGATCCCGTGTGACCGGTACTGCGACTAGCGTCGCGTCATGACCCGCGACCCCGACTGCGTCTTCTGCTCGATCGTCGCCGGCGACGTGCCGGCCGACGTCGTGCTCGACGAGCCGGACTTCGTCGCCTTCCTCGACCGGCGGCCGTTGTTCAAGGGCCACGCGCTGCTGGTCCCGCGCGAGCACGTCGTCACCCTCCCCGACCTGCCCGCGGGCCTGCGCGACGGCTTCCTGGCCGCGGCCCAGCGGTTGGCGAGCGCGGTGGTCGACGGCCTCGGTGCGCAGGGCAGCTTCGTCGCGATGAACAACGTCGTCAGCCAGTCGGTCGCCCACCTGCACCTGCACGTCGTCCCGCGCACCAAGGGCGACGGCCTGCGCGGCTTCTTCTGGCCGCGCACGACGTACGCCGACGGCGAGGCCGCCGAGGTCGCGGCCCGGCTGCGCGACGCGCTCGGCTGATCGCCCGACTCGGCGACCGCCAGGCCACGGCGTACCGGCGTCGAGCGCTGTCCTAGGGTGGGGCCTCGACAGGCTCGACGCCCGAGCGTGCCGACAACGAGGAGCCACACATGGGTCGTTTTGACGGACGGGTCGCCGTCGTCACCGGGGCCGCGCGCGGCATCGGTTTCGGGACCGCCACCCGCTTCGCCGAGGAGGGCGCCTCGATCGCCGTCCTCGACCTGGACGAGTCGTCGGCCGCCGAGGCAGCCGCGAAGCTGCCCCTGGTCGAGGGTGCGAAGGCCGTCGGCATCGGCTGCGACGTCGCCGACAGTGCGTCGGCCGACGCCGCCGTCGAGCGGGTCGTCGCCGAGCTCGGTGGCATCCACGTGCTCGTGAACAACGCAGGCGTCACCCGCGACAACCTGCTGTTCAAGATGACCGACGACGACTGGGACATGGTCATGAACGTCCACCTGCGCGGTGCCTTCCTCATGACCCGGGCCGCTCAGAAGCACTTCGTCGCCCAGAAGTACGGCAAGATCCTCAACCTCTCCAGCGTCTCCGCGCTCGGCAACCGCGGCCAGGCCAACTACTCGGCCGCGAAGATGGGCATCCAGGGCTTCACCCGGACCCTCGGCATCGAGCTCGGCCCGTACGGCGTCAACGCCAACGCGATCGCCCCCGGCTTCATCGCCACCGACATGACCGACGCCACCGCCGCCCGGCTCAAGATGGACGTCGACGAGTTCCGCAAGCTCAACGCGGACGCCAACCCGGTCCGCCGCGTCGGCTACCCGGAGGACATCGCCGCCGCGGCCGCGTTCCTCTGCAGCGACGAGGCGTCGTACATCACCGGCCAGACCCTGTACGTCGACGGCGGCGCCAAGCTCGGTTAGGGCGAGCTGCGCCCCTCGGGCGCGCCTCCCTCACGTCGGCGAGCCGCAACGGCACACTTGAAGTCGACTGAAACGCTAGACAACCCCCGAACGGAGCGTCGCCGTGCGCCGTGCCCACCTGACCACTGTCCTTCTCGTGGCGGCCAGCCTGGTGCTCGCCGGCTGCGGGGGAGGCGACGACGACTCCTCGGGCGGCGCGGCGCCCGCTTCGCAGCAGGTCGCCGGCAGCACCCAGGTGGACGCGACCTGGCCGATGACCGGCCTGCCGGTCACCGGCGACGAGGAGGCCGCCCAGACCCACCCGGTGCTGGTCGCCAAGATGGACAACACGTACTCCAGCTCGCCGCAGATCGGCCTCGGTGAGGCCGACCTGGTCGTCGAGGAGCTGGTCGAGGGCGGGCTCACCCGGCTCGCGGCGTTCTACTACTCCCAGACGCCGGATAACGTCGGCCCGGTGCGGTCGATGCGCGCCAGCGACATCGGCATCGTCTCGCCGGTCGACGCCACGGTGGTCACCAGCGGTGCCGCCGCGCGGACGATCGCCAGGATCAAGGGCGCCGGCATCTCCTTCTACCAGGAGGGCGACACCGGCTTCGAGCGCGACAGCTCGCGCAGCGCGCCGTACAACCTCTTCGCGAACCTCGCCGAGGTCGCGGCCGACGCCGAGACCGACGCGACCCGCCCCGACGACTACCTGCCGTGGGGCGACGAGAAGGACCTGCCCGGCGGTCAGCCGGCGAAGACGATCGCCGCGTCGTTCGGCGGCGGCCACACCACGAACTGGACCTACGACGGCAAGGGCTACGTCAACGAGAACACCTACGCCGCGGACGGTGACGAGTTCCCCGCCGACACCGTGCTGGTGCTCCGCGTGCAGGTCGGCGACGCCGGCTACCTGGACCCGGCCGGCAACCCCGTCCCGGAGACGAAGCTGACCGGCAAGGGCGACGCGATGATCTTCCACGGCGGCCGGCTGGTCCGCGGCACCTGGAGCAAGTCCGACCTCGGCTCCCCGCTGGAGCTGTCGACGAAGGCGGGCAAGCTGACCGTGCCAGCCGGTCACACCTGGATCGAGCTGGTGCCGGCCGCCAACGGCGACGTCACCTTCGCCGCCAAGTAGCGCTCAGGCCTCGCCGGAGCGCAGCTCGACGCCGTTCTCGGCGAGGGCGCGGAAGCCGGCGAGGATGAAGCCGATCGCGGTCTCGACGTTGGCGGCCGCCTGGATCGGGTCCTCGGCGCTCGAGACGGACTCGCCGGCCGACGACATCGCGCCGAAGAAGATCCGCGCGAAGGTCTGGGACAGGTCCTCGTCGAGCTCCCACTCGCCGGCGCTCAGCACCGAGCGCACGATGTCGAGGACGTTGGCGAACGTCGAGCGCTCCTCCTGCTCGCGGTAGCGCTCGTAGCCGAGGACGGACGGACCCTCCTGGATCACGATCCGCCGGTAGCGGGCCTCCTGGACGACCTCGAGGAAGGCGCGCAGGCCGGCCTGGGCCTTCTGCCACGGGTCGCGGTGGCCCTTGAGGGACTTCTGGATCGCGCGCGACGCGTCGGACTCGACGCGTTCGAAGACCGCCTCGAACAGCGCCTGCTTGCCGCTGAAGTGGTGGTAGAGCGCCCCCTTGGTGACCCGCGCGCCGGCCACGATCGCGTCGAGCGACGTGGCGGCGTACCCGTTCTCGGTGAAGAGTTCCTCGGCGACGTCGACGAGCGCACGCTTGGTGGAGGCGGAGTACTGCTGGCGGCGGCTGGCACCCGGGACCCCGGGCACGCCCGGGACGCGCGGCACCAGCTTGGAGACCGAGGACTTGCTCATAGTTCCGGGAGTCTAAGACCGACGGTCGGTATGCGTGACTCGGATCACCGCGCGGGAGTTTGCATACCGTCGGTACGTCTACGTACCGTGGGTACATACTTACGGTATGTAAGTCCTCCCGAAGGAGCAGACCATGACCTGGAAGTCCTTCCACAGTCGCGGAGAGATCCTCCGTGACGTCATCGCCGTGGCCAACCGGCGCCGCGACGGTGCGCTACCTCTCGACGTCGACGGCGTCGCCGACGTCTTCGACGACGACCTGACCCTGCTCGGCGACCTCCAGCTGCGCTGGCACACCCGGCTCGCCGGCCGCATCGAGCGCGAGCTCCTGCAGCAGCCGATGGACCTCGAGAAGGCCGTGGTCGCCGCGTGGCACGCCACCGCCGACGAGCTCCCCGGCGTGCTCGCCATCCTGGACCGGTACCGGGCCGACCGGCACGGGGCCCCGCTCGACCAGGCGACGGCCGACGCGATGGCCACGTCCACCGCCAAGGAGCGGATCCTGCTGGCCATGATGGCCGGGCGGGTCAGCGTGGCCGACGACCGGGCCGTCCGCGTCGGTGCGGAGATCGAGCGCCGCGCCCGGGCGTCGTACCAGCCCCAGCGCAGCGTCACCCACCGCGGCGAGCAGACCCGTCTGCTCGACCGCATCAAGGCGGCTCTCGCGGCCTGACCGCGGACCGTCCCTCCAGCCCGGCGGCCCCGGGACCGACCTATCTCCCTCCCGCGGCGCCCCCTCGCCGCACGCCCCACGTCGGTCCCGGGGCTGTCGCACGTCCGGCTGCCGGGAGATGATGGAGCCATGAGCGAGGTCCGGGCCGGAATGCTGCTGGTGGCGACACCGGCGCTGCTGGACCCGAACTTCACCGACACCGTCGTGCTGCTCCTCGACGTGGACGACGACGGGGCGCTCGGGGTCGTGCTCAACCGGCCCTCCGGCGTCCGGGTCGCCGACGTCCTCGGGGACTGGGGCGACGCCGTCGACGAGCCGGACGTGCTCTTCCAGGGCGGCCCGGTCAGCACCCAGGCCGCGCTCGCGCTGGCCCGGCTGCGGTCCGAGGACGACGCGCCGGTCGGCTTCCGCGCCGTCGAGGGGCCGCTCGGGCTGGTCGACCTGGACACGCCGGTCGAGCTGCTCGAGGGCACCCTGGCGGGCCTGCGGATCTTCGCCGGCTACGCCGGCTGGGGCGCCGAGCAGCTGCTCGGCGAGATCGAGGAGGGGAGCTGGTACGTCGTACCGGGCGAGACGCCGGACGTCTTCCGCCTCGACCCCGCCGACCTCTGGCGCGACGTGCTCCGTCGCCAGCCGGGCGAGCTGGCGTGGCTGTCCACACGCCCCTTCGACCCGAACCTGAACTGAGGAGGAACTCGATTACAGTGGGGTCCGTGACCACCATCGGCTTCTCGACAGACACCGACGTCCGCGAGGACCGTCGTACCGTCCCGACCGATGAGGGGGACCACGAGCGGTTCTCCCACTACGTGGAGAAGGACAAGCTCACCGAGGCGATGGTGATGGGCACCCCGGTCGTCGCGCTCTGCGGCAAGGTGTGGGTCCCGAGCCGGGCGCCGGAGAAGTTCCCGGTCTGCCCCGAGTGCAAGGAAGCCTGGGAGAGCCTCAACGACGAGCCGGGCTCGAAGGAGTGACGGGTCGGCCCGAGGCCGACCCCCTGCCCATCGCGCTGACGCCGGCCTGGCCGGAGCGTGCGGCCTGGGGGACGGCGCCCTCGCTGCGTGCCTGGCAGACGGCGGCGATGCGGCAGTACTTCGAGCAGCACCCGCGCGACTTCCTCGCCGTGGCGACGCCCGGTGCCGGCAAGACGACGTTCGCGCTGTCGGTCGCAGCCGAGCTGCTGGGGCGCCGGATCGTCGACCGGATCACGGTCGTCGCCCCCACCGAGCACCTCAAGCTCCAGTGGGCCGAGGCGGCCGCGCGCGCGGGCATCCCGATCGACCCGACGTACGCCGCCGGCAAGGGCAAGACCTCGCAGGACTTCGTCGGCATCGCCGTGACGTACGCCGGGGTGGCGGTCAACCCGCTGGCGATGCGGATCCGCACCGAACGCTTCAAGACCCTGGTGATCCTCGACGAGGTGCACCACGCCGGTGACGCGATGTCGTGGGGCGAGGGCGTGCGCGAGGCGTTCGAGCCGGCCACCCGCCGGCTCGCGCTGACCGGTACGCCGTTCCGCTCCGACATCAACCCGATCCCGTTCGTCACCTACGCCCCGGGCGACGACGGGGTGCCGCGCTCGGTCGCCGACTTCACCTACGGCTACGCGCACGCGCTGGCCGACCACGTCGTCCGGCCGGTGCTGTTCATGGCCTACTCCGGTGAGATGTCCTGGCGGACCCGGGCCGGCGACGAGATCGCCGCGCGCCTGGGGGAGCCGCTCACCAAGGACCTCACCGCCCAGGCGCTGCGCACCGCCCTCGACCCGAGCGGATCGTGGATCCCGTCGGTGCTCGCGGCCGCGGACAGCCGCCTCACCGAGGTGCGCCGGCACGTCCCCGACGCGGGCGGCCTGGTGATCGCCTCGGACCAGGACACCGCGCGGTCCTACGCCAAGACCCTGAAGCAGATCACGGGCGAGCCCGCGACCGTGGTGCTCTCCGACGAGAAGGCGTCGTCGAAGAAGATCAGCGAGTTCACCGACAGCGACCGGCGCTGGATGGTCGCCGTACGCATGGTGTCCGAAGGGGTCGACGTGCCGCGCCTCGCGGTCGGTGTCTACGCCACCCGGACCTCGACCCCGCTCTTCTTCGCCCAGGCGGTCGGCCGCTTCGTGCGGGCCCGCACCCGGGGAGAGACGGCGTCGGTGTTCCTGCCGTCGGTGCCGGCGCTGCTCGGGTTCGCCTCCGAGATGGAGGTCGAGCGCGACCACGTGCTGGGCCGCAGGATCAGCGACGAGGGCGACATCTTCGCCGCCGAGAACGACCTGCTCGCCCAGGCGAACGCCGGGGAGTCGGCGTCCGACGAGCTCGAGGCGTCGTTCGAGGCGCTGGGCTCGGAGGCACGCTTCGACCGGGTGCTCTTCGACGGAGGCGAGTTCGGCCACGCCGGCGAGGTGCACGTCGGCTCGGAGGAGGAGATGGACTTCCTCGGCATCCCGGGCCTGCTCGAGCCCGGCCAGATGCGCGAGCTGCTCCAGCAGCGCCAGAGCGACCGGGCCCGCAAGCAGAAGGCCGCACCGAAGCCCGAGCCCGACACGGTCGCGGAGGTGACGACCCACGAGCAGCTGGCGGTCCTGCGGCGCGAGCTCAACGGCCTGGTCGCCGCGTGGTTCCACCGGACCGGACAGGCGCACGGCATCACCCACGCCGCGCTGCGCAAGGAGTGCGGCGGCCCGGCGGCCGCGGTCGCCACCGCCGAGCAGCTGCACGCGCGGATCGACAAGGTCCGCGAATGGGCGGTCCGCAAGTCGTCCTGAGGTCCCTAGACTCCGAGGCATGCCGGCCGAGACGTCCCAGACCCTGGACCGCGGGCTCCGCGTCCTCGGGGTGCTGGCGTCGTCGCCCGACGGGCTGACGGTCACCGAGCTGGCCGGCCGGCTCGCGGTCAACCGCACCGTCGTCTACCGGCTGGTGAGCACGCTCGAGCAGCACGCGCTCGTACGACGCGACGCGCGCGGCCGCCTCCACGTCGGCCTGGGTGTCCTGCACCTCGCCTCCGCCGTGCAACCGGTGCTGCGCGACCTCGCCGTACCCGTGCTGCGCGACCTGGCCGAGGCGGTCGGCTGCACCGCCCACCTCACCGTCGCCGACGGCGACGAGGCTCTGGCGCTCGCCGTCGTGGAGCCGTCGTGGACCGACTTCCACGTCAGCTACCGGGTCGGGTCGCGGCACCCGCTCAGCCAGGGCGCGGCAGGCAAGGCGATCCTGCTCGGGCGGGGGTCGGACCCGGCGCCGTACGCGGTGACGGCGGGCGAGCTGCAGGCGGGCGCACGCGGGCTGGCCGCCCCGGTGCGCGGGGTCGAGGGCCTCGAGGCGAGCGTCGGCATCGTCACGCTCGGCACCGAGATCGACGTGGACACGATCGGGCCGCTGGTCGGCCGGGCGGCCGCCGAGGTGGCCGCGCGGCTCAGCCCCCCGTGACCGTGCGGGCCAGCGGGCGGACCCGGTAGGGCACCTGGGTCGCGAGCGCGATCACGGTCGACGACCGCACGATCGCGGGCGTCTCGAGGACCAGGTCGATGACCCGTTGGAGGTCGGTGTTCGAGCGGGCGACGACCCGGGCCCACATGTCGCCGGCGCCGGTGATCGTGTGTGCCTCGAGCACCTCGGGGATCGCCGCCAGGTGCGCGCCGACCGCGTCGTGGCCGCTGGTCTCCTGGCGGATCTCGAGGGTGAGGAACGCCGTGACCGGGTAGCCGAGCGCGGCGGGGGAGAGGTCCGGTCCCCACCCGGTGACGACGCCGGAGGCGACCAGCTTGTCGAGCCGGGCCTGCACCGTGCCGCGCGCGGCCCCGAGCCGCCGGGACGCCTCGAGCACGCCGACGCGCGGCTCGGCGGCGAAGAGCTCGATCAATCTGCCGTCGAGATCGTCCATGTCGGCGCCTTCCCTAGGACAAGTTGCACAGAGTATCGCCGTACTGTTGCACACAATGACTCGTCCCGTCAGGCTCTGCGCATGACGACGACCCACCACGCCCTGACCGCCGACGAGCTCAAGGCCGACCTGACCCTCGAGCAGCTGCAGCAGCTCGTCGGGCTCGTCGAGTACGACGAGGAGGGCGACGTCTTCCCGGTCACCGGATGGGACGCGATCGTCTTCGTGGTCGGCAACGCGACCCAGGCCGCGCACTACTACCAGTCCGCGTGGGGCATGGAGCTGGTCGCCTACTCGGGCCCCGAGAACGGCAACCGCGACCACAAGTCCTTCGTGCTGCGGTCCGGCTCGATCAAGTTCGTGCTCAACGGCGCCGTCGACCCCGACTCCGCGCTGGCCGACCACCACCGCCGCCACGGCGACGGCGTCGTCGACATCGCTCTCGAGGTGCCCGACGTCGACCGGTGCATCGCCCAGGCCAGGCGCGCGGGAGCCCGCGTCGTCCGCGAGCCCGAGGACGTCACCGACGAGCACGGCACGGTGCGGATCGCCGCGATCGCGACGTACGGCGAGACCGTCCACACGCTCGTCGACCGCAGCCGCTACGACGGCCCCTACCTGCCCGGCTACGTCGCGAGGGTGAGCACCTGGGTGAAGCCCGAAGGCCAGCCGAAGCGGCTGTTCCAGGCGCTGGACCACATCGTCGGCAACGTCGAACTCGGTCACATGGACGAGTGGGTGCAGTTCTACAACCGGGTGATGGGCTTCGTGAACATGGCGGAGTTCATCGGCGACGACATCGCCACCGACTACTCCGCCTTGATGAGCAAGGTGGTCGCCAACGGCAACCACCGGGTGAAGTTCCCGCTCAACGAGCCCGCGATCGCGAAGAAGAAGTCGCAGATCGACGAGTACCTCGAGTTCTACCGCGGTGCCGGCGCCCAGCACCTCGCGGTCGCGACCAACGACATCATCGCGTCGGTCGACGCGCTGCGCGCCAACGGTGTCGAGTTCCTCGCGACGCCCGACTCCTACTACCAGGACCCCGAGCTGCGCGCCCGGATCGGCAACGTGCGGGTGCCGATCGAGGAGCTGCAGAAGCGCGCGATCCTGGTCGACCGCGACGAGGACGGCTACCTCCTGCAGATCTTCACCAAGCCGCTCGGCGACCGGCCGACCGTCTTCTTCGAGCTGATCGAGCGGCACGGCTCGCTCGGCTTCGGCAAGGGCAACTTCAAGGCGCTCTTCGAGGCCATCGAGCGCGAGCAGGACGCCCGCGGCAACCTCTGACCCGCGCCGCCCGCCCGCAGCTGTAACGCGGTGTTAGACCCTCTGGTGACCCTGTTCTAACGGGTTCATAGTGGGTCCAACACCGCGTTACATGCGGGGAGCGGTCAGGCGAGATCGCCGACCAGCTCCGCCTCGGCCTCGGCCACGCTGTGGCCTGCAGGGGAGTCCCCGTGCAGGGCTCGGCCGATGGTGCGGGTGCCCGCAGCCAGGATGACCACCCCGATCCCGACGGCGATCGCGCCGAACCAGAACGGCGCGTGCACGCCGACGTGCTCGGCCAGCTTGAGTGCGACGTAGGGGCCCATGGCGCCACCGGTGAAGCGGACGAAGGAGTACGCCGCGGACGCGACCGGCCGCTCGACCGGGGCCGCTCCCATCACGGCCTCGGTGACCAGGGTGTTGATGACGCCGAGGAAGGCGCCGGCCACGATGATCGCCGTGGCGACCGCTGCCTCACTGGTCGTGAAGACGGCCATCGCGACCAGGTCGAGCCCGAAGAGCACGAGCATCGCGAGCAGCGTCGGCAGCGTGCCGAAGACGCGCTGCAGCCGCGGGGCGACCGCGACCGAGGTGAGGGCGAGCAGGATGCCCCAGCCGAAGAACGTCCAGCCGATCTGCATGATGTCGAAGCTCGGCAGCGCGAACGGGCCGGCGGCGAGCAGCGTGAAGAAGCCGAGGTTGTAGCAGATCGCGACCAGCGCGATCAGCAGCAGCGCGGGGTGCCGCAGGGCGCGGAACGGGTCGGCCAGCGACGTACGGCGTCCTCGGGGCGGCGTGGCCGGCAGGAAGAAGGCGGTCCCGACCAGGGCGATGGTCATCAGGACCGAGACGCCGAAGAACGGCCCGCGCCAGGACTGCTCACCGAGCAGCCCGCCGATGAGCGGGCCGGACGCGATGCCGAGACCGAGGGCCGCCTCGAACAGGATGATCGCCTGGGCGACGGAGCCCCGGGAGGCGCTCACGATCGTGGAGAGGGCGGTGGCGACGAAGAGCGCGTTGCCGAGGCCCCAGCCGGCGCGGAAGCCGATGATCGCGCCCACGCTGTCGGACGAGCCGGCGAGCGCGGCGAAGACGATGATGAGGACGAGGCCGGTGAGCAGCGTGCGCTTCGGGCCGATCCGGCTGGACACGACGCCGGTGACGAGCATCGCGACGCCCATGATCGCCATGTAGCTGGTGAACAGCAGCGACACCTGGCTCGGCGTCGCCTCGAGCTCGGCCGCGATCTCCTTGAGGATCGGGTCCACCAGGCCGATGCCCATGAACGCGATCACGCAGGCGAAGGCGACGGCCCACACCGCGCGCGGCTGCTTGAGGAAGGAGCCCGCCTCGGGCTCGGTGGTGGAGGAGAGGTGACTCACGAGGTGCCTTCCTGGAGGATCCCGCGGAGCACGGCGACGGCCGTGGCGAGGTCTTCGGTAGTGAGGTCGGGGTGCTGGGCGACGAGGGCGGCGACGCGCTCACCGTGCCGACGGCGGACGCGACGCAGCTCGTCGCGACCGGTGTCGGACAGGGTGACGACGGTGCCGCGGGCGTCGTCCGGGTTGGGCTTCTTGGTGACCCAGCCGCTCTCGACGAGCTGGGCGACCGCCGCCGACATCGTCGGCTGCGAGCAGCGGTCGAGCTCGGCGAGCTGGGTGATGCCCAGCGGGCCGTGCTCGTCGAGGAGGGAGATGATCCGGGTCCCGGCGGGCAGCTCGAGATCGCGCCGTACGGCGCGCACGAGCCGGGCCGCGTGGACGACCAGGTCGCTGGCGAGCTCGGTGTCGGACACGTCTCCAGATTACATAGGCAACCTATGTAGTGCTCCGTGAGCCGGCTCACGAGGCAGGATGCGCGCATGGCGACGTACATCGCGTTCCTCCGGGCGATCAACCTCGGAGCGAAGCGCAAGTTCCCCAAGGACGCGATCAGGGCGGCGGTCGAGGAGGCCGGGTTCACCGAGGTCGAGACGTACATCAACACCGGCAACGTCCGACTCGAGAGCGCGCTGCGGTCGCGGGCGAAGGTCGAGGCAGCACTGGAGAAGGCGTTCGCCGACGACCGCGGCTTCGAGGTGCCGACGATCGTCTTCACGCCGAAGGAGCTGAGGGCGATCGCCGACGAGGCGGAGTCGTTCGGCCACGGCGGCCGGCACTACGTCTCGCTGCTCAAGAACCCGCCGACCGCCGCGGCGATCAAGGCGGTCGAGGCGGCCGGTTCGGCGGACGAGGTCGCCCGGGTCGGCGGTCGCGCCGTGCACCTGCTGCTGGGGGCCAACTACCACGAGGCAAAACTGACCAACGCGGTCATCGAGAAGCACCTCGGGGTCGCGACCAACCGCAACCTGACGGTGATCAGGAAGCTGGCGACGACGTGGTGCTGACCCGCGGCAGGGTGCGGACCGACCGCGAGAGCAGGACCGAGAGCGCCCCGACGAGGTAGACCACGCCGCCGACGAGCAGCACCTCCTGGATGCCGAACGCCGATGCGAGCGGGCCGAAGGTGAGCTGGCCGACCGGGATCGCGACGAACGAGCCGAGCATGTCGTACGAGTACGCGCGCGCCAGCATGTCGTCGGGCACGTTCTCCTGCATGGCGAGGTTCCACCCGAGACCGAAGACCTCGATGCCCATGCCGGCCAGGACCGCGGCGGCCATCACGGCGACCGTGTGCGGGTAGGCACCCATCACGATCAGCGGGACACCGAAGAACGCGACGCCGACCATGCCGACCAGCAGCGGCCGCTGGAGCGGGAACCGCAGCAGCACCAGGCTCATGACGAGCAGCCCGACCGCTTGTGCGGACATGATCAGGCCCCAGCCGTGCGCCCCGATCGAGGTGTCGTGGGCGAGCACCGGCCCGAGGGTGTCGAGCCCCCCGGCGTGGATCGCGTTGAGGAAGCCGAACGCGAGGACCACCACCCACAGCCAGGTCGTGCTGCGGACGTAGTGCCACCCCTCGCGCAGCTCGCGGACCATCGACGGCTGGATCCCGGTGTGGGCGCGACCGGGGAGACGCACCGGCGCCAGCAGCACCGCGGCGACCAGCCAGGTCAGGGCATCGGCCGCGAGCGCCCAGCCCGGGCCGATCGTCACGACCAGCACCGCGGCGACGCTCGGGCCGAGGACGGCCAGCGCGTTGCGGCACAGCGAGGTGAGCACGTTGGCGGCCTGCAGCTGGTCGCGGGGCACGAGCGCCGGCACGACGCCGGCGAGGGCCGGCATGCTGATCGCCGACACCGTGCCGTTGAGTGCGCTGAGCGCCACGAAGTGCCACAGCTCGGCGTGGCCCGTCACCAGGAGCACGGCGAGCAGTCCCTGGGTCAGGCCCGCGCAGACGTTGGCGACCTGGATGACCACGGTGCGGCCGAATCGATCCGCGATCACACCACCGGCCAGCAGGAAGACCACCTGCGGGATGCTGCGCGCCGCCAGCACCAGCCCGAGTGCGCTTGCGGAGTTGCTCACCTCGAGCACCGCGAAGGCGAGTGCGACCGGGGCCATCGTCGTACCGGTGAGGTTGACGAGGCGGGAGAGGAAGAACCAGCGGAAGCGTCGTTCCCGCAGGGGCGCGAGAGCGGGACCGGACGTGAACATCTCGTGGCGGATCATGTCACCTCCGGTGTCGAGGCTCTCGTTGGTGGACGGACCGGACGCGCCGCGCCGATTTCCTCCTCCGCCGCCTCCGCCCGCTCGCTGTAACGCGGGGTTAGGACCACTGGTGACCCCGTTCTAACGGGTTCACAGAGGGTCTAACCCCGCGTTACAGCTGCGGGGGCGGGCCGGCGGCCATCCACAGGGGACGAGGGTGCGGGGTCGTCCACAGGAGCAGTGATGGCGCCGGCGGGCGAGGGTGCATGTCGCCGACCGTGAAGCATGCAGCCTCGTTTCGCCTACTACCTGACCCACCAGCACGGACTGATCCTGCGCCGGCAGGCGATCGCGGCCGGGATGACGCCCAAGGAGATCGCGGCCCTTCTCCGCCGTGGAGAGTGGGTCGCGGTACGGCGCGGTGTCTACACGACCCGAGCACACTGGGACTCGCTCGATCCGTACGTGGGTCGGCCGAGGCTCGAGGTGTGGGCGGCCACGCTCACGACGCGGACGCCGCACATGATCAGCCACGACTCGGCGGCCTACCTCCACGGTCTGCCGATCCTCGAGGCCCGACCGCGGCTGGTGCACGTCACCCGGGTGGGCGTGCTCGGTGGCCGGACGCGGCATGGGATCAAGCACCACAAGGCACCGGTCCGCACGGGGCTCATCGACTTCGTCGACGACCACGCCGTGCTGAACGTGCCGCGCACGGTGGCCGACATCGGTCGGGAGCACGGCCTGCGGCACGCGATCGTGGCGGCGAACTCCGCCCTGCGGGCCGGCGAGACACGGCGCGCCCTGAGTGCCGCCGTCGGCGACATGACCAGCTGGCCGTACGTGACGGTCCCGCGCCTCGCGGTCGAGTGGGCCGACGGCCGGTGCGAGAGCCCGGGCGAGGACCTCACCATGTTGATGCTCAAGCAGCTCGGTGTCGGCTACGTCCAGCCTCAGTTCGGCCTGCAGGAGCACGGCCGCGTGGCGTGGGTGGACTTCCGGATCGGCCGCCATCTCGTGGAGTTCGACGGACAGCACAAGTACCAGCCAGTCGAGGCGGGCGGGTACGCCGACGCGTCTCCGGACGAGATCATCTGGCGCGAGAAGCAGCGCCAGGACTGGCTGTGCGGGTTCAAGCTCGGCATGTCCCGCGTGGTGTGGTCCGAGGTCCAGCCTGACTCCTGGGAGGCCACGCAGCTCAGGTTGCACCGCGAGATCCGCGACACCGACGCCCGGTTCGGAACGTCGATCGACGACCTCGCGCCGTACGTGATCCGACGCCCGCGCTGAGACCGCGCCCGCCAGCTGTAACGCGGGGTTAGGACCACTGGTGACCCCGTTCTAACGGGTTCATAGAGGGTCTAACACCGCGTTACAGCGGGTCAGTCGCCGTGGAAGTCGGGCTTCCGGCCGGACGCGAAGGCATCGAGACCCTCGGTGAAGTCGCGGGTGGTGAAGAGCGCGCGCTGGCCGGAGTGCTCGCGGTCGAGGGCGGCCTCGAGGTGGGGGAGCGTGGCGGCGTTGATGGCCTTCTTCATCCCGGCCAGCGCGAGAGCGGGCCCGGAGGCGAGCCGCCCGGCCAGGCGGGCGACCACGGCAGGGAACTCCCGGTCCGGGGCGACGTGCGTGATCAGCCCGCACGCGAGCGCATCGGCGGCCGACAGCGGCTCGGCCAGCAGCGCCATCCGCATCGCCCGCGCCCGCCCGATGGACGCCGCGACGGTCGCGGACGAGCCGCCGTCGGTCATCAGGCCGATCCGCGAGAAGGGCAGCAGGAACGCCGCCGACTCGGCGGCCACGATGATGTCGGAGGCCAGGGCCGCCGAGCAGGCCACGCCGGCGGCGACGCCGTTGACGGCCGCGAGCACCGGCTTGTCGAGGCCGACCACCGCGCGGATCACCCGGTTGGCGCCGTCCATGGTCTCGACCGGGTGCTCCGGTGCGAGGCGCAGCGACGCCATGTCGGCGCCGGCGCTGAAGCCCGCACCGGTGCCGGTGATGACGACGACTCGTACGTCGTCGCGGGCCCGGGCTTCCTCGAGCGACGTGGCGAGCGCCACCATCATCGGGCCGTCGACGGCGTTGAGCACCTCGGGCCGGTTGAAGGTCAGCCACAGGACGCCGTCCTCGGTGCGGACCTCCAGGTCAGTCAACGCTCACCCCCGCCGACCGCAGCTCGGCGAGGGCCGCGGCCGAGGTCTCCGGCGCGACACCCGCGCAGAGCGAGGTCAGCACCCGGGTCGTGAAGCCGGCGGCCAGCGCGTCGAGCGCCGTCGCCCGCACGCAGTAGTCCGTGGCGATGCCGCACACGTCGACCTCGGTGACCTGGTGCGACCGCAGCCAGTCCGCGAGGGCGACGCCGTCCGCGGTCCGTCCCTCGAAGCCCGAGTACGCAGCCGCCTGCTCGCCCTTGAGGAAGACCGCGTCGAACGGCTGCGGGTCGAGGTTCGGGTGGAAGGCCTCGCCCTCCGTGCCGACCTCGCAGTGCACCGGCCACGAGTCCCGGAAGTCCGGCGACGCGGACCAGTGCGCGCCGGGCGCGACGTGGTGGTCCTTGGTCGCCACGACGTGGTCGTAGTCGGGCTTCTCCGGGTCCTGGGCCGACCAGTGGTGGAGCACCTCGGCGATGTCGGCAGCGACCCGAGCGCCCCCCGCGACGGGTAGCGACCCGCCCTCGCAGAAGTCGTTCTGGACGTCGACGATGATCAGCGCGCGACTCATCCTCCGAATCTACCGGTCACGAGAGGAGGGTCGGGATGACCGGTTCGCCCTTCGACATCTGCTGGACCGCCACCGGCAGCTCGTCTCGTACGGCGAGGTGACGCGCCCGCGCGGACTCCAGCGGCTCGCGCCCGACGGCCTCCCCGGCCCGCACCAGCGGGACCAGCAGCGACCGGTCGTCACCGTCGTCGACGGGCGGGCGCCCGATCCCGACCACCTCCAGCTCCGCGACCCCCGACGCGGAGCGCCGGCGCAGCGCGTACTTGCGTCCCCCCACCGACGTCTTGTCCGGGCTCCGCTTCGCGACCGGCGCCAGCTCACCGCTCGCGTCCTCGCGGGACACCAGCTTGTAGACGAAGCCGCAGGTCGGGTGGCCGCTGCCGGTGACCAGCTGCGTCCCCACGCCGTACCCGTCCACCGGCGCGGCCGCCAGCGCCGCGATGGCGAACTCGTCGAGGTCGCTGGTCACGATGATCCGCGTCCCGGTCGCGCCGAGTGAGTCCAGCTGGGCACGCACCTCGTGCGCGAGTACGCCGAGGTCGCCCGAGTCGATCCGCACCGCACCGAGCGACGGGCCGGCCACCGACACCCCCAGCGCGACCGCCTCGGCGATGTCGTAGGTGTCGACCAGCAGCGTCGTGCCGGCGCCCAGCGAGTCGACCTGGGCCCGGAACGCGTCGGCCTCGGAGTCGTGCAGCAGGGTGAAGCTGTGGGCGCTCGTCCCGGTGCTCGGGACGCCGTAGCGGTGCCGCGCGGCGAGGTTGGACGAGGCGGTGAAGCCGGCGACGTACGCCGCCCGCGCGGCGGCGACCGCCGCCTCCTCGTGGGTGCGCCGCGAGCCCATCTCGATGCACGGGCGGTCGCCGGCGACCAGCGTCATCCGCGACGCCGCCGACGCGATCGCCGAGTCGTGGTTGTAGATCGACAGGAGCACGGTCTCGAGGAGCACGGCCTCGGCGAACGTCGACTCCACGATCAGCACGGGGGAGTGCGGGAAGTACGCCTCGCCCTCGGCGTAGCCCCAGACGTCGCCCGAGAAGCGGTACGACGCCAGCCACTCCAGCGTCGGGGCGTCGACGACGTCGGTCAGCGCCTCCAGGACCGAGGCGTCGAAGCGGAACGCCTCGATCGCGTCGAGGGCGCGCCCGACGCCGGCGACCACGCCGTAGCGGCGCCCCTCGGGGAGCCGCCGGGGGAAGAGCTCGAACACCGCGCGACGGTGCGCGGTGCCCGACCGCAGCGCCGCCTGGAGCATCGTCAGCTCGTAGTGGTCGGTCAGCAGAGCGGTGCTGGTCGTCGGGCTCGGTGTCGGGGAGTTGGCCACGGGTGACAGTGTGCCAACATGGGAAACGTGTCCGCCCCCGTCGAGGTCGAGCCGACCCTCACTCCCGACGAGATCACCCAGTCGGCCAAGCCGTGGGTGACGATCGTGTGGAACGACCCGGTCAACCTGATGTCCTATGTCACCTACGTGTTCCAGAAGTACTTCGGCTACCCGAAGAAGAAGGCCGAGAAGCTGATGATGGAGGTCCACGAGGACGGCAAGTCCGTCGTCAGCAACGGGACCCGCGAGGAGATGGAGCGCGACGTGCAGGCGATGCACGAGTACGGCCTGTGGGCGACGATGGAGCACGCTGAATGAGCCGGTCATGAGTGGCTTCCACCGCCATCGCCGCAGCAAGCTGATCATCGCCAACTTCACCGGCTTCGAGGCGGACCTGCTGCGGTCGCTGGCCTCCCAGCTGGTCGAGCTGCTGCGCAACGAGGCGGCCGTCCCGCGCGACGACGTCGACCCGTTCGAGGCGATGATGGACTTCTCCGGGCCCACGCAGGAGCCCGACGACCCGGTCCTCGCGCGGCTGTTCCCCACGGCGTACCCGAAGGACGAGGAGTCGGCGGCCGAGTTCCGTCGCTTCACCGAGGGCTCGCTGCGCGACGGCAAGGCCGCGGCCGCGGTCGCGATCATCGACGGCGTCGAGGAGGCCGGGCTGCCGCCCGAGCTCACCGAGGACGGCCTGATGATCGACGTGGAGCTCGACGAGCCGACGGCCGAGACGTGGATGCGGTCCTTCACCGACCTCCGGCTCGCGCTCGCGACCCGGCTCGGCGTCGAGGAGGACGACGAGGCCTACTGGCTGTCGCTGCCGGACGACGACCCGCGCGCCCAGGCCCACGACATCTACGAGTGGGTCGGCTACCTCCAGGAGACCCTGATCCAGGCGTTGAGCGCCTGATGCCGATCCCCCCGTTCGTCGTCGAGCTCCGCAGGCTGGTCGGCACCCACGAGCTGTGGCTTCCCGCCGTCACCGCGGTGATCCTGCGCGGCGACGAGGTGTTGCTCACCAAACGCGCCGACAACGGGGAGTGGGCGCCCGTCACCGGCATCCTCGACCCCGGGGAGGAGCCGGCGGTCGGCACCGCCCGTGAAGCGCTCGAGGAGACCGGCGTCGTCGTGAGCGTCGACCGGCTGGCGTCGGTGGGCGCCAGCCCCCAGGTCGAGCACGGCAACGGCGACCTCGGCGTCTACCTCGACCTGACCTTCGCCTGCACCTGGGTCAGCGGCGAGGCCCGGGTGGCCGACGACGAGAACACCGAGGTGCGGTGGTGGCCGGTCGAGGCGCTGCCCCCGATGTCGGGCTGGCTCCGCGAGCGGATCGACGACGTCCTCGCGGGTGAGACCGCGGCGAGGTTCCGCCGCTGAGCCTCGTAGGCTGGTCCGGTGCTGACCATCGACCAGGCGACGTACGACGCGATCGTCGCCCACGCCAAGCGCGACCACCCCGACGAGGCGTGTGGCGTCGTCGCCGGCCCCGAGGGGAGCGACCGCCCCGAGCGGTTCGTGGAGATGGTCAACGCCGCCGGCTCGCCGACGTTCTACGAGTTCGACTCCACGGACCTCTTCCAGCTCTACAAGGAGATGGACGCGAACGACGAGGAGCCCGTCGTGGTCTACCACTCGCACACCGCCACCGAGGCCTACCCGAGCCGCACCGACATCGGCCTGGCCAGCGAGCCCGGAGCGCACTACGTGCTGGTGAGCACGCGCGAGCACGGGAATAACGAGGGCCCTGTGGAGTTCAGGTCCTACAGGATCGTCGACGGCGAGGTGACCGAGGAAGAGGTCACCGTCGTGGACGAGCTGCCCCGCTAGAAGAAGCAACCGAGGAGAGAACCAGATGGCCATCGAGGTCAGGATCCCGACCATCCTGCGCACCTACACCGGCGGCGAGAAGGCCGTGACGGCCGACGGTGCCAGCCTGAGCGCGCTGATCGACGACCTGGAGGCCAACCACCCCGGGCTCAAGGAACGGCTCATCGAGAACGGCGACCTGCGCCGCTTCGTGAACGTCTACGTCAACGACGAGGACGTCCGCTTCATCGGCGGCCTCGAGGCCGAGCTCAGTGACGGCGACCAGGTCGTCGTGCTGCCGGCCGTCGCCGGCGGGTCTCGATACGCCCTCGCCTAGCGGCTCGGGCTACTCGACCACCGAAGGAACGCGACGCCCTCGCCTAGCGGCTCGGGCCACTCGACCACCGAAGGAACGCGATGACCCGCTACGACAACCTCCTGGCGTCGGTCGGCAACACGCCGCTGGTCGGCCTGCCGAGGCTGTCGCCGCACCCCGACGTACGCCTGTGGGCGAAGCTCGAGGACCGCAACCCCACCGGCTCCATCAAGGACCGGCCCGCCCTCAAGATGATCGAGGAGGCGGAGAAGGACGGCACCCTCCGCCCGGGTTGCACGATCCTCGAGCCGACCTCCGGCAACACCGGCATCTCGCTGGCGATGGCCGCCAAGCTCAAGGGCTACCGGATCGTCTGCGTGATGCCCGAGAACACCTCCGCCGAGCGCCGCCAGCTGCTCCGGATGTGGGGCGCCGAGATCGTGTCGTCGCCCGCTGCGGGCGGCTCCAACGAGGCCGTCCGGGTTGCCAAGAAGGTCGCCGCCGAGCACCCCGACTGGGTGATGCTCTACCAGTACGGCAACGCCGCCAACGCGCTCGCCCACGAGGAGGGCACCGGCCCCGAGCTGCTCGCCGACCTCCCCGGCATCACCCACTTCGTCGCCGGGCTCGGCACCACTGGCACCCTCATGGGCGTCAGCCGGTTCTTCCGCTCCGCCAAGCCCGAGGTCAAGATCGTGGCCGCCGAGCCGCGGTACGGCGAGCTCGTCTACGGGCTGCGCAACCTCGACGAGGGCTTCGTCCCGGAGTTGTACGACGCCTCGCTGATCGACTCGCGCTTCTCGGTCGGCCCGCGTGACGCCGTACGCCGGGTCCGCGAGCTGCTGGAGCTCGAGGGCATCTTCGCCGGCATCTCCACCGGCGCGATCCTGCACGCCGCGCTCGGGCAGGCGGCCAAGGCCGTGAAGGCGGGGGAGTCCGCCGACATCGCGTTCGTCGTCTGCGACGGCGGCTGGAAGTACCTCTCCACCGGCGCCTACGAAGGCACCGTCGACGAGGCCGAGGAGCGGCTCGAGGGCCAGCTCTGGGCCTGACCGCCCAGCACTCTCCCGCCCGCACCCGGACCGCGGCGGGCTATGGCCGCGGGCCCGTCCGGGGGTTACGGTGGCCACCCCACGCCGGCCCTCCTTCCAGGAGCACTCTTGCGCGAGATCGTCGTCTTCAGCGGCAGCGCCCACCGCCCCCTGGCCACCGCGATCTGCGACGCCCTCGGCCTCGAGCTCTCGTCGGTCGAGGTGACCCGGTTCAGCAACGACTGCCTCCAGGCCCAGCTCCAGGCGAACTGCCGCCAGCGCGACGTCTACATCGTCCAGCCCCTGTCGCCGCCCACGCAGGAGCACCTGATGGAGCTGCTGCTGATGGTGGACGCGGCCCGCGGCGCCTCGGCCGCCCAGATCACGGTCGTCATCCCGTACTACGCCTACGCGCGCTCCGACAAGAAGGACGCGTCGCGGATCTCGATCGGTGGCCGCCTCGTGGCCGACATGCTGGTCGCCGCCGGCGTCGACCGGGTGCTGACGATGACCCTGCACGCGCCCCAGGTGCACGGCTTCTTCTCGGTGCCGGTCGACCACCTCACCGCGCTCGGCGTCCTCGCCGACCACTTCCAGGGCCAGGACCTCACCGACGCCGTGGTGGTCTCGCCGGACTTCGGGAACGCCAAGACCGCCAGTCAGTTCGCCCGCCTGCTCGGGCTGCCCGTCGCGGCCGGCAGCAAGAAGCGGCTCGCCGACGACCAGGTCGTGATCGACGCGATCGTCGGCGACGTGGTGGGTCGCCGGGCGATCATCCTCGACGACGAGATCGCCACCGGCGGGTCGATCATCGAGCTCCTCGACCGGCTCGCCGACCAGGGCTGCACCGAGGCGGCCGTCGCCTGCACCCACGGGCTCTTCGTCGGCAAGGCCCTCGAGCGGCTCCGCGAGCACCCGATGATCACCGAGGTCGTCACCACTGACACGGTGCCACCGCCGGTGGACTGGCCCGAGCTCACCGTCCGCTCGGTGGCCGGTCTCTTCGCCCAGGCGATTGAGCGGATCCACGCCGGTGAGTCGGTCAGCAGCCTCTTCGACGGGGTCGACCCGTCGCTGGGCCCGCCCCAGCCCCGGCTCTTCGACTAGCGGAGACGCGTCAGCGGATCCGCTGATGGTGGTCGAGCGAGCCGCGCGACCGAGGAACGAGGTCGCGACCGGCGTGTCGAGACCGGGCCACGTCAGTGGCTCTCACTGACGGCCAGCGACTGGTCCGCGTCGATCCCGCTGCCCGGCACGGCGCCGAGGCCGAGCAGCATCGCGGCGAGGTTGGCCACGTCGCCGTTGCGCACCGGCTGCTTCCCGGCGTACGACGGCCGCTTCGTGCCCGGGTCGCGGAAGCCCGGGTTCATCGCGTAGAGGTCGCCGGGGTCGACCCCCGCGCCCCAGGCGACGAACGGGATCCGGTAGTTCTCGATGTCCCGGCGCGCCGAGTGGTCGGTCTTGCCGGTGGCGAACCCGTGGTCGGCGGTCAGGATCACGGTCACGTCGCCACCCGCCAGCGCGCGGACCAGGGTGCCGAGCTGCTTGTCGGTCTTCTGCACGGCCGCGACGTACCGGCTCGACATCCCGCCGAACTCGTGGCCGGTGCGGTCCGGCAGCGAGACGTGCAGGAACGTGAACGTCGCCGCCCCGTCGAGCAGGTCGGCCCGGGCCAGGGCGACCAGCTTCCTCTGGTTCTCCCGGACCGTGTAGCTGTCGATGCCGGCCGGCCAGGACCGTTCGTAGAGGCCGAACTTCGTCTTGGTCGAGTAGAGCGCGGTCGACCCGCCGTCGGCGTGCACCACGGAGAAGATCGACGCGACCGGGTGACCGGCCGCACGCTGCACGGTGGTGCCGCGACGGTCGTCGTCCCACGTCACCCCGTGACCGTCGCGGGCGGCGTCGATCCGCCGGCTCGTCATCATGCTCGTGTGGTTGGGCAGGGTCACGGTCTGCTCGAACTCGGTGCGGGCGTTCAGCGTGCCCGCGCCCTCGGCCAGCAGCCGGTGCAGGGTCGGCGCGCCCGTGGCGCCCAGCTGGGTGATCGCCTCCGTGTTGAGGCCGTCGACCGAGATCGCGAGGACGTGCTGGTCGGGCGCCGGGGTCGCGGTGGCACCGGGCGTCGTGCTCGCACCGCGCAGAGCCGCCTCCTCGGGTGCTCCTCCGGCCCGGCCGTCGCAGGCGGTGACCGGGACCACCAGGGCGAGGGCGAGGGCGGCGGTGGCGAGGGAACGGGCGCGCAGCATGCTCCGAACGGTACCCACCGTGACGGCTGTCTCTCGTGACGTGCGTCGCGAGCCCCTGCGCGAGAGCCTCCGACCGCCTAGCCTTGCGTGCTGTGCGCTCAGTGACGACGTCCGTCGAGTCGAGGGAAGCCCCGATCGGCATCTTCGACTCCGGCTTCGGTGGCCTCACCGTGGCCCGGTCGGTCATCGACCAGCTGCCGCACGAGTCGATCGTCTACGTCGGCGACACCGCCCGCCAGCCCTACGGGCCGAAGCCGATCGGCGAGGTCCGCGAGTACGCCCTCGAGTGCCTCGACCACCTGGTCGAGCAGGGCGTCAAGGCGCTGGTCATCGCCTGCAACTCCGCCAGCGCGGCGATGCTCCGCGACGCCCGGGAGCGCTACGACGTCCCCGTGGTCGAGGTCATCTACCCCGCGACGCGGCGCGCGGTCGCCGCCAGCCGGACCGGGCGGATCGGGGTCATCTGCACCCGTGCCACGGCCGAGTCGATGGCGTACGACGACGCCTTCGCCGCCGCCCCGCACGTGCGGCTCTCCACCCAGGCCTGCCCGCGCTTCGTCGACTTCGTCGAGGCCGGGATCACCGGCGGCGACGAGCTGATCGGCGTCGCGCACGAGTACCTCGACCCGCTGATCTCCGAGGGCGTCGACACGGTGATCCTCGGGTGCACGCACTACCCGTTGCTGACCGGCGTGATCTCCTACGTGATGGGCGACAACGTGACCCTGGTCAGCAGCGCCGAGGAGTGCGCCAAGGACGTCTTCAAGATGCTGGTCCGCACCGACCTGATGCGCGACGGCGGCGACGCGTCGTACGCGTTCCTCACCACGGGTGCCCCCGCCGAGTTCGAGACGATCGGGCGCCGGTTCCTCGGTCCCGAGATGGTCGCCGCCTCCCAGTTCGTCGGCGGCCTGGCATGAACACCCCGATCGATGCTCCGCACCCCCGCTTCGCTCCTGCGCGAACCATCGATCGGGGACCCCGTTGAGGCTCACCATCGTCGGCTGCTCCGGCTCCTACCCCGGGCCGCACTCGCCGGCCAGCTGCTACCTGCTCGAGGCCGACGACGCCGACGGCCGCACCTGGCGGGTGCTCCTCGACCTCGGCAGCGGCGCGCTCGGCGCGCTGCACACCTACGCCGACCCGCTGGCCGTCGACGCCGTGCTGCTGAGCCACCTGCACGCCGACCACTGCCTGGACCTCTCCGGCTTCTACGTGATGCGCAAGTACCACCCGACCGGTCCTCAGCCCCGGATCCCGGTGTGGGGCCCGGTGGGCACCGCCGACCGGATGGCCCGTGCCTACGACCTGTCCACCGACCCGGGGATGACCGAGGAGTTCGACTTCCGGGAGTGGGCGGGGTCCGCGCAGGTCGGCCCGTTCGCGATCGAGGCGATCCCGGTGGCCCACCCGGTGCCGGCCTTCGGCCTCCGCGTGTCCGCGGACGGGGTGACCGTCGCCTACAGCGGTGACACCGGGCCGTGCCCGGCCCTCGACGACGTCGCCCGCGACGCGGACGTCTTCCTGGCCGAGGCGTCGTTCATCTCCGGCGAGGACAACCCGGCCGACCTCCACCTCACCGGCACCGACAGCGCCCGGGTCGCCGCCCGCGTCGGGGTCAAGCGCCTGCTCCTCACGCACATCCCGCCGTGGTACGACCCGGAGACCGCGCTCGCCGAGGCGGTCGCGGCGTACGACGGGCCCGTCGAGCTGGCCCGTGCCGGCGCGACGTACGACCTCTGACCACCACCGGCGGCCTCGATCTCCCGACGGCTCCTGGACCTCACAGGTTCAGTCCAGCGTCGTGCACGCAGATCGCGATCTGCACCCGGTTGGTCACCGCCAGCTTGTCGAAGAGCCGCGACACGTGTGCCTTGACCGTGGGCACCGAGAGGAAGAGGTCGCGGGCGATCTCGGCGTTGCTGAGCCCCCGACCGACGGCCAGCGCGACCTCGCGCTCGCGGTCGGTCAGCAGTGCGAGCCGGGCCTCGGCATCGGCGGCGCGGGCGGCGGTGGAGTCGTCGGCGACGTCACCGCGCAGCCGCCGGATCAGGGTGCGGGTGACCGAGGGGGAGAGCATCGGCTCGTCGTCGACGACCCGCCGGATCGCCTCCAGGATCTGCGCCGGCGGGGTGTCCTTGAGCAGGAAGCCGTCGGCCCCGGCGGCCAGGGCCTCGACGACGTGCTCGTCGGCGTCGAACGTGGTCAGCACGATGACCCGGGGCGGGTCCGGGCGGGAGAGCAGCTCACGGGTCGCCTCGAGCCCGTTGAGCTCGGGCATCCGGATGTCCATGAGCACGACGTCCGGGCGCAGCTGACGGGCCAGCGCGACGCCCTGACGCCCGTCGCCCGCCTCGCCGACGACGTCGATGTCGGCCTGGCCCCCGAGCATCAGCCCGAGTGCGGAGCGCACCAAGGGGTCGTCGTCGACGACCAGCACTGACGTCACAGCTGCCACGAGATGCCGGGGTCCCTGCGGGAGCCGGCGCGAAGCGAGCGTCTCCGTGGGGTGGTCATGACGCCCACGGTATCCAGCCGTGCAGCACGAACGTCGAGCCGTCGCGGCCGTGGTCGAGCCGCCCGCCACGCAGCTCCGCCCGCTCGGCGAGGCCGATCAGGCCCAGGCCGGCACCGGGTGTCTGCGTCGGCCCGAAGCCGACCGGGTTGCGGAGCAGGACGTCGATGCCGTGCTCCTCGGACCCGCTCACCTGGACGGTGAGCAGGGCTCCTGGCGCGTGCTTGCGGGCGTTGGTGATGCCCTCCTGGATGATCCGGTAGACGGTCCGGCCGACCGCGTCGGGCACCGACCGGTCGGCCACGAAGTCCTCGAGCTCCACCCGCGCTCCCGACCGCGTCGCGTCGGCGACGAGCTGCGGTAGGTCGGCGTACGTCGGCTGCGGGGCGTGGGACAGCTCGCCGGTGCTCTCGTCGCGGAGCACGCCGAGCACGCCCCGCAGGTCGGTGAGCGCCTCGTGCGCCTGCTGCTGGATCACCCCGGCGCTCGCCCGCATCTCGTCCGCGGTGAGGTCGGTCCGGAAGGTCAGGGCGCCGGCATGCATCGAGACCTGGGAGATGCGGTGGGCGAGGACGTCGTGCATCTCGCGGGCGATCCGGGCGCGCTCGTTGCTGCGCGCCTGGACGATGCGGAGCTCCTGCTCGGCCTCGGCCCGTTCGGCGCGGTTGCGCAGGGTCCAGATCAGCTCGCGCCGGGACCCGACGTACATGCCCCAGCTGAGGACCGCGGCGGTGAAGACCGCGTTGACGAGGAGGTCGAGCCACGCGGGCTCGCCGTTGTCCGTCGGGAAGATCGTGGTGAAGAGCTGGGACGCGGCGAACGCCACGGAGCCGACGACCGCGAGCTCGCGCCACCGTCGCCGGGTCGCGAGCGACGCCAGCGCGAGTACGGCCGGTCCCGCGATGGTGCCGGACACCGCGCTGGCCAGCGCGAGCGCGAGCGCGACCGGCACCGGCCAGCGCCGGCGGAAGAAGACGGCGACGTAGCCCGCGAGCCCGATGAGGAGGTCGGCGAAGAACCAGTACGGGTGGTCGTGGGCCTGCTTCGAGGCCACCGGCAGCCACGCGACCGCGCTGATGGCGAGCATGAGGGAGACGCGCCACACGTGGCTCCACAGCCGCAGGGGCGGCTGGTACTCCTCCGGCGCTGGGCGGTCCACGCCGCCAGGCTAGGCGGCCCTCCGTCCGGCCGCAGGCTCCCACGGTCTGCCGCGACCCCCTACTTTGGTCAGCACCCCTTCATCCGCGTGGCCGATGCGACGGCGCCCGCCGGTCGGGCACAGTGGCCTCATGATTCAGGTCGAAGGACTCACCAGGAAGTACGGCACGTTCACCGCGGTGGACAACGTGAGCTTCGTCTGCCAGCCCGGGAGGGTGACCGGATTCCTCGGTCCCAACGGTGCCGGCAAGACGACCACGATGCGGGTGATGGTCGGGCTCACCCCGCCCACCTCGGGACGGGTGACCATCGGCGGTCACCTCTACCAGGACATCCCCAACCCGGGCCGCCACGTCGGCGTGCTGCTCGACGCCTCGGCCCAGCACGCCGGACGCACCGGCCGCGAGATCCTCGAGCTCGGCGCTCGCACCATGGGCCTGCCGTCGTCGCGCATCGACGAGATGCTCGACCTGGTCTCGCTGAGCCCGGCGGAGTCCAAGCGCCGGCTGCGCAACTACTCGCTCGGCATGAAGCAGCGTCTCGGCATCGCGCACGCGCTGCTCGGCGACCCGTCGGTCCTGATCCTCGACGAGCCGGCCAACGGCCTCGACCCCGCCGGCATCCGGTGGATGCGCGGGCTGCTCAAGGGGTACGCCGAGCGCGGCGGCACCGTGCTGCTGTCCAGCCACCTCCTGCACGAGGTGGAGATCATCGCCGACGAGATGATCCTCATCGGGCACGGCCGGATCGTCGCCCAGGGCGACAAGAAGTCGCTCCTGGCGGGAGCGGTCGGGTCGGGCTCGACGTTCGTCACGGCCCTGGACAACCGCCAGCTGTCCGACGCGCTGGCCGCCAAGGGCTTCGTGGTCGCGAGCGCCGGTGACGGCCTCCGGGTCGAGACCGACCCGGTGGAGGTCGGCCGTACGGCGGCGGAGCACTCGATCGTGCTCACCGACCTGCGCGCCGCCGACGGCGGCCTCGAGGACCTCTTCCTCGAGCTGACGTCCGACACGCAGCGCGAGGTCGTCGCATGAGTGCCACCGCCGTCCCGGGCCTCGGCCACGCGCTGGACCTGTCGTCCACGTCGCCGACGCCGTTCTCCCGGCTGGCCCGGGTCGAGCTGCGCAAGACCTGGGACACCCGCGCCGGGCTGTGGCTGCTGATCTCGACCGCCGTCCTCACGGCCGCGGTCATGGTCATCCAGCTCTCGGTCGTGGTCGCCCAGGACCTCAACGTCTCCTACAACGACTTCCTGACGTCCACGAACTTCTCGATGGCGCTGCTGCTCCCGGTCCTCGGCATCCTGCTGCTGACCAGCGAGTGGAGCCAGCGCACCGCGATGGTGACCTTCTCCCTCGAGCCCCGGCGGCCGCTGATCATCGCGGCGAAGTTCGTGGTCGGGATCGGTCTCGCCGTCGCCGCGGTGGTCATCGCCCTCGTCCTCGCCACGATCTGCAACGCGCTCTACGGGCTGCTGTCGGGCGACGAGGTGGTCTGGGACCTCGGCCTCGCCAACGTGGGCGGGTTCGTGCTGCTCCAGGTGATCGGGATGCTGACCGGCTTCGCGTTCGCCGCGCTGCTGCTCAACTCCCCGGCCGCGATCGTGCTCTACATGGTCTACTCGTTCGTCCTGCCGGGCCTCTTCGGCCTCGGCGCCGCGCTGATCGGCTGGTTCGACACCATCCGTCCCTGGATCGACTTCAACTACGCCCAGGGTCCGCTGGTCGACGCGACGATGACCGGCGAGGACTGGGCGCATTTCGCGGTCTCCGGCTTCGTCTGGCTCGTGGTGCCGCTCGCGATCGGTGTGGCACGCGTGCTGCGCGCGGAGGTGAAGTGACGTGAGCACGACCGCTCCGGGCCTCGGCCACGCGCTCGACCTGTCGTCCACCCGGCCCACGCCGTTCCTCCGGCTGGTGCGCGTCGAGCTGCGCAAGTCCTACGACACCCGCGCCGGGTTCTGGCTGCTCGCCGTGATCGGCTTCCTGGTGCTCCTCACCGAGGGCATCGTGCTCGCCGTCGTGGTCACCCAGGACCAGGCGATGACGTACGGCGACTTCGTCGCGGCCGCGGCCTTCGTCACCTCGATCCTGCTGCCGGTGCTCGGCATCATGCTGGTCACCGCGGAGTGGGGTCAGCGCACCGCGATGGTCACCTTCGCTCTCGAGCCGCGCCGCCCGCTGGTGTTCCTCGCCAAGGCCACCGTCGGGATCATCCTCACCTTCGCGACCATCGCGATGGCGCTGGTCGTCGGGCTGGTGTGCAACCTGCTCTACGGTGCGCTCCAGGGTCCGGCGGACTGGGAGTTCGGGTGGGCCGGCTTCGTCGGCTTCCTGATCACGCAGACGTTCGCGATGCTCGGCGGCTTCGCGCTGGCGACGCTCTTCCTCAACACCGCCGCCGCCATCGTGGTCTTCTTCGTCTACCGGTGGGTGCTCCCGGGCCTGATCGCCCTGGGTGCCGCGCTGATGGCCTGGTTCGACTCGCTGGCGCCCTGGATCGACTTCCAGTCGGCCCAGGGCCCGCTCTACGGCATGTCGCTGGACGGCGGCGAGTGGGGGCACCTGATCGTGTCCGGCATCATCTGGCTGGTGCTGCCGCTCGCCATCGGCATCTGGCGGGTGCTGCGGGCCGAGGTCAAGTAGTCACCCAGCTCTGCACCGGGCATCGACCGACACCTCCCGGCGTCGGCAGCACGACGTACGGCATCGGCGACCCGGTCCCTCGGCGGTGCCGACGGCCCTGTCGGAGGTATCGCAGGGGCGCACTAGGGTCGGGGCATGACAGCAGCACCGCGAGAAGACGGCCGCGCCGACGACGAGCTCCGCCCGATCACGATCACCCGCAACTGGCTCGACCACGCGGCCGGCTCGGTGCTGATCGAGTTCGGCCGCACCAAGGTCCTGTGCGCGGCGTCCGCGTCGCCCGGGGTGCCGCGCTGGCGCAAGGGATCCGGGCTGGGCTGGGTCACCGCGGAGTACGCCATGCTCCCCGCCTCGACGAACACCCGCTCGGACCGCGAGTCGGTCAAGGGCCGGATCGGCGGGCGCACCCACGAGATCAGCCGGCTGATCGGCCGCTCGCTGCGCGCGGTCATCGACTACCAGGCGCTGGGGGAGAACACCATCCAGCTCGACTGCGACGTGCTCCAGGCCGACGGCGGCACCCGCACCGCCGCGATCACCGGGGCGTACGTCGCGCTCGCCGACGCGGTCGCCCACCTGCGCTCCACCGGCGCGCTGACGGGCGAGCCGCTGACCGGCTCCGTCGCCGCGATCAGCGTCGGCATCATCGACGGCGTCCCGCGCCTCGACCTGCCTTACGTCGAGGACGTGCGTGCCGAGACCGACATGAACGTCGTGATGACCGGCGGCGGCAAGTTCGTCGAGGTGCAGGGGACCGCCGAGGGTGCGGCCTTCGACCGGGCCGAGCTCGACGCCCTCCTTGCGCTCGCGGAGAAGGGCTGCGCCGACCTCACCCGGCTGCAGACCGAAGCACTCGGCTCATGACCACCCGGATCTTCCTCGCCTCCCGCAACCGCAAGAAGATCGAGGAGATGGAGCGGATCCTCCGCGAGCACCTCCCCGACATCGAGGTGGTCGGCATCGACGACGTCGACGGCTACGACGAGCCGGTCGAGGACCAGGCGACGTTCGAGGGCAACGCGCTGCTCAAGGCCCGGGCCGGGATGGCCGCGACCGGGTTGCCGTCGCTGGCCGACGACAGCGGCCTGTGTGTCGACGCCCTCAACGGGATGCCGGGGGTGCTCTCCGCCCGATGGTCGGGTCCGCCGCTGGGCTCGAAGTCGGGGCAGGACGCCCGCAACAACGAGCTGCTGCTCGCCCAGCTGGCCGACGTACCCGACGAGCGGCGGGGGGCGCACTTCATGTGTGCGGTGGCGTTCGTCCACCGCGGTGGCGAGGAGTGCGCGAGCGGCACCATGCCGGGCCGGGTGATCCGCGAGGTGCGGGGGAGCGGTGGTTTCGGCTACGACGTGCTCTTCGAGGCCGACGACCGGCCGGGCCTCACGACCGCCGAGTTGTCCGTCGAGGACAAGGACGCGATCTCCCACCGGGGCTGGGCGCTGCGCCGGATGGCGCCGATCGTGGCGCGGATCATCTCGTCATGAGGCGGCACTTCTTCGTCCGCCGCAACCTGGCCCGCCTGCTGCTCAAGGTGTCCCGCTGGAAGACCGTCGGAGAGGTGCCACGCAAGGGCATCCTGGTCGGCGCTCCGCACACGTCCAACTGGGACTGGGTGCTCACCATGCTCCTGGCGTGGGACAACGACGTGCAGATCCGGCTCCTGGTCAAGGAGTCGTTCTTCAAGGGCCCGCTCGCGCCGATCATGCGGGCGAGCGGCGCCGTGGAGCTCGACCGGGACAATCCGGGCGCGACGATCCGGGCGCTGCTCGCCGACGCCGAGACCGACGAGACGTTCCTGCTCGGGATCGCGGCCGAGGGCACCCGCAGCAAGGGCGACTACTGGAAGTCCGGCTTCTACCGGATCTCCCAGCAGACCGGGCTGCCGATCACGCTGGCCTTCCTCGACGGGCCCTCGCGGACCGTCGGCTGGGGTCCGACGTTCGACCTCACCGGAGACGTGGTCGCCGACATGGACCGGATCCGGGCGTTCTACGCCGACAAGACCGGCATCAGGCCGGCGGGCACCACCGTGCCGCGGCTGCGTGAAGAGGGACACGGCGGGAGCTGAGCGCACGCAGCGTCGCATCTGGTGCCGAAGGGGGGATTCGAACCCCCACGCCCTAGGGCACAGGTACCTAAAACCTGCGTGTCTGCCTGTTCCACCACTCCGGCTGGCGGCGCTCAGTCTAGGGATCGGCCCGGTCTCACCTTCGAGGCGGCGTACGTGCCGCGACTGCGCCCGCTGAAGTCGTCCGCCTGAGTGTGGCAGTCGAGCACAGGAAGCGGAGGTTCGCGGCAAGGGCGTTGTGGTGGTCGCCGTCGATGTGTCCGCCTCGAGGCGGAGCGGGCGACCACGCCATCGCCCTGGTGCTGAGGTCGCGCACCGGTGGGATTGCCGGATCTCGGCGAGCACGCGCCGGACTTCTCGCAGAGGACGCCGTTGTGGCTGTTCGCCGGGATCGGCGGCCGACCGGTGAAAC
>NZ_BDJE01000025.1 GCF_002117935.1 Nocardioides sp. PD653-B2 | reverse complement strand
GCCTTCCTCAACCACCGACCGACGGGGGTTTCGAGACAGGACTTCGTCCTACTTCAACCAGCGGACTGGCGCGCGCGGTAGGCGGCGACCGCGTTGCGGTTGCCGCAGGTGGTGGAGCAGAAGCGGCGGGAGCGGTTGCGGGAGAGGTCGAGGACGACGCCGTTGCAGGTGTCGTCGGCGCAGACGCCGAGACGCGACATCTCGTCGGAGCGGATCACGTCGATCATCGCCATCGCGGTCTCGACGAGGATCCGGGTGGGGAAGTCGCGCTCGGGCTCGACGGCGTGGAGGTGCCAGTCCCAGACGTCGTGGCGCACGAGCTGGGGGACCGCAGCGGTGTCGGCGAGCATCGCGTTGACCAAGGCGACCGCGTCGTCGCGCGAGGCGGTGAGCAGCTCGTAGAGAGCCGGCCGGATCGCCCGGACCCGGTCGAGCTCGGCGCGGTCGCCGTCGCGGCGTCCGGTGTAGTCGAACTCGGCGTAGAACGCGTCGAGGTCCTCCACGCTCTCCAGGGTGTCCGGCGCGAGCGCGGAGTTCGCGAGCGTCACCGCCGCCTGGAGGGACACCTCGGTGTCATGAGTGAAGACCACGTTGACAGGTTACACGGCCAGCGCCTAGTGTCACTAGTCATGGCGACGATGGCTCATGACGAGGTGGCTCCGGTCGCCAGCGGCTCGCGGCTGGCGAGCGGCCTCGGGTTCGCGATCATCTCGGCCACGTCGTTCGGCATGTCCGGCGCCCTGGCCCGCCAGCTGCTCGACTCCGGCTGGAGCGCGGGTGCGATCGTGCTGATCCGCGTCGGCATCGCCGCGCTGGTCGTCGTCCCCTTCGGACTGGTCTCCCTGCGCGGACGCTGGAGCCTGCTGCGCCGCAACGCCGGCCTGGTCCTCGTGTACGGCACACTCGCCGTCGCCGGCGCCCAGTTCTGCTACTTCTCCGCCGTCGCCCACATGCAGGTCGGGCCGGCGCTGCTCATCGAGTACACCGCCCCTGCCGCGGTCGTCGTCTGGCTCTGGCTGCGCCACGGCCAGCGGCCCGGTCCGGTCACGCTCGTCGGCGCCGGTCTGGCGGCGCTCGGGCTGGTGCTGGTCCTCGACCTGCTCTCGGGTGCCGACCTCAGCGTCGCGGGGGTGCTGTGGGCACTGGCCGCGATGGTCGGCGCGGCGACGTACTTCGTCATCTCCGCCGACGAGGACAACGGCCTGCCGCCGATGGTGCTCGCCGCCGCCGGGCTCGTGGTGGGGGCGCTGGTCCTCGGCGTGCTCGGCCTCGTCAGCCCGCTGCCGATGCGCGCGAGCAGCGACGCCGTCACGTACGCCGGCACCACGGTCGACTGGTGGGTGCCACTGGTCGTGCTCGGCGTGGTCACCGCGGCGATTCCGTACACGAGCGGCATTGCCGCCGGTCGCCGGCTCGGCTCCCGGCTGGCGTCGTTCGTCGCGCTGCTCGAGGTGGTCGCGGGCGTGGTGTTCGCCTGGCTGCTCCTCGACGAGCTGCCCCGGGCCGTCCAGCTGCTCGGTGGCCTGCTGATCCTGGCCGGCGTGGTGTTCGTGAAGCTCGGCGAGCGGTCCACCGCCGAGATGCCGGCCGAGATCCCCTAGGAACCGCTGCAACAGAACGGCCGTCCCACGCGTGTGTCCGACATGGAGGTGGGGGTGACCGACGAGCGCGCCACCGTCGACTACCCGTCGTTCGACGAGTGGGTCGAGGCGCGGGTGGCCGCGCTGCTGCGGTGCGCCTACCTGGTCACCGGCTCCCAGCACGCCGCCGAGGACGCCGTGCAGTCGGCGCTCACCCGGGCCTGCGAGGGGTGGAGCCGGGTGCGCCGGACGACCGACCCCGACGCGTACGTGCGCCGGATGGTCGTCAACGCACACGTCTCGGCCTGGCGGCGCAGCGGGCGCCGGGAGCTGGTGGTGGCGGAGGTGCGCGACACCGAGACGGCGGACCACGCGGCCGACATCGCCACCGGCGACGCGGTCTGGCGGGTCTGCGCGATGCTCCCGCCCCAGCAGCGGGCGGCCGTGGTGCTGCGCGTCTACTTCATCGGGCCGCTCGGCTGAGCGGCGTCAACGCTGGTCCTGCCGCCTGACCCACACCTCGCGGGTGAGCATCAGGATCGAGGCCGCGGTCGGGATCGCGAGCAGTGCGCCGACGACACCGAAGAGCGCCGCGCCGATGAGGGCCGCGATCACCGTGACCGCGCCCGGCACGTCGACGGACTTCGACATCACCCGCGGGTAGATCACGTAGTTCTCGAGCTGCTGGTAGATGACGTAGAAGATCGCGCAGGCCAGGCCGATCCTCCAGTCCTCGGCGAAGCCGATCGCGGTGACGATGACGGCGCCGAGGGTCGCGCCGATCATCGGGATCACGTCGAGGAGCGCGACCACGAAGGCGAGCGCGACGGCGTACTCGCTCAGGCCGACGGCGAACAGGAAGACCAGCGACGAGATGCCGGCGCACATCGCGACGATGAACGCGCCGGAGACGTAGCCGCCGACGCTGCGGACCACCCGGTTGCCGAGGCGGCTGACGCGGTCGCGGCGCGACGCCGGCGCCAGGCGGTAGAGCGCCGACTTGGTGTTCTCCAGGGAGGCGAGGAAGTAGAGCGTCAGCACGACGACGATGAAGCCGTTGAACAGCGCACCGAGGACGGCCAGGCCGACGCCCAGTGCCCCGCCGAAGAGCGCACCGGCGAAGTCGCCGGCGGTCACGTAGTCCCGGATCTTCGCGATGATGTCGTACTCGTCGTCGAGCCGCTGGACCTGGGGGTTGCGCTGGAGCTGGTCGAGCCAGGTCGGGACGTTCTCGGTGAGAGACCTGACCTGGTCGGCGATGACCGGCACGATCGCGACCAGGAACAGCGCGAGTGCGCCCAGCACGATGACGATCACGGTCAGGACGGCGTACGACCGGCGCATGCCGTGGCGCTCGAAGAAGCGGACGGCGGGATCGAGGCCCGCCGCCAGGAACAGCGAGACCACGATCAGCATCAGGGTCGAGCCGATGGCCTCGATCTGCATCGCGAACCAGATCGCGACCAGCACGCCCAGCCCGCCGATGAAGCCGACGTAGAACGGCGCGTGGTGGTCGAGCGGAGGACCGGGCTCGCCGAGGTAGTCCTCGTCGACGGGGTTGTCTGTGTCGTCGGCCTTCGAGCCGGAGTCCTCGAGCGCCGGGGCGTCCGTCACTCGTCGTCCTCGCCGAAACCGGCGACGACGTCGCGCAGGGAGGCGAGCTGGGCGGTGATCGCGTCGCGGCGCTTGGCCATCCGGTCGACCTCGGCCCGGATGGCGGCGAGCTCGCGCTCGGCGTCGGCCACGCCCGTGGAGCTGATCGAGTCGGCCTGGGTGCGGGCCGAGGCCACGATCTGCTCGGCCTCGCGACGGGCCCGGCTGAGCAGCGCCTCGGCCTCGGTGGTGGCCTGGCTGCGGTGCTGGTTGGCCTGGGCGGTGGCCTCGCGGGCCCGCGTCTCGGCGGCGGTCGCGCGCTCCTCGGCCTCCTCGACCAGGCGGCGGGTCTCGGCGGTGGCGCTGGCGTGGTGGTCGGTCGCCTCGCGGGCGAGCCGCTCCTTCTCGACCGCGAGCGTACGGCGGGCCTCCTGGACCTCGCGGTCGGCGGCGGCGCGCTGCTGCTCGGCCTCCCGGGTGGCGGCGGTGCGGAGCTCGTTGGTCTCCTGCGTCGCGGCGAGCCGCATCTGGTCGGCCTCGCGCTTGGCGGAGGCGACCAGGTCGGTGGCCTCGGCGCGGGCGTGCGCGCGCTCCTGCTCGGCGTCGGCCATCAGGCGGTTGCGGTTCTCGTCGAGCTCCTTGAGCTGGACCAGGCGCATGTCCTCGGCCTCGCGGGCGGCGTCGGCGCGGATCGCCTTGGCATCGCGCGCCGCCTGCTCGCGGATCTCGGCGGCGTCGCGCTCGGCGGTCTGGCGGACCTCGGCCGCCTCCTCCTCGGCGAGCCGCAGCATCGCGCTCGCACGGCCGCCGAGACCGGCGTACGACGGGGTCTTGCTCTCGGCGAGCTCCTCGCGGGCCTGGGCGAGCTGCTCCTCGAGCTCGAGGACGTGCCGCTCCGACTCGGTGAGGCTGCTGCTGAGCCCGGCCTTCTCGGTGGTCAGCTGGCGCACGCGGGCGTCGACGGCATCCTTGTCGTAGCCGCCCTTGCGGACGACGGGGAAGCCGGCGGGTGAGGCCATCGGGCCGCTCGACTGGGGGCGCGGTGGGGTGGCGGCCGGCGGGAGGACGGGCTTCTGGGCCCGCGGGGCTGCGGGGGCAGGCGCCTGCGTCTGGGCCGGTGCGGGAGCGGCCACGGCGGGCTGCTGCTGGGT
Organism: Nocardioides sp. PD653-B2; assembly: GCF_002117935.1. Taxonomy (GTDB): domain Bacteria; phylum Actinomycetota; class Actinomycetes; order Propionibacteriales; family Nocardioidaceae; genus Nocardioides. Next base: position 162,731 of record NZ_BDJE01000025.1, on the reverse strand, counting down.
CTTCTCGACCTTCGGCTCGGCAGCGGGCTGCGGTGCCGAGGCCGGCGGGACGACCGGGATCACCTGCGTCGCTTCTTCGTCCACGACCGGCTCGGTCTCCTCCGGGTCCTTGTCGTCGAAGATGGACAGTCCCTGGTCGCTCATCGCGGCGGTACCCCTTCTCGGCTCTCGGCTGATCGTCGGGACCAGTGTTGCCGATCGACCCGAAACAGCCCACCCCGGCCTCCGACTAATTATCGGAGACCGGGGTGGTCGAGGACTCGAGCGCGGATCAGACGCCGCGGAAGCGGTTGATCGCGTCGATGTGCTGGGCGCGCATCTCCTCGTCGCGGACCCCGAGGCCCTCCTCGGGGGCCAGGCAGAGCACGCCGACCTTGCCCTGGTGGGCGTTCTGGTGGACGTCGAGCGCCGCCTGCCCGACCTCGTCGAGGGAGTAGGTGCGCGACAGGGTGGGGTGGATCTTGCCCTTGGCGATCAGGCGGTTGGCCTCCCACGACTCGCGGTAGTTGGCGAAGTGCGAGGAGATGATCCTCTTGAGGTTCATCCACAGGTAGCGGTTGTCGTACTCGTGCATGTAGCCGCTGGTGGAGGCGCAGGTGGTGATGGTGCCGCCCTTGCGGGTGACGTAGACCGACGCGCCGAAGGTCTCGCGGCCCGGGTGCTCGAAGACGATGTCGATGTCCTCACCGCCGGTGAGGTCGCGGATCATGCCACCGAACCGACGCCACTCCTTGGGGTCCTGGGTGTGCGGGTCCTTCCAGAACTTCAGGTCGGCCTCGGAGCGGTTGATGATCATCTCCGCACCCATCGAGCGGGCGATCGCGGCCTTCTCCTCGTTGGAGACCACGCACACCGGGTTGGCGCCGCCGTTGAGGGCGTACTGCGTGGCGAAGCCGCCCAGGCCGCCGGACGCACCCCAGATCAGCACGTTGTCGCCCTGCTTCATGTCGCCGCCGTTCTTGGAGACGAGCTGGCGGTAGGCCGTGCAGTTGACCAGGCCGGGGGAGGCGGCCTCCTCCCAGGTGAGGTGAGCGGGCTTGGGCATCAGCTGGTTGGCCTTGACCAGGGCGATGTGCGCGAGGCCGCCGAAGTTGGTCTCGAAGCCCCAGATCCGCTGCTCCGGGTCGAGCATCGTGTCGTTGTGGCCGTCGGGCGACTCGAGCTCGACCGAGAGGCAGTGTGCGACGACCTCGGTGCCCGGGGCCCACTTCGTGACGCCGGCGCCGGTCGCGAGCACGACGCCCGCGAGGTCGGACCCCACCACGTGGTAGGGCAGGTCGTGGCGCTTGGCGAGCGGCGAGAGCCGGCCGTAGCGCTCGAGGAAGCCGAAGGTCGAGACCGGCTCGAAGATCGAGGTCCACACGGTGTTGTAGTTGATCGCCGAGGCCATCACCGCGACGTACGCCTCGCCGGGGCCGAGCTCGGGCAGCGCCACGTCCTCGACGTGGAGGGACTTGCGGGGGTCCTTGTCGCGGGTCTCCAGCCCCTCGAAGATGTCGACCTCGTCCTTGTGCACCGTCACGGCGCGGTAGGACTCGGGGATCTCGAGGTTGGCGAAGTCGTCGGCGGAGATGCTCTGTGGGTCTGCTGAGGCGGCCATGATCGCGTCGAGGATGTGCTGCACGTCGGCTCCTGGTGTCGGGGTCGTTGGACGGGAGATTACCCACGAGTAACCGGTCGGGACACCCCGTGTGACGCGTCCCTCAGTGGGGCGCGGCGGCCGGCTCCACCAGCTCGACCAGCACGCCGCCGGCGTCCTTGGGGTGGATGAAGTTGATCCGCGAGTCCGAGGTGCCCCGCCGCGGCTCGTCGTACAGCAGGCGGACGCCGCGCTCGCGCAGGATCGCGCTGACCGCGTCGACGTCGGTGACCCGGTAGGCCATCTGCTGGATGCCCGGGCCGGAGCGGTCGAGGAACTTCGCGATCGTCGAGTCCTCGTCGAGCGGGGCGAGCAGCTGGATGTGGGACCCGGAGTCGCCGACGGCCATCATCGCCTCGCGGACGCCCTGCTCCTCGTTGGTCTCCTGGTGTGCCAGCCGCATCCCGTAGGTCTCCTCGTAGAACGCGATCGCCACGTCGAGGTCGGGCACCGCGATGCCCACGTGGTCGATCGCGGTGAACAGCTGCTCCGGGATGCCAGACGTCGGGGGAGTACTCATGGGGCACATCGTCGTACGGCGTCGGTCCCACCGCGACCCGGTGTGACATGTTCCACCCTCACGGCCCGGGTGACCGGCACGTGACCCGTGGGTAAGGTCGGCAGAGAACCACCTCGACCACCTTCTGGAGGCACGTCATGTCCGGTTCCGTCATCGTCGCGGGGGCGCGCACCCCCATCGGTCGCCTGCTCGGGGGACTCAAGGACCTCTCCGCCGCCGACCTCGGTGGCGTCGCCATCAAGGGCGCTCTCGAGAAGGCCGGCGTGACCGGCGACCAGGTCGACTACCTGATCATGGGCCAGGTCATCCTGGCGGGCGCCGGCCAGAACCCCGCCCGGGCCGCGGGCATCGCGGCCGGGCTGCCGATGAGCATGCCGTCGATGACCATCAACAAGGTGTGCCTCTCCGGCCTCAACGCGATCGCGATGGCCGACCAGCTGATCCGCGCCGGCGAGGTCGACATCGTCGTGGCGGGTGGCATGGAGTCGATGACCAACGCCCCGCACCTGCTGCCCAAGTCGCGCGAGGGCTTCAAGTTCGGCGACGTGAAGCTCGTCGACTCGATGGCGTACGACGCGCTCTACGACCAGGCCACCCAGCAGGCGATGGGCGGGCTGACCGAGCAGGCCAACGCCGAGGGCATCAAGCTCACCCGCGAGGAGCAGGACGAGTTCGCGGCGGCGTCGCACCAGAAGGCCGCGGCCGCCTGGAAGAACGGCGTCTTCGACGACGAGGTCGTGCCGGTCTCGATCCCGCAGCGCAAGGGCGACCCGGTCGTCATCTCCGCCGACGAGGGCGTGCGCGGTGACACCACCGCCGAGTCGCTCGGCAAGCTGCGCCCGGCGTTCAGCAAGGAGGGCACCATCACGGCCGGCTCCTCCTCCCAGATCTCCGACGGCGCCTGCGCGGTCGTGGTGATGAGCAAGGCCAAGGCCGAGGAGCTCGGGCTCGAATGGCTGGCCGAGATCGGCGCCCACGGCATGGTCGCCGGCCCCGACTCGACGCTCCAGATGCAGCCCGCCAACGCGACCGCCAAGGCGTGCGCCAAGGAGGGCATCGCGCCCACCGACCTCGACCTGGTCGAGTTCAACGAGGCCTTCGCCGCGGTCGGCATCGAGTCGGCCCGCTCGCTGGGCCTCGACCCCGAGAAGGTCAACGTCAACGGCGGCGCGATCGCGCTCGGCCACCCGGTCGGCATGTCCGGCGCCCGCGTGGTCCTGCACCTCGCGCTCGAGCTGAAGCGTCGCGGTGGCGGCGTCGGCGCGGCCGCCCTGTGCGGCGGCGGTGGGCAGGGCGACGCCCTGATCGTGCGTGTCCCGAAGAGCTGACGCGTCGTCGGTTCCCGACCTCGTCGAGCGCGCCCGCGCCGGCGAGGCCCGGGCCGTCGCGCGCCTGATCTCGCTCGTCGAGGACGAGTCGCCGCTGCTGCGCGAGGTGATGGCCGCGCTCGCGCCGCACACCGGCAACGCCCAGGTCATCGGCATCACCGGCTCGCCCGGCGTCGGCAAGTCGACGTCGACCAACGCACTCGTCGCCGAGCTGCGCAAGCAGGGCAAGCGGGTCGGCGTGCTGGCGGTCGACCCGTCCTCGCCGTTCTCCGGCGGCGCGTTGCTGGGTGACCGCGTGCGGATGCAGGACCACGCCACGGATCGGGACGTCTACATCCGCTCGATGGCCTCTCGGGGCCACCTCGGCGGCTTGGCCTGGACGACGCCCCAGGCGCTGCGGGTCCTCGACGCGGCCGGCTGCGACGTGATCCTCATCGAGACGGTCGGCGTGGGTCAGAGCGAGGTCGAGATCGCCGGGCTCGCCGACACCACCATGGTGCTGCTCGCGCCGGGCATGGGTGACGGCATCCAGGCCGCCAAGGCCGGCATCCTCGAGATCGGGGACATCTACGTCGTCAACAAGGCCGACCGCGACGGCGCCGACCAGGTGCGCCGTGACCTGCGGTCGATGCTCGCCCTCGGGCAGGCCCCCGAGGGGTCCTGGAAGCCGCCCATCGTGAAGACCGTCGCCCAGAAGGCGCAGGGCCTCGACGAGGTCGTCGCCGAGATCGACCGGCACCGGGAGTGGCTGGCGTCCAGCGGCGAGCTCGACAAGCGGCGCACTCGCCGGGCCCGCGACGAGATCGAGGCGATCGCGGTCACCGCGCTGCGCCAGCGGTGGGGCGACGTGCACGGCCGCTCGGAGCTCGACGCCCTGGCGGCGGCCGTCGTCGCCGGGACGACCGACCCGTACGCCGCCGCGGACGAGCTGCTGGACACCTACTCCGACTGACATCGACTGACACCGACTGACGACAGGCTGCGGCGCGTGTCTCCCGGCCACGCCGGCGACCTCGAGACGGCGCCCGTGCCGGCCCGGCCGTGGGATGCGACACCGGCCTGGGCGGAGTCCGTCTAGTCTCGCCAGCGATGTCCCTTCCTTTCGATCCCATCGACGAAGCGGCCCGCCAGTGGGGCACCCACTGGGACGGCGTGCCGGCGATGCACGCGGTCACCTCACTGATGCGCGTCCAGCAGCTGGTGATCGGCCGTCTCGACGCGCTGCTCAAACCGCACGGTCTGACGTTCGCGCGCTACGAGGCGCTGGTGCTGCTGGTCTTCTCGTCGCGCGGCTCGCTGCCCCTCGGCAAGATGGGGGAGCGGCTCCAGGTCCACCCGACGTCGGTCACCTCGATCGTGCGCCGGCTCGAGTCGGCCGGACTCGTCTTACGGCGCGCGCACCCCGACGACGGCCGCGCCGTACTGGCCGAGATCACCCCCGCGGGGCGCGAGCTGGTCGAGGCGGCGACCCGGGACCTGGTCGGCGCCGACTTCGCGCTCGGGTCCCTGACGGAGGCCGAGCTGACCACCCTGTCCGCCCTGCTCACGCCGGTGCGCAAGGCGGCTGGGGACTTCTGACCCCGCCCCGGCCGACGTCTTCTCCGGCGGCGGTCAGGCTTGGGGAATTTAGTAGGACGTCCTACTATCTGGGTATGACGGAGAACGCGCGCTCGCGCTGGCAGGACCGCTACGACAAGTCCCGCGTCCGCGAGACCGACTTCACGACACTCAGCGGCGTCGAGCTCGCACCGGCGTACGGCACCGACGACTCGGAGTGGCCGGGCGAGTTCCCGTTCACCCGCGGGCTTTACCCGACGGGCTACCGCGGCCGGGCGTGGACGATCCGCCAGTTCGCCGGGTTCGGCAACGCGCAGCAGACCAACGAGCGGTACCGGATGATCCTCGGGCGCGGCGGCGGCGGCCTCAGCGTCGCCTTCGACATGCCGACCCTGATGGGCCGCGACTCCGACGACCCGATGTCGCTCGGCGAGGTCGGCCACTGCGGCGTCGCCATCGACTCGGCCGCCGACATGGAGATCCTGTTCGACGGGATCGACCTCGGCGACGTCACGACATCGATGACGATCAGCGGCCCCGCCGTGCCGATCTTCTGCATGATGATCGTGGCCGCCGAGCGCGCGGGCGTCGACACCGGCGAGCTCAACGGCACGTTGCAGACCGACATCTTCAAGGAGTACATCGCCCAGAAGGAGTGGCTCTTCACCCCGGAGCCGCACCTGCGCCTGATCGGCGACCTGATGGAGTACTGCGTCGAGAAGATCCCGGCGTACAAGCCGCTCTCGGTCTCCGGCTACCACATCCGCGAGGCCGGCTCGACGGCCGCGCAGGAGCTCGCGTTCACCCTCGCCGACGGTTTCGGGTACGTCGAGCTCGGGCTGTCGCGCGGCCTCGACGTCGATGTCTTCGCGCCCGGCCTGTCGTTCTTCTTCGACGCCCACGTGGACTTCTTCGAGGAGATCGCGAAGTTCCGCGCCGCCCGGCGGATCTGGGCGCGCTGGCTGCGCGACGTCTACGGCGCGAAGACCGAGAAGGCGCAGTGGCTGCGCTTCCACACCCAGACCGCGGGCGTCTCGCTGACCGCCCAGCAGCCCTACAACAACGTCGTCCGCACCGGCATCGAGGCGCTCTCCGCCGTGCTCGGCGGCACCAACTCACTGCACACCAACGCCCTCGACGAGACCCTCGCGCTGCCGAGCGAGCAGGCCGCCGAGATCGCGCTGCGCACCCAGCAGGTGATCATGGAGGAGACCGGCGTCGTCAACGTCGCGGACCCGCTCGGCGGTTCCTGGTACGTCGAGGCCCTCACCGACGAGATCGAGGCCGAGGCCCTCGAGATCTTCGACAAGATCCTCGCGATGGGCGGCTCGACGCTGACCTCGGCCCAGCCCGAGAAGCTCGCGGAGGCGGTCGGCCGCGGCGAGTGGCTGATGACGCGAGGCCTGCTACGCGGCATCGAGGAGGGCTGGTTCATGTCCGAGATCGCCGAGGCCGCGTTCCAGTACCAGGTCGCTCTCGAGAAGGGCCAGAAGCGGATCGTCGGCGTCAACTGCCACGAGGAGTCGGTCACCCACGACCTCGAGATCCTGCGGGTCTCCCACGAGGTCGAGGTCGAGCAGGTCCGCGCGCTCGCCGCCCGCCGCCAGGGCCGCGACGACGCCGCGGTGTCGGCGGCGCTGACCCGTCTCGTCGACGTCGCCCGCACCGACGGCAACATGATCGAGCCGATGCTCGACGCCGTCCGCGTCGAGGCGACGCTCGGCGAGATCTGCGACGTGCTGCGCGCCGAGTGGGGCGAGTACCGCGAGCCTGCCCGGTTCTGATCGGTCCGGACGGGCCTGACCGGCCCCCGAGGTCGGGACCTTCGGCCCCCGCCCGTCGTACGACGGTTCTGGTGCAATGAGGGCGTGGACCTCGAACGCGCCCTCGCCGCGCTGCCCGCTGACCCGCGCATCGTCGTCACCGGCAACCACGCCATCCCGTGGCACACGCTGAAGCTGGTCGACGCCGCGCTCGACGAGTACCGCCTCTGGGTCCTCAACGGCCAGCCCGGGCTGCCCGACCGGGACGGCGTGACGCTCGAGACGTCGTTCGTCGGGGCGGGCATGCGCCGTAGCCCCCGGCTCAGCTACGTGCCGTCCCGGCTGTCGATGGTGCCGACGCTCTTCGCCCGCCAGCTGCCGCCGGACGCCGTCGTGCTGCACACGACCCGGCCCCGCCGCGGCCAGGTCTCCCTCGGGGTCGAGGTGAACGTGCTGCCCGCCGCGCTCGAGGCGGTCCGGCGCAACGGGGGCCTGGTGGTCGCCCAGGTCAACGACCGGATGCCGTGGACGTACGGCGACGCCCTGGTCGACCTGGACCTGGTGGACGTGCTGGTGGAGGCCGACGGCCCGCTGCCGACCGCACCGGTGACGGTGATCGACGAGGCGTCGGCACGGATCGGCCGGCTGGTCGCCGAGCGGGTGCCCGACGGCGCGACCATCCAGGCCGGCATCGGGGCCGTGCCCGACGCGACGATGCGCGGCCTGACCGGGCGCAGCGGACTGCGGGTGTGGACCGAGATGTTCTCCGACAGCGTGCTCGAGCTGGAGAAGGTCGGGGCGCTCGACCGCAACGTCGCGATCTCGGCGTCCTTCCTCTTCGGCTCGCCCGAGCTGCTCGACTGGGTGGACGGCAACGAGCGCGTCGAGATGCTCCGCACCGAGGTCACCAACAGCCCGGCGCTGATCGCCCGCAACCCGTCGATGGTCAGCGTCAACACCGCCCTGCAGGTCGACCTGTTCGGGCAGGCCAACGCGTCGCGCATCAACGCGCGGATCCACTCCGGCTTCGGTGGTCAGACCGACTTCATCGTGGGCGCCATGCACAGCGCCGGCGGCCAGGCGTTCATCGCGCTGCGGTCGTGGCACCCCAAGGCCGACTGCTCGACGGTCGTGCCGCTGGTCGACGAGCCGGTGACGTCGTTCCAGATGAGCGCGATCGTCACCGAGCAGGGGCTGGCCGAGGTCTTCGGGCGTGACCAGCACGAGCAGGCACGCCAGATCATCGAGCACGCGGCGCACCCCAGCGTGCGCGACGAGCTGTGGGAGGAGGCGGTCGCGCTGGGCCTCGGTCCGCGCGCTGTCGGGGGCTCCCTAGGATTGGCCCCATGACGCAGCAGCCGTTCTCCCGCCCGGGCGCCATCGACCTCTCCGGACTCAAGCGACCCGCGCCCACCCCGCCGCCCGCGGGCGGCGGAGCCGCGCCCGCCGGGGGCTCGTCGTACTCGGTGGAGCTGACGGAGGAGAACTTCCAGGCGACCATCGAGGCCTCGATGACGGCGCCGGTGCTGCTGGTCTTCTACTCGCCCACCCGGATGCCCGAGAGCGTGCAGCTCGCCGACGACATCGTGACCCTGTCCGGCGAGTTCGAGGGGCGGTTCCTCGCCGGCCTGGTCGACATCGACGCCGTGCCGGCGATCGCGCAGGCCATGCAGATCCCGTCGGTCCCGCTGGTCATCGCCGTGCTCGACGGCCGCCCCGCGCCGCTCTTCCAGGACGTGCTGCCGATCGACGAGCTGCGCACCGCGCTGACCCAGGTGATGCAGCAGCTGACCACCCAGGGCGTCACCGGCCGCCACCAGCCGCGCTCCGCGGCTCCCGCGGCCGAGGGCGAGGAGGGCGAGGAGCCGGGCTTCGACCCGCGCTACGCCGCCGCCCAGGAGGCGCTCGGCGAGGGCGACATCGACCGCGCGGTCGCCGAGTACCAGAAGCTCGTGGACGCCAACCCGGCCGACGCCGAGGCGGCGGCCGGCCTGGCCATGGCCAAGCTGCTCCAGCGCACCCAGGGCGTCGACCTCAACGAGGCACGCGCGGCCGCGGCCGCCGCCCCCGACGACGTCGACGCCCAGACGATGGTGGCCGACCTGGACATGCTCGGTGGCCACGTCGAGGACGCGTTCATCCGGCTGATCGAGATGGTCCGCCGTACGTCGGGCGACGAGCGCAACCAGGCGCGTGAGCACCTGATCGGGCTCTTCGGCGCCGTCGGCAACGACGACCCGCGGGTGCTCAAGGGCCGGCAGAGCCTGGCATCTGCGCTGTTCTGAGTCGGCGGCCGACTCCGGGATGAGGGTGCTCACGGCGTTCTCGCGAGGCAAGGGCGCGGCACCGAACCTGGACCGGTTCGTGGTGACCGACGACTGGGTCGCGGTCTTCGACGGCGTGACCCCGAAGAGCCCTGACCTCGACGGGGCGACCGCTGCCACTGCCGCGCTCGTGGACGACCTGGTGGCCGCGGTCCGGTCCGCGGCGCCCGACGTCGACCCGGTGGTGCTGGTCGACCGGCTCGCCGAGGTCGCCACCGATCATCAAGGCGAGCACCAGCCGGCCGCCGCCGGAGCGGTCTTCTCGTTGAGGCGTCGGCAGGTGGTCGTGATCACCGACGTGTGGGTGTCGGTCGACGGCGTCGCCAGGTTCTACGGCCACGACTTCGAGACCGTGGTCACCCAGGCGCGCCGGGCGCTCACCGAGGCCGAGCTGGCCGCGGGGCGCAGCGTCGACGAGCTGCGGGCCGAGGATCCCGGTCGGCGTGCGGTGCACGAGCTGCTCGTGGGGGAGTCGGCGCTGCGCAACGTCGACGCCGACGGGCCGTACTTCTACGCCGCGCTCGACGGGCGCCCGGTGCCGCACCGGTTGCTGACGGTGGTCGAGATCCCGGCCGGCGCACGCACCCTGTGTCTGGCTTCGGACGGCTACCCCGTGCTCGAGTCGAGCTGGGAGGAGACCGAGCGGGCCCTGCGGCGCGACCTCGCGGCCGACCCGCTGCGGATCGGCCCGCACGGCGGACCCAAGGCGCTCGCGCCGGGAGCCGAGAACGACGACGACCGGACGTTCGTGCTGGTCGACCTGTCAGCCGGCGAGGGCGTCGAGGACGGCTCGCACCGCGGGTGAGTCGGCCATGCTGCGCCGGTGCACCGCGATCACGTCGCGGGTGGGCTCCGGGTCGTGGGCGGGTACGGCGACCAGCTGGTCGCCGAGCGGCTGACGCCCGAGCCGGGGCACCAGCGCGATGCCGAGGCCGGCGCGGACCAGGGCGAGGTGGGAGTCGAACTCCATCGCCGTGTGCGCGATCCGGGGCAGCCGGCCGGTGTCGGCGTACATCCGGGTCAGCCACTGGCGACAGATGGTGCCCTCGGGGGTGGCGATCCAGGCCTCGTCGACGAGGTCGCGCGGGCTGACGACCGCGTAGCCGGCCAGGGGGTGCTCGACGTGCACGACCACGTCGGCGACGTCGTGGGCGACGACCGTGGCCGTGAGGTGCTCGGGGATCGCGATCGGCACGTCGCCCCAGCGGTGCACGACGCCGAGGTCGCTCTGGCCGGTCGCGACCAGGTCGACGGTGTCCCACGGCTCGCGCTCGGTGAGCGCCAGGGTGAGGTCGGGGTGGGCGTCGCGGAGGTCGCGGACGACCGGCGCGACCAGGCCGCGCATCGCGGTGGAGAACGCCGTGAGCCGGAGGTGTCCGGAGACCGCGCCGGCCCGCTGGTGGAGGCCGGACTCGACCTGCTCGAGGTCGGCCAGCAGGCGGGCGCCCGCATCGACGAGGTGTCGGCCGTGGTCGGTGAGGATCACGCCGCGACCGACCCGTTCGAGCAGCGGCACCCCGGTCTGCTTCTCCAGTCGCTTGACCTGCTGGGAGACCGCACTGGGCGTGAACCCGAGCGCGTCGGCGGCGCCGACGACGGAGCCGTGCGTGGCCACGGCCTGGAGGCTGCTGAGTCCGGCGAGGTCGATCATGAAGCGATGCTACCTAAATCATTGCAGGACAATTCGCTGGTGCTTCACGATCGGAGCGGCGAGGCTGGTCCCATGAACCGACGTGACTCGCTGCTCGCCGCGCTGGTCGCCACGATCTGGGGCTTCAACTTCGTGGTGATCGACTGGGGGATGCACGACGTCCCGCCGCTGCTGTTCGTGGCGATCCGGTTCGTGGTGGTGGTCTTCCCGGCGATCTTGTTCCTCCGCCGCCCGGCCGCGCCCTGGCGGACCGTGGCCGCGGTCGGCGTCTTCATGTCGCTGGGCCAGTTCGGTTTCCTCTACGTCTCGATGGACGCCGGGCTGCCGCCCGGACTGGCGGCGCTGGTGCTGCAGGCCCAGGTGATCTTCACGGTGCTGATCGCGGCCGGTGTGCTCCGCGAGATCCCGACGCCCGCCCAGGTGGCGGGCGTCGTCCTCGGCTCCGTGGGGCTCGCGGTGGTCGCCGTGGGCCGCGGGGGGCACGTCACCGCCGCCGCGCTCGCCCTGTGCCTGCTGGCCGCGCTGTCGTGGGGCATCGGCAACACCGTCGCGCGGGCCTCCGGGGTGAAGGGCGGTCTCTCGCTGACCGTCTGGTCCGCGCTCGTCGTACCGATCCCGCTGGTGGCGCTCTCCGTCGCGCTCGACGGGCCGGGCGTGGTCGGTCACGCGGTGGCGTCGTTCTCGTGGCAGGCCGGCCTCTCGACGCTCTACACGGCGGTGCTCGCCTCGCTCGTGGGGTACGGCGTCTTCAACACGCTGCTCGGCCGCAACCCGTCGTCCTCTGTGGTGCCGTGGGTGCTGCTCGCGCCGGTGGTCGCGATGGCGTCCGCCTGGCTGCTGCTCGACCAGCAGCCGAACTCCGCCGAGATCGTCGGCGGAGTCCTGCTGATCCTGGGCGTGCTGGTGGCGATGCGACCGTCAGGCGGCCGGGCCCTTCGCGCGGACGTCGGCGACGGCGGTCATCGCGTCGCGGAGCTCGGCGAGCCAGTCGCTCTCGTGCTGGCCGACGAGCCGGACGCACCAGGCCAGCGCGTCCGCCCGTGATCGCGCGACCCCGGCGTCGACCAGGGGGTCGAGCACCCGTCGCTGGGTGTCCTCGCGGGACGCCGACGCGCGGCTCGCGCGGGCCTCACCGCCGTCAACGCCGAGTCGGCGCCAGTTTCCCCGGCCAAGCGCTCGAGTCGGCGCCAGTTTCCGGACACGCTGGGAACGGGCGCCGACTCGGCGGGGTCTGACCCGGGGGGCTCACCGGCGGGCGCCCGGGCGGTCCGGGCGGGCAGCGCCTGCCCACACGACGTCAGTGGACATCCCAGCACGAAGGCCAGCAGCGGGGCTCGGTCTGCGTAGCGGCGCATGGCGGCTCTCAGCCTGCTGCGAGCTTGTACAGTCGACCATCGGCAGTGGCTGTCCATACGTAGCGCCCAGTGCATGCGACGTAGCCGGGGAACGGGGCACGGATGGTGCGGACGACTTCGCCGTCTGCGTCGACCGCCCGAAGCCCGGGCGCGTTGCCATACCTGGCGCCGAGGTCCTTCTGCGTGGTCCAGATCCGACCAGCACAACGGGCGACGGCGCTCACGGGGCCGCCGGCAACCCGGATTGTCTGCAGACTTCCGTGCGAGTCGACCGTAACCAGGGAGGCGCCGGACACCCACAAGCGACCTCCCAGGAATGCCGCACCAGCCCCCAACGTGCCGGGCACCCGCACGATGTCGGGGTGCGCGACCTGAGTCCGGAGGTCCATCAGCGATACCCGGCCAGCACTGTCGATCGCCCAGAGCGTGTTTTGCGCGACGGCGAGCATCCGGACCGGTGCAGCGAGCCTGAGGACAGGCGTGGGACTCGGCAGAAGCGCACGCACGTCCCCGTCGCCCGTGCCGACCAGCAGCTGGCTGCCTGCCCTCACCACGGCCAAAGCGAGGCCATCACCCGCTGCGATCGACGTGACTCGCCCTGACCTCGTGTTCACCTCGATCGCGGTGGCGACGACCGCGCCGCCCTCCTGGTGCCAGGTGGGCAACCAGATCCGGGACCTTCCCGGCGCGGATGCGATCTGCGTGCCCAGGGTTCCAGGGACGTCCAGCGCCCGCGCGCCACCGGTCCCGGCCAACCTCGTCACGGCGGCACCACCGTCGCTACCCCGACAGCTGAGAACCGTCACCCGACGCTGACTCGCTGTGAGGCCACAGACCTCACCCGCGCGCGGCGAGTACTGCACCCGGGAGGCACAGACTCGTCAGTCGATGGCGTCCCAAGACTCGCCACTCCCCGGCCGGTCGACGACGCTGCCGCCCGAGCACGACCCAAGTGAAGCCATCAGAAGGGACGCGGTGACCAGCGAGAGCAGCCGGGCCCGGCCGGGAGGAAGCGCAGTTGTGGTGACGAGCGCGGCGCGTCTCATGCAACCTCCTCTTTGCTGCTTCGACGCTCAGGCAAGCGGAACGGTTGCTGTCTCAACTGTCGCGATGCGGCTCGATCTGAGGCTGGAGCAGGCCCGAGAATGGGGCACCCAGTGAGGGGAAACTGGCGCCGACTCGGCGGGGGCTGAGGAGAAACTGGCGCCGACTCGGCGGGGGCTGAGGGGAAACTGGCGCCGACTCGGCTCAGGCGCCGGACTCGGTGTACGCCGGACCGCTGGCGCCACCGGGTCCGGGGAGGTTGGCGAGCGCGGACTCGATCCGGCGTGCGGTGAAGTCCGCACAGAGCTCGCGGGCCTGGTCGAGCGTGCAGAACTCCGCGGAGCGGATCTCGCGGGTCTGCTTCACGATCGAGTCGAGGATCGAGGCGTCGTGGACGCCGCCGTCGAAGACCAGGCAGAGCGCGTCGTCCCAGCCGCTCCAGGGCGGCAGCCAGTCCGTCAGCAGCAGGGGACCGGCGGGCAGCGCCAGCCCGAGCTCCTCCTCGACCTCACGGGAGACGGCCAGCTGCGGTGACTCACCCACCTCGACGACACCGCCGGGCAGGTCCCAGTCCTGCTTGTAGGTCAGCTGGCAGAGCAGCACCCGGTCGGCGCGGTCGCGCAGCAGCATCTGGCTGATCGCCCGCTTGCGCGGCAGGAACGAGTTGAGCAGCGCGCGGAAGCCCTCCGGCTCGTGCACGGGGACGTCGGTCGCCAGCCGTGCGTAGACGATCCGGTCGACCGGCTCGCCGTCCACGGTCACGCCGCGCATCACGCCCTCGCGGCGCAGCCCCGACCAGGTCGCCGTCCGCTGGGTGACCTCGTCGTCGGGGTCGACCAGCGCCTCGACGCGGGCGTGCTCGAGCAGGGCGGCGGCGACCTCGTGTCGTACGACGTCGACGGGCTGCTCGGGCGACCACGAGATCCGGGCAACGCCCACCGCGACCGTGGTCACGAAAGGGTCTGGAGCGGGCACGGGGAAACCTTAGTCAGGCGCGCTTGCGGAACCACACCGTGGCCAGCGGCGGTACGACGATCGTCGCGTGCGCGGGCTGCCCCGACCAGCTGCCCTCCACCGCCTCGACCAGGCCGAAGTTGCCGACTCCCGAGCCGGCGTAGATCTCGGCGTCGGTGTTGAGCACCTCGTCCCACTCGCCGGCCGACGGCAGCCCGAGGCGGTAGTCGTCGTGCGGCACCGCTGCGAAGTTGGAGACGCAGACCAGGTCGGCTGCGCCGCCGCTCCCGCGCCGGATGAACGAGAAGACGTTGCGGCCGGCGTCGTTGGCGTCGATCCACTCGAAGCCGGCGGGCTCGTGGTCGAGCGACCAGATGGCGGGCGAGGCGACGTACGCGGTGTTGAGGTCGCGCACCAGCGACTGCACGCCGCGGTGCTCGGGGTGGTCGAGCAGCCACCAGTCGAGCTCGCGGGACTCCGCCCACTCCGACTCCTGGCCCAGCTCGATGCCCATGAACAGCAGCTGCTTGCCCGGGTGCGCCCACATGAAGCCGAGGTAGGCGCGCAGGTTGGCCAGCTGCTGCCACCGGTCACCCGGCATCTTGCGCAGCAGCGAGCCCTTGCCGTGCACGACCTCGTCGTGGCTGATCGGCAGGACGTAGTTCTCCGACCACTGGTAGACGAGCGAGAACGTCATCTCGCCGTGGTGGTAGGCGCGGTGCACGGGGTCGTTCGCCATGTAGTCGAGCGAGTCGTGCATCCAGCCCATGTTCCACTTGAAGCCGAAGCCGAGCCCGTCGTCGGCGGTCGGCTTCGTGACGCCCGGCCAGGACGTCGACTCCTCGGCGATCGTGGTGATGCCGGGGACCCGCTTGTAGACGGTCGCGTTCATCTCTTGGAGGAACTGCACCGCCTCGAGGTTCTCGTGGCCGCCGTGGATGTTCGGCGACCACTCACCCTCCTCGCGGGCGTAGTCGAGGTAGAGCATCGACGCGACTCCGTCGACCCGGAGGCCGTCGGCGTGGAACTCCTCGAGCCAGTAGATCGCGTTCGCGTAGAGGAAGTTGCGGACCTCCCGGCGCCCGAAGTTGAAGATGTGGGAGCCCCACTCCTTGTGCCAGCCGCGCTGCGGGTTGGGGTCCTCGTAGAGCGGCGTGCCGTCGAAGCGCGCCAGCGCCCACTCGTCGGTCGCGAAGTGGCCCGGCACCCAGTCGAGGATGACGCCGACGCCGGCCTGGTGCAGCCGGTCGACGAGCAGGCGGAAGCCGTCGGGGTCGCCGAAGCGCGCGTCCGGCGCGAAGTACGACGTGACGTGGTAGCCCCACGAGCCGCCGAACGGGTGCTGCATGACCGGCATCAGCTCGACGTGGGTGAAGCCCAGGTCGGCGACGTACGCCGGCAGCTCGTCGGCCAGCTCGGCCCACGACCAGTAGCGGCCGTCGTGGTGCTTCTTCCACGAGCCGAGGTGCAGCTCGTAGACGCTCATCGGCGACGAGACCGGCTGCTTCGACGGCCGGTCGGCGAGCCAGTCGGCGTCGTTCCAGGTGTAGCTCGACTCGAAGACCTTCGACGCGGTGTCGGCGGGCTTCTCGGCCCACGCCGCCATCGGGTCGGCCTTCTCGCGCCACTGGCCGTCGGGTCCGAGGATCGTGTACTTGTACGCCGACCCGCTGCCCGCGCCCGGCACGAACAGCTCCCACACCCCGGACTCGCCGAGCTGGCGCATCGGGTGCTCGCGGCCGTCCCAGTTGTTGAAGTCGGCCTTGAGCCGGATCGCCCGGGCGGACGGCGCCCAGACCGCGAACGACGTGCCGGTCACGGGACCCATGACGCCCGGGTAGTGCTGGACGTGGGCGCCGAGCACCTCCCAGAGCTGCTCGTGGCGGCCCTCGTTGATGAGGTGGAGGTCCACCTCGCCGAGCGTGGGGAGGAAGCGGTAGGGGTCGTCGACGAGGAGCGGGTCGCCGCCGTACGCGACGGAGACGCGGTAGTCGGGGACGTCCGTGAGCGGCAGCACGCCGGCCCAGACGCCCTCGTGCTCGTGGGCGAGCTCGGCCTCCTCGTCGTCGCCCCACCGGATCGAGACGCGGGTCGCGAGCGGCTTGTAGACGCGCACGGTGAGCCCCCCGTCGTAGGGGTGGGGGCCGAGCACGGTGTGGGGGTCTCCGTGCTCGCCGTGGACGAGCCGGTCGAGCTCCTCGGTCGATGCCGGCGCGAGGGCCGGGCTCGTCGCTGGCGTGGGCTTGGGCGTGGGCTTGGGGGTCATGCCGCTCCGATCCTCGCCACGGCCTCGAGTGGGATGGCCACCCAGGTCGGACGGTTGCGCGTCTCGTACACGGTCTCGTACACGGCCTTGTCGGCGACGTACGCATCGAGCAGGATCCGCTGCTCGGTGGACAGGGCACCGCCGTTGTAGGCCTCGAGGAAGTGGTTGCGGTTGCGGTGGGCCCACTCCTCGGCGCGGTAGGCGCGCTGCGCGGCGCCCTCGGGGTGGTCCTCGGCGAACGACCGCTCGACCACGTGGGGCACGTAGTCGAACGAGCGGAGCATCCCGGCGACGTCGCGCCAGGGGGAGTCGGGGAGCAGCCGCTCGGTCAGGGGCTTGGCGGGCTCGCCCTCGAAGTCGACGATCTTCCAGCCGAGGCTGGTGCGCAGGGTCTGGCCGAGGTGCAGGTCGCCGTGGATCTGCTGCACCGCGAGCCGGTCGAGCCCACGCAGCCGCGCGTAGGCCACCCGCAGCGCGTCGGCGTGCGCGGCGAGCTCGGGCACGATCGGCAGGGCGGCGGCCAGTCGGGCGTCCATCGCGTCGGCGAGCTCGGCGCAGGCGGCGGGGCCGCGGGTCTCGGTGGGGAAGTGCTCGGCGAGCACGTCGTGCACCTCACGCAGGGCCTCGCCCAGGCGTGCGGACTCCGACGCGAAGTCGCCGCCGGCCTCGTAGGCGTGGATGTCCGCCTCGGCGAACAGGTTGCGGGCGCTGGAGAGCGCGAGGTCCCAGCCGTCGCTCGCGGTCCGGAGGAACTGCTGGAGCATCGCGAGCTGCATGGTCGTGCCCGCGCCGCCGTCCGCCTCCTCGTCGACCCAGTCCAGCCAGCCGTAGAGCGCCGCGACGTGGTCGGAGCCGACCCGGGTCAGCACCTCGTGGACGCTGATGTCGGGGTTGACCCCGGGCGTGATCTTGCGGAAGACCTTCATCAGCGAGTCGTCGCCGTAGGCCACCGAGGAGTTGGACTGCTCGCCCGAGAAGAGCGTGGAGTGGGCGGTCAGGTCGAGGACGTGGCCGGGCAGCCGGTGGAAGCGCAGCCCGCTCGGCGCGTCGTGCAGGTTGCCGCCGGTCTCGCCCGCGGCCCGGTCGAAGGCCCGCAGCCACGCGTCCATCGCCTCGCGGTCGTGGAGGGCGTCGTAGGCGTGCACCCAGCCGTACGTCGGGTCCTCCCACCAGCCGATGAAGGCGTGGTCGAGGCGGCCCTCGGGGTCGGTGTAGAACGCCATCGGCACCTGGTAGAGCTCGACGCCGCCCGGGTCGTCGTGGTAGCTCACCTCGACGAGGTCGATCACGACGCGAGGTCCGCCCTCCGCCTCGGTCGGCACCTCGCCGACGCGGCGCGCGCCGGAGACCGCGAACGGGCGGCCCTTGCCGCCGAACCAGCGGGTGCGCTCGAAGTAGCGGACGAAGACGTCCAGGTCCGGACTTGCTTCCGGGCTCACAGCAACAACCCCTCCTCAGTTTTCTCGGGGGTCGT
Organism: Nocardioides sp. PD653-B2; assembly: GCF_002117935.1. Lineage (GTDB taxonomy): Bacteria > Actinomycetota > Actinomycetes > Propionibacteriales > Nocardioidaceae > Nocardioides. Next base: position 144,856 of record NZ_BDJE01000025.1, on the reverse strand, counting down.
CGTCAGACGGAACCAGTAGAAGCCGTAGCCCGCCAGCGTCAGGAGGTACGGCAGCTCGCCGATCTCCGGGAACGGCACCCCGCCGAGCAGCTCGATCGGCCGGCGGCCTTCGTAGCGGCGTAGGTCGAGCTCGACCGGCTGCGGGAACCGCGACAGGTTGTTGACGCAGAGGATCAGGTCCTCGTTGCCCTCGTCGTCGACGTACTCCCGGACATAGGACAGGACGGTGGAGTTCGAACCCCCGAGGTCGTGGAACTCCCCGAGCCCGAAAGCCGGGTGGTTGCGGCGCGCGTGGATCATCCGGCGCGTCCAGTGCAGGAGCGACGACTGGTTCTCGAGCTGTGCTTCGACATTGACCGACTGGTACCCGAAAACCGGGTCCTGGATCACCGGGCGGTCGAGCTTGCCGGGCGTGGCCGACGAGAAGCCGGCGTTGCGGTCGGCGGTCCACTGCATCGGCGTGCGCACGCCGTCACGATCGCCGAGCCAGATGTTGTCGCCCATGCCGATCTCGTCGCCGTAGTAGAGGACGGGGGAGCCGGGCAGGGAGAGGAGCAGCGCGTTGAAGAGCTCCATCTGGTTGGTGTCGTTGTCGAGGAGCGGCGCGAGGCGTCGCCGGATGCCGATGTTGGCCTTCATCCGCGGGTCCTTGGCGTACTCGCCCCACATGTAGTCGCGGTCCTCGTCGGTGACCATCTCGAGGGTGAGCTCGTCGTGGTTGCGCAGGAAGATGCCCCACTGGCAGCCGGACGGGATCGGCGGCGTCTGCTCGAGGATCTCGGAGATCGGGAAGCGCGACTCGCGGCGCACGGCCATGAAGATGCGCGGCATCACCGGGAAGTGGAAGGCCATCTGGCACTCGTCACCCCCGACGGACGGGTCGCCGAAGTACTCGACGACGTCGCTCGGCCATTGGTTGGCCTCGCAGAGCAGCACCCGGCCCGGGTAGTTGTCGTCGACGAACTTGCGGCACATCCGCAGGAACTCGTGGGTCTCGGGGAGGTTCTCGCCGTTCGTGCCCGGACGCTCGTAGAGGTAGGGCACCGCGTCGAGGCGGAACCCGTCGAGGCCCATGTCCAGCCAGAACGACATCGCCTCGATCATGGCCTCGTGGACCTTGGGGTTGTCGAAGTTGAGGTCGGGCTGGTGGGAGAAGAACCGGTGCCAGAAGTACTGCTGGCGGACCGGGTCCCAGGTCCAGTTCGACGGCTCGGTGTCGACGAAGATGATCCGGGCGTCCTGGTAGAGCTCGTCGGTGTCGGACCACACGTAGAAGTCGCCGTACGGCCCGTCCGGGTCGCTCCGCGACTCCTGGAACCACCGGTGCTGGTCGCTGGTGTGGTTCATGACGAAGTCGATGATCACGCGGATGCCGCGCTGGTGGGCCTGGTCGAGGAAGAACTGGAAGTCCTCGACGGTGCCGATCTCGGGCAGCACACCGGTGTAGTCGGCGACGTCGTAGCCGTCGTCGCGCAGCGGGCTCGGGAAGAACGGCGGGATCCAGAGGCAGTCGACACCCAGCCACTGCAGGTAGTCGAGCTTCTCGACCAGCCCGCGGAAGTCGCCGGTGCCGTCCGCGTTGGAGTCGCGGAACGCGCGGACCAGCACCTCGTAGAAGACGGCGGTCTTGAACCAGTCGGGCGTCGAGACGGAGGCCTGGCCCATGTCGACGCCGGAGTCGGAGGTCAGCTCCTCGCTCATCGCGGGCTCCTGACGGTGAGGATGTGCGCGGGCTCGACCGACGGGTCGAGCCGGACGTAGTTGTGCTCGCCCCAGCTCCAGTCGGCGCCGGTGATCTCGTCGTGGACCGAGAACGAGTCGCTGCTGGTGAGCCCGAGCGCCGCCAGGTCGAGGTGGACCATCGTCTCGCGGGTCGCGTGCGGGTCGACGTTGACGACCACGATCACGACGTCGCTCCGCCCGTCAGGGAGGGCGTGCTTCTTGGAGAAGACCAGGATGTTCTCGTCGTCGCTCCCGTGGATCGCGACGTTGCGCAGCAGCTGGAGGGCCGGGTGTGCGCGGCGGATCTCGTTGAGCCGGGTGAGGTACGGCGCGAGGCTGCGGCCCGCGGTCTCGGCGGCGTCCCAGTCCCGGACCCGGATCTGGTACTTCTCCGAGTCGAGGTACTCCTCGCTGCCCGGCTTCACCGCGACGTGCTCGAAGAGCTCGTAGCCGGCGTAGACGCCCCAGCTGGGGGAGCCGGTGGCCGCGATCGCGGCCCGGATCTTGAACGCCGCGGGCCCGCCGTACTGGAGGTAGGCGTGGAGGATGTCGGGCGTGTTCACGAAGAAGTTCGGGCGCATCAGGTGGTCGGTCTCGTGGGACAGCTCGCGGAGGTACTCCTCGATCTCCCACTTCGCGTTGCGCCACGTGAAGTACGTGTAGGACTGGTGGAAACCGATCGCCCCGAGGGCGCGCATCATCGCCGGGCGGGTGAACGCCTCGGCCAGGAACAGCACGTCGGGGTCGGTGCGCCGGATCTCCTTGAGCAGCCACTCCCAGAACGCGAGCGGCTTGGTGTGCGGGTTGTCGACACGGAACACCCGGACGCCGTGCGACATCCAGAGCCGGACGATCCGCAGCACCTCCTTGCAGATGCCGGTCGGGTCGTTGTCGAAGTTGACCGGGTAGATGTCCTGGTACTTCTTGGGCGGGTTCTCGGCGTAGGCGATCGTGCCGTCGGCCCGCGTCGTGAACCACTCGGGGTGCGACGTCACCCACGGGTGGTCGGGCGCGGCCTGGAGCGCGAGGTCGAGCGCGACCTCGAGGCCGAGCTCGCGGGCTCGGCCGACGAAGGCGTCGAAGTCCGCGAACGTGCCGAGGTCGGGGTGGATGGCGTCGTGCCCGCCGTCCTTCGACCCGATCGCCCAGGGCGAGCCGGTGTCGTCGGGGCCGGGGTCGAGGGTGTTGTTCGGGCCCTTGCGGTTGACCTCGCCGATCGGGTGGATCGGCGGCAGGTAGATGACGTCGAACCCCATGGCCGCCACGGCGTCGAGCCGCTCGGCCGCGGTCCTGAAGTTGCCGCTGGTGACCTTGCCGGTCTTCGGGTCGCGGGTGGCGCCCTCGGAGCGCGGGAAGAACTCGTACCAGCTGCTGGCGAGCGCGGCGCGGCGGTCGGCGTACGCCGGGTAGGGACCCTCGACGGTGACCAGCTCGCGGATCGGGTGGGCGGCGAGGACTCGGGTCACCTCGGGGGACTGGAGCACGGCGAGCCGCGCCTCGGGCGGCCGGGTCGTGTCGACGGCGGCGTTGATCGCGCCCTCGAGCACGGTGGTCGCGCCGGAGGCGGCCGGGTCGCGCGGGTCGATCGACGCCAGCACCTTGCCGAGCAGGATGTCTGCCTCGGTGAACATCAGGTCGACGTCGACGCCGGCGGGGATCTTGAGCCCGGCGGCGTGCTGCCAGGTCCCGATCGGGTCCGACCACGCGACGACCTCGAAGCTCCAGGCACCCTCGGCGTCCGGGGTCACCCAGGCCTCGTACAGGTCCGGCACCTCGGCGTGCTCACTCATCCGCACCGGCGGCCGTCGCCGGCCGTCGGGTCCGACGAGCACCACCTCGGCCCCCAGGCTGTCGTGTCCCTCGCGGAACACGTTCGCCGTGACGGGGAAGGGCTCGCCGATGGTCGCCTTGGCGGGCTGACGACCCAGGTCGACCAGCGGCGTGACGTTCATGACGGGGATGCGTCCGACCATTCATCCAACCTAGCGAGAGTGAGGGGACGTGCGCCAAGCGCGTCTGCGCCGACGCCCTCCGCCGTACCCCTCACACCCGAGGGGAAACAAGTGGTGTCCAGCGGTCGGACCAGGGCGACGACCCCTCAGGAGTCGCCGCCCGGTCCGGTCGACGGGTGTGTCTCAGAACACCTGCAGCTCGCGCCGTTCCGTTGGTCGAGGAAGGACGAAGTCCTGTCTCGAAACCCCCGCAGCCGAGGTGGCTACGTCGGTTGCGGGGGTCTCGACACGCCGGTCGCGAGCTCGTTCCTCGCTCGCGCGGCTGCTCGACCTGGCTGCTGCGTCCCGGACTTCGCACGCTCAGTCCGGGGCAGCTCAGAACACCTGCAGCTCCGCCGCGTGCACGATCGTGCCGCGGTCGGACGCCGTGGCGCAGTCGGTGTCGTTGGTCGGGTCGTTGTCCTGCTCACCGGCGTAGCCGGCATAACCGGTGCACTGGTTCTGGAGGACGACGAACCGGATCGCGGCCGCCTTGGTGGTCGGGACCTTGAAGGAGCGCAGCGTCAGGTTCGGCGCCACCGGCCGCGGGCGCAGCGCCGGGAAGGCGTTGGCCTTGGACACGTAGAACCGCTTCCAGACCGCCTTGCCCGACGAGCAGGCCTTCACGCACGCCTCGAGGGCGAACTGGCGCAACGCGGTGAACCGCGAGCCCGAGTCGGGGTCGGACGCGAGCGGGACGTCCGTCGACTCACCCGGGGCCGGGTTGAGCATCGCGCTCACCTGGACCCGCCGGACCTGGTGCACGCCGCCGGCGAGGTCGACCGCGACGAACGGGCGCGACTCGTCGACGTTGGTCGCCGTCACGCCGCCCCAGGCGGTCTTCTCGGTGCCGTCGATGAGCGAGCCGGCGTTGAGGGAGCCCGCGGTGGAGCCGAGGACCTTGGCGCCGGACGCCTTGGCTGCGAGGTTCTTCGGCGCCTTCACCCGGACCCTCGTGTGCTTGCCGGCCTTCACGGTGACGTGGAAGCGCGAGAAGCCGTGGCCCGCGGAGGTGTAGAGCATCTCGTAGCGACCCGGCGTCAGCTGGACCTTGGGGTCGAGCTTCTTGGTCTTCGCGATCAGGTCGGCGACCGGGGTCACCCGGGCCTCGTAGTGACCGACGAAGATCTTGCCGGTCTTGCTGCCGGTGAACGTCACCGTCCCGTTCTTCCCCTTGGGGGAGGCGAAGCTCGGCCGCGGCGCGCTCGAGTCGGCGTTCGGCGTCGTGGCGCCCTTGCCCATGCCGCGGCTCGCGAACGCGCCCCACATGACCTTCAGGTCCTTGCCGCCGAAGCGCATCCGGTCGGCGGCGAGCATCGCGTCCCGCGCGTCGAGCATCGACGTGGCGCCCTGCTGGAGCAGGAAGGAGTCGAAGACGAGCTGGATCCAGCGCCGGTTGCCCGGGCACTTGCTGGCCGGGAGCGGCGACTGGGTCGCCGTGCCCTGCGCGCACCGGAGCTGGAGCGCCTTGTCGGTGTAGGGGTACTTCTTGTTCCACTTCTTCACCAGCGCCTGGCGCACGCTCCACTGCGTGCCGTTCCAGATCTCGCCGTCGGCGTGGACCTCGGGACCGGTGCTGTCGAAGCCGTAGTCCGAGTAGTTGAGCGGGTTGCGGTTGATCGCGTAGTCGCGGATCGCGACGGCCTTGTTGCCGGTGGCGTAGACGCCGACCGCCCACGGGTTGCCGCCGTTGGAGTAGCCGTGGCTGAACATGTACTCGCCGGCCGTGAGGTCACCCCACGACTCGCCCATCGCCCCGCCCTGCTCGGACGTGATGCCCTCGTCGGGGCCACCGATCATCCGGTTGCTGATCGCGTGCGTGTACTCGTGCCCGACGATGCCCATGTCGAGGCCACCGTCGGTGCACGGTGCGTAGAACGCGCCGGCGATCGGCTGGAAGAGGTACTGGTTGGTGATGCCGGGCGTGCCGTCCTGCAGGGTGATCTGGTTGGCGTTGTCACGACCGAGGTACGACGGCTGGCCACCGGTCAGCGCGCCGGCTTGCGCGTTCCCGATCTCCTGGTCTCCGTCGACCCCGCCGCGGCCGAGGTTGTCGAGCTGCATGTTGTAGTTGGCCTCGGTGAAGCCCAGGTAGTACGCGTAGTCGTGCATCCGGTTGTGGGCCACGAAGAGGTTCGTGACCGACGCGTCGATGTCCGCGCCGCCCGGGGTGAGCTGGCTCGGGTCGCAGCCCGAGTTGTTCCAGGCGTCGGTGAACTCGGTCGTGTACTCGCGGGTCGGTGAGACCGGCGCCTGCGCGGTGCCGCCCGGGGTGAGCGGGCTGGCCCACGCCTCGTGGGTGTTGGCGTTGTTGCCGACCGTGGTCAGGGTCGACTCGCCGGTCGACGTGGTGATGTCCCACGGACCCGGGGCGGCCACGTTGCGGAGGGCGCCGGTCGGCAAGGTGCAGCCGGCACCGGCGACCCAGCAGCCGACCACCGAGTTGGTCGGGGTGTCGTCGGCCGAGAAGTCCAGCGTCGGGTTGGCCGTGAAGTAGCGCCACGACGGCGAGAATCCGACGTCACCGGTGCCGGGGCCCTCGGTGTCGCTGGTCGTGACCGCGGCGGCGTAGTTGCCCGGCGGAAGGAACGGCACGGTCGGGCTGTCGAACGGACAGACCTGCATCGAGTAGATGCCGGCCGGGATGGACGCGGCGCTGTACGTCGCGGTCTCGGGGCTGGTCCCGAGGTCGCCGGAGACGAGGAGCTCGCCGGCCGGGTCGAAGATCTTCACGACGACGTCGTTCGAGGTGAGCGCCATCGCGGCGACCGCGACGATCTGCTTCGTGTTGTCGTCGGTGAGCTCGAACTCGTGCTTCGGACCGCAGTCGGTGGCGGTCACCTCGCCGGTGAACGGGAAGGCGTCGCTGCTGTTCTCGGCCTGGTTCTGACGGTGCAGGACCGCACCGGTGACGCCGTCGACCATGACGGTGTAGGCGAACGCCGAGCCCTTCTCCACGTCGAGGACGTTGGTCTCGAAGACCGGGCGGACCGAGCCGTCGGCGAGCGCCAGGGCGCGCGGACGGACCATCTGCTCCTGGGCGAAGCCGGGCACCGTGAGCCGGGTCCAGCCGCCGCTGACCTTCGACGTGATGTCTCCGACGACGTCGCCGTCCAGGGTGCGCCCGACGCCGGCCGCGGCCTTCACGAATGCCTGGACCGGCGAGAGGGTCGCGGCCGGCGGGGTGCCCGTGGTCTTGCTGAGGGAGGAGGAGACGTAGGCGATCTCACCGTTCGCGACACCCACGGTGACCATGCTGCCCAGCGCGGGGGTGAGGCCGCCGAACGTCTGGCGGAACAGCACGGCGTGGGCGTCGCTCCGGGCGAGGAGCTGGTCGTTGACCAGCTCGAGGCCGGCGACGTCGGCGGCGCTCAGGCCGAACACCGCGGCGTTGTCGCTGAGCCAGGCACGGGCGGCGGCGACCGGGTCGCTCGAGGTCGCGGGGGCCAGGACGCCGTCGGCGGGGAGGATCGAGGACGGCGTACCGAACCTGTTCCACCGCACGTCGACCGCGCCGAGCGCGGTGGCGGCCTGGCGCTGGGCGGCGGAGGGGAGTGCCGTGCCGCGGGCGTCGAGGTCGGCGAGGCCGGCGACCGGGTCGCCGAGCAGGTGGGTGGTCTGGTCCGGGGCCGCGGCCCCCGAGGAGGGAGCCCTGGTGGGGCTCGTGGCGAGGGCAGGGAGCTGCGCGAGCCAGGGGACCAAGGTGGCGGTCAGGAGGGCCAGCGCGACGGCGCGGTAGCGGCCGCGGCGCACGGGGGGACGGGTCATGCCCGGCTCAACGCCCGGCGGCGTCGTTCGTTATGTGAACTCCGATAGCCGATCTGCGCAGTGTCGACAGCGGGTTCACCCGAACGGGTTGGATCGTTCAAAGAATCACGCTACGGTCCTGAGATGCGCGCGATTCGACGATTCACCGTCCGGCCTGTCCTGCCCCCTGCGCTCGCCGCGCTGGGCGATCTCGCCGGCAATCTCCGCTGGTCGTGGAACCCCGAGGCGCAGGACATCTTCGAGGCCGTCGACCCGCGGCTCTGGGAGTCCACGGGCCGCGACCCGGTGAAGCTGCTCGGCGCCGTCGGACGGGCCCGGCTCGAGGAGCTGGCCCGCGACGAGGCGTTCCTGGCGCAGCTCGGCGCCGCCCGCGCCGACCTCGAGCAGTACCTGACGGGCGACCGTTGGTACCAGCGCCGCATCGCCTCCGGCGCCGAGGGTCCGAAAGCGATCGGGTACTTCTCCCCGGAGTTCGGCATCACCGCGGTGCTGCCGCAGTACTCCGGCGGTCTCGGCATCCTGGCCGGCGACCACCTCAAGGCCGCGAGCGACCTCGGTGTCCCGATCATCGGCGTCGGCCTGCTCTACAAGCACGGCTACTTCAAGCAGTCGCTCTCCCGCGAGGGATGGCAGCAGGAGACCTACCCGGTCCTCGACCCCGACGGCCTGCCGATCTCCCTGCTCCGCGAGGAGAGCGGCGAGCGCGCGACGATCAGCATCGCGCTGCCCGACGGCCCCGACCTGCTGGCCCGGATCTGGGTCGCCAGCGTCGGCCGGGTGCCGCTCCTGATGCTCGACACCGACGTCGAGGGCAACCCCGACCACTACCGCGAGGTGACCGACCGGCTGTACGGCGGCACCAGCGAGCACCGCCTGCGTCAGGAGCTGCTCCTGGGCGTCGGCGGCGTCCGGGCGCTGCGGGTGTTCTCCCGCATCACCGGCCACCAGGAGCCCGAGGTGTTCCACACCAACGAGGGCCACGCCGGCTTCCTCGGCCTGGAGCGGATCCGCGAGCTGACCGTCGCCGAGGGCGGCCCGAAGCTGGACTTCGACACGGCGCTCGAGGTCGGCCGCGCCTCGACGGTCTTCACGACCCACACCCCGGTGCCGGCCGGCATCGACCGGTTCCCGCTCGAGCTGGTGGAGCAGTACTTCAGCGCCACGGGCGCCACTCCCGGCGTCCCGCTGGACCGGATCCTGGCGCTCGGCAGCGAGGACTACGAGGGCGGCGACCCGGCGGTCTTCAACATGGCGGTGATGGGCTTCCGGCTCGCGCAGCGCGCCAACGGCGTCTCGAAGCTGCACGGCCACGTCAGCCGCGGCATGTTCAGCGGCCTCTGGCCGGCCTTCGACGAGGCCGAGGTGCCGATCGGGTCGATCACCAACGGCGTGCACGCCCCCACCTGGGTCGCCCGCGAGGTGATCGAGCTCGCCGTCGGCCACGGTGCCGACGCCGACTCCGACGACGCCGAGGGCTTCTGGGCCGCGGTCGACAAGATCCCGTCCGCCGACATCTGGGCGACCAAGCGCGCCCTGCGCGAACGCCTGGTGCTCGACGCCCGCAAGCGGCTGGCCCGCTCGTGCGAGCAGCGCGGCGCGGCGAAGGCGGAGCTCGGCTGGATCGACACCGCCCTGGACCCCGACATCCTGACGATCGGCTTCGCGCGCCGCGCGGCGTCGTACAAGCGACTGACGCTGCTGCTGAGCGACCCCGACCGGCTGAAGCGCCTGCTGCTGCACCCCGAACGGCCGATCCAGCTGATCATGGCCGGCAAGGCGCACCCCGCCGACGACGGGGGCAAGAAGCTGATCCAGGAGATCGTCCGGCTCGCCGACGACCCGGAGGTGCGGCACCGCATCGCCTACCTGCCCAACTACGACATCGCGATGGCGCAGCCGCTCTACCCCGGCTGCGACGTGTGGCTCAACAACCCGCTGCGTCCCTACGAGGCCTGCGGCACGTCCGGCATGAAGGCCGCGCTCAACGGCGGTCTCAACCTCTCCATCCTCGACGGCTGGTGGGACGAGTGGTACGACGGCGACAACGGCTGGGCGATCCCGTCCGCCGACGGCGTCGAGGACCCCGACCACCGTGACGACCTCGAGGCCACCGCGCTCTACGACCTGATCGAGAACGACGTCGCGCCCCGCTTCTACGACGTCGACGGCGACGGCGTGCCCACGCGCTGGCTGGAGATGACCCGCCACACGCTCAAGTCGCTGGGCCCGAAGGTGCTCGCCACCCGGATGGTGAGCGACTACGTGAAGCAGCTCTACACCCCGGCGGCCACCACTGCCCGCCAGCTGAACTCCGACTACGCCGGGGCGGCCGTGCTCGCCGCCTGGAAGAAGAAGGTCCGCGCCGGGTGGAGCGGCGTCCGCGTCGAGCACGTCGAGAGCAGCGGCGTCGGTGACGCCCCGGAGGTGGGTGACGTGATGAGCGTGCGCGCCTTCGTCGCGCTCGGCGACCTCTCGCCCGAGGACGTCGACGTGCAGCTCGTGCACGGGAAGAGCAACGGCGACGACGTGCTGATCGACACCGCGATCGAGTCGCTGCACCTGGTCGAGTCCTACGAGGGCGGGCGGCACCGCTTCGACGGCGACATCGTCCTCGACCACAGCGGCGCCTTCGGCTACACCGTCCGCGTCATCCCGCGCAACGACCTGCTGGCCTCGACCGCCGAGCTCGGCATCGTCGCGCTGCCGTCCCAGACCTGACGCCGCTCAGCGGTCGCCCACGGCGGCCTCGACGGCCTCGGTGAGGTCGCCGGGGTCGAGCGTGGGGGTGAGCTGGGCTCCGTCGCGCCGTACCTCCACCTGGCCGAGGCACCAGTCGACCAGGTGGAAGGTCATCCGACCGGCCCCGGTGTGCCAGGCCCAGGCCTCGTCGCGGCGGTCGACGGTCTCGGCCCCGGACGGGACGGCGGGGTCGGTCGCCACGGTGTCGGACGACACCGTGCGCACCCGGCGACCGAGCCGGCGGCCGTGGGAGAGGTGCTCGTTGAGCATCACCTGGCGCAGGTACGCCGCCGGTGCGCTCATGTCGGCCACCCGCTCCGCGTGCCGGACGCACCGCAGGAGGGTCGACTGGAGCAGGTCCTCGGCGTCGTTCGGGTCACCGGTGAGCATGATGGCCAGGCGCAGCAGAGCCGGCGCATACGTCTCGACGACGTCGGCGTACGACCGGGCCCCGGCGATCTCGCTCACCTCCACCCTCCCTAGAACGCCGGGGTGGACCGCTGCGTTGCAGTCCCGTCAGACCTGCCGGATGACGACGACCGTACGGCGCCCGATCGAGAGCCGGTCGCCGGCCTTGATGACCGTGCCGACCGGGAGCTTGAAGTCCGTGGAGAGCACGACCTCGCCGGTCTGCACCCAGTCGTTCTCGGGCAGCTCGATGCGCTGGGGCAGCCAGTCGGAGTTGAACCAGAGCATGAAGGACTTGTCGACCTGCTGCTGGCCCTGGGGTCCCGGCTCGCGCAGGGGAGCGCCGGAGACGAACATCCCGATCGCGCGCAGGTCGTGGTCGTGCCAGTCGTCGGGGGTCATCTCCCGGCCGGTCGGGTGCAGCCAGGCCAGGTCCTTCGGTCCGCCGCGGATGGTGGGCCGGCCCTCGAACCAGTGCCGTTGGCGCAGCGCCGGGTGCTCGCGGCGCAGCCGCAGCGCGGTCTTGACGGTCTCGTAGACGTCGAGCCACGCGTCGTCGGGCCGCCAGTCGACCCACGAGGTCTCGTTGTCCTGGGCGTAGGCGTTGTTGTTGCCGCGCTGGGTGCGGCCGCGCTCGTCGCCGGCGGTGATCATCGGGACGCCGTTCGAGAGGCAGAGGGTCGCCATGATGTTGGCGGCCTGCCGACGTCGTACGGCGACCAGCGCCAGGTCGTTGGTCTCGCCCTCGAGCCCGAGGTTCCACGAGCGGTTGTTGTCGGTGCCGTCGCGGTTGTCCTCGCCGTTGGCCTCGTTGTGCTTGTGCTCGTAGGTGACCAGGTCGCGCACGGTGAAACCGTCGTGGGCGGTGACGAAGTTGATCGAGTTGTACGCCGAGCGTCCGTCGTCGGCGTACAGGTCCGACGACCCCGCGAGCCGCGTCGCGACCGTCCGGATGCCCGACGAGTGGTTGCGCCAGAAGTCGCGGATCGTGTCGCGGTACTGGTCGTTCCACTCCACCCAGGGCGGGGGCATCCGGCCCACGAGGTAGCCGTCCATGGACGCGTCCCACGGCTCGGCGATCAGCTTCACGTGTCGCAGCACCGGGTCCTGGCCGATCGCGACCAGCAGCCGGCAGTTCATGTCGATGTCGTAGCCGGTCCGGGTGAGCGCGGACATCAGGTCGAAGCGGAAGCCGTCGATGTGCATCTCGGTCACCCAGTAGCGCAGCGAGTCGAGGATCAGCCGCAGCGCCAGGGGGTCGTTGGAGTCGACGGTGTTGCCGCACCCGGTGACGTCCCAGTAGGTGTCGTCGAAGACGGGGAGTCCGGTCACCGGGTCGGGCTTCGGGAGCACGCGCTTGTAGAACCCGCGGTCGTCGAGCCCGCGGAAGGAGAGGGTCGGTCCGGTCGAGCCGCCCTCGGCGGTGTGGTTGTAGACCACGTCGAGGATCACCTCGATGCCGGCCGCGTGCAGGCTCTTGACCATCTGCTTGAACTCGGTGACCTGCTGGCCGCGGTCACCGGACGACGAGTAGCCGGCGTCGGGGGAGAAGTAGCTGATCGTGTTGTAGCCCCAGTAGTTCACCAGGCCGCGCTCGAGCAAGGCCGGCTCGGAGAAGAACTGCTGCACCGGGAGCAGCTCGACCGCGGTCACTCCGAGGTCGCGCAGGTACTCGACGACGGCCGGGCTGCCGAGGCCGGCGTACGTGCCCCGCAGCTCCTCGGGGACCCGGTCGTGGAGCTTCGTGAAGCCCTTGACGTGCAGCTCGTAGACCACCGAGTCGAGCCAGCGCCGCCGGATCGGGGTCTCGCCGTCCCAGTCGAACGCCGGGTCGACGACCACGCTGCGCGCAGTGTGGGGCGCGGAGTCCTGCTCGTCGCGCTGCGTGGGGTCCGCCTGGTCGTAGCCGAAGAGCGCCGGTCCCGGGCTGATGGTGCCGGAGGTCGCCTGCGCGTACGGGTCGAGCAGCAGCTTGTACGGGTTGAACCGGTAGCCGAGCTCGGGGTCCCACGGCCCGTCGACGCGGTAGCCGTAGCGGGTGCCCGGGGCGATGTCGGGCAGCGCGCCGTGCCAGATGCCCAACGACCGCTCGGTCAGCTGGTGGCGGGTCTCGACGCCCTCGTCGTCGAAGAGGCAGAGCCAGCACTCGGTCGCGTTCGGGGCGTAGACCGCGAAGTTCGTCGACTCGGCCGACCAGGTCGCACCGAGTGGGTAGTTGCGGCCCGGCCAGACCTTGGTCTGCTGACCGAGATGGGTCCAGATGCCAGGGCTCACCCGCGCATTCTCCCCGAGGTGGCAACATGCCCGACAAGAAGGTCCCGGACTTGAGAGGTGGCACACAGTGACGATGGGTGGGGCGATGGGTGAATTCGTGAGGCTCGAGGTGGCCGAGGGCGTCGGCACGATCCGGCTGGACCGTCCGAAGATGAACGCACTCAACGTCCAGGTGCAGGAGGAGATCCGCGCCGCGGCGATCGAGGCCACCGAGCGCGACGACGTCAGGGCCGTCGTCGTGTACGGCGGCGAGCGGGTCTTCGCTGCGGGCGCCGACATCAAGGAGATGGCCGACATGTCCTACCCGGACATGGTCAAGCGGTCCGGTGCCCTGCAGTCGTCGTTCGGCGCGGTGGCCCGGATCCCGAAGCCCGTGGTCGCGGCGATCACCGGCTACGCCCTCGGCGGCGGCTGCGAGCTCGCGCTCTGCGCCGACATCCGGATCGCCGCCGACAGCGCCGTGCTCGGCCAGCCGGAGGTCCTGCTCGGCATCATCCCCGGCGCCGGCGGCACCCAGCGGCTGACGCGGCTGGTCGGCCCGAGCAAGGCGAAGGACATCATCTTCACCGGCCGGTTCGTGCAGGCCGACGAGGCGCTCGCCATCGGTCTGGTCGACAAGGTCGTCCCGGCCGAGTCCGTGTACGACGAGGCCCTCACCTGGGCGAAGCAGTTCTCAGGAGCCGCGGCGTTCGCGATCCGTGCGGCGAAGGAGAGCATCGACCGGGGCAGCGAGGTCGATCTCGAGACGGGTCTCGAGATCGAGCGACAGCAGTTCGCGGCGCTGTTCGCGACCGAGGACCGGACCATCGGCATGCGGTCCTTCGTCGAGAACGGTCCGGGCAAGGCGGAGTTCCAGGGGCGCTAGCGCGGGGGGCCCAGACCAGTGGTGTGGGAAGGTTTGCGGCCGGTGGTCGAGCGGGCACTACAACGGCGTGAGGACAGGTGAGACGGACGTGGCTGAGCGCAAGGCGATCACGACGCGACGAGGCTCCAAGGTGCGGGTGCGTCTGGCTCAGCTCGTGTGGCTGGTCGCGGTGCTCTGCGCGCTCTTCCTCGCGGTCGGCGCGCTGTTGATCGCGCTCGACGCCAACGGCAACAACGCGCTGGTGACGTTCGTGAACGACGTCGCCGACGCGGTCGACCTCCAGGTCTTCTCGCGCGGCAACGGCATCTTCAAGTTCCACGGCGGTGACGCCGAGACCAAGAACGCCCTCGCCAACTGGGGTCTCGGAGCGGTCGCCTACCTCGTCGTCGGCCGGATCCTCGAGCGGCTGATCCGGCCCTGACTCTCACAGTGCCGCTGTGACGTAGCCAACCCCGGACCGAGTTTCGAGCGGGGTGACTCGGCGGTAGCCTCACCAGACCACATCCTTGGGGGGTCGCACAGCGACCGTCTCGAATTCAGTGCACAGGAGGGGCCGGCACCGGCCACACCACCATGAACATTGTCGTCTGTGTGAAGTACGTCCCCGACGCCACTGCCGATCGGCAGTTCGAGTCGGACAACACCGTGGACCGCGTGGGCGTCGACGGGCTCCTGTCGGAGCTCGACGAGTACGCCGTGGAGCAGGCCCTCCAGATCAAGGAGAAGGCCGGCGACGACGCCGGGGAGACCGTGGTGACCGCGCTGTGCGTCGGCCCCGAGAAGGCCGTCGACGCGGTGCGCAAGGCGCTGCAGATGGGTGCCGACAAGGGTGTCCACGTGACCGACGAGGCGATCGCGGGGTCCGACTACATCGCGACCTCGCTGGTGCTCGCCAAGGCGATCGAGAAGCTCGGCGCCGAGACCGCGGTCGACCTCGTCGTCTGCGGCATGGCCTCGACCGACGCGTCGGGCAGCGTGGTGCCGGCGATGCTGGCCGAGCGCCTCGGCCTCCCGCAGGTCACGCTGGCCTCGGTCGTCGAGACCCAGGGCGACCAGGTCCGGATCAAGCGCGACGGGGACACCGCGACCGAGGTCATCGGCGGCACCATGCCGCTGGTCCTCTCGGTCACCGACCAGTCCGGCGAGGCCCGCTACCCGTCGTTCAAGGGCATCATGGCCGCGAAGAAGAAGCCGCTCGACGTGTGGTCGCTCAGCGACCTCGGCGTCGACGCCGACCAGGTCGGCCTGTCGGTCGCCTGGAGCGAGGTCGAGGACACCACGGCCCGCCCGCCGCGCACCGCCGGCGAGATCGTCAAGGACGAGGACGGCTCCGGCGCGAAGGCGCTGACCGAGTTCCTCGCCTCCAAGAAGTTCATCTGAGGAGCGCTGTCCACCATGTCTGAAGTTCTGGTTCTGATCGACCACGCCGAGGGCGCGGTCAAGAAGCCGACGTACGAGCTCCTCACCATCGCCAAGCGCCTGGGCGAGCCGTCCGCGGTGTTCATCGGCCCGGCCGACCAGGCCGCCGCCGCGACCGACAAGGTCAAGAAGTACGGCGCCGAGAAGGTCTACGTCGTCGACGACGCGGAGATCAAGGGCTACCTGGTGGCCCCCAAGGCCGAGGTGCTCCAGCAGCTCGCCGAGAAGGCCTCTCCTGCGGCGATCCTGATCCCGTCCTCGGGCGAGGGCAAGGAGATCGCCGCGCGTCTCGCGATCAAGCTCGAGTCGGGCCTGATCACCGACGCCGTCGACGTGCAGGAGGGTCCGGTCACCACGCAGAGCGTGTTCGCCGGCAACTTCACGGTGCAGGCGAAGGTGACCAAGGGCACGCCCATCATCACGGTCAAGCCGAACGCCGCGACGCCCGAGGAGAGCGAGGGTGCGGCTGCCGTCGAGGAGTTCTCCCCGACGATCTCCGACGCCGCCAAGACGGCTCAGATCGTGGCCTCGCAGCCGCGCCAGGCGACCGGTCGCCCCGAGCTCACCGAGGCCGCGATCGTGGTCTCCGGGGGTCGTGGCACCGGCGGCAACTTCGAGCCCATCGAGGGCCTCGCCGACGCCCTCGGCGCAGCGGTCGGCGCCTCCCGGGCTGCGGTCGACTCGGGCTGGATGCCGCACAGCTTCCAGGTCGGGCAGACCGGCAAGACCGTGTCGCCGCAGCTCTACGTCGCCAACGGCATCTCCGGCGCGATCCAGCACCGGGCCGGCATGCAGACCTCGAAGACGATCGTCGCGGTCAACAAGGACGACGAGGCCCCGATCTTCGAGCTGGTCG
Source organism: Nocardioides sp. PD653-B2 (assembly GCF_002117935.1). Classification (GTDB taxonomy): domain Bacteria; phylum Actinomycetota; class Actinomycetes; order Propionibacteriales; family Nocardioidaceae; genus Nocardioides. The sequence goes on along the minus strand of NZ_BDJE01000025.1, from coordinate 128,814 downwards.
ACTTCGGGGTCGTGGGTGACCTCCACACGGTCCTCCCCGCCGCCACCGAGCAGATCAAGGAGCGCAAGGGCTGACCTGCCGCTCCTCCGTCGACCCGTCCCGAGCTCCTCGGGGCGGGTCGACGGCATTTCCGGTGGTTGAGGAAGGACGACGTCCCGTCTCGAAACCTCCGCAGCCGACCGGTGACCTGGACCGAACGGCGTGGCCTGTCGTCTCGCCGGGTTTCGAGACGGTTGCTGCGCAACCTCCTCAACCACCGGTGCGGCGCCTCAGGGCTCGAGGTCCTCGTTGGCGCGCTCGGTGAGGACCGACCGGTCCTCGAGGGCGAGGTCGCGCTCCCGGTCGGCGCCGTCGTCGTCGATCTTCACGAGGATCCAGTTCTTCGGGTCACCGCTCATCCGGGTGCGGGTGAGCGCGAAGCCGCCGGTGAGCTTCTCCCCGTGCAGGACGAACCGGAGGTGGCCGCGCTCCAGGGCCTCCGCGGCCGGGAGCGGCCGGCCCTGCCGCACGGTGACGTTCTCGTAGGTGCCGGTGTCCCAGACGATCACCGTCCCGGGCCCGCCGCCCGCGCCGCGGCCCTCGTACGTCGCGTGCGACATCTCGTGGTCGCCCACGCGTACGGCGAGCCGCTTGTCGGCCGGGTCGAGCGACGGACCCTTCGGCACCGCCCACGACGCGAGGACCCCGTCGACCTCCAGGCGGAGGTCGAAGTGCAGGGTCGTCGCGTCGTGGCGCTGGACCACGAAGAGGGGATCAGCCGGTGCCGCCGTACTGCTCCTCCTCGATGATGCCGACCTGCGGCACGGTGACCTTGCGGTGGTCGGGCTTGCCGCTGATCTTGATCTGGCGGAGCGCGACGTTGTTGTCGGTGGAGGCCTCGACGAGGTTGCCCTCGGGGTTGGCGACCACGGCGATGTAGTAGGTGCCGTTCGGCAGCCCGCGGAGGTCGAAGGACTGGCCGGCGCGGTACTGCGTGTAGGTGTCACCCCAGCCGGACGCGAGCACCTCGCGGATCGAGAGCGAGCTGTAGTCGCCGCACGACGTCGAGAGGTCCGTGTTCTCCGGGCGCCACGCGGCGTCGGGGACGGTCAGGTCCACGGCGTCGGTGTTGGCGAGGCAGAACGCCTCCTTCTTGGAGCGCACGGCCTCGACCTCGTCCTTGTCCAGCAGCGAGTAGCGCGCGAAGTCCTCGAAGTGCCAGTGCTGGTGCGAGGGCTTCGGGTCCCAGTGCATGTGGCCGACGTCCTGGTAGCCGGTCTGGGTGCCGTCGGCGTCGAAGAAGTACTGGTACGCATCCATCTCGTCCTCGCCGTCGCGGCGGAAGCCGTCGACCACGAGGGGGCTGTTGCCGGCGTTCCACACGGTCGCGGAGAACCGGAGGAAGTTGCCGTTCTCGGCCATGTTGATGCCCCAGGCGGGCAGCGAGCGCAGGTCCGGCACGGGGCCGTCGCCGGCGCGTCCCTGCGGGCCGGTCGGGCGGTGGTCCGCCGGACGCGGGGCGGTCGAGTGCGTCGCGCGGTCCACGCCCTCCCCTCCGGTGTCGTCCGTCACCGTGAGGTCGATGGTGCGGGTCGCCTCCGCCGGCGTGAGCCCGAAGAACGTCGCGTAGTGGGGGGTGATCGTCGCGGTGACGGTGTAGTTGCCGGCGCCGATCTTCAGCGGCCTCTCCTGGGCCAGGATCGGGCTCGCCCAGCCCGTCTGGATGCCCTGGACCGAGCCGAGGCTGTAGGGGTTGTACCAGCAGCCGACGGGATACGGCGACGTCGCGGGGGCGTCGACGCGCACCCGCTCGCTGTACCCGTTGAGGCAGGCCTTCCGGGTCACCGTCTGGGTGTCCTCGCCCTTCTTCTTCGGGTCGATCGTGAGCGTCACGAACCGCTCCAGGCCGGAGAAGTCGGACATCGACGAGTCCGGCAGCGTCACGTCCCCGGTGCCGGAGCTCCAGGTCGCGACGATGCCCTCGTCGTACGACGGGCGGTGCGCCCGGATCTCGAACGGCGTGCCCTCCGCGATGATCCGCAGGCCGAGGTCGGTCCAGGCCTTGTGCCGGTAGGTGTAGGCCGTGGCCTTCGCCGGCGCCCACAGCGAGATCGGGGAGACGGCACGGGCAGCGGTCGCCGGCCCGGACCGGCCGGGCTCCTGAGCGTGCGCGGGGATCGATGCGGCGACCGGGACGGCCAGCGCGAGGGTGGTGACGAGCCCGAGGGCTCGCGAGACTGAACGGGACAAGAGGGGTCCTCCCCGAAGGCATGGAGCGATGATGAGCCTGATGCAGACTACGACGGCGGCAGGCTCGGAAAGGTTGCTTGCCAGACAAGACTCGTGGCGATTCTCGGTCGCCCCCAACTACCCTCGCCCCATGAGCTCCCAGCACGACGTCCTCGCGGTCGCCGAACGCGCCCGCGAGGCCAGCCACGGCCTCGCCCTGGCCACCCGCGCGGAGAAGGACCGGGCGCTGCACGCCATGGCCGACGCACTGCTCGCGCGCGCCGACGAGGTCCTCGCGGCGAACGCCGAGGACGTCGAGCGCGTCGAGGCCGGCGGCACCCCCGCCAACATCGTCGACCGGCTCCGGCTCACCCCCGACCGGCTCGCCGGGATGGCTCAGGGCCTGCGCGACGTCGCCGGCCTGCCCGACCCGGTGGGCGAGGTGGTGCGCGGCAGCACCCTCGCCAACGGCCTCGAGCTGCGCCAGGTGCGGGTGCCCTTCGGTGTCGTCGGGATGATCTACGAGGCGCGTCCCAATGTCACCGCCGACGCGGCCGGCATCTGCCTGAAGTCCGGCAACGCGGTGCTGCTGCGCGGCAGCTCCAGTGCCCGGTCGAGCAACGCCGCGATCGTCTCCGTCCTGCGGGACGCCGTCTCCTCGGCCGGCCTCGAGCCCGACGTCGTCCAGCTCGTCCCCGGCGACACCCACGACAGCGTGAAGGCGCTGATGCGGGCCCGTGGCCACGTCGACGTGCTGATCCCGCGCGGGGGAGCGGGCCTGATCCGGTCCGTCGTCGAGGAGTCCACCGTGCCCGTCATCGAGACCGGCGTCGGCAACTGCCACGTCTACGTCGACCGCGCGGCCGACCTCGACAAGGCCCTGGCGATCGTGCTCAACGCCAAGACCCACCGCACCAGCGTCTGCAACGCCGCCGAGTCGCTGCTCGTGCACGCCGACATCGCCGACGCGTTCCTGCCGCGAGTGGTCAGCGCCTTGCAGGACGCCGGTGTCACCATCCACGGCGACGCCTCCTTCACGCCGTACGACGGCGTGGTCGCGGCGACCGACGAGGACTACGGGCAGGAGTACCTCTCGCTCGACATCTCCGCCGCCGTCGTGCCCGACCTGGACGCCGCCGTCCGCCACATCCGGCGCTACTCGAGCCAGCACACCGAGGCCATCGTGACCGAGGACCTGGCCGCGGCCCGGCGGTTCACCGCCGCCGTCGACTCCGCCGCGGTCCTCGTCAACGCCTCGACGCGCTTCACCGACGGCGGCGAGTTCGGCTTCGGTGCGGAGATCGGGATCAGCACCCAGAAGCTGCACGCCCGCGGCCCGATGGGGCTGCCCGAGATGACCTCGACCAAGTACGTCGTGACCGGCGACGGCCACGTGCGCTGAGGCCGGTAGGGTGTCGCCCATGCCGACCGCGCTCCTGACTGTGCTGCACACCGAGAACCCCAACGTGCCGAACCACTGGCTCGTCGGTGGCATCGCCCTGGTCATCCTGCTCGCCCTGCTGCTGGCTCTCCTCGTCTTCGGTGCGGGACGAGAGCACAGCTGACCACCGAGCTCGTGCCGGGCGCCCGCCGGGTCGGGGTCATGGGCGGCACCTTCGACCCGATCCATCACGGCCACCTCGTCGCCGCGTCGGAGGTGCAGTCGTGGTTCGACCTCGACGAGGTCGTCTTCGTCCCGACCGGTGACCCGTGGCAGAAGTCCGACCGCGACGTCTCGCCGGCCGAGGACCGCTACCTGATGACCGTCATCGCGACGGCCGCCAACCCGCGCTTCAACGTCTCCCGGGTCGACATCGACCGGCACGGTCCGACGTACACGATCGACACGCTGAAGGACCTCGCGGCGCGGTTCCCCGACGCGGAGCTCTACTTCATCACCGGCGCGGACGCGCTCGCCGAGATCTTCACCTGGCGCGACGCCGAAGAGCTCTTCGCCCTCGCGCGCTTCGTCGGCTGCACCAGGCCCGGCTACACCATGGACGAGGCGACGCTCGCGTCGATCCCGTCCGACCGGGTCACCATGGTCGAGATCCCCGCCCTGGCGATCTCGTCCACCGACTGCCGTGACCGCACGAGGCGCGGCGAGCCCGTCTGGTACCTCGTGCCGGACGGCGTCGTCCAGTACATCGCCAAGCACGACCTGTACCCCAAGGACCTGTAGTGACCGCCACAGAGCATGCCATCGAGCTCGTCCACGCCGCCGCTCGCGCGGCGTCCGAGAAGCTCGCCACCAACATCATCGCCATCGACGTGAGCGAACAGCTCGCGATCAGCGACGCGTTCGTGCTCGCCTCGGCCGGCAACGACCGCCAGGTCAAGTCGATCGTCGACGAGATCGAGGACCGGCTCCGGGACATCGGCGCCAAGCCGATCCGTCGCGAGGGTGAGCGTGACGGTCGGTGGGTGCTCATCGACTACGGCGAGATCGTCGTCCACGTGCAGCACGAGGAGGAGCGGCAGTTCTACGCCCTCGAGCGGCTGTGGCGCGACTGCCCGGCGATCGAGCTCCCCGCCGACGTCGTCTCCCATGAGCGCTGACCCGCTCGCCGGAGCCCGTCGCCTGATCCTGCTCCGCCATGGGCAGACCGCCTGGAACGCCGCCCTGCGCGTCCAGGGCCAGCTCGACGCCGAGCTCGACGCGACCGGCCACCGGCAGGCGGCCGACGTCGCGCCGGCGATCGCCGCGCTGGCGCCGGTGGCGCTGTGGTCCTCCGACAGCGTCCGGGCCCGCGACACCGCGGCGTACGTCGCGAAGGAGACCGGCCTCGAGCCGACGTACGACGCCCGCCTGCGCGAGTACTTCCTGGCCGACCGCCAGGGTCTGACCCACGCCGACTACGCCGCCGTCGCGCCGGAGGAGTTCGCGGCGTTCCGGGGTGGCAACTTCGACGTCGTCCCGGGAGGCGAGACCGCCGAGGAGGTCTCCGGCCGGGTCGTCGCCGCCGTGCACGAGCTGCTCGGCTCGATCGGCGCGGGCGAGACCGCGGTCGCCGTGTCGCACGGCGCCGCGATCCGTGACGCCGTCCCGGTGCTGCTCGGCATGCCCCTCACCGAGCGCGCGGTGCTGCACGGCCTCGACAACTGCGCCTGGGTCGAGCTGGACCAGGCCGAGACCGGCGCCCCGCTGCGACTGGTGGCCTACAACCGGGTCGCGGGCTCCTGACGGACCCCGATTTCGCATCGTGCGGGGCAGTTGGCTAGTATTCCGCGAGTTGTTCACCCGCTGCTGCGGGCAGGCAATGGGGCTGTGGCGCAGCTGGTAGCGCACCTGCATGGCATGCAGGGGGTCAGGGGTTCGAGTCCCCTCAGCTCCACACGAGAGAAGGGCCGGTTCACAGCGCACAGCGCTGGGAACCGGCCCTTCGAGCGTGTGGACCGAGCCGAGCCGTCGGTCCCGCATCCCCGGCGCGCAGCGCCCGCTCCGTGCGGTAGCGACGGCTCGGCGATCGCCGCCGGCGTGCCGCAACCCCTGACCGCCTGTCGCGTGGCGACGGCGGCCTGTCGCGCAGCGACGGCTCGGCGATCCCCGCCGGCGTGCCGCAACCCCTGACCGCCTGTCGCGTGGCGACGGCGGCCTGTCGCGCAGCGACGGCTCGGCGATCCCTGCCGGCGTGCTCGACCCGGTCGATCGTCGTGCGGCCGACGCGACGGCTCAGATCAGCCAGAACCGGACGAGGCCCACGAGCAGGAGACCCGCCGCCCCTGCCGCGCACAGCGCGCGAGCCCGGGCCGAGGTGGTGACGTACATCCCGACCGCGCAGCTGACCTGCGCGCACAAGAGCACGACGAAGGGTCCGGCCACCCAGGCTCCGGCCAGCGTCGGCTCTGCCCCAGCCCGCGAGCCGGCTTCGGCGTCATACCCCAGGCGGTAGGCGGCGACGACCAGCACCGCGCCGACCAGGGGCGACAGAAAGACCAGTGGACGTGTCCCGGGCACGGTCCGATGGTGCCAGACGCGGTTGGGCAGGCCGCCCGGCTCACTCACACCCAGGCCAGCAGCGCCGCCAGCGGCGCGGGCACCTGCCCGGGCTCCAATGCCTCGACCAGCAGCGTCGCGTACCGCGCCTTGCGGCCCGACTGGGATCCCATGAAGCGGTGCAGCAGCGCCTCGCGGGTCCACCCGCGCTGGGCGGGCATGCCGGCCAGCAGCTGCAGGGACCGCGCCTCGCCGGCCGCCTCGATGACGTCCTCGACGGCCTTCGTGCCGAGGGCCCGGATCAGCTCGTCCTCCAGGTTCGCGGTGCACGTGAAGAAGCCCAGGCGCTGGAGGCCTCCGGGCTCGAGGGCGGTGGGGAAGCCCGCTGCGGCCAGGCCGCCCCGCACGAAGGCCTCCTCGGGTGCGTCGTACAGCCCGGCGAGGCGGACACCGAGTCCGCGCGGCCCGTAGTGCGAGGCGAAGGTGCGCGTGTTGGTGATCCCGCCCATCGGCACCACATCGATGCCCTCGGCGGCGAGGTCCCTGCCGTGCCGAGCGGCAACCGCGTGCAGGGCCAGCCGGTCGCTGTCGCCCTCGACCAGCACGACCGTCCGAGGTGTCACCACGACACCATTCGGTGGCAGCGGCGCCCGTACGTCAACCCGATTCACCGCCGGCCGCGCGGAAAACCGGTGTCGGCGGCCCGCGCCCCGGCCTAGCCTCGTGGGTCATGGAGATCCACGCGCTCGACGAGACGGCCCTGGCCGACGACGCGCTGATGCGCGAGTTCTACGAGCTGAACCGCCGCAGCGAGCTGCTCGGCCGCCCGGACGCACCCTTCTGGAGCTTCGAGGAGTTCCTCGGTGGGTTCCGCTCGCCCGACAGCGGCGAGCGGCAGGAGCTCTTCGCGGCGTACGACGGCGATCGCATGGTCGGCAACGCCGTGCTGTGGTCGTTCCTGCTCGACAACACCGACAAGGCGTGGTTCCACCTCGACGTGGACGTGCCCGACCGGCGGCGCGGCATCGGCCGCGCGCTGGCCGAGCGGGTCGAGCGGGTCGCGCGCGACGACGGCCGGGCGCTGATCATGGGCGACACCAAGATCCCCGCCGGCCGGCGCGAGGGGCACCCGCACCGGCTGTTCGCCGAGGCCTGCGGCTTCGAGCTCTCCAACGTCGAGGTGGTCCGCCACCTGACGCTCCCCGTCCCCGACGAGCAGATCCAGGGGTGGATCGACGAGGCCGCACCGCGCCACGAGGGCTACACGATCGAGACGTACGTCGACGCGGTGCCCGACGACCTCGTCGCGTCGCTGTGCGTGCTGCTCGGCCAGCTCGCGGTGGACGCTCCGACGGGCGCGGTCGACTTCGAGGAGGAGGCGGTCACGCCGCAGCGGTACGCCGAGCTGGTCGCCACCACGAACGCGATGGGCCGCGCCCGCTACGAGACGCTCGCCCTGACGCCGGACCGGCAGGTGGCCGCGCAGACCACGCTCGCCTTCCCGCTGAAGGAGAGCACCGAGGTCTACCAGTGGGGCACCTTCGTGCACCGGGAGCACCGCGGCCACCAGCTCGGCCTGGCCACCAAGGCGGTCAACCTCCGTGCGGTCCAGGCCGCACGCAGCGACCTCACCCTCGTGACCACCCAGAACGCCGAGACCAACGACTACATGGTCGCCATCAACGAGCGGATGGGGTTCCGTCCGATCGAGGACGCCGCGGAGTTCGTCAAGCGCTTCTGACCCGCCGGCCCGCGCGCTGCCACCCGTCCACCGCCCGGCGGGCGATCAGGGTGCAGCGGGACGGAGCCCGGCCAGGACCTCGGCGGTGGTCGTGGTCTCGCCGAGCCGCGGGAAGACCCGCTCCACGCTGTGGTCGTGGGCCTCGGCGCTCCGGTCGGTCATCGCGTCCGTGACGAGCACGACGTGGTAGCCGTGGTCGTACGCCGAGCGTGCGGTCGACTCGACGCCGGCGCTGGTCGCCACCCCGGTGAGGACCACCTGGGTGACGCCGAGCTCCTGGAGGCGCTCGTGCAGCGACGTCCCGATGAAGGCGCCCCAGCGTTGCTTGGTCACGAGCAGGTCGGCGTCGCTCACCGCGAGCTCGGCGACCAGCTCGGCCCAGCCGGGCGGGCGAGGCGGACGTGACGGACCGGACTGCTGGGCGTCGGTGCGACCCGGCGCGAGGCCGGTGACGTTGGCCAGCACGACCGGCAGCCCGCGGTCGCGGAACGCCGCGGCGAGCGCGGCCGACCGGGCCACCACGTCGCCCATCGGGTGGGCGGTGGGTGTGGTGACGACGCCGTGCTGGAGGTCGACGACCACGAGGGCGGTCCGGGGGTCGAGGGTGGTGAGGGGCATCAGCTCTCCTGGGTGGTGGGTCGGCCGACCGCGCCGAGCGAACGGTCGGCAACGGTGGCGATGAGCATGAGCGCGGAGACGACGACGGCGAAGAACGCCAGGTGGTGCATCCCGGAGGTCGTCGCCCCGTCGTGGAGGAACACCCCGTTGGCGGCGGCCGCCAGGATCGCGCCGAGGTACGTCGCGGTGCGCAGCAGGCCGGCCGACGAGGCGACCCGCTCGGGGTCGGCCTGGTGGTAGACCGCGTTCTGGTTCGCGAGGCTGAGCAGCCCCTGGGGCACCCCGAGGACGAGGGCGATGACGACGAGGAACCATACGGGGGAGTCGCCCGCGACAGCGAGCAGCAGCACGCAGGCGGTCACCTGGAACAGCGCGCCGACCACCAGCTTGCCGCGGATCTCCGGTCGGCGGCCGGTGGTCGCCGAGACCAGGATCGCGGTGCCGAAGACCGGGATCAGGATCAGGCCGGACTGCGACGGCGTGAGGCCGCGCCCGTCCTGCAGCCACTGGGTGAAGCCGTACAGGAAGGTGTAGCTGACGACGGCCGTGAGCAGGCTCCGGGCGTACGTCGCGACCAGCGGTGCGTTGCCGGCCAGCAGGCGCAGGTCGATGAACGGGTCCGACACCCGCAGCTCGACGACGACGAAGGCAGCGCCGACGAGGACGGCGACCACGGCCAGCGGCCACAGCTCGAGCCGGTCCTCCATCAAGAAGAGCAGGCCCGCGACGAGGGTCGCGGTGAAGAGGACGACGCCGCCCACGTCGTAGCGCGGCCGTGGCCCCTCCTCGCGGACGGCCCGGACGGGCTCGGCCCGAGGCAGCCGCCGGCTCCCCAGCCAGAGGCAGGCGAGCGACAGGGGGATGTTGACGGCAAAGGTGCTGCGCCAGCCGCCGACGCCGATCAGGAAGCCGCCGAGGGACGGACCCAGGACCGCGATCGTCTGGGCCGAGACCGCGAGGACGGTGAGGATGGCGGCCGGGCTGTCCTGGCCGGTGCGGCGGGCCTCGCTCCGGATGAGGTACATCGACGCCGGGTAGCCCGCGCAGGTGCCCAGGCCGAGCAGGACCCGGGCGCCGACCAGGGTGCCGAGGTCCTGGGCCACCAGCCCGATCACGCCGGCGATCCCGACCATCGCGGTGGCGACCAGGTAGACGCGGCGCGGACCGAGCACGTCGATCAGCCGGCCGACGACCGGCTGGCCGACGGCGGTCGCCAGGTAGAGCGCGGACACGAGCCACGCGGTCCGCGACGGCGCGGCGCCGAAGGCGCGGCCGATCGGGATGAGCGAGACCGCGATGATCGAGGAGTTGACCGGGTTGAGGATCGACCCCAGCACCATCGGCGCGACCAGGCGCCGGTCGAAGGTGGTCGGAGAGGCTGTCGTGGTCACGAGAGGGTGCGCGCCAGCCGTTCGAGCAGGGGGGCGGCCTGAAGGAGGCGGGCGAGGTCGTCGTCGGAGAAGTCGGACGTCAGCGCGCGGGCGATCTGCTCGCCGCGGGCGGTCCGCTTGTCCTCGGCCCGGCGCCGCCCGGCCGCGGTCGGGACCAGCAGCATCCGCCGCCCGTCGCCCGGGTCCCGGTGCCGCTCGACGAGCTGCTGCGACTCGAGCGCCGCGACGATCGCGCCCATCGACTGGGCGCTGATGTTCTCGGCCCGGGCCAGGTCGGCCGACGTCATCGGCTCCTCGCGGACCAGCTTGGCCAGGGCCTGGCTCTCCGGCTGGCTGAGGCTGCCGGGCACTCGGACCTGGCGCAGCCGGCGCACCAGCAGGCTCAGGCTCTCCTGGAGGGCGAGCGCTACGGACTCGGGGGTGGGAGCATCGGACATACGATCAGTCTAACTGATAAGTCAGACTGACTACATGGTGCTCTCGGCGCGCTCCTTCGGGATGGTGAGCGCGAGAGCCGCGGCGATGAACGCCGCGGCCACGCACATGTCGAACAGCACCCGGTAGGACGTCAGCGTCGGCACCTCGAACCCGCCCAGGTCGATCGTGGCCGCGGCCAGGATGCTGCCGCCGACCGCGCTCGCCAGGGACGTGCCGATGCTGCGGGCCAGGGTGTTCAGGCCGTTGGCGGCGGCGAGCTCGTCGGGAGGCGTGTGCTCGTTGATGAGGGTCGGCATCGCGGCGTACCCGACGCCGATGCCGATGCCGAGCACGACACCGCCCAGCACCACCCACCAGATCGAGTCGGTGAACACGATCCGCACGATCCAGCTGCAGCCGACGACCACGGCGCCGATCGCGAGGGTCTGCGGCGCTCCGCGGAGCCGGATCAGCCGCGCGGCGACCGGGGCGAAGAAGAGCATCATCAGGCCGCTCGGGAGCATCACCAGGCCACTCGTCAGGATCGAGGCGCCGAACCCGTAGCCGGTCGCCTCCGGAGCCTGCACGTAGCCGGCCGTGCCGATCATCGACGCGAACAGCGCGAAGCCGAAGAGGATCGAGGCGACGTTCGTCAGCACGATCGGTCGCCGGCGCAGGGCGACCAGGTCGACCAACGGCTGCCGGATCCGGGTCTGCGACCAGCCGAAGAGGACGAGCAGCACCAGCGACAGGACGAGCAGGCCGATCACCCGGGCCGAGCCCCAACCCCAGGCCGCCGTCTGGGCGAGCGGCAGCAGGAGCGACACGAGGGTGGCGCTGAGCAGGAACGCGCCGACGAGGTCGACCCGACCGCCGCTGCGGTTCGGGGACTCGGGGACCACCAGCAGGACGCTGACGAACGCGATGACGCCGCCCACGGCGGTGACCCAGAAGAGCGCGTGGAAGTCGGCGTGCTCCGCGATCAGGCTCGCGACCGGCAGGGCCAGCGCGCCGCCCACGCCGAGCATGGCGCTGATCAGGGCGATCGCGGAGCCGACCCGCTCGCGAGGGAGCGTGGTGCTGAGCAGGCTGATCCCGAGGGGGATGGTGGCCATCGAGGCGCCCTGGATGGCGCGGCCGACGATCAGCAGGGCGAGGTTGCTGGTGAAGCAGGTGACCAGGGAGCCGATGACGAGTGCGGCGATGGCGACGAGCATCATCCGGCGCTTGCCGAACATGTCGCCGAGCCGGCCGAAGAGAGGCACGGCCACGGCGCCGACCAGGAGCGTCGAGGTCAGCAGCCACTCCACGTTGCCGGTCGACGTGTCGAGGGTGGCGGGCAGCGTCGACAGGACCGGGATCAGCATGGCCTGGGTCAGCGAGACCGACAGTGCGGCGAACCCGACGACCATCAGCTCGAGCCGGGCGCGGGCCGGGGTGGTGTGCGCCGCGACCTCGGCGTCGGTCGCACCCGACGGCGGGTGGAGGCCGTCGTGAGCGGCGGCGTCGGTCTGCTGGTCGGTCATCGGTTCCTCGTGTCGGGGTGGGCGTAGGTGATGGCGGCGACGTGCGCCGCCAGGTCGTCTCGCTGGACGAAACGGCTGAGCAGGCGGACGAAGGTCTCCCGATTGCCCGGCGACCAGTCCACGAGGCCGTCGCGGAGCTTGCCGCGCCGTTCGACCTCGGCGTCGTCGAGGAGCTCGTCGGCCCGCGGCGACAGCCGGACGAGCACGGCGCGTCGGTCGGTCGAGTCCTGCTCGCGGACGACGAGCCCCCGTCGTTCGAGGTCGTCGACGTGCCGCGAGACGGTCGTCGAGTCGAGCCGGAGCTGGACCGCGAGGTCCTTGACGCGCAGCGGCCCGAGCCGCTTCAGCTTGAACAGTGCCTTGACCGGGCCGCGCCCCATGCCGGGCGAGAGCGTCTCGGCGAAGTCGGCGAGGTAGATGTCACCGTGCAGGGTGAGCTCGGTCAAGGCCTCGTGCAGCACGTCTTCGAGTCGCTCGTGCGCCATCGTGGCCTCCCGGACAGATGTGTGTAGCCGTACACATAAACCGTAGGCGAGACGGCCGGTCGTCGCACCCCCGTCGGGTGGCTGACGCATGGTGTTCCTCGCGCGGGGCACCGTCCTGGCATGAGCACCGACCGGCCCTTCGACACCGTGGTCTTCGACATCGACGGCACCCTGCTCGACTCCAACTACCACCACGCGCTGGCGTGGTCACGCGCCTTCGAGCACGTCCTCGACCGGCACGTCCCGGTCGCCGCCGTCCACCGGCGGATCGGGATGGGCGGCGACCGGCTGGTGGCCGCGGTCGCCGGCGACGACGTCGAGGAGCGTCACGGCGACGACGTGCGGGACCGCTGGGAGAAGGAGTACGACCGGATCATCGACGAGACCCGGCTCTTCGAGGGCGCCCGCCGGCTGCTGGCGGCCATCGGGTCGGCCGGCCTGGAGGTCGTCCTGGCCAGCTCCAGCATCCCGAAGCACGCGAAGCACGCGCTCGAGCTGCTGCACGCCGACGAGCACGCCGACGCCTGGACCACCAGCGAGGACGCCGAGGAGTCGAAGCCCGACCCGGACTTGCTCGACGAGGCGCTCGCCCGGGTCGAGGGTGCCCGCGCGGTCATGGTCGGCGACGCGGTCTGGGACGTCGAGGCCGCCGCCCGGCGCGGCATCCCGACGATCGGCCTCCGGGGCGGGGGCTACAGCGGCGCGGAGCTGCTCGACGCCGGGGCCGTCGTCGTCTACGACGACCCCGCCGACCTGCTCGAGCACCTCGAGGAGGCACTCCGGGCGGCCGCCGGCTGACCCGCCGCCGGTCTCAGCCACCGGGCGCGGGGGAGAGCTCCTCGAGCTCGGACCAGTCGACGATGGCGGTGCGCTGCTGGTACTCGACCACCCGGCCCGGCCAGTTCGTGGTGATGCGGGCGCCGTCGTGGTACCAGCTGTCGCAGCCCGCCCACGCGCTGGACGAGAGCCGCTCCTGCATCTCGCGGTCGTAGGCCTCGGCGACGTCGCGTCGTACGGCGACCCGGTGTGCGTCGCCGTCCGCGATCCGGCGGGCGACCTGGGCGATCCAGCCGGCCTGGGCCTCGAGCATGTTCACGATCGAGCTGCCGCCCAGGTTGGTGTTGGGGCCGTAGACGCAGAACAGGTTGGGGAACCCCGGCACCGTGATGCCCAGGTGGGCGCTGGCGCCGTCGGCCCAGACGTCGCGCAGGGCCACGCCGTCGACGCCGTGGACCTCGATCCCGGCGAGGAAGTCGGTGGCGGCGAAGCCGGTGCCCCAGATGAGCACGTCGGCCTCGTGCAGGCGGCCGTCGGCGGTCCGTAGGCCGGTGGGCTCGATGCCGGTGACGCGCTCGCTGACGACGTCGACGTGGTCGCGGTCCAGGGTGCGGTACCAGTCGTTGGAGAAGAGCAGCCGCTTGCAGCCGACCGGGAAGTCGGGCACCAGGCGTCGGCGCAGCGCACGGTCGCGGACCTGGAGCCGCATCTGGAGCCGCCACGCGCCCCGGATGGCGGCCAGCAGTGGGCGCTTGACGGGGGACGTGCCCTCGAGGGCTCCGTTGAGGAGCTCGGTGAGCCGGAACCAGGCCCGGCGCTCGCCCCGCTGGATCCACGGGAAGCGCCGGAACAGCCGGTGGTGGCGCTCGGCGTACTCCTGGTCCGGCTTGGGAACGACGTACGGCGCGGACCGCTGGAAGACCGTCAACGACCGGACCCGGTCGGCGATCGCGGGCACGAACTGGATGGCGCTGGCGCCGGTGCCGACGACCGCGACCCGCCGACCGCTGAGGTCGACGTCGTGGCGCCACCGCGCCGAGTGGAAGACCGGCCCGTCGAAGGTCCCCGGGATCGGGGGCACCACCGGGTGGGAGAGCTGGCCGACCGCCGAGACGACCAGGTCGGCGCTCAGGGTGCCGGTCGAGGTGACGACCCGCCAGCTGCCGACGGCGTCGTCGTAGTCGATCGCGGTCACCTCCGTGCCGGTGCGCACGAGCGCGCTCAGACCCTCGGCGTCCGCGGTCTCGCGGAGGTAGTCGAGGATCTCGGGCTGGGTGCCGTAGCGCCGGCTCCAGTCGAGGTGCGGCGCCCACGACCAGGAGTAGAGCGGGGACGGGACGTCGCAGGCCGCGCCCGGGTAGGTGTTGTCGCGCCAGACCCCGCCGGCCGCCCCGGCGCGCTCGAGCACCGTGATGTCGGCGATGCCCTGCCCGCGCAGGGCGCGGGCGGCGGCGAGGCCGCCGAATCCGGCCCCGATGATGACGACGCGTGGACCCATGCCAGCACGGTAGGCGGTGGGCGCGGCAGGATGATCCATAATTCCGGCCATGCTCCCTCCGCCGGCCGCGCGCGGCTGGGAGTTCCCGCGCGCGGTGGCGGGCGTGGCGCTGCTCGTGGCGTACGCCGGGTCGCGCGGCGTCGACGCCGAGGCGGTGCTGGCCGGGACCGGCCTCGGCATCGCCGACCTGACCGAGCCCGACCGCGAGGTGACCGCGACCCAGGAGCTGCGGGTCGTCCGCAACCTGCAGGGCCACCTCGGTGACGTGGGCGCGGCCGTGGGCCGTCGCTACCACGCCAGCACGTTCGGGATCTTCGGCTACGCGCTGCTCGCGAGCCGGACCGTGCTCGACGCGATGGACGTCGCGCTCCGGTTCCTCGACCTGAGCTTCACCTTCGCGATCCCGCGCGCCGAGATCGTCGGCGCGACCGTCCGGATCACCGTCGACGGCTCCGGGCTGCCGCCCGACGTCCGCGCCTTCCTCCTCGACCGCGACGTGGCGGCGATCCGCACCGTGCTCGACGAGCTGGTGCCGGGCGGCGTGCCCACCACCCGGCGCCGGGCGGCGGACACCGTCGTGCTCGAGCTCGGCGCCGCCGAGCTCGACCGACCGCTCCCGCAGTCGAACCCGCAGACGCTGGCGCTGGCCGAGGCCCTGTGCCGCGACGTCGTCGAGCGCCGGCGCGCGCGCTCGGGGACCTCGCAGGAGGTCCGGGTCCTGGTGACCCAGCAGCTGCGCTCGGGCGCTCCGATGGCCGGCGTCGCCCGCGAGCTCGGGCTCAGTGAGCGGACCCTGCGCCGCCGGCTCGCCGACGAGGGCACGACGTACCAGCGCCTCCTCGACGAGGTGCGCGAGTCGCTCGCGGTCGAGCTGCTCGGCACCGGGCGGCTGACGGTCGAGGACGTCGCGCTGCGGCTCGGGTACGCCGAGGCGTCGCCGTTCATCGTGGCCTTCCACCGCTGGACCGGCACCACGCCGGGCACGCGAGTGGTCGCGCGGACGCCACGTGACGGTCGCCGGAACTGACGCGGACGTTCACCTGGGACTGGTCGGCTCGGGGCGGGTCATCGGGACCCGGATCCCCACTGGAAGGACCTCCTCGAGCATGCACGTACGAATCTCCCGATCGCACCGTCAGCTGGCGATCGGCACCCTGGCGCTCGCCGCGATCGCCACCACCTCCGGTCTCGCCTTCGCCGGCGGCCGCGCAGCCCCCGACCTCTCCGACCACGGCGGGGCCACCCGCAACGACGGCGACCGGACCAGCGCGGTGCGCCACGCGGTCGTCGGCGGCCACGCCCGCAACGTCATCCTCTTCATCGGCGACGGCATGGGCGACTCGGAGATCACGGTGGCCCGCGACTACGCCGAGGGCGCGGCCGGCCGCTTCAAGGGCATCGACTCCCTCCCGCTGACCGGCCAGTACACGACGTACTCCCTCGACAAGACGACCGGGCTCCCCGACTACGTCCCTGACTCGGCAGCGACCGGCTCGGCGTGGTCGACCGGCACCAAGACCTACGACAACGCGGTCTCGGTCGACCTCGCCGGTGAGCCGCAGCAGACGCTGCTGGAGCTGGCCAAGCAGAACGGCCTCAAGACCGGCGACGTCACGACCGCGGAGATCCAGGACGCCACTCCCGCCGTCATGGTCTCGCACATCTCGCAGCGGTCCTGCTACGGACCGGTCAAGACGTCGGCGACCTGCCCGGAGGCAGCCCTGGAGAACGGCGGCCTCGGCTCGATCACCGAGCAGCTGCTCGACACCCGCCCGGACGTCACCCTCGGTGGCGGTGCCGCCACCTTCGCGGAGACCGCGGCCGCGGGTGAGTACGCGGGCAAGACGCTCGCCGAGCAGGCCACGTCGCGCGGCTACCAGATGGTCAGTGACAAGGCCGGCCTGATGGCGGTCACCGAGGCGGACCAGGACAAGCCGCTCCTCGGGCTCTTCTCCGAGGGCAACATGCCGGTGCGCTACGCCGGCCCGGCGGCCACCGTCGGTGGCTCCAAGCTGCCGGCCGAGACGTGCACGCCGAACCCGGACCACGCCGACACCCTGCCGTCGCTCGCGGACATGACGACGAAGGCGATCGACCTCCTGGACAACCCGAACGGGTTCTTCCTCCAGGTCGAGGGCGCGAGCATCGACAAGCAGGACCACGCCGCCAACGCGTGCGGCCAGATCGGTGAGACGGTCGACCTCGACGAGGCGGTCCAGGTCGCCATGGAGTACGCCAGGACGCACCGCGACACCTCGGTGTTCGTCACCGCCGACCACGCGCACTCCAGCCAGATCATCGAGGTCGGCAGCACCAGCCCCGGCCTGAGCGTCACGCTCACGACCGCGGACGGGGCCCCGATGACCGTCAACTACGGCACGGCTCCGGCGGGTGGCTCGCAGCAGCACACCGGCAGCCAGCTCCGGGTGGCGGGCTTCGGCCCGGGTGCGGCGAACATCGTCGGTCTCACCGACCAGACGGACCTGTACTTCACGATGCGCAACGCCCTGGGTCTCTCCGACAACCCGAGCAGCTCGAAGGCCACCGTGCAGGCGACGCCGTCCTCGGTGAGGTCGGGCCGGACCGTGACCATCACCGCGTCGAAGTTCTTCGCCGACCGGCGGGCAACGATCACGATCACGGGTCCGAGCAAGTCGAGCGCGACGCGCGACGTCTCCGGCGGCACGCTCGTCGCGACGATCACGCCCACGAAGGCCGGCACCTACACCGTCACGGTGCAGGGCGCCGACTCCGGCAAGACCGCGAAGGACACCTTCAAGGTCAAGAAGTAGCTTGCCCTGGCAGCCGGAACCCGCGCGACACGCCGTACCCACTCGGCGTGTCGTGCGGGTTCCGGCGGCCGCCCGGTGAAACCCGCGCGCGTCAGGTGATGGTCAGCCCGCCGTCGACGGCCAGGGTCTGGCCGGTGATGTATCCCGCGGCATCGGAGGCGAGGAAGACGGCGGTCGCGGCCAGCTCGGCGGGGTCGCCCTTGCGGCCGCTGGGGATCCGCGGCGCCTGCGACTCGAGGTAGCCGGGCGGGTACTGCTCGGTCATCTCCGAGTCGAAGAACCCGGGCGCGATCGCATTGACCCGGATCCCCTTGCGGCCGGTCCACTGCTGCGCCAGGTCGCGGGTCAGGCCGATCAGGCCGGCCTTCGACGCGGCGTACGCCGCCTGGGGGAGGCCGGCGGTGGTGATGCCGAGGACCGAGCTGATGTTGATGATGCTCGAGCCCGGCTGCATCACCCGTCCGCAGGCCTGCGCCATCCAGTAGCAGCCGTTGAGGTTGACGTCGATGACCCGGCGGAAGTCGGCGGGCGGCTCGCGGGTCGCGGGCATCGCCGTCGCGATCCCGGCGTTGTTGACCAGGATGTCGACCCGGCCGAACTCCTCCAGGGCGAGGGCGACCAGGTTCGAGCACGAGTCCGGGTCGGCCACGTCGGTGGCGACGGTGAGCGCTCGGCGGCCGGTGGCCTCGACCAGCGCGGCGGTGTCCTTCAACCGGTCGGCACGCCGGGCGCCCAGGGCGACGTCGGCGCCGGCCTCGGCCAGGCCCTGCGCGAAGGCGACGCCGAGACCGCTGGAGGCGCCGGTCACGACGGCGACCCTGCCGTCGAGGCGGAACATGTCGGGGACAGTCATGGTCGCCACCCTAGAGGCGGAGCGGGCAGGCGGAGGTCGTGGTCGGGTACTCTGGGCCCATGCGCAGGAACCTGCTCCTTAGCCAGCCGCACTGATCACCTTCCAGTGCGGCCACCCCTCACGCCCGAGGGGTTTTTTTGTGCCCCGGGCCAGGACGAGCAGAGATCCCGACCGAACGCGGAGAGAGAACACAGATGAGCGAGCAGGAGACCCACCCCGCCGAGGCAGCGACGTACGACGTCGCCGCGGTGCAGGACAAGTGGCTGCCCGTGTGGGACGAGCTGCAGCCGTTCCGCGCCGACGACGACTCCCCGCGGGAGAAGCGGTACGCGCTGACGATGTTCCCCTACCCGAGCGGCGACCTGCACATGGGTCACGCCGAGGTGACCGCGCTGCACGACGTGATCGCCCGCTACTGGTGGCAGCGCGGCTTCGAGGTCCTGAACCCGATGGGCTGGGACTCCTTCGGGCTGCCCGCCGAGAACGCCGCGATCCGCAACAACGAGCACCCGGCGACGTACACCTACGCGAACATCGAGACGCAGTACGAGTCCTTCCGGCGCTACGGCATCTCCTTCGACTGGACCCGCCGGCTGCACACCTCCGACCCGGCGTACTACCGGTGGACGCAGTGGCTGTTCCTGAAGTTCCGCGAGCGCGGGCTGGCCTACCGCAAGAACAGCCCGGTCAACTGGTGCCCGAACGACCAGACCGTCCTGGCCAACGAGCAGGTCGTCGACGGCCGCTGTGAACGCTGCGGGCACGAGGTGACCAAGCGCGAGCTGACGCAGTGGTACTTCAAGATCACCGAGTACGCCCAGGAGCTGCTGGACTGCCTGGACGACCTGGAGCCCACCTGGCCGGCGCGGGTGGTCTCGGCGCAGCGCAACTGGATCGGCCGCTCCGAGGGCGCCCACGTGGACTTCGCCGTGGAGGGCCGTGCCGAGCCGATCACGGTCTACACCACGCGGCCGGACACGATCTTCGGCACGACGTTCCTGGTGGTGGCGGTCGACTCCCCGCTGGCCGAGGAGCTGGTCACCGACGAGCAGCGCGCGGCCTTCGAGGCCTACCGGGAGGAGATCCGCAAGGAGACCGAGATCGAGCGGTTGTCGACCGACCGCGCGAAGACCGGCGTCGACCTGGGCGTCACCGCGACCAACCCGGTGACCGGGACGCAGATCCCGGTGTGGGCGACCGACTACGTGCTGGCCGACTACGGCACCGGTGCGGTCATGGGCGTGCCGGGCGGCGACCAGCGCGACTGGGAGTTCGCGACCACGATGGGCCTGGAGATCGTCCGTACGACCCAGACGCCCGAGGGCTTCGACGGCGAGGCGTTCCACGGCGAGGGCCCGGCGATCAACTCCCCGGCCCCCGGTGTCGACGCCCCCCTGGACATCAACGGGCTGTCGGTCGACGAGGCCAAGCGCGCCACCATCGACTTCCTGGAGCAGCAGCGGGCGGGCGAGGGCACGGTGAACTTCCGGCTGCGCGACTGGCTGCTGAGCCGGCAGCGCTACTGGGGCGTCCCGATCCCGATCATCCACTGCGAGAAGGACGGCGAGGTCGCCGTCCCCTACGACCAGCTGCCGCTGGAGCTGCCGGAGCTGCGCGGCGCGGACCTGAAGCCGAAGGGCGTCTCGCCGCTGGCCGCGGCCGAGGAGTGGGTCAACGTCGCGTGCCCGACCTGCGGCGGTCCCGCCAAGCGGGACAGCGACACGATGGACACCTTCGTCGACTCGTCGTGGTACTTCCTGCGCTTCTGCTCGCCGGACTACACCGACGGGCCGTTCGACGTCGCCAAGGCCAACGCCTGGATGCCGGTCGACATCTACGTGGGCGGCGTCGAGCACGCCGTGCTGCACCTGCTGTACGCGCGCTTCTTCACCAAGGTGCTGCGGGACATGGGGATGCTGGAGGTCGGCGAGCCGTTCTCCGCCCAGCTGAACCAGGGCTTCGTCATCAACCGCGGCAAGAAGATGAGCAAGTCGCTGGGCAACGGCGTCAGCCTGGGGGACCAGCTGGCGGAGTTCGGCGTGGACGCCGTACGCCTGACCCTGGTCTTCGCCGGTCCGCCGGAGGACGACATCGACTGGGCCGACATGTCGCCGGCCGGGTCGCTGCGCTTCCTGCAGCGCGCCTGGCGGCTGTCCGGTGACGTGACCTCGCCCGCCGGCACCTCGCCGGAGGGCGGCGACGTCGCGCTGCGCCGGGTGACCGCGCGGACCGTGCACGACGCGGCCGAGCTGATCGAGGCCTACCGGTTCAACGTGATGGTCGCGCGCGTGATGGAGCTGGTGAACGCCACCCGCAAGGCCATCGACTCGGGCTGCGGTCCCGCGGACCCGGCCGTGCGCGAGGCGGCGGAAGCGGTCGCGATCCTGCTGTCCCTGGTGGCGCCGTACACCGCCGAGGAGATGTGGTCGCGGCTGGGCCACGAGCCGACCGTGGCCCGGGCCGGCTGGCCGGTGGTGGACCCGGCGCTGCTGGTCGAGGACTCGGTCGTCGCCGTCGTGCAGATCCAGGGCAAGGTCAAGGCCCGGCTGGACGTCGCGCCCGACATCGGCGACGCCGACCTGGAGCGGCTGGCGATGGCACACCCCGACGTGGTGCGCGCGATCGACGGTCGCGAGGTGCGCAAGGTCGTCGTCCGCGCACCGAAGCTGGTCAACGTGGTGGTGTGACCCGGCTACCCTCGCCGTCATGCCGGCCGTGATCGTCACCGACTCGACCGCCAGCCTCCCTCCGGAGGTGGCGGCCGAGCGCGGGATCGTCGTCGTACCCCTCCAGGTGGTGATCGGCGCGACGGTGTACGACGAGGGCGCCGACGGGGCCACGCCCGACCTGGTGGCCGCGGCCCTCAAGGAGTGGAAGCCGGTCAGCACGTCGCGGCCCGGCCCGGCCGCGCTGCTCGAGGTCTACGAGAAGGCGGCGCGCGACGGCGCCACCGAGATCGTGTCGATCCACCTGTCCGGCGACATGAGCGGCACCTTCGAGTCCGCGCAGGTCGCGGCGCGCGACGCGTCGGTCCGGGTGATCCCGGTCGACACCCGCCAGGTCGGAGTGGCGACGGGGTACGCCGCCCTGTCGGCCGCCGACGTCCTCCACGCGGGCGGGTCCGCCGATGATGCGGCCGAGGCCGCGCGTGAGCGGGCGGCACGGGCGTCGTCGCTGTTCTACGTCGACACCCTCGAGTACCTCCGTCGCGGGGGTCGGATCGGCGCCGCCGCAGCGCTGCTCGGCGGAGCGCTGTCGGTGAAGCCGCTGCTCCAGATCGAGGACGGGAAGGTCGCCTCGCTGGAACGGGTGCGGACGTCGTCGCGCGCGCTGAGCCGGCTCGAGGAGCTGGCCGTCCAGGCCGCGGGGGAGGCGCCCGCCGACGTCTGCGTCGCCCACCTCGCCAACCCCGAGCGCGCCGGCCAGCTCACCGAGAAGCTGTCGCAGCGGCTCGAGGTCAACCTCGAAGGCCGCGACGTCTGGTGCGGCGAGCTCGGGGCGGTCCTCGGCGCCCACGTCGGGCCCGGCATGATCGCCGTCTGCGTGGCGCCGCGGCTCTGACCGGGACCGGTCAGCCCGACCGGAAGGCAGCCGGTTGCCGGGGACCTGCTCTCCCACGGCCGTCGACCCCACGGCGTAGCGAGGAGTCGGCCCACTTTCCATCCCCCGTGGTTCTCCCTCCATCCCTCTCCACAGGACGCCGAGACGAGGCTGCGCAGCGAGCCGCCGCTGCCTAGCGTCGGCGCATGCCGAATCGCCGTCCGAGCCCCGAGCACCAGGAAGCCGTCTCGCGACGGCTCGCGCTGCTGAGCGCCGAGCTGGCCGCGGCCCGACCGGAGCCCGACCCGGACGAGTGGTCCTCCCACCACACCCGGATCCGGCCGCTGCGCGTGGTCGACGACGCCGACGACGACCCCGCGGCTGCCCCGCCGCTGGTCCCGACGCCGGGCCGGCACGCGTCCCGCCGGGTGCTCACCGGTGTGGTGCCCGAGACGTTGCGGGGCCGGTTCGCGCTCGGGCCGGCCCACGTCGCGGTGGTCGCGGTGCTGGTCGCGGTCGCCCTGGCGGCGACCTGCTGGTGGGTGCTGCGCGGCGACGCCGACAGCCTGGAGGCCCCGACCATCAGCACCCCCTCGGCCGCGGGCACGGGGGAGACCCTCAGCGACGCCTCGCCGGTGGCGGCTCCTGCCGCGGCCGCCGCCGGCGGGTCGGTCACGGTCGACGTCGAGGGCAAGGTGCGACATCCGGGCATCGCCGTGCTCGATGCCGGCGACCGGGTCGTCGACGCGATCGAGGCGGCCGGCGGCGCCCGCCCGGGTGCGGACCTCACCGGGCTGAACCTGGCCCGCGTGCTGATCGACGGCGAGCAGATCCTGGTGGGGATGCCGGCGCCGACCGGCGTCGCGGCCTCGGCGGTGCCGACACCGGGTGCGCCGGGCGGACCGCTGGTCAACCTCAACACCGCCTCCCAGAGCGAGCTGGAGGCGCTGCCCGAGGTGGGGCCGGTCACCGCGCAGGCCATCCTCGCCTGGCGCGACGAGCACGGTGGCTTCACCGCGGTCGACGAACTGCTCGAGGTGGACGGCATCGGCGATGCGACCCTGGGCCAGCTCGCGCCCTACGTCACGGTGTGAGGTGCCGACGCCCGATGCGCGACGTGAGCCCCCCGACCTGCGGATGCTGCTCCTCGGTGCGTGCGCCTGGGCCGGCGCGCTCGCGGGTCGGTGGGCCGGGTGGTGGGCGCTCCTGCTCCCGGTCGCGATGGTCGTCGGCGCCGCGCTCGGCCGCCGGGGGAGCGGCCGGGTCTGGCGGACGGGCGCCGCCGCGGCCCTCGTGCTCGGGGCGGTCACCACGGTCGCCGCGCTGCGCCACGACCAGCTGGCCGGGAGCCCGGTGACGCGGCTCGCCGCCGAGCGGGCGGTGGCGGGCGTGACCGGCACGGTCGCCTCCGACCCGCGCCGGACCGAGGGTCGGTTCGGCGACGTGGTGCTGACCCGGCTCGAGGTCCGGGAGGTGACCGGGCGCGGGACGACCTACGCGCTGTCGGTGCCGGTGCTGGTCATGGCCGACGACGCCTGGGGCGACGTCGCGCTGGGCAGCACCGTGCGGGTCACCGGCCGCCTGTCGCCGGCCGACGGCGACGACCTGGCCGCGGTCCTGGGTGCCCGGGGGCCGCCCGAGGTCGTCGCGGCCCCGGACCTGTGGTGGGACGGTGCGGCCGCTGTGCGGGCGTCGGTCCGGAGCGCGGTCGCGCACCGGCCGGCCGACCAGCGCGCGCTGGTGCCGGCGCTGGTGGACGGCGACGACGCCGGCCTCGACCCCGCCCTGGCCGACGACTTCCGGACCACCGGCCTCACCCACCTGCTCGCCGTCTCGGGGACGAACCTGACCCTGGTTGTCGGCTTCCTCCTGGTGCTCGCCCGCTGGGGCGGGGTGCGCGGGCGCTGGCTGTACGCCGTCGGCGCGGCCGGCATCGTCGGCTTCGTGCTGCTGGCGCGCACCGAGCCGAGCGTGCTCCGGGCCGCGGTGATGGGCACGGTGGCGCTGTTCGCGATGGGGACCAACGGCCGGCAGCGCGGCACCCGCGCCCTGGGTGTGGCCGTCCTCGCCCTGGTGCTGGTCGAGCCCGGGCTGGCGGCGTCGGTGGGCTTCGTGCTGTCCGTCCTCGCGACCGGCGGCATCCTGCTGCTGGCGCCCGGCTGGCGTGACGCCCTGGCGCGGTGGCTGCCGCGCTGGGTGGCCGAGGCGGTCGCCGTGCCGGCCGCGGCCCAGCTCGCGTGCACGCCGGTCGTGGCCGCGATCTCCGGTCAGGTGAGCCTGGTGGCGGTCGCCGCCAACCTGGTGGTCGCGCCCGTCGTCGGCCCGGCCACGGTCCTCGGGCTGGGCGGTGGCCTGGTCGGCCTGCTGTGGGACCCGGCCGGCCGGGTGCTCGGCACGCCGGCCGCCTGGTGCGTCGCCTGGATCGTGACGGTCGCCGAGCACGAGGCGGGGCTGCCGACAGCCTCGCTCGCGTGGGGGACCGGGGCCGGCGCGCTGGTGCTGCTCACGGTGGTGGTCGTCGTGGTGGCGCTCGGGGCGCCGTACCTGCTGCGCGGCCCGGCGACCGGCGTCGGCTGCTGCCTGCTGCTCGTCGTCGGCGTCCTGGTGCGGCCGCCGACGCCCGGTTGGCCGCCGGACGGGTGGTTGCTCGCCGCCTGCGATGTCGGGCAGGGCGACGCGCTGGTGCTCAACGCCGGCCCCCACGCCGGGGTGGTCGTCGACGCCGGGCCCGACCCGGCCGCAGTAGACGCGTGCCTGGACCGGCTGGAGATCCGGGTGGTGCCGCTGGTGGTGCTCACGCACTTCCACGCCGACCACGTCGACGGGCTGTCCGGGGTCCTCGACGGACGACAGGTCGGCGCCATCGAGACCACCCGGCTGCTCGACCCGCCGCAGGGCGTGCGCGAGGTCGACACCCTCGCCGCCGCGGCCGGGCTGGCGCCGGCACCCACGCCGTACGGCGTGACCCGCGTCGTCGGCGACGTCTCCCTCCAGGCGCTGTGGCCGCCCCCGGACTCGCCGACCGCCGGGCCGGGCGACGGCAGCACCGCCAACGAGGCGAGCGTGGTGCTGCTGGTCGAGGTGCACGGGGTGCGGATGCTGCTCACCGGCGACGTCGAGCCCGAAGGACAGGAGGCGCTCGCGGCGGCGCTGCCCGGGCTCCAGGTCGACGTGCTCAAGGTGCCGCACCACGGCAGTCGCTACCAGGACGAGGACTGGCTGGTCTCGCTCGGCGCCCGGGTGGCGCTGGTGTCGGTCGGCGCCGACAACGACTACGGCCACCCTGCGCCGGAGGCGCTGGCACCGCTCGCGGCGACCGGGGCGCGGGTGCTGCGCACCGACCTCGACGGTGACCTGGTGGTGGCCGAGCGGGACGGTGCGCTGAGCACCGAGACGCGCTGACGCCCGGTCCTCGGACGTCGGCGCGCTGTGGCAGGCTTGCCGCACCATGGCAGGTCCCTCGCATCCGCGCGCAGCAGACGTCCTCGGCCGGGTCACGCTCGTGACCGGCAAGGAGGAGTTCCTCAACGAGCGCACGGTCGCCGCCGTCCGCGACGTCGTGCGTCACCACGACGCCGAGTCGGAGTTCTCCGAGACGGTCGGCTCCGACCTCTCGCTGGCGACGCTCGGCGAGCTCGCCGCCCCGTCGCTCTTCTCGAGCATCCGGTGCGTGGTCGTCCGCGGGCTGGAGAACCTGCCCGAGGAGTCGGTCGAGGGGCTCCTGGCGTACGCCGCGGCGCCGGCCGACGAGGTCGCGCTGGTCCTCGTGCACGGCGGCGGGCAGAAGGGCAGTGGCACCCTCACCAAGCTGCGCAAGCTCGACACGGTCTCCGAGTCGAAGTCCGGCGAGCTCCGGGCCTCGGAGTACGTCAACTTCGTCGCCGCCGAGGTCCGCAGCCACGGCTCGACGATCGACCAGGACGCCGCCGACTTCCTCGTGCAGGCCGTCGGTCAGGACCTGCGCTCGCTGGCGGCGGCGGCCGACCAGCTGACCAGTGACTTCGCCGGCGCGGCACTGACCGTCGAGAAGGTCAAGCAGTACTTCGGCGGTCGCGCGGAGGCGAAGTCCTTCGCGGTGGCCGACGCGGCGTTCTGGGGGCGCCGCACGGTAGCGCTCGAGGAGCTCCGCTGGGCGCTCGACGGCGGCACCGCGCCGGTGCTGGTCACGTCGGCGTTCGCGGGAGGTGCGCGCGGGGTGGCCCGCTACAAGTCGGCGCCGCGCGGCATGCGGGAGGCGGACCTCGCGCGCGAGGTCGGCGTGCCCCCGTGGAAGCTGCGCACGATCCGTGACCAGTCCCGCGGCTGGTCCGACGGCGCCATCGCCCGGGCCATCCAGGCGATCGCGCGCGCCGACGCCGACATCAAGGGCGCCGCCAGTGACGCGTCGTACACCCTGGAGCGGCTGGTGCTGACCGTCACCGGCCTCCACGACCAGCGCTGACGTGGCCTGATCTCGACACGCCGGTCGCGGCCTCCTCCGTCGGCCGCGCGGCTGCTCGATCTGGCTGCCGGGTCTCGGCCTTCGCACGCTCAGGCCGAGGCACCTCAAAATGACGTCGACCCGCCCGTCAGAGTGACGAGCGGGTCGACCAACGACCGACGTGCCGCCCGAGGTGCTCAGGCGGCGGGGTGGATCAGAGCGAAGCGGCCTTCTTGGCGATCGCGGACTTGCGGTTCGCGGCCTGGTTCTTGTGGATGACGCCCTTGGAGGCGGCCTTGTCGAGCTTGCGGGCCGCGTCGCGGCCGGCCGCCAGCGCGACGTCCTTGTCCCCGGCCTCGGCGGCCTCGCGGAACTTGCGGACGGCGGACTTCAGGCCCGTCTTGACGGCCTTGTTGCGCTCGTGCGCCTTCTCGTTCTGCTTGTTGCGCTTGATCTGGGACTTGATGTTCGCCACTGGTGTGCCTTTGCGTCGAGGATGATCGGTCGTTGTGAACGTCGGGTCGCGCGCACGGTGCAACCACACGTGACGCGACGGACAAGGCTAGCAGCGGCGCTCGGCACCGCCAAAATGGCCGGCGCCCGGCTCACGTCCAGCCACGCCGGTCACCCAGCCAGCGCCAGCACACCTCGCCCTGCCAGCGCTGCGCCTCCCGGATGTAGGGAGAGGTCGGGGGCACCGGCTGCTCCGCGGACATCAGGAAGTAGCCCGTCACGAGCGCCAGCACGATGTCGACCGCCTCGGCCGGCACGTCCCTGGTCAGCGCGGCCCCGGCGAGCACCCGGTCGACGTCGATCCCGTCGCCGCGCGGGCCGATCATCAAGAACACCGTGTCGAGCCACGCGGCGCCGACGACCGGCCAGTTCCAGTCGCAGAGCAGCACCCGGCCGTCGGCGGCGAGCATCAGGTTGTCGTCGCGGATGTCGGTGTGGACCAGGGTCGAGCCGCCGGTGACCTCCCGGAAGCGCGCCGCCAGCGCGGCCGCCTCGTCGAGCCGCTCGGCGAGTGCGGGCAGGTCCGGCATCGTCCGGCGGACCTGGTCCCAGTACGCCGGCCACCCGGCGAACTCGGTCGCGAAGTCGTCGGTGACCAGCGCGGCCGGCGGGGGAGTGAGGACGGCGGCCATCTGCTCGGCCATCGCGACGCACGCCTGCAGGTCGGCCTCGCGCCAGGGCCGGCGCGGCTGCCGCGACTCGACGTGCTCGGTCGCGAGCACCACCCAGTCGTCGGCGTCGTGCAGCCAGAGCAGGCGCGGCGCGGGCGCCGCGTCAGGGAGGCCGGCGAGCTTGGCGGCCTCGACCCGGTAGGCCTCGGCGAACATCCGCTGTGCCTTGAGGGAGGCCGCCTTCACGAAGTGCCGGGTGCCGTCCGCGCAGGTCAGCACGGACGCGAAGCCCGGCGTGAAGCCGGCGCCCTGCGACCGGGCCTCGACCACCGGCGAGCCACACCGCCGCTCGACCAGGGCACGCACGTGCGGCGGCAGGTGCGCCCACTCGAGCCGCCGGGCCGTGCGGCCGTGCGGGATGGTCGTCGGGAGGGGTACGGCGCTCACGCACCCATCCTCGGACATGCGCCGGCCCGCTCCATCACGCGGGGCGATGGCGGGCGCGGTGGTAGAACTCGACACGTGCTGCGCTTCTTCGTGATCGGCGTCCTGGCGTTCCTCGGTGCTGTCGCGACGCTGGCGGCCACGATCGGCGGACCCGGATGGTGGTTCTTCCTCGCCGTGATCGTGGTGCTCCTGGCCGTCGGGGTCTACGACCTGCTGCAGAAGAAGCACTCGATCCTGCGCAACTACCCGGTCCTGGGCCACATCCGGTTCCTCCTCGAGGAGGTCCGGCCCGAGCTCCAGCAGTACTTCATCGAGCGCAACTTCGACGGCCGCCCGTTCGACCGCAACACCCGCTCCTCGATCTACCAGCGTGCCAAGGGTGTGAAGGAGGAGCAGCCGTTCGGCACCGAGCGCGACCTCTACGCGGTCGGCTACGAGTACCTCGTCCACTCCACCGTGCCGGTCCCGAAGATGGCGGAGCCGCCGCGGGTGCGGATCGGCGGGAAGGACTGCACGCAGCCCTACGACATGGCGATGCTCAACGTGTCGGCGATGAGCTTCGGCAGCCTCAGCGGCCACGCGATCGAGGCGCTCAACCGGGGAGCGGCGGCCGGCGGCTTCGCGCACGACACCGGCGAGGGCGCGATCAGCCCCTACCACCGCCACGGCGGCGACCTGGTCTGGGAGATCGGCTCCGGCTACTTCGGGTGCCGCACCGACCAGGGGGGCTTCGACGAGCGCGAGTTCGCCGACAAGGCCGCCGACGACCAGGTGAAGATGGTCAGCCTCAAGCTCAGCCAGGGTGCCAAGCCCGGCCTCGGTGGGGTGCTGCCCGGCGCGAAGGTGACCCGTGAGATCGCCCAGACCCGCGACGTCCCGGAGGGGGAGACGGTGATCTCCCCGCCGTACCACCAGGTGTTCTCCACCCCGCGCGAGCTGGTCCAGTTCATCGGGCACTTCCGCGAGCTCGCGGGCGGCAAGCCCGCGGGGTTCAAGCTCTGCTTGGGCTCGCGCACCGACTTCCTCGCGATCTGCAAGGCGATGGTCGAGGAGGACACCTATCCCGACTTCGTGATCGTCGACGGGGCCGAGGGCGGCACCGGTGCGGCGCCCTTGGAGTATGAGGACCACGTCGGCATGCCGCTGACCGAGGGGCTGATGACCGTCCACAACGCGCTCCGGGGCGCCGGGGTGCGGGACAAGGTCAAGGTCGGCGCCTCCGGCAAGGTCGCGACCGGCGTCGACGTCGTCAAGCGGGTCATCCAGGGCGCCGACTACACCAACGCGGCGCGGGCGATGATGATGGCGGTGGGCTGCATCCAGGCCCAGACCTGCCACACCAACACCTGCCCGGTCGGGGTCGCCACCCAGGACCCGAAGCGGCAGCGGGCGCTCTACGTGCCCGACAAGACCCAGCGGGTCACCAGCTACCAGCGCGGCACCGTCGAGCAGGCCATGCAGGTCATCGCCTCGATGGGCCTGCACTCCTTCGACGAGCTGCGGCCGCACATGCTCCGGCGCCGGATCGACCACGGCACCATCTCGTCGTACGCCGAGATGTTCGAGCACCTCGCTCCGGGCCAGCTCTACCGCGACCCGCCGCGTTCCTGGGAGCGCGACTGGGTACAGGCGAACCCCGACCGTTTCAATCCCTGAGCCGGTCGACTCCGAGGAGGACCATGCCCACCGTTGCCGAGCTGCTCATCGACGCCCTCGCCGAGCACGGCGTCACCCAGGTCTGGGGAGTGGTCGGTGACGCGCTCAACCCCGTCACGGACGCGATCCGTCGCGAGGACCGCATCGCGTGGATGGGCGTGCGCCACGAGGAGGCCGGCGCGTTCGCGGCCGGGGCCCAGGCCCAGCTGACCGGCCGGCTCGGTGTCTGCATGGGGACCGTCGGGCCGGGTGCGATCCACCTCCTCAACGGCCTGTACGACGCGAAGAAGTCGCACGCGCCGGTGCTCGCGATCTGCGGGCAGGTGCCCCGCGAGGAGATCGGCAGCGACTTCTTCCAGGAGGTCGACAACGACGTGCTCTTCGCCGACGTCTCGGTCTTCTCGGCCACCGTGTCCAGCCCCGACCAGCTGCCCGGGCTCATCGAGCAGGCCGCCAACGCCGCGCTCCAGGAGCGTGGCGTCGCGGTCCTGACCCTCCCCGGTGACGTCGGTGGGATGGACCTGCCGAAGCACACGGCGACACCGAGGTTCGTGACCGACCGTCCCGCCACGCCCCCGAGCGACGCGTCGCTGTCCGAGGCTGCGGCGGCGATCAACGCGGCCGGCGCCGTCACGCTCCTCGTCGGCCAGGGCGCGAGCGGCGCCCGCGCCGAGGTGCTCGAGCTCGCCGAGCGCCTCTCCGCGCCGATGGTGGTCACCCTCAAGGGCAAGGAGGCCTTCGACGCCGACAACCCCTACGAGGTCGGCCAGTCCGGGCTGCTCGGCAACCGGGCCAGCGCGGTCGCCTTCGACGGCTGCGACCTGCTGCTGATGGTCGGCACCGACTTCCCCTACAAGGACTTCTACCCGCAGGGGAAGGTCGTCGTGCAGATCGACGTCGACGGCAGCCACGTCGGACGGCGTACGCCGGTCGACCACGCCGTGGTCGGCGACGCCCGGCTGGCCGTGCGCGGACTGCTGCGGCTGGTGGACGAGAAGCGGGACACCGGCCTCCTCGAGAAGGCGCGCTCGTCGTACGCCCACTGGCGCGAGCGGCAGCAGCACCTCACCAGCCCGGACTACGAGCGGAAGCCGGTGGGCCTCCTGCGCCGCAAGGTCGAGAACCCCGAGGGCCGGGTCCGCCCCGAGCTGCTCGCCGCCGCGATCGACCGGTTCGCCGCGACCGACGCGGTCTTCACGACCGACACCGGGATGGCGACGACGTGGCTGGCCCGGTTCGTCCGGATGAACGGGGGTCGGCAGCTGCTCGGCTCGTTCAACCTGGGGTCGATGGCCAACGCGATGCCCCAGGCCCTCGGCGCCCAGGCGCTCGACCGGCACCGCCAGGTCGTCGCGTTCTGCGGCGACGGCGGCCTGACCATGCTGCTGGGCGACCTGATCACCGCCGTCACCCATGAGCTGCCGGTCAAGCTGGTCGTCTTCGACAACGGCCGGCTCGGGATGGTCAAGCTGGAGATGGAGCAGGTGGGGCTGCCCGAGTTCGGCACGGTCCTGCACAACCCGGACCTCGCGAAGGTCGCCGAGGCGATCGGCATGAAGGGCATCCGGGTCACCGACCCGCACGCCGTCGAGGGTGCGGTCCTCGAGGCGCTCGCCCACGACGGCCCGGTGCTCCTCGACGTGCTGACCAACCCCGACGAGATCGCCGTACCTCCGAAGCCGACGCTCGAGCAGGGCTGGGGCTACGCGATCGCCAGGTCGAAGGAGTTCATCGACAGCCCGGAGTGACCGATCCGGCCACCAGTTCCTCGCGCTCCTGCTCCTGCTGCTCTCCGGCCACCTCGTGCGCAGGTCGAGGCGGCTCCGGCGAGGCGGTCCGGGCACCACCCGTGTGGGAGGATGAGGCCGTCCCCCGCAAGTGACCCGAGAGACGTCTGTGCCCACGAACACCGCCCCCCCGCCGGGGCACACCGATCCCGCGATCATCAGGAACTTCTGCATCATCGCGCACATCGACCACGGCAAGTCCACGCTCGCCGACCGGATGCTGCAGCTCACCGGCGTCGTCGACGAGCGGTCCTCCCGCGCCCAGTACCTCGACCGGATGGACATCGAGCGCGAGCGCGGCATCACCATCAAGAGCCAGGCCGTGCGGATGCCGTGGACGGTCCCCGAGGGCAACGAGCAGGGCGCGGAGCCCGGCAACTACGTGCTCAACATGATCGACACCCCCGGCCACGTCGACTTCACCTACGAGGTCTCGCGGTCGCTCGAGGCGTGCGAGGCGGCGGTCCTGCTGGTCGACGCCGCCCAGGGCATCGAGGCGCAGACGCTGGCCAACCTCTACCTCGCGCTCGGCGCCGACCTCCACATCATCCCGGTGCTCAACAAGATCGACCTGCCGTCGGCGCAGCCCGAGAAGTACGCCGCGGAGCTGGCCGGCATCATCGGCTGCGACCCCGCCGACGTGCTGCAGACCTCGGCCAAGACCGGCCGGGGCGTCGAGGCGCTGCTCAACGAGATCGTCAAGCAGACCCCCCACCCGGTCGGCGACCCGGACGCCCCGGCGCGGGCCCTGATCTTCGACTCGGTCTACGACACCTACCGCGGCGTGGTCACCTACGTCCGCGTCGTCGACGGCAAGCTCAGCCACCGCGACCGGATCAAGATGATGTCGACCGGCGCCGTGCACGAGATGCTCGAGGTCGGCGTGATCAGCCCCGAGCCGGTCAAGGCGAGCCTGCTCGGTGTCGGCGAGGTCGGCTACCTGATCACCGGCGTGAAGGACGTCCGACAGTCGCGGGTCGGCGACACCGTCACCAGCCAGCACCACGGCGCCGAGGAGGCGCTCGGCGGCTACAAGCACCCGAACCCGATGGTCTACTCGGGGCTCTACCCGATCGACGGCGACGACTACCCGACGCTGCGCGACGCCCTGGAGCGGCTGCAGCTGAACGACGCGGCCCTGGCCTTCGAGCCGGAGACCTCGGGCGCACTGGGCTTCGGCTTCCGCTGCGGGTTCCTCGGCCTGCTGCACATGGAGATCACCCGCGACCGCCTCGAGCGCGAGTTCAACCTCGACCTGATCTCGACGGCCCCCAACGTCGTCTACGAGGTGGTGATGGAGGACGGCAGCGTCATCACCGTCACCAACCCGAGCGAGTACCCCGAGGGCAAGATCGCCGAGGTCCGCGAGCCCGTCGTACGCGCCACGATCCTGTCGCCGTCCGACTACATCGGCACGATCATGGAGCTCTGCCAGACCAAGCGCGGCAACCTCCAGGGCATGGACTACCTGTCCGAGGACCGCGTCGAGATGCGCTACACGCTGCCCATGGGCGAGATCGTCTTCGACTTCTTCGACCAGCTCAAGTCGCGCACCAAGGGCTACGCCTCCCTGGACTACGAGCGCTCCGGCGAGCAGGCGGCCGACCTGGTGAAGGTCGACATCCTGCTCCAGGGCGAGCCGGTCGACGCCTTCTCGGCCATCGTGCACAAGGACGCCGCCTACGCGTACGGCGTGATGCTGGCCGGCAAGCTCAAGGACCTGATCCCGCGCCAGCAGTTCGAGGTGCCGATCCAGGCCGCGATCGGCGCCCGCGTGATCGCCCGGGAGAACATCCGCGCGATCCGCAAGGACGTGCTCGCCAAGTGCTACGGCGGTGACATCACCCGCAAGCGCAAGCTCCTCGAGAAGCAGAAGGAGGGCAAGAAGCGGATGAAGATGGTCGGCCGCGTCGAGGTGCCCCAGGAAGCCTTCATCGCCGCTCTCTCCAACGCGCCGACGGCGGAGAAGTCGAAGAAGTAGGGGTCGGGCCTGCGCGTCGCGCTCGACGTCGTCGTCAGGCATCCGGGCGCGTCGCCCGGGCCGCCTTCGCCGATGGGTGGGCCGAGACCGAGGCGCACGTGCCCGGCAAGCCCGGTGTGCCGCCGGACCACTGGATCCGCACCGAGTTGCCGCGGTCGTGAACGGGACCGTTTGGGTGCCCCCGACCAGGGGTAGACCGGACGGTGTCACCGATCTGGGGATCGCAGCACGGGGGAGACGATGACCGAAGAAGTGCGAGTGTCCTGGCAGGGCACCCAGGAGCTGGTCCAGCTGACCCACGACCAGTACCTCAACCTGTCGGATGCGTCCGGGTTCATGTGCTCGGCGCAGCTGGCCGACACCGGTGCCTTCAGCGGCTTCCTGAGCCTGTTCCAGGGCACCTACCAGGAGGCGCTCGACGCCGTGACCGCCAGCCTGAACGACGCGATGACCGGCGCCCAGCGGCTCTCCGACCGCATCGCCGACGCCCGCGAGCACCTGCGGCAGACCGACCACGCCGTCGAGACGCTGCACACCAAGCTCGAGGAGCAGGTCGGCTGCCAGTCGTACACGCCGGGATCCGGGGGCGACATCCCCCAGGTGCCCGACAACCTGGTCAACGCCAACAACCTGCTCGACCACGTCGAGACCCCGATGAGCGGGCCGCCGGTGCCCGACTTCGTCCAGCACCATGCCGGCTCGACGCCGGCCGCGCCGCTGGACCTGATCGACAACACCGCCAGCCTCATCGGCAACGCGAGCGACACGGGCGACGGCTTGGACCACGCCGACGACGCCGACGACTTCGTGGAGGCCCACCGATGAGCTCGATGACGGTCAGCCTCGTCGACCCGTCCTGGTCGCCCAGCACCGCGGGCAGCGAGGGCGACCTCATCGACGAGATGCGCGACAACTGCGGCTTCATCATCCAGGGGATCGACTGGCTGCTCCGCAAGGTCGGCTTCGACCTGATCGGCGCGATCCTCGACCCGATCGCGGGCGACTTCAACGCCGTCGACGCGATGGCGAGCAACTGGGGGGTCCTGGGCAACGGGCTCGGCCAGATCGGCCACAACTACTCCGCGATCAACGGCGCGCTGCCGTCGGTGTGGGCCGGCCGGGCGGCGGACGCGGCCTCCGGCAAGATCACCGGCTTCGCCGACGCGTTCGCGACCCAGGCCGAGGGCGCTCAGCTCGTGATGACCGCGATGCAGGACATGCTCACGGCGACGAAGGCCGTGGTCGAGCTGGTGGCCGACGCGATGTCGATGGTGGACGACCTGGCGGTGTCCCTGATCTGCAGCTGGTTCAAGCTCGCCAAGGAGCTCGCCACCGGCGGCGCCACGATCCGGAAGATCGTCCACCTGGTCGAGGGCGCGATCGAGGCGATCAAGACGCTCCACAACGTCATCCCGCCGCTGCTCCAGGCCTGCGCGATCATGTCCTCGATGATGAAGGCGCTCGACGTGGTGTTCCAGATCGGCAACGTGGCCGCCAACGCCAACAGCGGCAGCAAGGCCGACGACGTCGCGAACGCGGGCTTCTGACGTGGCCACCCCGGACGCCGCCCAGGCCGAGCTCGCCGAGCTGCGCGCCGTCGTGTCCCGAGCCCGCGAGCAGGCCCAGCAGATCACCCAGGCCGCTCAGGCCTCGCGGGCCGGGCTGCGCCAGGAGGCGGAGCGGATCCGTGCGGAGCGGGACCGGGCCGAACGCGAGCTGCGCGACGACGTACGCCGCGGGTCCGTCGACCCGGAGACCCGGCAGCTGGCCGAGAAGCTGGTCCGGGGCGAGGTCAGCTGGCGCGACGTCCTGACCGGCGACGAGGGTGCCGAGCTGCGCAGCGAGCTGGGCGACCAGGTCGAGACGATCGTCGAGGAGCTGCGCGCGACCGACTCCTCGTTCCGCGAGGCCCACGACAGCACGCTCCGCGCGGCGGCGGAGCTCCGGGCGGAGGGTCCGTGACCGATAGCCCGACACCGCCCGTCCGGGAGCAGACGTTCGGCGAGGCGACGCGCCAGGCCTGGCGCCGGAGCTCGACCGGGCTCACCCGCTACGCCTCCTTCGCCGTCGGCGCCCTGATCATGCTGGGCGTCCACGTCGCCCTGATCGTGGTGACCGGCAACGCCTGGTCCTGGCTGGCGGTCGTCGCGCTCCCGCCCGCGGCGTACTTCCTCCTTGCCGGGTTCGTCTACGGGCGGGTCTGGTGGCGGGTGCTCGGCCTGGCCCTGTTCGTCGTCGGGGCGATGCTGCCGTTCTACCTGATGTGAGCGTCCCGATCCCCGCGACCTTCGCCCGGTACGCCGCTCGCGGCCCGGCCTGGGCCGACTTCCTCGACCGGCTGCCCCGGCTGCTGGGCGACCTGGTCGCCGACTGGCAGCTCACCGTCGACGGCGAGCCTGCCCACGGGCACGCCGCGCTCGTCGTCCCGGTGCGCACGCGGTCCGGCCGTCCGGCCGCCCTCAAGGTCGGGTATCGGCACGAGGAGGCCGAGCACGAGTCCCTCGCGCTCCAGCACTGGCACGGTCGCGGGGCCGTCCAGCTGCTGCGGGCCGACCCGCACCGGTCCGCCCTGCTGCTCGAGCGACTGCACGCCGAGGACCTCGGCGACCTCTGGGACGTCGAGGCGTGCGAGATCGTGGCCGGCCTCTACGGGCAACTGCACGTGCCGGCGCCGCCGCAGCTGCGCCTGCTCCCGTCGTACGCCGAACGCTGGGCGCGCGAGCTCGACGCGCTGCCGCGCGACGCCCCGCTCCCGCGGCGGCTGGTCGAGCAGGCAGCCGCGCTGGCGCGCGACCTGAGCCGCGACGAGGCGAGCAGCGGCCGCATGATCCACACCGACCTGCACTACGCCAACGTCCTCGCCGGGGACCGCGTGCCCTGGCTGGTGATCGACCCGAAGCCCCTCAACGGCGACCCGCACTACGAGGTCGCGCCGATGCTCTGGAACCGGTGGGAGGAGATCGGCTCCGCACGGAGCGTGCGCGACGGCGTCCGGCGGCGCTTCCACACGGTGGTCGACGCCGCCGGCTTCGACGAGCGGCGCGCCCGTGACTGGGTGGTCGTGCGGATGCTGGTCAACGCCCTCTGGCGTCTGCAGGACCCGCCCGGCACCCGTCGGCTGACCGCGGACAACGACCACGTCACGCGGTGCGTGGCGGTCGCCAAGGCGGTCCAGGACTAGGCCGGAGCGACTGAGGGGTTTCCGAAGGCGCCCAACTGGAGACATTCCAGGTGAGCGGGATCGGGACATGCCCGAACCGTGGAGAGCGCGCGCGACCACGCAGAGCGTCGGACGCCGCCACTGACACCCGGGGGATTCATGAACACCAACACGCCGTGGCCTGCCGTCGACCAGTCGTTCCTGGCCGACCTCGCCACCCGCACACCCGCGCCGTTCACGCATGGCCTGAGCGGCGATCCGCGCTTCTCGCTCGACGCCATCGCCCGGCTCGGGGACGAGCTGGGCGCGGAGTCGATCTCGGCCGAGCAGGCCTCCAAGCCTCTCGTGTCGGCCGACGCCGGCGCGGCCACGGCCCTCGAGGTGGTGGCCGTGTCCGACCAGATCCGTGCGCTCGCGGCCAACGACTCGTGGTTCACGCTGCTGAACATCGAGCAGTCCGAGCCCTATCGCGAGCTGGTCGACCAGCTGCTCGAGGGGATGGCGGCGAACGCCGGGCTCGACCCGCGCACCATGAGGCGCCGGATGGGGTTCGTGTTCGCGAGCTCGCCCGGCTCGGTGACCTCGGCGCACTTCGACATCGAGCACAGCTTCCTGCTGCAGCTGGAGGGCCACCGCAAGCTCGGCTTCGGGAAGTTCGCCGACCGGGAGCAGCGCGAGCGCGAGGTGCACCGCTACTGGAACGGCTCCTACGGCCGGCTCGACACGATGCCCGAGCAGGTCGCGGAGTTCGACCTCGCGCCCGGGCTCGGCGCCTACATCCCGCCGTACCACCCGCACTGGCTGAGCAACGGCGACAGCACCTCGTTGTCGCTGACCGTCACGTTCTTCGACCGGTCCAACGGCGACGAGTCGATGGTGCAGGCGTTCAACGAGAAGATCAGGCGGCTCGGCATCGACCCGAGCGTGTACGGCGACGCCCCCCGCAGGGACCGCGCGAAGGTCGCGTTCATGCGGGTGTACGGCGCGGCGAAGAGCCGGATCACGGGGCCGGAGACCTCAGCCTCGCACTGACCCGGCGGGCGGCGTCCTCGGCGGCGAGCACGCCCCGGGCGAGGGTGCCGTGGGCGGCTCGGAGCCGTCCCACCGACCGGGTCGCGTCGGTGAACGAGGACTTGTAGCCCTCGCCACCGCGCAGCAGGTCGGCCTCGTGGCACCCCGCGGCGAGGGCGTCCTCGATGACCCGGACGATCAGCACGGTGCCGGCACCGTCGTGCCGGGAGTCGAGGGAGCGGGCCACCTGGTAGAGGCTGAGCCGGCCGTCGGTGACGAACGCGATCGACACCGCCGCGACCTCGTCGTCGGACGCGAGCACGTCGACCCGCGCCTCGCCGCGGGCCACCCCGTCGGTCACCGCGCGCTCGAGGGCCGCCATCTCGGCGAGCAGGGGAGCGCGGCCGTCGCGGCCGTCGTGCAACGACCGGAACGCCGCGAACCCGTCGGGCAGGTCCTCCCCGGTGAGGCGGCGGTGCTCGATCCCGGCCGCGGCCAGGCTCCGCGCCGAGCGTCGGACGCTCCGGCGGAAGTTGGAGGAGCGGCCCGCCAGGTAGTCCTCGGCTCGGTCGGGCAGCGGCTGGAACGGCGCCACGTCCGACGGCTCGGCCTCGGCGTCGACCGCCCGGGCGAGCAGCGAGCCCTCCACGACCCCGCGCAGGTCGAGGATCCGCTGCCCGGGCCGGGAGAACCACGACCCGACGGCGCCCACCACCGCGTCCTCGGCGCCGGGCTCGGCCATCAGGTCCAGGTGGTCGGGGCACAGGACGGCCGGTCCTGGGGCGACGTAGGTGGGCACGCCGCAGGTCCGTCGCTCGCGCAGCGCCAGCCCGCCGACGAGCCGCCCGCCGTCGAGCACGAGGAGGTACGTCGTCCCCTCCGGCGCCACCCCCTCGAGCCACCACGACCGCTGGAAGGGCGACGCGACGGGCTGGCTCCCGGCGAGCGCGTCCCACGCCGCACGGTGGCTCCCCAGGGCGGCGACCGTCGACACCGGCGCACTCCGGGGGCCGGACCTGGGGTCTCGCTCGGTGTCCGGCACGAGATGCACCCTAGGCCAGGTGACGCTGCTCTCGTTCCCCGCTGGGGAGCCGTCCACAGGCGGCACACAGTGTTTGAACGATTCATCATCGGGCACGGTTCGTCCGTACGGGATTTGCGTTGTCCGCTCTCGGGGCCACGTCTGGCGGTGCGCGCAAGCCATCAAGCACCACAGGGGGATTTCGCGCATGCCGAACGACGTGTCCAAGCAGTCACCGATGATCGCCAAGTCCGGTGCGGTCGACGACGACGCCGGCGGATCCGGGACCGCGGCCGCTCAGGCCCAGGCCATGCGCGCCCAGCTGGGCGTCCAGCGCGACAACGAGAAGCTGTTGGCCGAGGCCAGCGAGATCAAGCGTGCCGCCGCCGACGAGGCCGACGCCATCGTCGCCGCGGCCGAGGCCCTCGCCGCCCGGCTGGTGAGCGAGGCCCGCGAGAGCGCCGAGGCGCTGACCGTCGAAGCGCGCGAACGCGCCGACGGCATCGTCGCCCGGTCGCGGCTCGAGGCCGACGAGCTGCAGCGCCAGACCGAGGCCGAGCGCGCGCGCATCCGCGAAGAGGTGCTGGCCGCCGGGCGTGCGGAGATCGAGGAGTTCCGCACCCGCACCGCGGGCCTGCTCGACGACGCCGAGGGCGGGCTCCGCCAGGTCGGCCCGACCCTCGAAGGCGCCGTGTCGACCCTGGTCGAGGTACTGCGGTCCCTGGAGCAGGTCCGCACCGGACCGTCGGACCCCGAAGCATCCGGCCAGTCGGCTGCGGCCCGTGCGCTGGTGGCCGCCCCGGGCGGTGACGGGCAGCAGCGGCCGGCCGACCAGGCCGTCGCCGACCCGACCGCCCCCCACGACCCCGACGCGCGTCCGCTCGGGTGGCTCTTCCGCGCCTCACAGTCCTGACCGCCCGGTGACAACGACACGCACCGGGCCGACGTACCGCGCCCACGTCGCCCCCGGAGGGACCCTGCGCACCAGCCTCCTGGTCGTGCTGCTGGTCGTGGTCGCGCTCCTCGGAGCCGGCTGCTCCCAGATCTCGGCACAGATGAACGGCGAGACGGTCACCTCCGTCCCCACGGAGGCGCCGGCGCAGCCGATCCTCGTGACCCGCGACTGGGGCGTCGTGGACGGCATGGTGTCGGTCGTCGTGATGAACACCACCGACCGCACCCTGCACAGCGCGGACGCCGTGATCACCGCTCGCGACGAGAACGACGTCCTCGTCGCGACCTCGCTCGAAGGCCCTGAGGGCCGGTGCTGCCCCGTCGTAGACCTGCCGCCGGGTCAGCAGTTCGGCTTCTACCTCGACGTCGGAGACCCCGCCTCCGACATCAGTCACGTGGACGTCGCCTACCGCAACGTCGCCTGGGCAACCGCCGACGCCGCGACCGAGAACCCGCTCAAGGCGCACCCCGTGCGGCTGGAGTCCGCCGCGAGCGAGACGGTCGTGGTCGCCGACGTGCTGAGCTCCGCCTCGGTGGTCCCCCAGGCCAGCGTGCAGGCGTTCCTGACGAGGCCCGGCGGTGAGCTCGTCGCCGTGGTGGCCGGTCGGTGGTTCTGCTTCTCCGAGGGGCGCCACGAGATCCGGATGCAGCTCCTGCACGCCGTCCCGCCCGGCACCGAGGTCAACCGCGTCACCATCCGTCCCGCCACGAGCGACCCGGACGGGACACCGCTGCACTGCGCAGGCCCGGCCGAGAACGGCTGAGGGGCTGCTCATGACTGCCGGAGCCAGCACCACCGAGGAGCGCATCGAGGCACCGCACTGGACCGTCGGCGACCGGCTGGCCGCCTTCGCGGCGCTGCTGCCCGCCGACGCGGCCGGCCCGGTCGTCCTCGCCCTCACCGACGACCTCACCCCCCACCTCCAGGCGGCCTTCCCGGGTGCGCTCGTGCTGAGCGACGGGACCCGCCTCGACGGGTGGCCGGACCCCGGCCGGGTCGTCCGCTGGGACGGCACCCACCCACCCGTCGCGCCCGGGTCGGCAGCCCTGGTCGTCGTCGACGCCCGGCGATACGACGAGCAGGTGCTGGCGGCACTCGTCGCCACCGACGGGGTGGTCGCCGTGCTCGGCGATGCCGGGCCCTATCTGCTCTACCCGAGCGCCGAGAGCCCCGAGCTCGTGTGGCACCGCTCGTGGCCCGTGAGCATGCCGAGCGGACCCGTGCCCTGGCTGCGGCGCGTCCTCGGCCTGACCGTCGGGCGTGGTGACGCGGTGCCCCGGTTGCGGGTGAGCGGCGACCGGCCGTCCCTGGCCGACGAGGTGCGCCGCGACCTCGCCCGGGCGACGGGGCTCGACAGCGACCTCGTCGGGCTGCTCACCGCAGGCCAGGTGGTGCTGCGTCTGCGCACCGTCGAGGGTGACCTGGCCGTCCGCCTGTCCCTGACCGACCCGGAGCGCGAGGTCGACGTCGCGTCGCGGATCCTCGACGACGTGCCGGAGGCGCGCCGGTTCCTGCCCGTCGTCGTGGCCGAGGGGCGGACGCGGGGGCGGCCGTGGACCGCGACCGAGTGGACCCCCCGGCGGCATCGACCCCTGAGCTGGCCGTGGCCGAATGCATCCCGGCAGTGGGAGGTCGCCCGCGAGCTCGCGGAGGTCCTGGCCGGCCGCGAGACCGGCCGCACCGGCGCCGGTTGGGCCGAGCGGTGGAGCTCCGGGGCGCACGTGGTGCCCGTCGGGGTGCGGGTGCGGTGGGCGGCGGCCCTCGAGGTCCTCGACCGGGGCGTCCCCACCGGCTGGTGCCACGGCGACCTCTGGCCGGGCAACGTGCTCCTCGACGGGGCCGTCAGCACCGTCATCGACTGGGACAACGCCGGCGACGACGCACCCCTCGGCATCGACGGCCTCCTCGTCCACGCGCTGCAGGGGGTGGCCGGCACCGACGGACTCGTCACCGACACCCTCCTCCGGCTGGTCGATGACCCGCACCCGGTCGCCGCGATGATGGTGGGCGGCCGGCGCTGGGCCGACTGGGAACGGCCCGAGCGGCTGGCCCTGGCGCTCGCGGCGGTGGTGCTCTACCTGCGCAACCGGTCCCTGCACGACCTCGGACACGACGAGCTGGCCCGGCACCTCGCGGC
The DNA here is from genome assembly GCF_002117935.1 of Nocardioides sp. PD653-B2. Classification (GTDB taxonomy): domain Bacteria; phylum Actinomycetota; class Actinomycetes; order Propionibacteriales; family Nocardioidaceae; genus Nocardioides. The sequence continues at coordinate 87,332 of NZ_BDJE01000025.1, read as the reverse complement.
CGTGGCCCGGGTGCTCGACGGTGCGGTCGCGCCACCCGACGCTGCGGCCCCGGCTCCCGAGCCGCCCAGCATCGAGGCAGCCCGCACGGCCCGGGGAGTGCTCTGGCTGGCCACGAACGGGATCGTCGTCAAGACGTCCCAGACGGTCGTCCTGCTCGCCCTCGCGGCCCTGCTGGCGCCCTCGGCGCTCGGCGTCATCGCGCTCGGCACGGTGGTCGCCAACGTGTCCGCCGTGGTCACCAGCCTCGGCACCGCCAGCGCGCTCGTCTACTGGCGCGGCGACGTGCTCCGGGTGGCGCGCACCGCCGTCACCGTGGGCATCGGGATGGGGACGGCGGTCGCGACGCTCCTGTGGTTCGCTGCGCCCTGGCTGGCGGCCAGCTTCCACGCCACCGACGGCGGGGCCGCGGTGATTCGCGGCCTGACCGTCACGCTGCCCTGCCTCGCGGTCGCGGCCGTGAGCAACGAGCTGCTGCGCCGCCGGCTCGCCTTCGCCCGCCGGATCCTGCCCGACACCGTCTCGTCGGTCGTCGGAGCGGTGGTGGCGATCGTGCTGGTCACGCAGGGCCACGGCGTGATGGCGCTCGTCGTCGGACAGATCGTGCAGGGGGTGCTCACCCTGCTGCTCACCTGGCTGGTGCACCCGCCGGTACTGCCCGGCTGGAACCTCGAGGACGCCCGCGGCCTGCTGTCGTACGGCGGGCCGTACGCCGGTGCGAACCTCCTCGAGCTGGTGCAGCTCAACATCGACTACCTGATCGTGTCGCGGGTCCTGGGCGGCGAGGCGCTCGGTCAGTACTCCCTCGCCTTCCGGCTCGCGTTCATGCCGTACCTGATGATCGTGGTGGTCACGACCGGTGCGGCCTTCCCGTTCCTCTGCCGCCAACGTGGAGTCGACCTCGGCCGGGCCGCCGTCACGGTGATGACCGCGACCCTCACCCTGGTGGCCCCGATCTGCCTGGGTCTCGCCCTCTTCGCCGACGACCTCGTGCTGCTCGGCGACAAGTGGCAGCCCGGTGTCCCGGTGGTCGCGTGGCTCGCGCTGTACGCGGTGCTGCTCAGCGTCGGTCAGCTGGTGCAGACGGCGCTGAACGCGGCCGGTCGCCCCGCCCTGTCCATGGGCCTGCGGCTGTGCCACCTGCTCGTCCTCTTCGCCACCCTCGTGCTCCTCGCTCCGCGCGGCATCACCGCGGTCGCGATCGGTCAGGTCGCGGCGGCGGCCTTCATGTCGCTCGTGGCGCTGGCCTTCGCGCGGCTCCACGTGACCGGCTTCTCGCTGCGCCGGCTGGCGTCGTCGCTGCGACCCGCGCTGGCCGGCGTGGCCGTGATGGCGGCCGTGGTCCTGATCACCCGCGAGCTCCTCGAGATCGACACACCCTCGCTGGTCGGGCTGCTCGTGGTCGGTACGGCGGGGCTGCTCGGGTACGCCGCAACGGTCTGGACGCTGGACCGCGACCATCTGCGCGAAGCCGGCCGCCTGGTCAGGAGACAGTCGTGAGGGGCGGGGTGCGCGCGCTCGGCACCGCGCTGCGCCCGATCACCACCACGGCCCGCCGGCTGAGCCGCGGTCGCGGCCTGACGATCATCGGGTGGCACCGGGTCGACGGGCACAGCGACGGGCTCTCGACGGGTGTCGACGACTTCCGCCGCCACCTCGACGTGCTCGACACGTGGGGCGCCACGGTGCTGCCGCTCGACGCGGCCGTGGCCGCCCTGGCAGCCGGCACCCTTCCCGACCGGGCGGTGGTGCTGACGTTCGACGACGGCTACGCGAGCGTCGTCGAGACCGCCTGGCCGATCCTGCGCGAGCGTGGCCTGCCGACCACGCTCTTCGCCGTGACCGCGAGCCTCGCCGGTGATCTGCGCTTCGCCTGGGACCGGCACGAGCCCGAGCACGACCGGCTCCGCCTCGCTCGGCCCGACGAGCTGCTCGACGCCGCCGGCGAGGGGCTCGACATCGGGTCCCACACGGTCAGCCATCCGTGGTTGCCGCGGCTCACCCCGGCCGACCTCGTCCGCGAGCTCGTCGACTCCCGCGTGAGCCTCGAGGAGCTGCTGGGCAGGCCGGTCACCTCGCTGGCCTACCCGACCGGAGGCTGGAACCCCGCAGTCCGCGCGGCCGCGGACGCGGCGGGCTACCGGATCGCGATCACCGTCGACCGCGGCCTCAACACCGTCCGGACCCCGCACTTGTCGCTGCGCCGGTCGTTCGTGCCCGCCGACCCCGAGGACCTGCGCCTGATCCTCGACGGCGCCTACACCGTGCTGCGGCCGCTCGACTCGTGGCGCAGCCGCAAGGGCCCCCCGTGGTGACCTCCGTGATGACCCCGTGGTGACATCGGCGCAGGGCCGCGCCACGGCGCCGCCGCTGAGGTCCGCGGCGCCGCGTGACCGCCGTACCCGCACGGCCTGGACCGTGCTGCTGCCGCTGGCCTGCGCGTCCGCGATCGGGGTGGTCGCCGGGCTGGCCCCGATCCCGGTGCTCGTGGTCACGCTGGCCGCGGCGGCGGTCTGCGGGATCGTGCTGGAGCTGGAGTGGGCGGCCCTCGTGGTCGTCAGCGCGTCCGTCTTCGAGGACTACCTGGTCCGCACGGACCCCCGCGCCGTGAAGGTCCTGGGCGTGCTGCTCGTCCTCGCCTGGATCGTCCGCCGCTGCTCGGGGCGGCTGCACCGCGAGCAACGCAGCCCGGTCCTGGTGGCCGCCCTGGTCTTCGTGGTCGCCCTGCTCGTCTCGACGCTCGTGCACAACAACGGTGACACCGGCACCGCCGTGGTGGTCCGGTACGCCGGCTTCCTCGCCGTGCTGCTCGTGCTCTCCGACGTGCTCCGGGGCCGGCTCGCCCCCGAGAGGCTGGCCCGCGTCTACGTGGCGGCCTGCACTGCCGCCGCCGTCTGTGGCCTGCTCACCTACGCGCTCGCGGAGGACCCGCGGGTGGGAGGGCCGATCGCCGACCCCAACGACTTCGCGTTCTTCCTGCTGGCGGCGGTGCCGCTGGCGTTCGCCCTGCGGCGGCGCGGCCGGCACGGCTGGGTGTGGAGCGTCGCCGCGGTCGTCGTGGTGCTGGCCGTGATCGGCACCCTGTCCCGGGGTGCGCTGCTCGGCCTGGTGGCGATGGGGGTCTTCGCCCTGGCGACCCGGATGGTGCGGCTGCGTGCCGCGGTGGACCTGGCGGTCGTCCTCGTCGCGCTGGTCGCCCTCACCGCCGCGTTCTTCCCGAGCCTGGTCGAGACGAGCCTCCACCAGAAGGGCCACGTCGCCGACCAGAACGTCTCCGAGCGGCTGGCGCTGTGGCGCGAGGCGAGCCAGATGACGCTCGAACGCCCGCTGCTCGGCATGGGACCGGGCGCGTTCTCCCTCGACCACGGGGCGTTCTCCCCGGAGCTGCCGGACGACGTCAACCATCCACTCGACGTCGCGCACAACACCTGGCTCGAGATCTCGAGCGAGCTCGGCCTGTTCGGGCTGACCGCCTTCGTCGCGATGCTCTCGGTGGCGTTCGCGCAGGCCTGGTCCGGCTGGCGACGGGCCCGCGACCCGATGTCCGCGGCGGTCTCTGCGGCCCTGGTCGGGGCGGCCGTCGCCGCGACCTTCGTCACCGAGCAGTACTACCTGCCGCTGTGGCTGCTGTGTGCCCTGGCGGTCGGCGTCGGGTCACGCAGCGCGCCCTGCGTCCACCTCGCACCGGGCACGACCGCGGGGGAGGACTGAGCATGCGGATCGCCCAGCTGCTGACCCTCGACGCCGGAGGGCCGGTCGACCATGCCGTCGACGTGGCCGTCGGGCTGGCCGCCCGGGGGCACGAGAGCCACGTCGTCGGGCCCGAGTCCGCCGGCACCGCCCGCGCCCGCGCCGCCGGCGTGGTCTGGCACCCGGCGGCGATGACCTCCATGCGCGACGTCGGCGCCGGCGCCCGGATCGTGCGCACCCTCCGGTCGCTGCGCCTCGACGTGGTGCACCTCCAGGACCGCAGGGCCGGCTGGCTCGGCCGCGCCGCCGGACGTCGCCACGCCCTGGGCGACGCGGGACTCGTCTACACGCTGCACGGGGTGCCCGACGGGCTCTCGGACCTCGTGGCCGGCAACGCGTTGGCCGGACCGCGCCGCCGACGCGACCGTCTCTACTACCTGGCCGGCGAGCGTCTCGTCACCCGGTGGGGCCGGTGCCGGGTCGTCGTCCCGAGTGCCGCCGTGGCGCAGTACGCCCTCGACCACGTCGGCCTCCCGCGCGACCTGGTGGACGTCGTGCCCAACGGCGTCGACCCGGTCCGCTTCGCGCCCGCGGCCCAGCCGGCGGGCGACCGCCCTCCGACGGTCCTGTGGCTCGGCATGCTCGCGGAGGTGAAGCGGGTGCGGACCCTCCTCGACGCCGTCGAGCGGGTGCCCGGCCTGCAGCTGCTCCTCGTCGGCGACGGGCCGCTGCGCGGTGAGACCGAACGCCGGGCCTCGAGCGCCGGCCTGGCGGGCCGGGTCGAGCTGGTGGGCCGCGTCGCCGACCCCGCATCCGTCCTGGCCCGGGCCGACCTGTTCGCGCTCTCGTCGGCGGCCGAGAACTGCCCGATGGCCCTGCTCCAGGCGATGGCCGCCGGGCTGCCCGCCGTGGCGACCGCGGTCGGCGGCGTGCCCGAGGTGGTGCGCGACGGGGTCGACGGGCTGCTCTGCCCGGTCGACGACACTGATGCGTTCGCCGACGCGCTGGCTGCTCTCGCCGGTGACCGGCTCCTGCGCGAGCGGATGGGCCGCTCGGCGCGGGCCCGGATCCTCGACGGCTACACGGTCGACGACTGCGTCGACGGCCTGCTGGTCAGCTACGAGGAGGCCCGGTGCGCGCGCTGACGGTGATCGCGGAGATGGGCTCCGGGGGAGCGGAGACGGTGGTGGCGGACCTCGCCGTCCACCGGCTCGAGCAGGGCGACGACATCGGTGTCGCGAGCAGCGGCGGGTGGCGGGCCGACGAGCTCGCCCGCGTCGGTGTCCACACCGTCGACGTGCCCCTGCGCGCGCCCGGTCCGGTCTCCGTGCTGCGTACCGCAGGCCGGCTGCGGCGCGAGGTGGCGAGCCGGCCGGTCGGCCTCGTCCACGCCCACAACGTGCGCGCCAGCGTGGCCGCGCGCCTCGGCACCCGCGGCTCGCCGATGGTCACCACGGTCCACGGCCTCGCCGACGAGGACTACCCCCGGGCGGCTCGGCTGCTGCGCCGGTCCGACCTGGTCGTGGCGGTCTCGCAGGACGTGGCCGGCCGGCTCAGCACCGCCGGCCTGCCCGAGCAGCGGCTCCGGGTGATCGAGAACGCCGTACCGACCGCCGACGACGTCGACCGGGCGGCCGCGCGCCGCGACCTCGGCCTGGACCCGACGCGGCCCGTGGTCCTCTGCGTCGCCCGGCTCGCGCCGCCGAAGCGGGTCGACCTGCTGCTCGACGCCTGGTCCGGGACCGCGATCGACGCGCTGCTCCTCGTCGCGGGGGACGGACCGGACCGGTCGGCGCTCGAGCGCCGGGCCGCCGGGCTCGACGGGCGGGCCCGGTTCCTGGGCGATCGCCGCGACGTACGCCGGCTGCTCGCCGCCGCCGACGTGCTGGTGCTGCCGAGCGACCGCGAAGGTCTGCCGATGACGGTCCTCGAGGCGATGGCGGCGGGTGTCCCCGTGGTCGCCTCGGCCGTCGGCGGCCTGGCCTCGTTCGACCCGGAGACGATCGCGCTGGTCCCGCCGGGGTCCGCGTCCGCCCTGGGCGACGCGGTGCAGCGGGTGCTCGCCGAGCCGGGCCGGAGCCGAGGGATGGCCGAGGCCGCACACGAGGTGGTCCGACGACGGTATTCGTCGTCGGGAATGAGATCTGCCTACGAGAACTTGTACGAGGAGCTGCTCGGTGGCCGGAAGTCGTAACCAATTCACAGCAGTTGCGTTGAAAATGACACTACTGTCGGCGGCGCCGACCGATCGTCGGCGCCTGCGACAGTCTCCACTCGGGGGAGTGCGGCCGGAAAGATCTTCCTGGTCGCTCGGACTGCGTGCCCACGGCACGCAAGGGGGAGCACCATGGAGTTGAAGGACGTCGGTCGCGCTGTCTGGCGGCACCGAGTCTTGGCCATCGCGATCGTGCTGACGACGGCCGTGGCCGTGGCGACGGGCCTCTACCTGTCGCCGAAGACCTACACCGCGTCGGCCACCGTCTCGGCGGCTGCCTCCGACGAGACGGCGAGCGCCGAGGACCTGAACGCCCTGCGCGGCACGCTCGGTGAGCTCAGCAACTCCCAGGACGTCCTCGAGGGCGTGGCGAGCCAGCTCTCCGAGCCGCGCTCGACCGATCAGCTCCGTCGCGAGATCTCGGGACGCTGGGTGGAGGGCACGATCCTGGTCCAGATCACGGTCAGCGACGAGGACCCCGACATGGCCGCGGAGATCGCGAACACCGTCGCGGAGGTGCTGCCGCTGCACGACCCGAGCAACGGGTCCTTCCTGTTCACGACCAGCAACCCGGCCGCTCCCGCCACCACCTTCTCCAGCCCCAACCTGCTGCTCGGCATCGGGGTGGGCGCCCTGCTGGCGCTGGTGCTGGCGGTCTGCGGTGCCCTGCTGCGCGACCGCTACACGAACCGGATCGGCAGCGCCGCGGAGGTCGAGGAAGCCGGGGACGCCCCCGTCCTCGCGCACGTCTCGCCGCCCCGCGACCCGACGACCCTGCCCGCGCTCTACCCCGGCACGGCTGCGGCCGACGTCTTCCGCACGCTGCGCATCGCGCTCGAGGCCGAGGCGAGCACCGTCCCGGTCAGCCGGGTGGTGGTCTCCGGGGTGACCCCGGGCGAGGTCAACGTCTGGCTGGGCGCCAACCTGGCGATCTCGCTGGCGAGCGTGGGCCGCCGCGTCCTGCTGGTCGACGGTCGGATCGGTGACCGGCACGGCCAGTCGATCGCGGCCGGCCCCGACACGTCGGGTCTCTACGAGCTGCTCCTGGGCGGCGACCTCGACACGGCCCTGAGTGCGGGGCCGGTCGACAACCTCAGCGTGCTCCCGGCCGGCGACTGGGGCGGTGAACCTGCCGACGTGCTGCTCGAGACGCGCTTCTCGACCGTGATGGCCGAGGCTGCGGCGCGCTTCGACGTCGTGGTCGTCCTCGCGCCGCCCCTCGACCTCTGCGACGACGCGCGGGTGATGGCGGCCGGCGGCTCGATGCTCCTCGCGGTCCCCGAGAGCGGCGTCTCCCCGCGCACCCTGCGCCAGCACGCCGACCGGGTCCGCTCGGTCGGGGTGCGCGTCCTGGGCGTCGTGCTGATCGGCAAGACCGCCGAGCGGGTCCCCAGCTGACCGGGTCGCCCGCGCCCCCGGTGCGGGTCCTCCACGTCTCGGTGCCGACCACCGAGGGCGTTGCGGTGGTGCTGCTCGGCCTGGTCCGCGACCAGGTCGCCCGCGGCTGGCAGGTGACCGTGGCCTGCCCGCCGACCGGCTGGCTCGGCGACGCCGTACGCACCACCGGGGCCCGGGTGGTGCCGTGGTCGGCCCGCCGCGAGCCCGGGCCCTCCGTGGCGGCGGAGGCCGCCCGGCTGCGCCGGATCCTGCGGGCCGAGGCGCCCGACATCGTCCACCTCCACAGCGCCAAGGCCGGGCTGGCCGGCCGCCTCGCCGTCCGGGGCCGGCTGCCGACGGTCTTCCAGCCGCACGCCTGGTCGTTCCTCGCCGCCAGCGGAGCGACCGCCCGCGCGTCCCTGGCCTGGGAACGCCTCGCCGCGCGCTGGACCACCCGGCTCGTCTGCGTCAGCGAGGCCGAGCTGCGCGAGGGCCGGGTGTGCGGCATCCGCGGCGCGGCCACGGTCGTGCCCAACGGCGTCGACCTGACGACGGCCCGTCACGACCGGGCGTCGGCCCGCGCCGGGCTCGGTCTCGAGGACCGGCCCACGGCGGTCTGCGTCGGGCGGCTCGCCCCTCAGAAGGGGCAGCAGGACCTCCTCGACGCCTGGGCGCTGGTCGGCGAGCGGCTGCCCGAGGCCCGCCTCGTGCTGGTGGGCGACGGTCCCGACCGGGACCTGCTGGAGTCACGTGCCGGAGCGGGAGTCTCGTTCGCCGGCGTCCGCCGAGACGTGCCGGCCTGGCTCGCTGCCGCCGACGTCGTGGTGGTGCCCTCGCGGTGGGAGGGGATGGCCCTGGTGCCCCTCGAGGCGATGGCCGCCGGGCGCAGCGTCGTCGCCACCGACGTCGCCGGGATCACGGAGAGCGTGGTCGCGGGGACGGGTGCGGTGGTGCCCGCGGGGCGGGTCGACGCGCTGGCGGCGGCCATCGGCGAGCGACTGCGCGACCCGGGCCTCGCGGACGCCGAGGGCCGTGCGGGGCGCGCTCATGTCGAGACCCACCACGGCACCGACCGGTCTACACGCGCGGTCGCGGAGCTGTGCCTCGCTCTGCTGGCGGCTCGCCGAGGGTGAGCCTCAGCGGGGCGTCCGAGCCCGGCTGGGACCGGGTGACCGCCCGCACCGTGCGCATCATGATCTTGACGTCGGTCCACAGCGACCAGTTCTCGATGTAGTGGTTGTCGAAGCGGGTGCGCGCGTCGATGGGGGTGTCGCCGCGCAGGTCGTTGACCTGCGCCCAGCCGGTGAGGCCGGTCGCCACCCGGTGCCGGTCGTCGTACCGGACCTGGGCCTTGGAGAACTCCCGGACGAAGAACGGCCGCTCGGGGCGGGGACCGACCAGGCTCATGTCGCCGCGGACGACGTTCACCAGCTGGGGCAGCTCGTCGAGGCTGGTGCGCCGGAGGAACCTGCCGACCGCGCCGAGCCGGTCGTCGTTGTCGATCGACCACTGGGTGGCGCTCTCGAGCTGGTTAGTGGGCTTGAGCGAACGGAACTTGTAGAGCGTGAACGTGCCGCCGCCGCGGCCGACGCGCACCTGGCGGAAGATCACGCCGGGGCCGGTCTCGAGGCGCACCGCGATCGCGCAGGCGAGGAGCACGGGGGACAGGACGACGAGCGCCAGGCACGAGAGGGCGACGTCGAAGGCCCGCTTGAGGAGGAGCGTGTGCGGGCGCAGGCCCCAACGCCGCAGCCGCATCACCGCGACGTCGCCGATGACCTCGGTGCGCCGGTGGTGGTCGAGGCCCATCATCTCGAAGAACCGCGGGACCACGAAGACCTGGTGGTCGTTCTGCACGCAGCGGCGCACGACGGCGATCGTGTGGTCGTCGGGCGGGTCCGGGAACGCGAAGACCACGTCGTCCACGCCGAGGTCGGTCATCGCGCGCTCGAGGTCGTCGACCCCGCCGAGCAGGGGGAGCGGGAGCTGCTGGGCGGTGAGGCCCGGCGCGCAGTCGATCATGCCGACCGGGTGCAGGCCGTACTCGCCCCGGGCCAGGAAGGTCCGGGCCAGCCGCTGACCGACCGCGCCGGCACCGACGATGATCGCCGGGTGCGAGCTGCGGCCGTTGCGTCGGCGGGCGAGTGCGCGGGAGTAGACGATCCCGCGGAGCACGACCAGATGCAGGAACGCGGACCCGCTGAAGATCAGCAGCATGCCCCACGGGGGGCTCGTCAGCTCGGGCGCCGGAGTGATCGCCATCAGGGCCAGGGTGGCGACCAGCGTGGCCAGGGCCAGCTGGGGCAGGTCCTCGAGCAGGGACAGCACCAGGCGGGACCGGTGCAGGTCGGCCTGCCGGCACACCAGGGTCGCGGCCACGGCGGCCGTGGCCACCGCGAGCGGGCTCACCGAGGCGTGGACGGCGAGTCCGGCGAGGACGATCGCCACCGGGTCGACCAGCGTCAGTGCCGGTCGGATGCTCTTGAGCCATGGAAGTACGTCGATCAGGCCTGCTCGCACGTGCCGATCCCCCCGGGTCGTTGGTGCAGTGCCGCGCCCGCGCAAACTGCGTCGGGCGCCGGGACCGCCGGCTGTCCCGAGCCAGGGCGTTGAAGTCCTTCTACTAGGTGCCCCACGAGCCCGTGATGAAACGTCGGTACGGCGTGACGCAGCCCTCGGTGGGTGCGGGAATCGGGTCGGCGCCGACCGTCGGGACCGCCGGCATCGGGCCGTGCCGCCATCGGTCCTCCCCCTCGACCTCGGCGACCCTCGCGAGGCGGAACAGGGCGCGGTCGGCCGGCCCTCTCTCGACAACGACCGATGGCCGAAACAGTTCCGGTCGACCGGGTCGGCCTGCGCGGTCGAGAACGTCACCACCGCCCCGGGCACGGCGACGTCGTCAGCCTGATGCCCGCACGGTGACGACCGGGGCGGGAGCGGCCCGGGAGTCACGTCGCCGCGCGGGCCCGAGCAGGGTTGCTACCCACGAGTTGGGCCAGTGATCTAGGTTACTCCGCATCCCCATTCGTCTCGGCCGCCCTGCAGGAGTGTCATGCCCACCACCGACACCAGCTTCGTCGACCACCTGACCAAGAACGTCGCGGTGCAGTTCCTCGACCGCGTCGCCGCCTCGGCCGACCACGAGGCGTTCCGCTACCCCCGGGGTGAGGGCTGGGAGTCCGTCACCTGGCGGCAGGCGGGCGACCTCGTCGAGAAGCTCGCCGGAGGCCTGCTGTCCCTCGGCATCACCTCGGAGCAGCGGGTCGGCATCGTGGCCGGCACCCGCTACGAGTGGATCCTCGCCGACCTGGCGGTCATGTGTGCGGGCGCCGCGACCACGACCGTCTACCCGTCGACCAACAGCGAGGACACGGCGTACATCCTCAGCGACTCGGACAGCCGCGTGGTCTTCGCCGAGGACGACGACCAGATCGCGAAGCTCACCGCGCACAGGGACGAGCTACCGCAGGTCATCAAGGTCGTGACCTTCGACGGGACGACCGACGGCGACTGGGTGATCGGCCTCGACGACCTCGCCACGCTGGGGGAGGCCTACCTCGCCGAGCACCCGGGCGTGGTCGGCGAGACGGCCCACGCGATCGAGCCCGACCAGCTCGCGACGCTCATCTACACCTCGGGCACGACCGGCAAGCCCAAGGGCGTCCGGCTGCTGCACCGGGCCTGGGTCTACGAGGGCACGGCCATCCAGGTGCAGGACATCCTCGGCGAGGACGACCTCCAGTTCCTGTGGCTGCCGATGGCCCACTCGTTCGGCAAGGTGCTGCTCTCGGCGCAGCTCGCCTGTGGCTTCGCCACCGCGATCGACGGCCGGGTCGACAAGATCGTCGAGAACCTCGGCGTCGTGAAGCCGACGTTCATGGGCGCCGCGCCGCGGATCTTCGAGAAGGCGCACGGCCGGATCGTCACCATGCAGGCGGCCGAGGGCGGCCTCAAGGAGAAGATCTTCAAGAAGGCGTTCGAGGTCGGCATCAAGGTCGACAAGCACAAGCGCGAGGGCAGGTCCGTCCCGCTGCTGCTCAACGTCCAGCACGGGCTCTTCGACAAGCTGGTCTTCAGCAAGGTGCGCGAGCGGTTCGGAGGCCGGGTCCGGTTCTTCATCTCCGGCTCCGCAGCGCTGAACTCCGAGATCGCCGAGTGGTTCCACGCCGCCGGCATCCTCATCCTCGAGGGCTACGGCATGACCGAGAACGCCGCCGGCGCCACGGTCAACCACCCCGACGACTACAAGATCGGCACGGTCGGCCCCGCACTGCCGGGCAGCGAGGTCAAGATCGGCGAGGGCGACGAGGTGATGCTGCGCGGGCCGCACATCATGGCGGGCTACCACAACCTCCCCGAGGAGACGGCGAAGACGCTGACCGAGGACGGCTGGCTGCACACCGGCGACAAGGGCAGCCTCGACGCCGACGGCTTCCTCACCATCACCGGCCGGATCAAGGAGCTCTTCAAGACCTCCGGCGGCAAGTACGTCGCGCCCCCCGCGATCGAGTCGAAGTTCAAGGCGATCTGCCCCTACACCAGCCAGTTCATGGTCTTCGGCAACGAGCGGAACTTCGTGGTCGCGCTGATCACCCTCGACCCCGACGCGATGGCGGGCTGGGCCGAGGAGAACGGCATGGCCGGCGCGTCGTACACCGACATCGTCAGGTCCGACGAGGTCAAGACGATGATCGGCGGCTACGTCGACCAGCTCAACGCCCGGCTGAACCGCTGGGAGACCATCAAGAAGTGGGAGATCCTCGACCACGACCTCACCATCGAGTCGGGCGAGCTGACCCCCTCGATGAAGGTCAAGCGCAACGTCGTCGAGGTCAACAACAAGGACCGGATCGACGCGTTCTACTCGTGAGCTGGCGGCGTGCGGGTTTCACCGGGCAGCCGGTGAAACCCGCACGACACGCCGGCCCGGCACGGCGTGTCGTGCGGGTTTCGGCGGGCAAGTTCACGCCGGTGTGACTGCTGGGACGGGTGAGGCGGTACGGCGAACCCGCTGTTGACCTGTTCGAACACATGTTCGATCATGGGGTGTGACCCCACCGACCAGCACCCCGACGAACGCCGCGGACACGATCCAGCAGCTGCGCGCCCGGATGACGCGGATGCAGGACGGCGTGCCGCGGCTGGAGCTGGAGACCCACCCGGCGCTGGCCGGCCTGGTCCAGCTGCGGGCGGGCGGCAGCTACTCCGTCGACAGCTCGAGCCTGGCGCTGGCGCTGATGGCCGGGCCCTCGCGGGCCGGGGGCTGGTGCGCGGTCGTCGGCGTCACCGACTTCGGCGCCGAGGCCGCCCTGGCGCTCGGGGTCGACCTGACCCGCACCGTCCTGGTCCCCGAGCCCGGCGACCAGTGGCTCGAGGTCACCGCTGCGCTGGTCGACGTCGCGACGGTGGTGGTGGTCCGGACCCGCGGCCGGGTGCCCGCGCACGTCGCCGAGAAGCTCGGCGCCCGGCTGCGCAAGCGGTCGTCGGTCCTGGTCGCCCAGGAGCGGACATCGGGGGACTGGCCGCGCTGCGAGGTGCGGCTGACGACGCGGGAGCCCGCGTGGTCCGGTGTCGGCGAGGGGCACGGCCACCTCCGCGCGCGCCGGCTGGTCGTCGAGGCGCAGCGCGGGTCGGCCCCGCCGCGGCGAGGTGCGCTGTGGTTCCCGGCCGAGGACCAGTCCTACGTCCGCGCCGAGCGCGACCTGACCGCCGTACCCGCTGTCGAGGCGGCGAGCTGATGCGCGTCATGGTCGTCTGGTGCCCGGACTGGCCGGTGGTCGCCGCGCTGGCCGACGAGGGGCTGCCCACCCACCTGCCGGCCGCGGTCTTCAGCGCCAACATCGTGCAGGCCGGCAACGACGCGGCCCGCGCGTCCGGCGTACGACGGGGCATGCGTCGCCGCGACGCGCAGTCGCGCTGCCCGGAGCTGAAGGTGTACGCCGCCAGCCCCGACCGCGACACCCGGGCCTTCGAGCAGGTGTTGGCGGCGGTCGAGGAGCTGCGGCCGGGGGTGTCCCCGCTGCGGCCGGGGCTCCTGGCGCTGCGTGCGCCCGGACGGTTCTACGGCGGGGAGCCGTCCGCGGCCGCGTTGGTCGCCGAGCGGCTGGTCGGGCTCGGCGTCTGGGACTGCCGGGTCGGGGTTGCCGACGAGCTGTTCACCGCCGAGCAGGCCGCGCGGCGTGCGCAGCGGCAGGACTGCCGGGTCGTCGAGCCGGGGGAGTCGGTCGGCTTCCTGCGCGGGCTGCCGGTCGACGTCCTCGAGGACGCCGACGCGGTGAGCCTGCTCCAGCGGCTCGGGCTGCGCACCCTCGGCGACCTCGGCGACCTGGCGGCGGCCGACGTGCGCGACCGGTTCGGCCCCCAGGTCGCCTGGGTGCACCGGGTGGTCGGCGGCGACGGCGCCGTCCTCCTCGCGACCCGCACCCCGCCTCCCGACCTCGCCTGCCACGTCGACTTCGAGCCGCCGCTGGACTCCGCGGAGACGATCAGCTTCAGCGTCCGCCGGACCGCCGACCGGGTCGTCGACCAGCTGGCCCGGCTCCACCTGGTCTGCACCGAGGTGCTGGTCGAGGCGCGCTGCGAGGGGTCGGTCGAGCCCGCCTCGTCGCGCACCTGGCTGCACCCGCGCTGGTTCTCCGCAGCCGACCTGGTCGACCGGCTGCACTGGCAGCTGCAGGGAGGCTTCCGGGGCGGCGACATCCGGTCGCCGGTCGACCGGGTGGTTTTCACGCCGGTGACCGTCGTCCCCGACGCGGTGCACGCCGACGGGCTGTGGGGCGGCACCGACGAGCGCGTCGAGCGGGGCATCGCCCGGGTGCAGGGGATGCTCGGCCACGAGGCTGTCGTCCGGCCGGTCCTCCAGGGCGGCCGGGCGCCCGCCGACCGCCAGGCGCTGGTCCCGTGGGGCGAGCGCGCGACCGGGCTGCGGCCGACCGGCCCCGCCTGGCCGGGCCGCATCCCGCCACCCGCGCCCGCCCGGGTGCTCGCGACGCCGGTGTCGGCGGCGGTCGTCGGCGTGGGGATGCGCACCGTCGGGGTCGACGACCGGGGCGCGGTGACCTGCGAGCCCGAGCGGTTCCGCCCCGGGCCGTCCGGCGACTGGCAGCCGGTCGCCGCCTGGGCCGGGCCGTGGCCGGTCGAGGAGCTCTGGTGGGAGACGAACCCGCGCCGGGTGGCCCGCTTCCAGGTGGTCGGCGTCGACGGGCGCGCCTGGCTGATGACGTGGGACGACGGCGTCTGGTTCACGGAAGCCGCGTACGACTGATGGGCTGGAACAACCCCTCGATCTCCTGGGGTGAGCTCGAGAAGCGCCTCTCCGGCCGCACCCACACCCCGCAGGACCCCGAGGCGCCGATCTCGACGAAGAAGCGCAAGCGGCGGCGGGTCGAGATCGACCGGCCGACCGGCCCGCTCACGCCGTACGCCGAGCTGCACTGCCACTCCAACTTCAGCTTCCTCGACGGCGCCAGCGGGCCCGACCACCTGGTGCTGGAGGCGATCCGTCTCGGCCTGCACGCGTTGGCGATCACCGACCACGACGGGTTCTACGGCGCGCCGCTCTTCGCCGAGACCGCGCAGCTGCACGGCGGCATCCAGACCATCTACGGCGCCGAGCTCTCGCTGGGCCTGCGCACGCCGCAGCAGGGCGTCGCCGACCCCGAGGGCAGCCACCTGCTGGTGCTGGCCCGCGGGGTCGAGGGCTACCACCGGCTGGCCGCCGCGATCACCGACGCCCAGCTGCGCGGCGACGAGAAGGGACGCCCGGTCTACGACCTCGACGAGCTCGCCGAGCGGGGGCGCGACCACTGGCTGGTGCTGACCGGCTGCCGCAAGGGCGCCGTACGACGGGCGCTCACCGACCGCGGGCCGACGGCTGCGGCGGCCGAGCTCGACCGGCTGACCGCGCTCTTCGGCCACGAGCACGTCGCCGTGGAGCTGACCGACCACGGCCACCCGACCGACAGCGCCCACAACGACCTGCTCGCGGCGCTGGCCGCCGACCACGGGCTGCCGGTGGTCGCCACCAACAACGTCCACTACGCGCACCCGTCCGGCCACCGGCTCGCCGGGGCGATGGCGGCGGTCCGGGCCCGGCGCAGCCTGGCCGAGATGGACGGCTGGCTGCCGGCGACCGGCGCCGCGTGCCTGCGCTCGGGCGACGAGATGGCGCGCCGCTTCGCCCGCTACCCCGGCGCGGTCGCGCGCACCGTCGAGCTCGCCGACGAGATCGCCTTCGACCTCCAGAAGGCCAGCCCCCGGCTGCCCAAGAAGGGCATCCCCGACGGGCACACGCCGTCCAGCTGGCTGCGCGAGCTCACCGAGCGGGGCTTCGCGATCCGCTACGCCGGGGGCGCCCTCGAGGACGAGGCCAGGGACAAGGTCGAGCACGAGCTGAGGGTGATCGAGGAGAAGGACTTCGCGGGCTACTTCGTGATCGTCCACGACATCGTGGAGTTCGCCCGCTCGCAGGGGATCCTCTGCCAGGGCAGGGGATCCGCGGCCAGCTCGGCGGTCTGCTACGCCCTCGGCATCACCGCGATCGACCCGGTCTTCTACCGGCTCCCGTTCGAGCGGTTCATCTCCCAGCACCGCGACGAGGAGCCCGACATCGACGTCGACTTCGACTCCGACCGTCGCGAGGAGGTGATCCAGTGGGTCTACGAGCGCTACGGCCGCCACAACGCCGCGCAGGTCGCCAACGTGGTCGGCTACCGGCCCAAGATGGCGGTCCGCGATGCCGCCAAGGCGCTCGGCCACTCGCCGGGTCAGCAGGACGCGTGGTCGAAGCAGGTCACCAGCTGGACCACGGTGGCGTCCCGGGACCCGGGCGGCGACCACGACGTACCCCCTGCCGTCGTCGACCTCGCCAACCAGTTCCTCGGCGCCCCGCGTCACCTCGGCATCCACTCCGGCGGGATGGTGCTCACCGAGCGGCCGATCGGCGAGGTGGTGCCGATCGAGCGGGCCCGGATGGAGAAGCGCACGGTCCTCCAGTGGGACAAGGACGCCTGCGAGTTCATGGGGCTGGTGAAGTTCGACCTGCTCGGTCTCGGGATGCTCAGCGCGCTCGACCACATGATGACGATCGTCCGCGAGCACCTCGGGGAGTCGTGGGAGCTGAGCACGATCCCCAAGGAGGAGCCGGCGGTCTACGACATGCTCTGCCGGGCCGACTCGGTCGGCGTCTTCCAGGTGGAGAGCCGGGCCCAGATCGGCACCCTGCCCCGACTGCGGCCACGGGAGTTCTACGACCTCGCGATCGAGATCGCGCTGATCCGGCCCGGCCCGATCCAGGGCGGCGCCGTGCACCCCTACATCCGGCGGGCGACCGGCCGCGAGGAGGTGGAGTACGCCCACCCGCTGCTGATCCCGGTGCTGGAGCGCACCCGCGGCGTACCCCTCTTCCAGGAGCAGCTGATGGACATGGCCCGGGTGCTCGGCGACTGCAACCGCGACGAGGCCGACCTGCTGCGCCGGGCGATGGGCTCCAAGCGCGGGATCGAGCGGATCGAGTCCATCAAGGAGAGGCTGATGGCGGGGATGGCCGCCAAGGGGATCGTCGGTGACGCGGCCGACGCGATCTACGTGAAGATCCTGTCCTTCGCGAACTTCGGCTTCGCCGAGAGCCACTCCCTGTCCTTCGCCAAGCTCGTCTACGCCAGCTCGTGGTGCAAGCTGCACTACCCGGCGGCGTTCCTCGCGGCGCTGCTGCGCGCGCAACCGATGGGCTTCTACTCGGCGCAGTCGCTGGTGCACGACGCGCGGCGGCACGGCGTCGAGGTGCGGCGTCCCGACCTGGTGCTCTCCGCGGCCACGCCCGACCTCGAGCTCGTCGGCGCTCCTGGCGCGACCGGGCTCGACTCCTGCCTCCTCGACGGCACGCGCACCGAGTGGGTCGACGGCACCCCCGACCCGACGCCCGAGCACCGGCGCGACACGGCGTACGCCGTCCGCCTCGGGCTCGACTCCGTCCGCGGCATCGGCACGACGGTCGCCCGCCGGATCGTGGCGGCCCGCGCCGAGCGGCCGTTCGCCGACCAGGTCGACCTGTCCCGGCGGGCCGGTCTCGACGCCCGGCAGCTCGAGGCGCTGGCGACGGCGGGGGTCTTCGACGGCACGGGGGTCAACCGCCGGCAGGCGCTCTGGAACGCCGGCTGGACCGAGACCGACGAGCACCTCGAGGGGATCCGGGTCGCCGGCCCGGCCCCGATGCTCCCCGAGATGGACGACGTCGAGATCACGATGGCGGACATGTGGGCGACCTCGATCACGCCGGCGGGGCATCCCTTCGTGCACCTGCGCGAGCAGCTGCGCCGCCACGGGATCCGCTCGGTGGCCGACACCGCGACCGCGGAGGCGGGGCGGCGGGTGCACGTCGCGGGCCTGGTCACGCACCGGCAGCGGCCCGGCACCGCCGGGGGAGTCACCTTCCTCAACCTCGAGGACGAGACCGGGATGCTCAACGTCATCTGCACGGTGGGGGTCTGGCGGCGCTACCGCACGGTCGCGGCCACCGCCGCCGGCATGGTGATCCGGGGGATGCTCGAACGCTCCGACGGCGTCACCAACCTGCTCGCCGACCGGCTGGCGCCGATCGAGGACGTCTACCCCGAGGCGGGGCGGGCGCTGCGGGCCCGGCACCGTTCGCGCGACTTCCACTGAGCGGGTCGTCCGCCTCTCGACAAGCCATGGGTGCGTGTCAGGCGGACGACCCGAGTACGCCGAGCGCGCGCAGGTCTCGGGCCACTCGATCGGGATGGTTGCGCAGCTCGAGGGCAGTGCATCGGATCACCGTCACGCCGGTGGCGACGAGCTGGCGCTCCCGTTCGATGTCGGCGCTCCAGTGCTCCACTCGCATGTGGAACCCGCCGTCGACCTCGAGCACGACCACGCGCCCATCCGGCAGCCGCCACTCGGCATCCGTGAACCGGAGGCGGCCGGCGGAGTCTCGCCGTGGGGTCTGGCGCCCGGGCCGAGGGATCAGGAACGAGTCGCACATCGTGAGGACGTCGCGTTCCGCAACCGACTGGGTGCCGGCGGCCAGCTCGCCGAGGAATCGACGAAACGGCTTGGCCCGGCGCAGCGGCCGCATCCGCGTGATCCACCCGTCGAGGCGGTACGGCGTCGTCAGGCCCTGCTGGACGCAGGCCGCGAGGAGCCCGTACGCCGACCGCGTCACCGGGTGGTAGCCCGCCCACAGGAGGGCCGTGGGTTCCACCCGCCAGGTCGACAGGGGCAGCGGGGAGGTCAGCAACGGGATCGGCCGTCGGGTCTCGACGAAACGGATGCCGTTGACCGGCTCCAGGTTGTGCGACTTCCGGACCAGGACGGTGATCTCGTCGCGGTGCCACCGTGCCAACCCGTGTCTCTCCAGTGCGGTGAGGCCGCCGAGAGCACTGCAGGGGCCGGCGTGCAGGACCCCGGCCCACATCAGCTGGGCGCGGGTGAGCGCCCCGGTCGTCGTGCACACAACCACGCTGCTCACCTCCTGCCATCGGCGGGCACTGAGCTGGGCGTCGACGTAGTGGCTTCCCATGCCGAGTCGATTCAGCTGGCGCCGATGCAGCATCCCCTCCTGGGCTGCGGCGAGCGGCAGCCAGCGGGGTGGCGTCGTACCGGACATGCCCTCGAGCCTCCCCGAACTGCGGCGATGGCGGCGGCCGTCATCCACAGCATCCGAGTCGTCCGCCTCCTGCGCACCTATGAGTAGCGGAGAGGCGGACGACCCGCCCATGGCCGGGTGGGAGGATGGCGCAATGCCTTCCGCCCTGCCCGCCGGTGACCCGGTCCCCGACGACGGGTCGCTGCCCGAGAGCGCGCTGGCGGGGCTGGGGCAGCGGCCGTTCGGGATCTACGTGCACGTGCCGTTCTGCACGGTGCGCTGCGGCTACTGCGACTTCAACACCTACACGTCCGAGGAGCTCGGGCCGGCCGGAGGCGCACCCGGGGCGTCGCGCACGACGTACGCCGAGGCAGCGATCGCGGAGGTACGGCGAGCCCGCGTCGCCCTGGGCGACGTGGACGTCCCGGTGCAGACGGTCTTCTTCGGCGGCGGGACGCCGACCCTGCTGAGCCCGGCCGACCTGGGATCGGTGGTCGCGGCGATCGCCTCGGAGTTCGGGCTCGCCGACGACGCCGAGGTCACCACCGAGTCCAACCCCGACAGCGTGGCGCTGTGGGACCTCGAGGAGCTGCGGCAGGTCGGGTTCACCCGGATCTCGTTCGGGATGCAGTCGGCCGTCGACCACGTCCTCGCGGTGCTGGACCGCACCCACGACCCGCTCCGGGTCCCGGCCGTCGTCGACTGGGCCCGGCAGGCGGGCTTCGAGCAGATCAGCCTGGACCTCATCTACGGCACCCCGGGGGAGTCGCTCGCCGACTGGGAGACCAGCGTCGAGACGGCGCTGGCGTCCAGCCCCGACCACGTCTCGGCCTACTCCCTCATCGTCGAGGACGGCACCGCCCTGGCCCGACGGGTCAAGCGCGGCGAGCTGCCGATGCCCGACGAGGACGACCTCGCCGACAAGTACGTGCTCGCCGACGAGCGCTTCGCGGCGGCCGGCCTCGGGTGGTACGAGGTCTCGAACTGGGCCAAGGACGAGGCGAGCCGCTGCCGGCACAACCTGCTCTACTGGACCGGCGGCGACTGGTGGGGCGTCGGACCGGGCGCGCACTCGCACGTCGGCGGTGTGCGGTGGTGGAACGTCAAGCATCCCGCGGCGTACGCCGACCGGCTGGCGGCCGGCCGCAGCCCCGCCCACGCCCGCGAGGTGCTGGACGACGAGAGCCGCCGCGTCGAGCGGGTGCTGCTCGAGCTGCGGCTGCGCGACGGGCTGCCGGTCAGCGTCCTCGACGCGACCGGACGGGCCGCGGTCGCACGGCTGATCGACGACGGCCTGCTGACCCGGCACGCGGAGCGCCTCGTGCCCACCCAGCGCGGCCGGCTGCTCGCGGACGCCCTCGTGCGCGACCTGCTGCCCTGAGGACCCGGCGGGCCCTACTGTGGTCGCCATGACCACAGGCCCCGAAACTCCGGACCCCACCCAGCCGCCTGAGGGCCAGCAGCCTCCCTCGCCCTCCGGCGACCAGGCCCCGCCCCCGCCGTACGGCGAGCCGACGCCCCCGCCGTACGGCCAGCCCACCCCGCCCCCGTACGGCGGACAGGTGCCGCCGCCCGCCGGCGGCCAGCAGCCTCCGCCGTACGCCCAGCCGAGCGGCTACCCGCCGCCGCCCGCCGGCGGCTACCCGGGACAGCAGCCCTACAACCCGGCCGCGCCGTACGGCGTGCACCCGGTGACCGGCATCCCCTACTCCGACAAGACCAAGCTGGTCGCGGGCCTGCTGCAGATCCTGATCCCGCTCGGCATCGGCCGCTTCTACATCGGTGACACGAAGACCGGTGTCTGGCAGGTGATCGTGACCGTGCTGACCTGCGGCATCGGCGCGCTGTGGCCGTTCATCGACGGCATCATCATCCTCGCCACCGACTCGGTCGACGCGCAGGGACGACCACTGCGCAGCAGCTAGCAAGCCCCAATGTCAGCGAACTGACAGTACGACGGCCCCCGTCGGCGTCATGATGACGCTGCTCCTCTCGGAGCAGCCGAGTCCGGAGCCACGGGGGTCTGTCGTATGTCGGGGTCACTGAAGCAGGTCCTCACCAACCCGGCCCTGCGCCGGATCCAGCTGGCGTTCTTCGGCTCCACGCTGGGTGACTGGGCCTACGCGACCGCGGTGACGGTGTGGGCCTACCAGGTGGGCGGCGCCACCGCGGTCGGGGTCTTCCAGGCCGTCCGGTTCGTCTCGGTCGCGATCGCCGGACCGCTCGGCGCGCTGGTCGCCGACAAGGTGTCCCGCAAGCACTTCATGCTGACCGTGGACGCGATCCGCGGCGTGCTCGTCGCACTGGCCGCCGTCTCGATCGGGCTGGGCGGGCCACCGATCATCGTCTACGTGCTCGCCGTCCTCTCGGGGATGGTCGGCGCGTCGTTCCGCTCGGCCCAGGCCGGGCTGATCCCTCGCCTGGTCTCGACGCCCGACCAGCTGACCGCCTCCAACGCGGTCGCCTCCAACCTCGAGACCGCCGCGATGTTCGTCGGTCCCGCGATCGGTGCGCTCCTCATCAGCGTCGTCGACGTCGAGCTGGTCTTCTGGCTCAACGTGGTGAGCTACGCCTGGTCCTTCGCCCTGGTCGCCGCGGTCCGGGTGCCCGCGGCCGAACCGGCGCTCGTCTCGAAGGACGAGCCCGACGATGCCGAGAGCTTCCTCCACGAGGTCACGGTGGGGTACGCCGAGCTGGTCCGCGACCGCGACCTCGCGATCGTGGCCGGGCTGGCCGCGGCCCAGGGACTGATCTGGGGCGCTCTCACCGTCTTCACGGTGATGATGTCGCTGACCGTGCTCGACGCAGGGGCTGCCGGCGTCGGCTACCTCAACTCGGTCCTCGGGATCGGCACCGTGGTGGGCGGCCTGGTGATGCTGACCCGGCTGACGAAGGGCCGGCTCGGCCAGGACATGGCGATCGGGGTGCTCGGCTGGGCGCTGCCGCTGGTGGTGCTCGCGATCTTCCCGTCGCCGGTCGTCGTCTTCGTCGCGCTCGCCCTGATCGGCTTCTCCGACGCGTGGGTCAACCTCGGCCTCGACACCATCCCGCAGCGGATCGCTCCGGACCGGATCCTGTCGCGCGTCTACGCGGCCGTCGACAGTGCGCTGATCGGGTCCATGGCGCTGGGGGCCGCGATCGCCCCGCTGCTCGTGCACCTGCTCGGCTTCCGTGGCGCCCTGGCGCTCCTGGGCGGCGGTGTCACCGCGCTGGTGCTGGCCGCGTTCGCTCGGATGCGCCGGCTCGACGCCCGCCTCGCCCTGCCGGAGTACCAGCCCGCGCACCTCGAGCTGATTCGCTCGCTCGACCTCTTCGCCCCGTTGTCGCCTCCGGTCCAGGAGTCGCTGGCGCGCAAGCTCGAGCCGGTGTCGGTCCCCGTCGGAGCCACGATCCTGGCGGAGGGCGAGACCTCGGACCGCTTCTACCTGATCGTCTCCGGGGCGGTCGACGTCACCAAGAACGGGCGCCTGCTGCGGATCGAGGGCCCGGGCGACTTCTTCGGCGAGATCGGGCTGCTCCGCGACGTGCCGCGCACGGCGACCATCAGCGCTCTGGAGCCGACCGAGCTGCTCGCGTTGGACCGCGACGACTTCCTCGCCGCGGTGACCGGTGCCGCGGAGTCCGCCCGCGCGGCCGAGGACGTCGTACGCCTCCGGCTCGGGGTGTGAGCAGATGGCGAGATCGACCGGTCCTGGCCCGGGTGATGCGTCATCCTTGCCTCGGGACGCGGAGTCAGCGATCGATCGGGAGGCCCTGGTGACGACGTGCGGGAGCTGCGGCACGGGCGGTCAGCCCGACGGTGCGAGGTTCTGCTTCACCTGCGGTGCCACCCTGCAGGCGCTGGCCTGCCGGAGCTGCCAGGCCGAGGTCGTGCCGGGTGCTCGCTTCTGCAGCACCTGCGGCGCCGACCAGGGCGCGTCGGTGGCCACGACCGTCCAGCCGGTCGCGTCGCGACGGATCACCAGCGTCCTCTTCGGCGACCTCGTCGGCTTCACGGCGCTCTCGGAGACCCGCGACCAGGAGCAGGTCCGCGAGCTGCTCTCGCGCTACTTCGACGAGTGCCGCGCGATCGTCGCCCGCTACGGCGGCACGGTCGAGAAGTTCATCGGCGACGCGGTGATGGCGGTCTGGGGAGTCCCGACCGCCCACGAGGACGACGCCGAGCGCGCTGTCCGCGCCGGACTGGAGCTCGTCAACACGATCGCGGCGATGGGCTCCGACGTCGACGTCCCCGACCTCGCCATGCGGGTCGGCATCGTCACCGGCGAGGTCGCCGTGACGATCGGCGCCGAGCAGCAGGGCATGGTCGCCGGCGACGCCGTCAACACCGCCTCCCGTGTGCAGTCCGCCGCGACCGCCGGCCGGGTGTGGGTCGACGAGACCACGAGGTTGCTGACCTCGTCCGCCATCACGTATGTCGATGTCGGCAGCCACGCCATGAAGGGCAAGGCCGAGCCGATGCCGTTGTGGTCGGTGCGCGCCGTGGTCGCCGCGGTCGGCGGAGCCCAGCGCGCCGACGGGCTCGAGGCACCGCACATCGGTCGCGACCGCGAGATGCGGCTGGTCAAGGAGCTCTTCCACCGGGTGGAGGAGACCGAACGGCCGGCACTGCTCGTCGTCGACGGCGACGCCGGGCTCGGCAAGTCCCGGCTGGCGTGGGAGTTCGAGAAGTACGTCGACGGCCTGAGCGCCGACGTTCGCTGGCACACCGGTCGGTGCGTGTCGTACGGCGAGGGTGTCGCGTTCTACGCGCTGGCCGAGGCGATCCGCGGCCGGTTGCAGGTGATCCGCAACAACGGCGGCGGCATCGAGGTCGCCGACGTCGCCCACGGAGACGAGGACCAGGCAGAGCTGCTCGCCGCAGGGCTCGACCTGCTGCTGACCGACGCCGACGAGCGGGCCTGGCTCGAGCCGCGGATGGAGGCGCTGCTGGGGATCGGGGCCGTCGGGTCCTTTCCCCGCGAGGACCTCTTCTCGGCCTGGACGACCTTCCTCCACCGGGTCAGCGACAGCGTCCCCGGCCGGCAGACGCCGGTGGTCCTGCTCATCGACGACGCCCAGTACGCCGACGACGGCCTGGTGCTCTTCGTCGAGCACCTGCTCGCCTTCGCGACGTTCCCCTGCTTCGTGGGCCTGTTCACGCGGCCCGGGCTGCTCGAGGCCAACCCCGGCCTCGCCACCAACCGGCGCTCGACCGTCGTGCACCTCGACGCCCTGGGAGCCGGGCAGATGGGGGAGCTCCTCGACGGCCTGGTCGGGGGCCTCGACGACGCCGTGCGCGACGCGTTGGTCTCACGAGCGGAGGGCATTCCGCTCTTCGCGGTGGAGACGGTGCGCTCCCTGATCGACCGCGACCTCGTCGTGCCTCGCGGCGGGCAGTACGTCCTCGCCGGCGAGGGCACCCTCGACCTCGACCAGATCGGCGCCCCGGCCTCGCTGCAGGCGCTGATCGCGGCCCGGCTCGACAAGCTCTCGCCCGATCAGCGTCGGGTGATCGACCGTGCGAGCATCGTGGGCCGGTCCTTCGCCCGCGACACGATCGCCCACCTGTGCCCGGACGTCGCCGACCTCGACGACGTGCTCGCGGCGCTGGTCCGGCTCCAGCTGCTGCGCCAGGAGTCCAACCGGCTCAGCGTCGAGGTCGGCCTCTACCAGTTCGTGCAGGCCGTCGTCCGTCAGGTCGCCTACGGCACCCTCTCGCGCCGCGACCGCAAGGCCGGCCACCTGACGGTCGTCGGGCTGCTGACGTCGACGGAGGACTCGTCGGCGGAGGTCGCGGCGATCGCGGCCCAGCACTACCTCGACGCCCTCGACGCGGTGCCGGAGGACGATGACGTCGCCGAGCTGACCGCGCGGGCCATCGGCGAGCTGCGCCGGGCTGCCGTCCGCGCCCTGGCCCTCGGCGCGCCCGCGGAGGCGGCGGGTCATCTCGGGGTCGCGCTCGAGCGGGCCGCCGAGCCCGTCGAGCGCGCGCGGATCGAGCTCGACCTGGCTCGGGCGCTCCGGGAGGCCGGCGACCTGGAGGGCGCGATCGAGCACAGCGAGTCCGCGCGCGACGCCTTCACCGCGCAGGGCGACGAGCTCTCCGCGTCCTCGGCCGTCGCGATCCTCGCGGCGGCGATCGCGGTGGATCGCAACGACTACGAGGCCGCGATCGCGATGGCCCAGGCGCGCTATGACGCTCTTCGTGGTCGCGACGAGGCTGCGTGGGTGCTCGTCGAGCTCGCCCAGACCCTGATCCAGCTGCAGATGCGGACCAGCCACGACTTCCGCGAGATCGCGGACGAGAAGGCGCGGCTCGCGGAGCTCGTCGACGACGAGGCAGAGATCGCGGACAGCTACGTCGGCCTGGCCCTCCACTACATGCTGACCGGCACCCGCGGGCTCGGCCGGGCGCTCTTCGCGTCGGCGGTGGAGATCGGGCGACGGATCGACCGGCTCGACATCGTCAACCGCTGCCTGACCAACCTCAACGTGTCGTGGACGCCGGACGACGCGCTCCGGGCCCTGGAGTACGGGCGCCAGGCGATCGTGGTGAGCCGCCAGGCGGGCTCGCTCTACGCCCACTCCAACACCGCGATCAACCTCGCGCTGGCCCAGCTGCTCGCCGGCGACTGGGACGGTGTCGCGGCCACCTCCGCCGAGGCCGAGACCGAGCGCGTCATCGCGGACTTCGTGATCGGCCGGATCGCGCTGGCGCGTGGCGAGGGATGGAGTCCCTCCACGGACTTCGCCCTCGAGCTCGACGGCGACGACCTCTCCCTGCGCTCGTTCGTGTTGGTCTCGGCGGCCATGCACGGCCAAGCGAGCGGCAACGGGCTCGCGGCCCGGCAGGGTCGCGAGGCAGCCGAGACGATGTACGCCGCGACCGGCCTCTACGACGACTTCACCTGTGTCTGGCAGATCGCCACCGAGATCGCGTGGGAGGCGGGCGACCGAGCGGAGCTCGACGCGCTCCTCGCGCTGGTCGACGACCACCGCGGCAGCAATCCCACGACCGGCCTGCGTGCCCAGCGCGCCCGGATGGCAGGACTGATCGCCGCCGAGGAGGACGATCCCGCGGCGGCCGAGGAGCAGCTGCGGAACGCTCTGGCGCTTGCCGAGCAGTGGCACTCCGAGCCCACCGTGGCCTGCTGCCTGGCCGACCTCACCGTGCTGCTCACCCGGCAGGGTCGCGCCGACGAGGCGGCGCCCCTGGGTGAACGCGCCCGGGAGATCTTCGGACGACTGGGCGCGGTGCGCTGGAGCGAGGAGCTCGACCGGGCTCTCGCCGGAGTGGCCGCGTGAGGTCAGGCGCTCCGCTTCGCAAGCCACGCGTGGTCCAGCACGGTCACCTTGCCGCGGCCGAGCTCGACGACGCCGCGGCCGGCGAGCTTCTGCAGGATCTGGTTGACCGTGGGGCGGGTGCCGCCGACGAGCTCGGCCAGGTGCTCCTGCGTCAGTGGGATGACGACCGGGCCGGAGCCGTCGCCGTACAACGCGGTCAGCTCGACCAGCCGCCGGTAGACCCGCAGGTCGAGGCCGTCGTACATCGCCTCGAGCAGTCGGGCGGACAGCTCCTCCACCCGTCGGGCCATCAGCGTCAGCAGCAGCTGGTCGGCTGCGCGGTGCTTGGCGCGGAGGTCGCGGAACTCCGCCGCCGAGAGCGACAGCGTCTCGGACTTCTCGAGCGCGACGATCGTCGCCGAGCGCACCGGCGCCTGGCCGCCGAGCAGCGAGAGCTCGCCGAAGTAGTCGCCGTGCGTGAGCAGGTTGATGGTCGCGTTCTCGCCCTCGGCCGTCGTCACCCGCACCGCGAGCCGGCCGGACGCCACCAGGTGGAGGGCGTCGGACGGGTCGCCCTCGCGCACCAGGACCTCGCCGCGGGCGTACGTACGCCGGCGCGCGGCGGACAGCACCCGGCGACGTTCCTCCTCGTCCAGCGAGGCGAGCAGCGGCCAGTCCATGGCGTCAGTCAACCAGCGCAACCCCCACGAGACCGGGAGACGAGCCGATGAGCGGGCCGGAGTTCACCCGGGCCGCGGCAGACCTGCGCCGGATGCTCGACGCCGCCGCCTGCTCGGTGGCCGTCGTCGCACCCGACCGCGAGACCCTCCGCTACGTCGCGGCCGACGGCGAGGGTGCCGCCGAGATCGTCGGGGTGGAGCTGCCGGTCGGCCGCGGTCTCGCCGGCTGGGTGGCCACCTCGGGGCAGGCGATCGCGGTCCGCGAGGCACGCGCCGACGCGCGGTTCGCCGCGGATGTCGCCGAGCGCACCGGCTACGTGCCCGACGCGGTGCTGGTCGCGCCGTTCCTGGCCGCGGACGGCGAGGTGCGGGGTGTCCTGACCCTCCTCGACCCCGGCCTCGACCCCGGCGACCCGCTGCCGCTGCGCGACGTCGAGGAGGCCGCCGCGCGGCTGAGCCGTCCCGACCTGCCGGCCTGGTCGCTGTCCTTCGACGCGGCCACGCTGGCGACGGTCCCGGCGCTGCCGATCGGCGACGTACGAGACTGGGCCTTCGGTGCCGGCACCGGCGCGGGCGTCCGGGTCGCGGTGCTCGACAGCGGGATCGACGCCGACCACCCGCGCGTGGGTGGCGTCGCCGGTGCCGTCGCCTTCGAGCCTGACGACGAGGCACCGCTGGGCTTCCGGAGGGTCGAGGGCCCGCACGAGGACCTGGTCGGCCACGGCACCGCCTGCGCCGGCATCATCCGCAGCCTCGCGCCTGACGCCGAGATCTACTCCGTTCGCGTGCTCGGCTCGAACCTCAAGGGCCGCGGCGCGCTGCTGCGTGCCGGGATCGCGTGGGCGCTCGAGCACGACATGGCGGTCGCCAACCTGTCGCTCTCGAGCCGCAGCGCCGCGATGTTCGGCCCGCTGCACGAGTCCGCCGACGCGGCGTACTTCGCCGGCACGGTCCTGGTCTCGGCCGCCAACAACGCGCCGGGCCCGACGTACCCCTCGCAGTACGCCTCCGTGGTCTCCGTCGCGGCCCGCGAGGGCGACGACCCGTGGAGCGTCGCGACGAACCCACGCCCGCCGGTGGAGTTCGGCGCTCGTGGCATCGACGTGGACGTCGCCTGGGCTGACGGGGGGTCGATCGTCGCCACCGGCAACAGCTTCGCGGCGCCGCACGTCACCGGCCTGGCCGCGCTGGTGCTCGGGCAGCACCCGGGGCTGAGCGTCTACCAGGTGAAGTCGGTCCTCCAGGCCCTGAGCCAGAACGCCGCGGTCAACGTCGGCAAGTGAACGCTGGTTGTGTCAGCCACGCGACGGAACGACGGCACGATCCCGGGCAGAGTTCTGGTCACCGGGACGCGCCCGGTCCCACAGCCAGGAGGAATCCATGAACGAGAACCACAAGCTCGAGGCCGACAAGATCGAGGACGTCGAGGGCCACCGCGTCGGAGTCAAGGCCGACGGTCCGGACGACGTCGAGGGTCACCGGCTCAACGTGCCGAAGATCGATGGTGCCGACGACGACGTCGAGGGCCACCGCCTGAACGTGCCGAAGGCCAACGCTGACGAGGCCGACGACGTCAGCGGCCACGTGCAGCCCCGTCGCGACCTCGACATCGAGCGCTGACCCCGATCCATCGATCTCGTCGGCTGACGACGACCCGCGCGGGGGTCGGGTCGTCGCTCAGTCCGAGGTGACGAAGTCGATGAGCTCCTCGACCCGACCCAGCAGGGTCGGGTCGAGGTCGTTGTAGGACCCGACCCGGCCGAGGATGTGCTTCCAGGCCCGCGCGATGTCGGCCTGGTCGCGGTGCGGCCAGCCGAGCTGTTGGCAGATGCCCTTCTTCCACTCGATGGTGCGCGGCACGTCGGGCCAGCGCGCCAGGCCGAGCCGGTCGGGCTTGACCGCGGCCCAGATGTCGATGAAGGGGTGGCCGACGATCAGCACGTGCTTGCCGACCGGCGACTTCGCGACCGCGTCGGCGATCCGGCTCTCCTTCGAGCCGCGGACCAGGTGGTCGACCAGGACGCCGACCTTGCGGTCCGGGCCGGGGCCGAAGTCGCGCAGCTGGTCGCCGAGGTCGTCGACACCGTCGAGGTACTCCACGACGACACCCTCGATCCGCAGGTCGTCACCCCAGACCTTCTCGACCAGCTCGGCGTCGTGGCGACCCTCGACGAAGATCCGGCTGGCCCGGGCGACCCGGGCCGGGGCGCCGTGGACGGCGACCGAGCCGGACGCCGTGCGCGTCGGCTTCGCGGGTGCACCGGCGCGGGGCGGCGCGACGAGGATGACCGGCCGGCCCTCGAGCAGGAAGCCCGGACCGAGCGGGAAGGTGCGCCGCTTCTCGCGGCGGTCCTCGAGCGTGACCGTGTGGAGGTCGCGGTCGACGGCGACGATCTCGCCGCACCAGTCGGTGGTGACCTCCTCGACCACGGCGCCGAGCTCGGCGGGCGCTTCGACGGCTCGGCCGCGCTTGGGGGCGCGCCAGTCGGAGGCGAGGACGTCGGAGCCGTAGCGGTCGTTCACCCGCTCCACGCTAGGTGGCGCCGCCGACAGAGCCGGTGAGGGCGCGCCGTCAGTCCTCGGAGTCGTCCGTGGTGTCGGTCTCGCTGCCGCCGTCGTCGGACTGCTCCGGCGTCTTGCCGCTGAGCACGTCGAGCTCCTCGGGGGACGGAGCGTCGTCCTCCTCGGAGAGCGGCTTCGCCAACGGGTTGTCGTCGCTGGGCTGGAGGTCCTCCGGGAGGTCCTCGTCGCTGATGCCGGTGGTGGGCTCGTCGCTCTGGTTGCTCATGACCGGGTCGTACCCACCTCATGGTCTCGATACGCCGGTCGCGAGCTCGTGCCTCGCTCGCTCGGCTACTCGACCTGGCTGCTGGTCTCGGCCCTCACAGGCTCAGGCCGAGGCAGCTCACACCAGCGGCAACCGCTTCTGGCTGCGCGGCAGGTGCAGGTAGCCACGGCGTACGGCGGCCGCGAGCTCCTCGCGCGGGTAGGGCCAGTCGGCGGCCTCGAGGGCCTGGCCCTCCGGCACGCCCCGGCCGGCCAGGTCGCGGATCGTCTCGGCCACGATGCCGATCGCGTTGCGCTGCTCCTCGACGAAGTCGCGGTCCACGGGCGCGCCGTGGCCCGGGACGACCACGGAGGCGTTCGTCGTCAGGCCGAGCACGATGTCGAGGCTCAGCGGCCAGTCCATGGGGTAGCAGTCGTCGCCGAAGCCCGGCACGGCCTGGCGCAGCGTCGACTCCTCGACCAGGTCGCCGGCCAGCATCACGTCGGCGTCGGGCACTCGGACGACGAGGTCGCCGCTGGTGTGCCCACGGCCGGGGTGCACCAGCTCGACCATCCGGTCGCCCAGGTCGAGCGCGACCGCGGAGGAGAAGGTGTGGTCGGCGGCCACGATCTCCGTCGCCCGCACCTCGTCGCGGTGCGGGTCGTGCGGCTCGGCGTCGTAGAGACCTTTGACCCGCTCGCCCGCGGAGACGGTCCGTTCGGCGGCGATCTCGTGGGCGTGGATCGGGACCTCGCCGTACGCCGCGCGGAACTCCGCGTTGCCGAAGGTGTGGTCGAAGTGCTCGTGGGTGTTGACGATCCCGACGATCTCGCCGACTCCGAGCCGTCGTACGTCGTCGATGACGCCGCGCGCGGCGAGGCCGGAGGCGTGGGTGTCGACGACGAGCAGCCCGCGGTCACCGCCGACCAGGGTCACGTTCACGTCGAACCAGTCGTAGCGCGCGACCCAGATGCGGTCGGCGACCTCGGTGAATGCCACCCGGCCACCCTAGGCGGCTCAGCAGAGGCCGGCGTGCAGTCCCCGGCGCAGCAGTTCGCCCAGCTCGTCGAGGCTGCCCGCGGTGCGCGGGAACGACACGACGGTGCGGTGGGCGCCGTCGACGTCGACCCACTGGATCTCGACCCGGCTCGGGGTGAGCCCGGCCAGTCGTACGCCGAGCAGGTCCCCGGGGCGGGTGCCGGTGCCGAGCGAGACCGCCTGGCGCAGCTCGTCCTGGTGGCAGTCGTTGGCGTGCTCGACGCAGCGCTGGAGATGCCCCCGGTTGAGGTGGTGGGCCGGGCTGTGGAACTGGTCGAGCGGCACCCGGAGCTGCCGGTCGGCGCGGGCGAGCAGCACGAAGCTGAGGTCCAGGGTGACGACGTGGCGGGTCTCCCGGCAGCAGTCGCAGTCCTCGATCCCGGTGCGCTCGAGGCGTCCGGCGAGGGTGAGGGTGTCGGCGCGTTCCGCCGACCCGCGCGGGCCGAGGCCGCTGGTGAGGGTCAGCAGCGCGCTGCGCCGGGAGTCGGCGGCCCGGGCGACGGGGGAGTCGACGGTGCAGACGAATGTCGGGGCGCCGAGCTGGTCGGTCAGGCCCAGCTGGTGGTCGGCCCCGACCAGCCGGGTCTCACCCTCGACGACCATGCTCACCGAGGAGGGGCAGGCGAGGATGCTGCGGGCGTCCGCAGCGAGCCGCGGCGAGTCGTCCGTGCGGGGGGCGGGGCGATCGGGAGAGGTCACGGGTTCTCCTGAGGGTAGTTAGGTAAGCCTAACCTACTACATGGGCGACCGCGGGTCCCGGGGCGTCCGCGGGCCGCGCTCCGGTCGGCCTAGTAGCATTGGCACTCCGGGGAATCGAGTGCCAGAGCACTGGCAGGTCGGAGGCGAGCAGTGCAGGAAGAACGCAGGCTCGCCGTGCTCCGCGCCATCGTCGAGGACTACGTCGCCACCGAGGAGCCGGTCGGCTCGAAGTCGTTGGTCGAGCGGCACGGCCTGGGCGTCTCGCCGGCCACGGTGCGCAACGACATGGCCGCCCTCGAGGACGAGGGCTACATCACCCAGCCCCACACCAGCGCCGGCCGGGTGCCGACCGACAAGGGCTACCGGCTCTTCGTCGACCGGCTCACCACGGTCAAGCCGATGAGCGCCGCGGAGAAGCGGGCCATCGCCACGATCCTCGACGGCGCCGTCGACCTCGACGACGTCGTCAACCGCTCGGTGCGGCTGCTCGCCCAGCTCACCCGTCAGGTCGCCGTCGTCCAGTACCCCACGCTCTCGCGCTCCACCGTGCGTCACGTCGAGCTGATCGCGGTCGCGCCGACCCGGCTGCTCGTGGTCCTGATCCTCAGCACCGGTCGCGTCGAGCAGCGCGTCGTCGAGGTCACCGAGGAGCTGAGCGAGGAGCAGCTCGGTGAGCTGCGCGCGCTCGTCAACCGGGCGGCCACCGGCGAGATCATCGCCGACGCCGCGACGGCGGTCCGGGCCCTCGCTCCGGCCGACGGCGAGACCGCCGCCAGCGCCGTCGTCGAGGTGCTGGTCGAGGCGATGTCCGACCACCGCTCCGACGAGCGGATCGCGGTCGGAGGTGCCGCCAACCTGGCGCGCTACGGAGACAGCTTCGACTCCGCCGTCCGCCCGCTTCTCGAGGCGCTCGAGGAGCACGTCATCCTCCTCAAGCTCCTGGGCGAGGCGACGACCGGCGACATGCTCACCGTCCGGATCGGGCACGAAGGCCCCTACCAGGAGCTCTCGTCGACCAGCGTGGTCGCCACCGGCTACGGCCCGGGCGACGAGGGCTTCGCCCGGCTCGGCATCGTGGGGCCCACCCGCATGGACTACCCCGGCTCGATGGCGTCGGTGCGCGCCGTGGCGCGCTACGTGTCGCGCATCCTCGACGAGGCCTGAGCCTCGACCCCCCGCACCCTCCCGAGACCACCACAGAAGGAACAGCTTTGAGTCAGGACCTGTACGAGCTTCTCGGTGTCGACCGTGACGCGGACGGCGACACCATCAAGAAGGCCTACCGGCGACTCGCCCGGCAGTTGCACCCCGACGTGAACCCGGACCCGGACACGCAGGAGAAGTTCAAGGAGGTCTCCCTCGCCTACGAGGTGCTCTCCGACCCGCAGAAGCGCGCGGCGTACGACCGCGGCGGCGACCCCTTCGGCGGCGCCGGGGCCGGGTTCGGCCAGGGTGCCGGCTTCTCCTTCACCGACATCATGGACGCGTTCTTCGGTGGTGGCGGTGCCGCCGGCCAGGGCCGTGGCCCGCGGCCGCGCGAGCGCCGCGGCCAGGACGCGCTGATCCGGCTCGAGGTCGAGCTCGCCGAGGCGGCGTTCGGCATCACCCGCGACCTCAAGGTCGACACCGCGGTGCTCTGCGGCACCTGCCACGGCGAGGGTACGGCGGCGGGCACCCACCCGATCCCGTGCGAGACCTGCCGCGGG
This sequence comes from Nocardioides sp. PD653-B2, assembly GCF_002117935.1. GTDB lineage: Bacteria > Actinomycetota > Actinomycetes > Propionibacteriales > Nocardioidaceae > Nocardioides. Next base: position 54,294 of record NZ_BDJE01000025.1, on the reverse strand, counting down.
GCCGGCGAGGTGGCCCACGTGCAGCGGTCCTTCCTCGGCGAGATCCGCACCCTGCGCCCGTGTGCCGCCTGCCGCGGCTTCGGCTCGATCATCCCGGAGCCCTGCCGCGAGTGCTCGGGTGACGGTCGGGTCCGCTCACGGCGCACGCTGACCGTGAAGATCCCCGCCGGCGTCGACAGCGGCACCCGCGTCCAGCTGACCGGCGAGGGCGAGGTCGGGCCCGGTGGCGGCCCCGCCGGCGACCTGTACGTCGAGATCCACATCGCCCCGCACGACACCTTCACCCGGCACGGCAACGACCTGCACTGCACGGTCACGCTGCCGATGACCGCGGCCGCGTTGGGCACGGTGCTGACCCTGCCGACCCTCGAGGCCGACGTCGTGTCCGGCGAGGCCGCCGACTCCGAGCTCGAGACGTCGTTCGACCTCGAGGTCCGGCCCGGCACGCAGTCGGGTTCCGAGCAGGTGCTCCGCGGCCGCGGCGTGCCCGGGCTGCGCGGCGGCCGTGGCGACCTCGTCGTCAACGTGGTCGTCGAGACGCCCTCGCGGCTCGACCCGCGCCAGGAGGAGCTGCTCCGCGAGCTCGCCGCGATCCGGGGCGAGGAGCAGCCGACCGGCCAGGTGCGCCCGAGCTCGAAGTCGGTCTTCGGCCGGCTCCGCGACGCGTTCAACCAGCACTGATCCGATGTCGCTGCCCGTCCACCTCGTCCCGTCGCTGGCCGGTGTCGCCGTCGGCGGCGAGGTGACGGTCGAGGGCGACGAGGCCCACCACGCGGTCGCCGTACGCCGGCTGCGGGTGGGGGAGTCGGTCGTGCTGACCGACGGGGCCGGCACGTCGGTCACCGGGGCGGTCGGGTCGACGGGCAAGCGCGTCTTCGCGGTGACCGTCGAGTCGAGGACGTCCGTCGGGCCGGCGGAGCCGTCGATCGTGGTGGTGCAGGCCGTCCCGAAGGGCGACCGCGGCGAGCTGGCGGTCGAGGTCCTGACCGAGGTGGGCGTCGCCACGATCGTGCCCTGGTCGGCGTCGCGCAGCGTCGCCGTCTGGAAGGGCGAGCGGGTCGAGAAGTCGCTGGCGCGCTGGCGTTCCACCGCGCGCGAGGCGGCCAAGCAGGCCCGGCGCTCGTGGTTCCCCGAGGTCGCCGACCTGGCCTCGACCTCCGACGTCGTCGACCTGGTCGGCCAGGCCGACCTGGCGGTCGTGCTGCACGAGGAGGCGTCGGTCCCGCTGGCGTCGTTCGAGGTGCCCGACTCCGGCCGGATCGTCGTCGTGGTCGGTCCCGAGGGCGGCCTGTCGCCCGACGAGATCGACGCGTTCGTCGCGGCCGGCGCGGTGGCCGTCAGGCTGGGCGCCGAGGTGCTGCGCACCTCCACCGCGGGGCTCGCGGCCGTGGCCGCGCTGCTGTCGCGCACGTCCCGCTGGGGTTGAGCCTCACTCCACCGTGATGGTCTTCGAGTCCTCCGTCGGGCCGCCGCCCTCGCCGTCGGACGGGTCGTCGGTCATCGCGACGAACGTGTAGTCGCCCGGCTCGAGCCCGGACACGTCGACCTCGGTCTCCCAGGGGTAGAGCTTGTCCATCCAGCCCTCCGCGGTGGCGAAGCCCGTCTCGACGACCTCGTCGCCCTGCCGGATCTGCCAGGGCGTGTTCGCCTCGAACGAGCTGGACACCCCGCTCGCGGTGAACGACCCGCTCACGGTCGCGCCCTCCTCGGGCGAGGTCACACTGACCAGGGCGAGCGTCTCGACCGGGTCGGCGGCGGTGAAGGCGTCCTCCGACGCGATCCCGAAGATCTGGGTCGAGTTGCCGTCGGAGTCGGTGAACGCGACCGGGATCCGCTCCTGCAGCACCCCCTGTGCGGTGTAGACGAGCTGCTGCACCGCGAGCAGCGCGTCGTCGGTGCTCATCCCCTCGGGGGCGCGGGTCCAGGAGTCGTCGGGCAGCGGGATGGCGGCGGTCTCGTCGGTGGTCCCCCCGGCGAAGGTGCCGGCCGGGAGGAGGGTCCGGTAGTCGGCGTCGAGCGCGTCACCGGACGCGGCCAGGGTCAGGGCCTCCCCGAGCGGGTCGGCGGCGTCGACCTTGCGGAACTCGCGGTAGAGCCGCGGCCCCTGCGGGGTGTCTCCCACGAAGTAGACCGGGACGGTGACCTGGTCGGCCGCCGGCTCCGACGACTCGCTCGGCGACGCCTCATCCGAGTGCTGGCCGTGGTGCTTGGTCGACCCGCTCGTGGGCGTGGTGTCGTCAGCCGAGTCACTGCCGCACCCGGCGAGCGCGACGGCGGAGGCGGTGAGCAGCACGGCGATCCGGGCGCGAACAGACATGGCATCCATCTTCCCGGTCCTCGACGGCTATCGGACGACGATCGTGCGCGTGTCGGTGAAGGGACCCGGACCCTCGCCGTCCGACGGGTCGTCGGTCATCGCGACGAACGTGTACGTGCCGGGCGCGACACCTGTGAGGTCGATCTCGGCCTCCCAGCGGTAGAGCCTGTCCACCGAGCCTTCGGCAGTCGTGGAGGACGACTTCACCACCCTGTCGCCCTGCCGGATCTCCCACACGACCGTGCCCTCGTTCGAGTTCGCCCGGCCGCGGGCGGTGAACGAGCCCTCGTACTCGTTGCCCTCGGCGGGGTCGCTGATGCTCACGAGGTTGAGCACGTCGTTCTCCGGCTCCGCGTCGTACGGCCTGTTGCCGCGCTGACCGTCCAGCCAGAACCACACCGGCAGCCGCTCGCCGGCCGCTGCCTGCAGGGTGTAGGCGACCTGCTGGACGGCGAGGTCGTCGGACAGGTCGTTGACGCCCAGCTCGACGTCGATGCCGTCCTCGTCGACGGTGACGTCACCGAACGAGTCGGGCGTCCACGACGTCCGGTAGTCGGGGTCGCTCGCGGGCTGCTCGATGCGGTCCAGGGCCGCCTGCAGCGGGTCGCCGGCCGGCACCTCGTCGTACTCCCGGTAGAGGCGAGGCCCCATCGGGGTGTCGCCGACGTAGTAGGCCGCGACCAGCTGGGTCTGCTGGTCGTGGCCGTGGTGGCTCGGCCCCGCGTCGCCGCCGTCGTCCCGGTCGAGCACCGCGAACGCAGCGACCGTGGCGGCGGTGGCCAGCACGGTCGCACCGACGGCGTAGAACCACGGCCGGGCGGCCGAGCGCATCGGGCTCGCCGTACGCGCCCGGATCTCGTCGAGCCGGTCTGCGGGCTCGACGTCGGCCACGGCGTCGTGCAGCAGCGTGGAGAGGTCGTCGGTCATCACAGGTCCTTCTCGAGCAGGGTCCGGAGGGCGGCCGAGCCGCGGGACGCGTGGCTCTTCACCGCGCCGCGGCTGATGCCCATCGCGTCGGCGATCTCGGCCTCGGAGAGGTCCAGGTAGTAGCGCAGCGCGAGCACCTCGCGCTGGCGCTGCGGGAGCGCGCGCATCGCGTCGAGGACGGCGGAGCGGCGGTCCGAGGCCAGGGCCGGGTGGTCGGCGCCGGGTGCGTCGGCCGGAGCGCTCTCCCGGGCGAGGTGTCGCGACACCACGGCCCGGTGGCGCAGGGCCGAGCGGGACCGGTTCACGACCGTCTGGCGCAGGTAGGCCAGCGCGTGGTCGTGGTCGCGCAGCCTCGACCAGCGGGCGTGCACCGCGACGAACGCGTCCTGCACGACCTCCTCGGCGGTCCCGACGTCGCGGACCAGGAGCACGGAGAGCCGGACCAGCTGGCGCCAGTGCGCGGCGTACAGCTGCTCCAGCGCCTCGTCGGCCGTCCAGGCGGGGCGGTCCGTCACGGTCATCACGCTAATGGCACGCGCCGGAGGTCGATCCGGTTTACTGGCCACCAGGAGGAATCGTGGAGGACTGCCTGTTCTGCAAGATCGTCGCGGGGGAGATCCCGGGCGAGGTCGTGCATGTCACCGAGCGGACGGTCGCCTTCCGCGACCTCAACCCGCAGGCGCCGACGCACGTGCTCGTCGTGCCTCGGGACCACTACGCGAACGCCGCCGAGCTGGCCGCGGCCGACCCCGTGGCGTCCGCCGAGCTGGTCACCACCGCGGCCGCGGTCGCCACCGCCGAGGGCTACGACGACTACCGGCTCGTCTTCAACACCGGTGCCGGCGTCGGGCAGAGCGTGTTCCACACCCACGTGCACGTGCTCGCCGGTCGCCCGATGACGTGGCCTCCCGGATGACTCGCCGCCTGCGCGGCCTCGCCACCGTGGTGGCCGCAGCAGTCCTGGTGCTGCCGCTCGCAGGCTGCGTCCAGGAGGACAGCGACCGTCGGACCGGCTCGCCGACCCAGCTGCTCGACCCGCCCGACCCGCCGGAGGTCGAGGCCGGCCAGCTGGCCGCGATCAAGCCCGGCAAGCACCTGCCGCTGCGCAGCGGTGAGAAGCGGATGACGCTCACCATGCCCGCGCCGTACACGCCCTCGGCGCCGAACGGCACCGGCACCGACGACTACCGCTGCTTCCTGCTCGACCCGTCGCTCGACAAGGACGTGTGGCTCACCGGCAGCAACGTGCTGCCCGGCAACCCCTCGGTCGTGCACCACGTGATCCTCTTCCGGGTCCCGCCCGACAAGGTCGCCGAGGCCGAGCAGAAGGACGCCGCCGAGGACGGGGAGGGCTGGACCTGCTTCGGCGGGACCGGCCTGAGCGGTGACTTCACCAACACCGACGACGCCTCCTGGCTGGCTGCGTGGGCGCCCGGGGGCGACGAGACCAAGGTGCGGGACGGGTACGGCGTCCGCCTCGAGGCCGGCTCCCGGGTCGTGATGCAGGTCCACTACAACCTGCTGAAGGGCGCCGCGCCCGACGTGTCCAGCACGGAGCTGCGCTGGATGGGCGGCGACCGGGACCTGACCGCGCTGCACACCTACCTGATGCCGGCGCCGGTCGAGATGCCGTGCCGGCCCGACCACGCCGACGGGCCGCTGTGCGACCGCGACGCCGCGGTCGCCGACGTGATGTCGCGCTTCGGGAGCGCCGGCAACACCAACAGCCTGCTGCACCTGCTGTGCGGCACCGAGGTGAAGCCGTCCAACACCACGTCGTGCACCCGCACGATCGGCCGGCCGATGACGATTCTCGGCGTGGCCGGCCACATGCACCTGCTGGGCCGCTCGATCACGATCGAGGTCAACCCGGACACCCCGGACGCGCGGACCGTCCTCGACATCCCGGTCTGGGACTTCGACAACCAGGGCACCAAGCCCATCGACCCGGTCCACCTCGACCCGTTCGACACGGTCCGGGTCACCTGCCGCCACGTGCAGTGGCTGCGCGACGTGCTGCCGGCGTTCGAGGGGATCCCGGACAAGTACGTCATCTGGGCGGAGGGCACGACCGACGAGATGTGCCTCGGGATGCTCCAGGTCGCCTACGACGACGAGTGAGCCGTCAGGCTCCGCTGGATCTCAGAACGTGTAGAAGAGCCGCACGACGTACAGCACCACCGGCAGCCCGAAGACCGCGAGCATCACCCACGCGGTGATCCGGTGCATCGGCTTGGTGGAGTCGAGCGAGCCGGCGAAGTCCAGGATCGCGCCGTCGGGGACGGTGTGGTTGAGACCCATCTTGCGGGCGTCGGGCGGTAGGTGCTGACCGGCGTACCAGTACGGCGGGGTGTCGTCGTCGTGGTCGTCGTACGCCTCGTCGTCGTACGCCCTCTCCACGCTCATCCCGCCACCGTACGCCGCGCTCGCTGCTCGTGTCGGCTCAGGGCGAACGCAACCCGCTGGGCCAGGCAGGGAGGCTCCCGTAACATGGAGGGGCTCGACAACCCGACTGGAGAGGCCGCCCGCCCGGGCATCCATGACTGACAGCAACCCCCAGGGAGACCAGCCCGCCAACGCCACGCGTCACACGGTGGTGGTCCCCAACAGCATCAACATGGTCAGCCTGCTCGGCCCCGGTGACGAGTTCCTGGGGATCATCGAGGGTGCCTTCGACGCCGAGATCCACGTGCGCGGCAACCGGATCACGATGAGGGGCGAGCCCGGCGAGGTCGCGCTGGCCGAGCGGCTGCTCGACGAGCTGGTGACGATCATCCGCACCGGCCAGGGCCTGACCAACGAGACCGTCGAGCGGGTGCACACCATGCTGCGCGCCGAGACGACCGAGCGGCCGGCCGACGTGCTCAGCCTCAACATCCTGTCCAACCGGGGCCGCTCGATCCGCCCGAAGACCCTGAACCAGAAGCGGTACGTCGACTCGATCGACAAGCACACGATCACCTTCGGGATCGGCCCCGCCGGCACCGGCAAGACCTACCTCGCGATGGCCAAGGCGGTGCAGGCGCTCCAGGCCAAGAACGTCAACCGGATCATCCTGACCCGGCCGGCGGTCGAGGCGGGGGAGCGGCTCGGCTTCCTGCCCGGCACGCTCAGCGAGAAGATCGACCCCTACCTGCGCCCGCTCTACGACGCGCTGCACGACATGATCGACCCCGAGACGATCCCGAAGCTGCTCGCGGCCGGGACCATCGAGGTGGCGCCGCTGGCCTACATGCGCGGCCGGTCGCTCAACGACTCCTTCATCATCCTCGACGAGGCGCAGAACACCTCGCCCGAGCAGATGAAGATGTTCCTGACCCGGCTCGGCTTCGGCTCCAAGATCGTCGTGACCGGTGACGTCACCCAGACCGACCTGCCCAGCGGCGTGAAGTCGGGCCTGCGGGTCATCGAAGGCATCCTCGACAACGTCGACGACATCGCCTTCAACCGGCTCACCGCCCACGACGTCGTCCGCCACAAGCTGGTCGGCAAGATCGTGGCGGCCTACGACGAGTTCGACGCCCGCGCCGAGCTGCTGCAGGCCAACCGACCCGGGGCGCGCAGTTGACTCACCCCACGAAGTTCCTCGCTCCTTCCGCTTCGCTCCCCCCGCTCACGACTCCGCGGGGACCCCGATGACGATCGAGATCCTCAACGAGTCCGGCCGCGACCTCGACGTCAAGCGGCTGGCCGCGCTGAGCCGCTTCGTCCTGGACCGGATGCGCGTGCACCCGCTGGCCGAGCTGTGCATCAAGGCGGTCGACGAGCCCACCATCGCCCAGCTCAACGAGCAGTGGATGGAGAAGGAGGGGCCGACCGACGTGCTCGCCTTCCCGATGGACGAGCTGCGCCCGGGCCTGGTCAACGAGGAGCCCGAGGAGGGCGTGCTCGGCGACCTCGTGCTGTGCTACGACGTCGCCGAGAGGCAGGCGGCCACGGCCGGTCACTCGACCGAGGCCGAGGTCGAGCTGCTGACCGTGCACGGCATCTTGCACCTGCTGGGCTACGACCACGCCGAGCCCGAGGAGCACGCCGAGATGTTCGGGCTCCAGGACGAGCTCCTGGCCGCGTGGCGCGCCCCGAGCACCTCCGGTGACTAGCGGCGACGTCTGGCTGCTGCTCGCGGCGGCCGCCCTCGTCCTCCTGGCCGGGCTGTTCTCCGCGGCCGACGCCGCGATCGGCTCCTTCTCGCGCGCCCGCGCGGAGGAGCTGCTCGACGACGGTCGCCCCGGCGCGCGCCGGCTGGTCGCGCTGCTCGACGACCTGCCCCGCTACCTCAACACCGCGCTGCTGTTGCGGCTCCTCTGCGAGATCTCGGCCATCGCGCTCGTGACGCTCCAGGCGTACGACCTCTACGACGGCGCCTGGTGGCCGACGATGCTCACCACCATCGGCGTGATGCTGGTGATCTCGTTCGTCGCCATCGGGGTCGCGCCCCGGACCGTCGGCCGTCAGCACTCCGAGCGGGTCGCGCTGATCTCGGCGGCGCCGATCGCCACGGTCACCGCCGTCCTCGGCCCGATCCCGCGGCTGCTGATCCTGCTCGGCAACGCGCTCACCCCGGGCAGGGGTTTCCGCGAGGGGCCGTTCTCGACGGAGACCGAGCTGCGCGAGCTGGTCGACCTGGCCGAGGCCTCCGCGGTGATCGAGTCCGGCGAGCGGAGGATGATCCACTCGGTCTTCGAGCTGGGCGACACGATCGCGCGCGAGGTGATGGTGCCGCGCAACGACGTCGTCTACATCGAGCGCTACAAGAACCTGCGCCAGACGATGTCGCTGTTCCTGCGCAGCGGCTTCTCCCGGGTCCCGGTGATCGGCGAGAACCTCGACGACGTCGTCGGGTTCGCCTACCTGAAGGACGTCGTGCGCCGCGACTTCGAGGCACCCGACGTCGAGTTCACCCAGCGCGTCGACGAGGTGATGCGGCCGGCGTACTTCGTGCCCGAGTCCAAGCCCGTCGACGGCCTGCTCTCCGAGATGCAGGCCAACCGCCAGCACATCGCGATCGTGGTCGACGAGTACGGCGGCACCGCCGGCCTGGTCACGATCGAGGATGTGCTCGAGGAGATCGTCGGCGAGATCACCGACGAGTACGACGAGGAGACCGTCGAGGTCGAGCGGCTCGACGACGGCTCGATCCGGGTCTCCTCTCGTTACCCGATCGACGACCTCGACGAGCTCTTCGGCTTCGAGGTCGAGGAGGAGGACGTCGACAGTGTCGGCGGCCTGATGGCCAAGCACCTCGGCCGGGTCCCGATCGCCGGCTCGACCGTCGAGGCGCACGGCCTGCGGTTCGAGGCCGAGGGCTCCTCGGGCCGGCGCAACAAGATCGACACCGTCCTGATCAGCCGGGTGGCCGACGACGACGAGAACGAGGATGACGATGAGTGATCTCCCTGGGCTGTCCGCCGAGGACCAGAAGCTGGTGACCCTCGCCCGCGCCACCCGTGCGCGCACCGGTGCGCTCGAGGGTGCCGCGGTCCGTGACGCCGACGGCCGGACCTACGCCGCCGCCACCGTGGACCTCCCGTCCCTGCAGGTCTCCGCGGTCGGCGTCTGCGTCGCGATGGCGGTCGCCTCCGGCGCCAAGGGCCTCGAGGCAGCGGTCGTGCTGTCCGCCGCAGGGTCCGTTGCCGACGCCGATCTCTCCGCGCTGCGCGACCTCGGCGGTGCGGGCGTCGTCGTCCACCGGGGTGACGCGCGGGGCGCGATCGCGGAGACCGCCACCACCTGAGTCCTCGGTGGCACGCAGCCCGAGAACCGGGACCGGAAATGCGAACGTCACAGAGCAGGAGTAAGTTCCCAGACGTGAGTTTGCGGGGCTGGCCAGCACACGAGAACGCCGTCGAGCGGCTCAGGTCGTCATACACCCAGATCCCGGCGGGTGCGCCGGTGCGGTTGGCGAAGAAGACCTCCAACCTCTTCCGGCCGCGGGCCGCGACGACCGCACCCGGTCTCGACGTCGGCGGTCTCGACGGCGTGATCGCGATCGACGTCTTGTCGCGGACCGCCGACGTGCAGGGGATGTGCACCTACGAGGACCTCGTCGACGCGACACTGCCGCACGGCCTGATCCCGCTGGTGGTGCCCCAGCTGCGCACGATCACCCTCGGCGGTGCCGTGACCGGTCTCGGCATCGAGTCCACCAGCTTCCGCAGCGGGCTGCCCCACGAGTCGGTCCTCGAGATGGACGTCTTCACCGGCGCCGGCGAGGTCGTGACCTGCAAGCCCGGCGACGACCTCTTCGACGCGTTCCCCAACTCCTACGGCTCGCTCGGCTACGCGACCCGGCTCACGATCGAGCTCGAGGCGGTGCCCGAGTACGTCGCCCTGCGCCACGTCCGCTTCGACGACGCCGAGCTGCTCGCCAAGACGGTGGCCGACATCGTCGAGACGCAGGCCTACGACGGCGTCCGGGTCGACGGCCTCGATGGGGTCGCGTTCGCGCCGGGGGAGTACTACCTGACCCTGGCCACCTGGAGCGACGAGGGCGGCGCCACCAGCGACTACGCCGGTCAGCAGGTGTACTACAAGAGCATCCAGCAGCGCGAGACCGACCTGCTCACGACGTACGACTACCTGTGGCGCTGGGACACCGACTGGTTCTGGTGCTCGGGCGCGTTCGGTGCCCAGAACCCGACGCTGCGCCGCATCTGGCCGCGGCGCTGGCGGCGCTCCGACGTCTACCACAAGCTGCTCGGCCTCGACCGGCGCTTCTCCATCGCCGACCGGCTCGACAAGCGGGCCGGCCGCCCCCTGCGCGAGCGGGTGATCCAGGACGTCGAGGTGCCGGTCGACCGGCTGCCCGACTTCCTCGAGTGGTTCGACGAGGCCGTCGGCATGCGGCCGGTGTGGCTGTGCCCCCTCGTCGCCAGACGAGGGTGGCCCTCCTACCCGCTCGAGCCGGGCGAGACCTACGTCAATGCCGGGTTCTGGGGCACCGTGCACGTCGGGCCCGACGCGCCCGAGGGACCGCGCAACCGCGCGATCGAGGAGAAGGTGCACCAGCTCGGCGGCCACAAGTCGCTCTACAGCGAGGCGTTCTACGACCGCGAGACCTTCGACCAGCTCTATGACGGCGCCAACCTGGCCGCCGTCAAGGGTCGCTACGACCCAGAGGACAGGCTGACCAGCCTCTACGACAAGGCGGTGAAGAGAAGATGAGCCGGACGATCACCATCGGGGACGCTGTGGGCTCTCTGCTGCGCGACGGAATGCCGGTGCGCTTCACGGCGTACGACGGCAGCTCCGCCGGCCCGCCGGACGCCGACATCCATCTCGAGCTCCTCAACCAGCGCGGGCTGTCGTACATGATGACCGCGCCCGGCGACCTCGGCATGGCCCGCGCCTACGTGTCGGGCGACCTCGACATCCACGGCGTCCACCCGGGCGACCCGTACGACGCGCTGAAGCTGCTCCAGAACCACCTGAACTTCCGCCGGCCGTCGCCGGCCGAGGCGCTCGCACTGGTCCGCGGCCTGGGCCTGTCGAACCTCAAGCCCCCGCCGCCGCCCCCGCAGGAGCACCTGCCGCGCTGGCGTCGGGTCGCCGAGGGCGTGCGGCACTCGATGACCCGCGACGCCGAGGTGATCCACCACCACTACGACGTCTCGAACACGTTCTACGAGTACGTCCTCGGCCCCTCGATGACCTACACCTGCGCGGTCTTCCCGACCGCCGAGGCGACGCTCGAGGAGGCGCAGGCCCACAAGTACGACCTGGTCGCCCGCAAGCTCGACCTCCAGCCCGGCCAGCGGCTCCTCGACCTCGGCTGCGGCTGGGGCGGCATGGTGCGCCACGCGGCGCGCGAGTACGGCGTCAAGGCGCTCGGCGTCACGCTGTCGCGCGAGCAGGCGTCGTGGGCGCAGCAGGCGATCAAGGAGGAGGGTCTCGACCACCTCGCCGAGGTCCGGTTCATGGACTACCGCGACGTGCAGGAGACCGGGTTCGACGCGATCTCGTCCATCGGCCTCACCGAGCACATCGGGGTGAAGAACTACCCGGCGTACTTCGGCTTCATCCGCGACCACCTGCGCGACCAGGGCCGGGTGCTCAACCACTGCATCACCCGCCACGACAACGTGAAGCGCGACACCGGTGCGTTCATCGACCGCTACGTCTTCCCGGACGGCGAGCTGATCGGCTCCGGCAAGATCATCACCGAGGTGCAGAACGCCGGGCTCGAGGTGCAGCACGAGGAGAACTTCCGCGTCCACTACGCCAAGACCCTCGCGGGCTGGTGCCAGAACCTCGTCGACAACTGGGACGCCTGCGTCGCCGAGGTCGGCGAGGGCACCGCGCGCGTGTGGGGCGTCTACATGGCGGGCTCGCGCCTCGCCTTCGAGCGCAACGAGATCCAGCTGCACCACGTGCTCGCGACCAAGACGGTCGACGGGGACAGCGGCTACCCGCTGCGCCACACGTTCTGAGCTGCCCCGGACCGAGCTCGCGACCGGCGTGTCGAGACAGGTCAGTAGGTGGTCTCGATACGCCGCCTCGTCCCTCGGCGGCTACTCGACCGACGAGGCCCGATAACGTGTCCCGGTGAGCACCCGGGCCCAGCAGTACGACGCGCAGGTGCTGCGCCGCGAGCCGCTCGCGGCGCACCTCGTGCGGCTGACGCTGGGCGGGCCGGGCATCGCCGGGTTCGTCTCGACGGGCATCCCGGACGAGTGGGTCGGCGTCGTCGTGCCCGGCCAGTTCCAGAGCCGTTACTACACGGTGCGGGCCTGGTCGGCGGGTGAGCTGGTGATCGACGTGGTCGTCCACGACGAGGGCCTGGTGACCGAGTGGGCGAGCGGCGACTGCGTCGGCGACACGGTCACGGTGACCGAGGCCAAGGGCTCCTTCGCGATGCCCGACGACGCCGCCTGGCTGATGCTGGTCGGCGACCTCACCGCGATGCCGGCGGTGGCGCGGATCAGCGAGACCGTGACCACCCCGACCCGGATCTGGGCCGAGGTGCCCGACGACCTCCCCGCCTATCTCCCCGAGGGCGCCGACGTCACCTGGCTCGCCCCGCCTGCCGAGGGGCAGAGCGCGCTGGCCGCGGCCGTCGAGGCGATCGACTGGCCAGCGGGACCCGGCTACTTCTGGATGGCGGGGGAGTCCGCGCAGATGCGGGCGATCCGCAAGCACCTGATGCGCGAGCGGCGGATGCCGAGCGCGGCCTATGACGTGATGGGCTACTGGCGAGGCGGTGCTCAGCGCCAGCCGCGCGCCGTCGACCCCGGTCCGATCTATCGCGCGGGCAAGGCGGCAGGCAAGACTGACGAGCAGATCTGGGCCGAGTACGACGACGCGAGAGCAGCCGAATGACCTCCACGAACGAGCAGGGCCACAAGAGCGGGTTCGTGTCCTTCGTCGGCCGCCCCAACGCCGGGAAGTCGACGCTCACCAACGCGCTGGTCGGCACCAAGGTCGTGATCACCTCCGACAAGCCGCAGACCACGCGCACCGTCGTGCGCGGCATCGTGCACCGCCCCGACGCCCAGCTGATCCTGGTCGACACCCCCGGCCTGCACCGGCCGCGGACCCTGCTCGGCGAGCGGCTCAACGACCTGGTGAAGACCACGCTCGGCGAGGTCGACGTCGTCGCCGTCTGCCTTCCGGCCAACGAGAAGGTCGGCCCCGGCGACCGGTTCATCGTCAACGAGATGGCCAAGGTCAAGCGCACGACCAAGGTCGCGGTCGCGACCAAGACCGACCTCGCCACCCCGGAGCAGCTGGGCCAGCACCTCCTCGACATCCAGCGCCTCGGCGAGGAGACCGGCACCGACTGGGCCGAGATCGTGCCGGTCTCCGCGAAGTCCGGTGACCAGGTCGCGCTGCTCCAGGACCTGCTCGTCGGGCTGCTGCCCGAGGGCCCGCAGCTCTACCCGGACGGCGACCTCAGCGACGCACCCGAGGAGATCCTGGTCGCGGAGCTGATCCGCGAGGCGGCGCTCGAGGGGCTGCGCGACGAGCTGCCCCACTCGGTCGCCGTGGTCGTCGAGGAGATGGGGCTGCGCGAGGACCGGCCGGCCGACAAGCCGCTGCTCGACATCCACGCGAACCTCTACGTCGAGCGCGACTCCCAGAAGGGCATCATGATCGGGCCGAAGGGGACCCGCCTCAAGACGATCGGCACCACTGCGCGCAAGCAGATCGAGGCGCTGCTCGGCACGCCGGTCTACCTCGACCTGCACGTCAAGATCGCCAAGGACTGGCAGCGCGACCCGCGCCAGCTCCGCAAGCTGGGGTTCTGAGGTGGACGCCCCGGGACCCGTCGCCCGCTGGCACGCGATCGCGGAGGCACGTGACCCCGCCGGCCTCGACGACCTGCTCGCCGACGACGTGTTCTTCCGCTCGCCCGCCGTGCACACGCCCCAGCTCGGCAAGCAGCTGACCACGGCGTACCTCACGGCCGCGATGACCGTCCTCGGTCCGAGCCTGCGCTACGTCCGGGAGTGGTACGACGAGCGCTCGGCGGTCCTGGAGTTCGAGGCCGAGCTCGACGGGCTCTCCGTCCACGGCATCGACATGCTGGTCTGGGGCGATGACGGACGGCTGATCGAGTTCACCGTGATGGTGCGCCCGATGAAGGGACTGCAGAAGCTGATCGAGCTGATGGTCGCCGAGCTGACCCGCTAGTCACTCGTTGGTCGAGCAGCCGCCACGAGGATCGAGCGGCGGCGTATCGAGATGCCCGGAGGGGCGGGATCCGTGGAACTTCGCCGCGGCTCACTGGTGGCCTTGCAGGGTCTCGATACGCGCCGTCGCGACCTCCTTCGTCGGTCGCGGACGCTACTCGACCTTCGCTCACCACGTGAGCCGCGACTTCGTCGCGGCTCACTGCTCGCTCGGCGCCCAGCAGAGCCCGTAGGTCTGGCCGGCGGCCCACTGGTCGGCGGTCGGCCACTCGTAGCCCCACCGGAAGTTCAGCGTGTCGTCGGCGACCGCCCGGGCGGCGTCCTGGCAGGGCGTGTCGCCGGCAGCACGCACCTTCTCGAGGCCCGGGTAGGCGCCGGCCCGGAACGGGACCGTCGCGATCGCGCGCCACGAGTGCCGCTCGGAGCAGATGACCCGGGCGAAGTCCGGCGTGCCGGGCTCGGCGGTGCCGCACGTGCCGTACCGCTCCTGGCCCGCGGGCTTGTCGAGCACGCTCGCGAGCCTGCCGGTCAGCGGCGCCAGCTTCCCGTCGCCGGCCAGCGCCGTCAGGTCGCAGCGGAACCAGGACGCGCCGGCGTCGGACTCCTCGACGGTCGGGGTGAACCAGACGGCCCGGAGCATGCTGAGCCGCCGCGCCTCGCGCGTCCCCCCGACGAAGTCGGCCATCCGGCCGGGACAGGTCTCAGCCACCTGGGCCTGCGCGTGGTCGGAGTCGACGGCGAGCAGGTGTCCGTCGACGGCGGTGTCGAGCCTGCCCACCGCGAAGGTCATCGACGTGTGGTCGGCCTGGCAGTCGACCGGGTCCGCGTCGCTGGTGGGCGCGACCGCCTGGTCGTAGTCGAGGTCGTAGCAGGCCCGGTTCTCCGGCACGGGTACGGCGGTCGCCGTCGGCGGCGCAGGGGCCGAGGTGCTGGGGGCCGACGTGCTGGGAGTCGGCTCCGCCGAGGGCTTCCCGCCGCCGGTGCAGGCGGTGAGGGCCGCGACGACGAGCGCGACCAGGAGGGGGAGGAGCAGGCGCCTCATCGGTCCGTCTTCGCCCAGCAGACCGAGCGGCGGTTGCCCGCCTGCCACTCGGCCTCGTGGAACCACGTGTAGCCGAAGTCGTAGTCGACCGGGTAGTTCAGCCACGCGCCGACGGACCGCGAGCAGAAGTCGCGGGTGGTGACCTCGACCAGCCGGTCACCGGGATAGTCCTCGCCGAGCTTGGTCAGCGCGATGGTCGTGACCGCGCGCCAGCTGTGCGGCTCGGTGCACGGCACCTTCACGGAGCCGGAGACCGTCTCACCGTCCGCGCAGACCGACCACCGGTCCCGGGGCTTGCCGAGCAGCAGCCCCTTGGCCGTGGTCGGCAGGTCCACGAACTCCCTGCTCTGCTCACCACCTCCCACGACGTCGCAGCGGTACCACCGGGCGCCGTCGTCCCACGCGGCCTCGGACGGGCGGAACCACGCCCAGCTCACGACGGTGCGCATCACCAGGCTCTCGTCGGCGCCGAGGAACTCCATGAAGCTCGTCGAGCAGGTCCGGTAGGCCCAGGCGCCGAGGTCCTCGTCGTCGCGGTCGGCGTCGTCGAACGAGTCGGGCAGCTCGCCGACGGCGTACGTCTCGGCGGTGTGTGCCTCGGCGCAGTCGACGACCTCGCCGGCGTTGGCCGGCTCGGCGACGTCGTCCGGGGTGAGCACTCGGCAGGCACCCAGCACCGGCGGCTTCTCGTCGGCGACCGGCACCCCGTCGTCCGAGCCGCAGCCGACCAGGGCCAGCGCCGTGGCCACGACGAGTGCGGCACCACGCAGACGTCGGTGCGGGACCAGCGGCACAGCGTCTCCTCGGGTGGGCCTCGTCGGTCGGGCGACGGACCGCGTGATCGTACCGCCGCCCGCCTGTCCTCCCGCGGGGGCGGAGGAGGACGTGTGGCCGTGGGCGGCCGTGGGCACGGTGGGGCATGCGCCGTCGACACATCCTCGCCATCATCCAAGCCGGCGGTGCCGGCAGCCGGATGGACGTCCTGACGCGGGAGCGCGCCAAACCGGCGCTGCCGTTCGCCGGGTCCTACCAGCTGATCGACTTCTCCCTGTCCAACCTGGCGCACAGCGGGATCACCGACGTCTGGCTGTCCGTCCAGTTCCTGGGGTCCTCGCTCGGGGAGCACGTGCTCAACGGGCGCCCGTGGGACCTCGACCGCAACCGCGGCGGGCTCCGCTTCCTGATGCCGCAGGAGGGCACCGGGTCGACCGACGAGGAAGGCTTCGCGACCGGCAACGCCGACGAGCTCTACCGCATCCGCGACCAGATCCGGGAGCACGACCCCGACCTGGTGGTGGTGATGAGCGCAGACCACGTCTACCGCTTCGACCTGATGGACGCGGTGCGCACGCACCGGCGCCACCGGGCCGAGTGCACGGTCGTCACGACGGAGGTGCCGATCGAGGAGGCCGGGGACCACGCGACCGTCGTGGCGGACGGCGACGGGCGGGTCACGGCGTTCGACTACAAGCCGGACACGCCGACCACGACGACCGTGGCCACCGAGATCTTCGTCTACGACCCGGCTGCGCTCGTGGAGGTCGTGGAGGAGCTGCACCGCGAGCTCGGCGGCGACGCCGAGGAGGGCGACACCGGGCTCGGCGACTTCGGGGAGCACCTGGTGCCGCGCCTCGTCGACCGTGGAGGCGTGGTGGCGCACCCGATGCCCGGCTACTGGAAGGACCTGGGCCAGCCGCACAAGTACCTCGCCGCGCACCGCGACTTCCTCACCGACGACCAGGGCGTGCTCGGCGACCCGGACTGGCCGATCATCAGCCACCAGCCGCAGCGCCCGCCGGCGCGGGTGCTCGACGGCGGCCGCGTCGTCGACAGCCTGATCGCCCCGGGCGTGCGGGTCGGCGGTACGGCGATCCGCAGCGTGCTCGGCCCTGGAGTCGTGGTCGAGGAGGGGGCGCTGGTGCGCGACAGCGTCGTCTTCGCCGATACCGTCGTGCGCGAGGGTGCCCGCCTCGACTGGGCGGTCGTCGACAGCGGCTGCGTGATCGAGCGTGGTGCCGAGGTGGGCTCGCCCGACACCGACCCGGACGACCCCGACGCCATCGTGCTGGTCGGCCGCGGGTCGACCGTCGGTGCGGGCGTCACCCTCGGAGTCGGAGCCCGCCTGGAGCCGGGCAGCACGGCGTAGCGCTGACGACGCCCGTGCGGTCCGTGGAACCACTCCCGGCGAGCCGGCGTCCCAGGGGCATGACGGCATCGGTTCGGATGGGTTGCGTCGTCCTCGTCTGCGGGGTGCTCACGGCCTGCGCGGGCAGCACGGGCGGCAGCGACTGCGTGAGTGACTACGCCCCCGTCGCCAGCGCCACCACGTGGGCCGGCTTGAAGGACGCGATGCTGGACACCGTGAGGTGGGGCCGTGTCGACTCCGTCCGCGTCCAGGCCCGAGGACACGATGTCGGCGCGGGCGACCAGGACGCTGTGCGCGTCGTCGACCTGCTCAACCGACACGGTCGCCGCCTGGTCCAGGTCGATGTCTGGCGCACCCCCGGCGGCGGTTGGCAGGCCGGTGCCTGGCGTCAGTGCATCGACTGACCGTCACGGGCAGGGCGCTCACGGCCCCGCGTGCGCCCGGGGCAGGCATCAGCTCAACAGCGCCGCGAGCGTCCCACCCAGCTCGTACGCCGCTTCGCGCTGCTCGTCGCCGACGTCGCCGAGCACGGCGAGCACGGGTGCGGCCTGGGTCCAGGGGAGTGCGCCGACGATCGACAGCACCGACCGCACGGCCCCGGTCGTGTCGTAGCGGCCGTGCACCCACAGCCCGAACGGCTTCTTGCCGCCGCCCGACGCCCCGGCCGACCCGTCGTCGGTGAGCGCGCCGCCGGCCTCGAGGAAGATCGTGTCGAAGAAGTGCTTGAGCGCACCGCTCATGTAGCCGAAGTTCGCGGTCGTGCCGAGCAGGAAGCCGTCGGCCGCGAGCACGTCGTCGGCGTTCGCCTCGAGGGCCTCGCGGACCACGACGTCGACGCCCTCGATCGCGTCGTCGTTCGCCCCGGCGACCACGGCGTCGGCGAGCGACCGGACGGTGGGCGTGGGGGAGTGGTGGACGATCAGCAGGGTGCTCACAGGGCCCGACCGTAGCCCCGGTCGACGCCGACGACCGGGCTGCCGAGCGTGTGGACGGCGGCGATCGCGCCGGCCAGGTCGAGGTCCGGGTCATCGGGATGGATGCGGGTGACGAGCACCCGCCCAGTCTCGATGAGTGGGTCCTGGCCCGCCACCGAGAATCGTGGGCTAGGGTGAGGGGGTCATGACGATGCGCCAGCTTCTCCTTCGCTGCCGTAGCGAGGTCTGAGCCCGAGCCGGACCCCCTCGCTGCGGAGTGAGTGCGTGCGACCGGCCGCCCAGCACCAGCCAGCGAGGACACCATGACCAGCATTCCCCAGCAGAAGCCCAGCGGCATGCCGTTCCAGCGCTACCGCGCCTTCCCGCCGATCGACATCCCCGACCGCACCTGGCCCGACAAGGTCATCACGGAGGCGCCGCGCTGGCTCTCCACCGACCTGCGTGACGGCAACCAGGCGCTGATCGACCCGATGAGCCCGGCCCGCAAGATGAAGATGTTCGACCTCCTGGTGAAGATGGGCTACAAGGAGATCGAGGTCGGCTTCCCGTCGGCCAGCGAGACCGACTTCGCCTTCGTCCGCCAGCTCATCGAGGGGGACCGGATCCCCGACGACGTGACGATCTCGGTGCTGACGCAGGCGCGCGAGGACCTGATCGAGCGCAGCGTGCAGTCCCTGGTCGGCGTACCCCGGGCCAACATCCACCTCTACAACGCGCTCGCCCCGCTCTTCCGCCGCGTGGTCTTCCACGCCGGCAAGGACGAGGTCAAGGACATCGCGACCCGCGGCACCGAGCTGGTCCTCAAGCACGGCGAGAACCACCTCGACATGACGGTGATCGGCTACGAGTACAGCCCCGAGATCTTCACCTCCACCGAGCTGCCGTTCAGCCTCGAGGTCTGCGAGGCGGTCTCCGACGTGTGGCAGCCGGAGGACGGCCGCGAGATCATCCTCAACCTGCCGGCGACCGTCGAGTCCGCGACGCCGAACGTGTACGCCGACCAGATCGAGTGGTTCTCCCGCCAGCTCACCCGGCGCGAGAACACCGTGATCTCGCTGCACCCCCACAACGACCGGGGTACGGCGGTCGCCGCGACCGAGCTGGCGATGATGGCCGG
Organism: Nocardioides sp. PD653-B2; assembly: GCF_002117935.1. Taxonomy (GTDB): domain Bacteria; phylum Actinomycetota; class Actinomycetes; order Propionibacteriales; family Nocardioidaceae; genus Nocardioides. The sequence continues at coordinate 35,179 of NZ_BDJE01000025.1, read as the reverse complement.
CGCCGACCGGGTCGAGGGCTGCCTCTTCGGCCACGGCGAGCGCACCGGCAACGTCGACCTGGTCACCCTCGCCATGAACCTCTTCAGCCAGGGCATCGACCCGATGGTCGACGTCTCCGACATCGACGAGATCCGCCGCACCGTCGAGTACTGCACCCAGCTGCCGGTCCACCCGCGGCACCCCTACGCGGGCGACCTCGTCTACACCGCCTTCTCCGGCTCCCACCAGGACGCCATCAAGAAGGGGCTCGAGGACCTCGAGCGCCAGGCCGCCGAGCAGGGCGTGCCCGTGGGCGAGCTGCCCTGGGAGGCGCCGTACCTCCCGATCGACCCGAAGGACGTCGGCCGCACCTACGAGGCGGTGATCCGGGTCAACAGCCAGTCCGGCAAGGGCGGCGTCGCCTACATCCTCAAGGCCGAGCACAAGCTGGACCTGCCGCGGCGCGCGCAGATCGAGTTCAGCCGGGTCGTCCAGGAGCGCACCGACACCGAGGGCGGCGAGATGACGCCCGAGGCGATCTGGGACGTCTTCTCGAGCGAGTACCTCACCCGTGAGACGCCGCTCCAGCTCAACTCGGTCCACACGTCGTCGGCCGCGGGGGAGAAGGACGCGCTCGACGTGAACGTCTACGTCGACGGCGAGATCCACTCCCTCCACGGCGAGGGCAACGGCCCGCTCTCGGCGTTCTGCAACGCGATCAACGGGCTCCCGAACGACTTCGACGTGCGGATCCTCGACTACGCCGAGCACGCGCTCACCGCCGGTGGCGACGCGCTCGCCGCGGCGTACGTCGAGTGCTCGGTGCGCGACCGGATCTACTGGGGTGTGGGCGTGGACGCGAACATCGTCACGGCCTCGCTCAAGGCCGTGATCAGCGCGGTCAACCGCGCCTGACGCGGGCCAGCGGGAGCCGCACCGTGAACGTGGTGCCCTCGCGGTGGGCGGAGCGCACGTCGATCCGACCACCGTGGGCGGCCACGATCGCGGCGACGATCGACAGGCCGAGACCGGTGCCCTGGATGGCCATCTGCTGGGCGGTCGAGGACCGGAAGAACCTCTGGAAGAGCTGGGGCTGCTCGTCGTCGGGGATGCCGATGCCGGTGTCGCTGACGACGAGGCACGCCTCGGCGCCGTCGCGCTCCACCCGGCACTCGACGCTGCCGCCGTCCTCGGTGAACTTGATGGCGTTGCCGACCAGGTTGACCACCACCCGCTCCAGCTGGACCCGGTCGCCCAGCACGAGGACCGGGCCGGGGGCGCTGCTGAACGACACGGTGATGTCGCGGCCCGCGGCCATCGGCCGGACGGCGTCCTCCGCCTCGGTCAGGATCGTGGCCAGGTCGATCGTCTCGCGGGCCCAGTGCGTCGCGCCGGAGTCGAGGCCGCCGAGGGTCAGCAGGTCGTTGCACAGCGCGATCAGCCGCTGGGCGTTGCGCGCGATGCTGTCGAGCAGCGGCCGCTGCTCGGGCGCCGGGTCGACCACCGACCCGTCCTCGAGGATCTCGGTGTAGCCGACGATGCTGGTCACGGGCGTGCGCAGCTCGTGGCTCACCGTCGAGATGAACTCGTTCTTGGCCTCGTCGAGCTGGCGCATCCGCTCGACCGCCAGCCGCTCCTTGTCGAGCGCCGCGACCAGCATGTCCTGGCTGGCCCGGGCCTCGGTGACGTCGCGGCCCACGCAGAGGTAGCCGAGTCGGGCCGCGACCGTGTCGGCGGCGACGGTCACCGTCATCGAGATCGTGTGGGGGCGCCCGTCGCGGCTGATCCAGGTCCAGTCCCGCGGCACGGTCGCGTCGGCGTCGTCCCCCGCCACGAGACGGTCGAACGCCTCGTCACGGGTCGCGCCCGGGAAGCGGTCGGCGAGCTGGGCGGGGTCGAGCAGGTCGACGAACCGGGTGCCGACCATGTCCTGCGCGTCGTAGCCGAGCAGGTTCACGGCGCCGGCGTTGAAGACCGTGATCCGGCCGCGCGGGTCGATGCCGATCAGCGCGGTGGTGATCGCCGCCTCCAGCAGGTGCCGGTTGAGCCCGGCCGCCGTGCGCTCCGCGGTCAGGTCGGTGCCGGTCATCACGATGTACGTCGGCCGGTCCCGCTCGTCGCGCACGTAGCCGGTGTTCCACAGGACCCGGCGTCGCGCGCCGGTGCTCGTGATCACGTCGGTCTCGCGGCTGACCTGGGCGAAGGCGTCCGTCGGCAGCCCGGTGGGGTAGCCGGTCGATCCCGGTGAGGCGAACGGGAGGTCCCAGACCTCCTTGCCGACCAGCTCCTCCTCGGCGAAGCCGGTGAGCACCGTGGTCGCCCCGTTGACGCGCACCACCTCGCCGTACAGGTCGCAGACGATGATCAGCGCCGGGGTGGTGTCGAGGGTCGCGCTGGTCAGCTTCTCGGCGGCCTCGATGCGGCGGCGCGCGTCGTACTGCGCGGTGACGTCGAGCAGCTGCGCCGCGAACGTCGGCTCCGGCTCCCGGGAGAGCAGCGAGACCAGCACCTCGACCCGGGCCCCGGGACGGGCGCGCAGGCCGGACTCCGTCTTCCAGCCCTCGAGGGTGCCAGAGAGCATCCGGGCGACCACCAGGTCCAGCGGCTCGGAGGTGCTGAGCACCTCGCCGAGTCCGTGACCCACGGTCGTCCCCCCGTCGCCGAGCAGGCGCGCGGCGGCGTCGTTCATCTCGGTGATCTCGAGCAGGTCCTCGTCGGTGCTGCGCAGCAGGAGCATGCCGACCACGGACTCGGTGAAGTTGCGGCGGAAGAGGCGCTCGCTGCTGGCGGTCCGGTCGAGCAGGCGTCGGTGCTGCTCGAGGCCGATCGCCAGCGCCAGCGCCATGACGAGGCTCGTCAAGATGTAGGCCTGCACCACCGCACCGAGCCCGAACGCGGTCAACGCCCCGCGATGCATGTCGAAGCCGAACGGTCCGCTCCCACGGGCGTTCAGGAGCACGGTCACGACGGCGAACCCGATCAGCTCACCGGCGACGATCCGCACGTCGAAACGCAGCGCTGCCCACATCAGCAGCGGCAGGGGGAGGAAGTCCAGCGACACGGTCTGGCCCGGCCCGAAGATGGCGAGCGTCACCGCGGTCAGGGCCAGCAGCTGGACCAGGAACTCCCCGGTCCACCGCCCGGGCCGCCTCATGGCCGGAGCCATCGCCAGCGGCAGGATCAGCAGGGTCGAGGCCGCGTGGGAGACCGACAGGGCCCGCCAGGCGGTCACGAACGGGCTGTCGGTGAGGATGACCACGCCGGAGGACGCGATCGTCGCGAACGTCGCACCTCCCACGACCGCGGCGACCATCAGTCGCAGGAACGTGTCGAGGTCGGCGAGCTCGGGGAGGGTCTCGCGCCCCCGGCGGAGCAGGGCCGCCACCACCAGCGCCTCGGTCGCGTTGCCGACGGCGTACCAGCAGGACAGGTCGACGGCACGCCCGCCGGAGATGTTGGCCGCGGCCGTCGTCACGGCGATGGCCGGCACGAGCCACCACCACCAGCGCCGCGGCGCCAGGCCGAGCAGCGTGACGGCGATGCCGGCAGCCGGCCACCAGGGGGCGGCCGGGGACCCGGCGGGTGCCAGCAGCACCACCGTCAGCCCGGCGACCAACACGGCCGCGAGGAGCAGGAGGGCCGCAGGCAGTCCGAGGTGCCCGCGACCCGAGTTCGACATGGGTGAAGTGTTGTGCAGTACGGGCCCCAGGGCGAGCCCCCACGCAGCGCGGGACGGGCGGGTTAGGTTTGCGCCATGTTGGTGTCGGAGCGGATCGGGCAGTTCTTCGTCGAGGGAGACGCGGGCCGGGACCGGCTCGAGTACACCGAGTACGGCTCCGGGGACGCCTGGGTGGTGCTGCTGCCCGGCCAGCTGATGCCGCGCCGGATGCAGCAGCCGCTGGCCCGCGTGCTGGCCGCCGAGGGCTTCCACGTGGTCACGCTCGACCCGCTGGGTCACGGCCGGTCCGATCGTCCGGCCGACCCGCACGCCTACTCGGTGACCGCCTTCGCCGAGCAGGTCGTGGCGCTCCTCGACCACGTCGGCGCCGCCCAGGCGGTCGTCGGCGGCTCGTCGCTGGGCGCCAACATCGCCCTCGAGACCGCGGCGATCGCCACCGACCGGGTCCGCGGCCTGCTGCTCGAGGCGCCGATCCTCGACAACGGCGTGGAGTCGGGGATCGTCGCCTTCGGCCCGCTGCTCCTGGCTGCCCGCTTCCTGCCGGTGACGGTGACCGCCCTGCGCCGGGCCACCCGGCCGATCCCGCGCGGCATCGTGCCGTTCTGGGCCGGCGTCGCGCTCGACACCTGCGACCAGCGTGCGGACGCGATGGCCGCCCTGCTGCACGGGCTCTTCTTCGGACGCGCCGCGCCCTCGTCGCGCGAGCGCCGGCGGATCTCCGTCCCGGCGCTGGTCGTCGGCCACCCGCTCGACCCGGTCCACCCCCTCGCCGACGCCGCGATGCTCGCCGCCGAGATCCCGCGGGCGACCCTGCTGCGCTCCCGCTCCGCCCTCGAGTGGCGGCTCCGGCCGGAGCGGCTGGACCGGGCGGCCGTCGAGCTCGCCACCACCTGCTGGAAGACACCCCGCCGCCGACGCCGTACGGCGACGTAGTTTTGCCCGCCCACCGGGCAGAATGAGCGGGTGCCTCTCTACCGCGACGAGGCGATCGTGCTGCGCACCCACAAGCTGGGTGAGGCCGACCGCATCATCACCCTGCTGACCCGCCACCACGGGCGGGTCCGCGCGGTCGCGAAGGGCGTACGCCGCACCACCTCGCGCTTCGGCTCGCGCCTCGAGCCGTTCACCCACGTCGACCTCCAGCTGGCCGAGGGACGCAGCCTCGACACCATCACCCAGGCCGAGACGCTGACCCTCTTCCACGCCGGCCTGGGCCTCGACTACGACCGCTACACCGCCGGCACCGTGATGCTCGAGACCGCCGACCGGCTGGTCGACGAGGAGAAGCAGCCGTCGCTCCAGCACTTCCTCCTGCTCGTCGGCGGGCTGCGGGTGCTGTCGTCGGGCGAGCGCGGCCCGGGCCAGGTGCTCGACTCCTACCTGCTCCGCTCCCTGGCCGTCGCCGGCTACGCGCCGTCGTTCGAGCACTGCGCCCGCTGTGGTGACGAGGGCCCGCACCGCTGGTTCAACCCGTCGATGGGCGGCATGCTCTGCGTGACCTGCCGGGTGCCCGGCTCGGCCGGCCCGGCCGCGGAGACCGTGGCCGTGATGGGCGCGCTGCTCGCGGGCGACTGGCCGGTCGTCGACGTCGCCGACCCGCGCCACCTGCGCGAGGCGAGCACGCTGGTCGCCGCCTACCTCGCCTGGCACCTCGAGCGCGGCCTCAAGTCGCTGGCCTACGTGGAGCGGTGAGCGGCGGGTTTCACCGGTCGGCCGCCGAGCCCCGCACGACACGCCGGGGGCCACCGGCGTGTCGTGCAGGTTCTGGCGGTCAGCCGGTGAAACCCCACAGCACTGACCGACCCCTCATCGCCCCGTAGGCTCGGCCCGTGAAGCGCACGGTCCGCCAGCCCACCCCGCACCCCTCGGGAGCGCGGCCGCCGGCGATCCCGAGGGACCTGGTGCCGAAGCACGTCGCCATCGTGATGGACGGCAACGGTCGCTGGGCCAAGGAGCGCGGGCTGCCCCGCACCAAGGGTCACGAGCAGGGCGAGCACTCGCTCTTCGACGTGGTCGAGGGCGGGATCGAGATCGGCGTGAAGGCGATCTCGGCGTACGCCTTCTCGACCGAGAACTGGTCGCGCTCACCCGACGAGGTCAAGTTCCTGATGGGCTTCAACCGCGACGTGATCCGCCGCCGACGCGACGAGATGCACGAGCTGGGTGTGCAGGTCCGGTGGGCCGGCCGAGCCCCGCGACTGTGGAAGTCCGTGATCAAGGAGCTCCAGGCCGCCGAGGAGCTGACCCGGAAGAACGACGTCCTCACGCTGACCATGTGCGTCAACTACGGCGGCCGGGCCGAGCTCGCCGACACCGCCCGCAGCATCGCCCGCGAGGTCGCCGCCGGGCGGCTGGACCCCGAGAAGGTCGACGAGAGGACCTTCGCCCGCCACCTCTACGTGCCCGAGCAGTCCGACGCCGACCTGGTCTGGCGGACGTCGGGGGAGCAGCGGCTCTCCAACTTCATGCTCTGGCAGGCGGCGTACGCCGAGCTGGTCTTCACCGACGTGCTCTGGCCCGACGTGGACCGTCGGCACCTGTGGGACGCGATCGACCGCTACACGCGGCGCGACCGCCGGTACGGCGGAGCGGTCCCCAACCCCGGCTCGTGACGGTCCGTTCGTCGGTGGACCGGTCCGAGTTCCCCGTCCTGGGCCGTGCTCTCTGCCATCCTGAGGCCACCGACGGGAGGGAGGAGGGTGGATGGGGACTCTCGGGCGAGCCACGGGAACTGCCCGCCGGATCCTTCTCACCGAGGACCCGCACCCGGGGGTGATCCAGGCACTCTTCGTCGCGCTCTACGTCCTCGACCTGGTGCTGCGGGCCGTCGGCGGGGGCGGTGCGCCGTTCGGCCCCGGGCCGCTCGTCGGGCTGGCGCTGGTCGGGATCGTCGGTGTGGTCGCGGCCGTGGCGCCCTGGGCGACGCTGCCGCGCTGGGCCGTCGTCACCGTCCCGCTGCTCGACATGGCGGCGCTGGGGCTCTCCCGGATGGACGCCGCGGGTGCGGGCGCGGGCCTGCTCGCCGTGCTCCCCGCGCTGTGGCTCGGCCGCAAGTTCGGCATGCGCGGCGTCCAGGTCGCGGTGGCAGGTGCGGCCTTCCTGATCGTCATCCCGGACCTGGTCCACCTCGGCGCCTCCGGCGTCAACCTCTCCCGCTCGGTGCTCATCCTGTGCACGGTCGCGTGGGCGTCGCTGGCGATCTCCTCGGCGCTGGAGCGCTCGGAGGCCAACCGGGAGACGGCCGAGCGCGGTCGAGGCGAGCTCGCGGCCGCGCTGGCCGTCATCGAGGAGCAGCGCGCCTTCTCCGAGGCGATCCTCGACACCGTCGACGTGGGGCTGGTGCTCCTCGACCCCGACGGCACGTACCGGTCGATGAACAAGCGGCACGAAGCCTTCATGCGGATCGGCTACCCGGACGGGCACAACGGTCGTGCGGGTCAGGTCGGCCAGATCTATGCCGCCGACGGCGTCACGCCGCTCGGCCCGCACGAGATGCCGACGTACCGCGCCAGCCAGGGCGAGGAGTTCGACGACTGCCGCCTCTGGATCGGTGCCGACCCGCTGACCCGCCGGGCGATCTCGGTGTCCGCCCGGTCAGTGCGCGACCAGGGCGACTTCGCGGGTGCCGCCCTCGCCTACAAGGACGTCACGGAGTTCATGCGCGCGCTCAAGGTCAAGGACGAGTTCGTCGCGTCCGTCTCGCACGAGCTGCGGACGCCGCTCACCTCGATCGTCGGCTACGTCGACATCCTCCAGGACCGGCCGGACCTGCCCGGGGACGTCTTGGCCCAGCTCGACGTGGTCGCCCGCAACACCGACCGGCTCAACCGGCTCGTGGCCGACCTGCTCCACACCGCGCAGGCCGACGACGGGCCGATGCACGTGGTCCGCTCCGAGACCGACCTGGGCGTGATCGTGCGCGACAGCGTGCAGGCGGCCACGCCCGCCGCGGAGCGGGCCGGCGTGGGGATCGAGGTCGACGCGCCCCTCTCGCTGATGGTGATGGCCGACCCGCAGCGGATGGCGCAGGTCGTCGACAACCTGGTGTCGAACGCGATCAAGTACACCGCCGCAGGCGGGCGGGTGCGGGTCCGGGTCGCGGTCGACGGCGCCAAGGTCGAGCTCAGCGTCGCCGACACCGGCATCGGCATCGGGGCCTCCGACCGCGACCGCCTGTTCACCCGGTTCTTCCGGAGCCGCCAGGCCGAGGAGCGCTCGATCCAGGGCGTCGGCCTGGGCCTGAGCATCACCAAGGCGATCGTGGAGAGCCACGGCGGCCGGATCGAGGTCGAGAGCGAGCTCGGGCAGGGCAGCGAGTTCCGGGTCCGGCTGCCGATCGGGACGTGACGCTCAGCCGCAGTCGCGGCAGGTGCCGAAGATCTCCAGGGTGTGGCTGACGTCGTCGTACCCGTGCTCGGTGGCGATCGCGCGAGTCCACCGCTCGACGGCGGGACCCTCGACCTCGACCGTGGCGCCGCAGGAGCGGCAGACCAGGTGATGGTGGTGGGTGTCGGAGCAACGCCGGTAGATCGCCTCGCCGTCCTCGGTGCGCAGCAGGTCGACGTCGCCGGCCTCGGCGAGCCGCTGCAGGGTGCGGTAGACGGTGGCGAGGCCGACGGTCTCGCCGCGGTCGCCGAGGAGCTCGTGGATCTCCTGGGCGGAGCGGAAGTCCGCGAACGACTCCAGCGCCTCGATGACCGCCCTGCGCTGGCGGGTCGGGCGGAGCGGCGGGGTGGTGGCCCCGTGCTGGTCAGTGCTCGTCATAGTGCTGCCCGTGAACGGCATGTCGGTGACCGCCGTGGACGTAGTCGACGTGGTCGCCGTGCTCCACCGCGACGTGGCCACAGTCCCTGCCGTGGTCGTGGGGGTGCTCGTCGATGACCTCGTGGGCGGCGACCTCGACCACGGGGAACGGCTGACGCAGTCGGCGCCGCGACCGCAGGAAGACCCCGACCGGCCAGGCGATGACGAAGCCGGCCAGCGCGACGAGCACGATCGTGGGTCCCGGGGCGACCCGCGCGTAGTTGGAGGTGTACGCCGAGAGCAGCAGCCCGCCCGTCGAGGCGACCGTGCCGAGGACCATCGCGGCACCGAGCGTCGACCGGAAGGACCGGGTCACCTGCTGCGAGGTCGCGACCGGCACCACCATCAGCGCCGAGACCAGCAGCAGCCCCACGGTCCGCATCGCGACGGTGACGGTGACCGCGGCGAGCACCGCGACCAGCACGTTGTAGAAGCGGATGTTGAGCCCGGCGACCCGGGCGAACTCCTGGTCCTGCGCGACCGCGAACAGCTGCGGGGCGAGGCCCACGCAGACCAGCACGATCACGGCGGCCAGCACCATCACGACGATCACGTCGGTGCGCGAGGTCGTGGTGATCGCGCCGAAGAGGAACTCGTTCAACCGGTTGGCGCTCTGCCCCGCGAGCCCGGTGAGCAGGACGCCGCCCGCCAGTCCGCCGTAGAAGAGCAGCGCGAGCGCGACATCGCCGTTGGTGTGTCCGCGTTCGCGGATGACCTCGATGAGGACCGCGCCGAGCACGGCCACGACGACGGCGGTCCAGGTGGGGGACGCGTGCGTGAGGAGGCCGAGCGCGACGCCGGTGACGGCGACGTGGCCGATGCCGTCGCCCATCAGCGCCTGCCGTCGCTGCACGAGGTAGGTGCCGATGGCCGGTGCCGCGAGACCGGTGAAGACCGCGGCGATGATCGCTCGCTGCATGAACGGGTAGCCGAGCAGGTCGATGAAGTCGCTCACGGCGCACCGTCCAGCAGGGACGAGACGTGCGGTGCGTGGTCGTGCCGGACGGGCACGTCGTGGTGGTGGTGATGGCCGTCGAGGTGCGCGGTCGCGACCTCGGCGCTCGCGAGCGGCGGGCCGTCGTACGCGATCCGGCCGTCGCGCATGACGACCGCACGGTCGATGAGCGGCGCCATCGGGCCGAGCTCGTGCGCGACCAGCACGATCGTCGAGCCGCGCTGCGAGAGGGTCTCGAGGGTGTCGGCGAGGACCTGCTGGTTGGGCAGGTCGACACCCGCGGTCGGCTCGTCGAGGAAGAACAGGTCCGGCTCGCCGGCCAGCGCCCGGGCGATCAGCACCCGCTGCTGCTGGCCGCCGGAGAGCGTCGTGACGCCCTCCTGGGCCCGGTGCGACAGGCCGACGACCTCGAGCGCCTCCGCGATGGCGGCCCGGTCGCGGCGGCCGAGCGGTCGCAGCAGCCGGCGGTGCGTGAGCCGCCCGGAGGCGACGATCTCCCACACCGACGCTGGTACGCCGGACCCGGCGCCACCGCGCTGGGGGACGAACCCGATGCGTCGCCAGTCGTGGAAGGCGCCGAACGGCGTGCCGAAGAGCCTGAGCTCGCCGGTGGCGAGGGGCAGGAGACCGGTGAGCGCGCGCACCAGCGTCGACTTGCCCGAGCCGTTGGCGCCCATCAGGGCGACGAAGTCGCCGGAGCCCACGGTCAGGTCGATGCCGCGCAGGATCGGGCGGCCGGCGATCGCGACGGCGCCGTTCTGCAGGTCGATGACGGGCTCGGTCAACAGCCGTTCGCCTCCTCGAGGGCGGACAGGTTGGCGCGCATGAGGGAAAGGTAGTCCTCGTCCGCCGTCTCGTCGCTCAACCCCTCGATCGGGTCGAGCACCTCGCTGCCCACGCCGGTGTCGCGAGCGAGCTGCTCGGCAGTGTCGGGGCTGACGAGCGACTCGGAGAAGACGGTGGTGACGCCGTCGTCCTGGATCAGCTGCTGCAGCCGCGCCAGGTCGGCGGGAGTCGCCTCGGAGTCGGGGGAGAGGCCGATGATCGCGGACATCGTGATCCCGTAGCGCTGGAGGTAGCCGAACGCGTCGTGGCTCACCACGACGGTGCTGCGCTCGCAGCCGGCGAGCCCGTCGGCGTACTCGGCGTCGAGCTCCTCGAGGTCGGAGCGCAGGTCCGCCGCGTTGGCCTCGTAGTCGTCGGCGTGGTCCGGGTCGACCGTCGCGAGCCGGTCGGCGACCGCGTCGCCGACGTCGGCGAGCAGCAGCGGGTCCTGCCAGAAGTGCGGGTCGTCCTCGTCGGACTCGACACCGTGGTCGCGGAACGGCACCAGGTCGACCACCTGGGCGACGTCGAGCACGTCGCCCTCGGCGTTCTCGTCGACCGCGTCGTCGACCGCGGGCTGGAAGCCGCGCTGGAAGACGACCAGGTCGGCTCTCGCGACATCGGCGGTCTCCTTCGGCGTCAGCTCCAGGTCGTGCGGCTCGCCTCCGGTGGAGGTGAGGTTCTCGACACTGGCGTGGTCGCCGGCGACCCGGTCGGCGACGTACTGGAGGGGGTAGAACGCCGCCGCGACCCGGACCCCGTCGGCGGAGGTGGCGGAGTCGTCGGTGAACGCGGCACACCCGCTCGAGACCGAGACGAGCAGGGTGCCGGCGAGGGCCGCGGCGGCGAGCTTCTTCATGAGAATCATTCTCAGAGAGTTGAGAATGATTGTCAAACGCGGGTGTTGTGCGGGGGTGGTTTCGAGGCTCGCTTCGCTCGCACCTCAACCACCGACAATGGGGGCGTTGTGCGGTGGTGGTTTCGAGGCTCGCTTCGCTCGCACCTCAACCACCGACAATGGGGGCGTTGTGTGGGGGTGGTTTCGAGGCTCGCTTCGCTCGCACCTCAACCACCGACAATGGGGGTGTTGTGCGGGGGTGGTTTCGAGGCTCGCTTCGCTCGCACCTCAACCACCGACAGTGAGGGTGTTGTGCGGGGGTGGTTTCGAGGCTCGCTTCGCTCGCACCTCAACCACCGACCTCGGTGGTGGAGGTGTGAGGAGCACCAGCGACGAGCCTCGACACCACCACTACCCTGGGGAGGTGCTGGTCGTGAACAGGTTCCGCGTGCCCCTCGAGGAGGGTGAGACCTTCCGGGCCGAGCTCGAGACCGCCCATGTCGCCCTCGCCGCCTGCGTCGGGTACGTCGACGGCGAGATCGGGCGCAATGTCGACGAGCCGGGCCTCTGGGTGCTGACGACCCGCTGGGAGAACGTCGGCAGCTACCGCCGCGCGCTCTCGTCGTACGACGTGAAGCTGCGCGCGGTCATGGTGCTCAGCCGGGCGATCGAGGAGCCGTCGGCCTACGAGCCCGCCGGTCCCGGCACCACCCTCAATATCGAGTCGACCAGGTCGTTAGGCTGATCGCTCCGCAGCACCCGCCTGACCGGCAGCCAGCCGGTCGAGATCTCAGGAGCTCCACCGTGGCCAAGCCGCCCCCGTCCACCGTCGACCACGTCGTCTCCCTCGCCAAGCGCCGGGGCTTCGTCTACCCGTGCGGCGAGATCTACGGCGGCACCCGGTCGGCCTGGGACTACGGCCCCCTCGGTGTCGAGCTCAAGGAGAACATCAAGCGCCAGTGGTGGAAGTCCATGGTGCAGATGCGCGACGACATGGTGGGTCTCGACTCCAGCATCATCCTGCCGCGCCAGGTGTGGGAGGCCAGTGGGCACGTCGACACGTTCACGGACCCGCTGACCGAGTGCCAGTCGTGCCACAAGCGCTACCGGGCCGACCACCTCCAGGAGGAGTACGCCGAGAAGAAGGGCATCGAGGACCCCGACACGGTCGACATGTCCACGCTGGCCTGCCCCAACTGCGGCACCCGGGGCGCGTGGACCGAGCCGCGCCAGTTCTCCGGCCTGCTCAAGACCTACCTCGGCGTGCTCGAGGACGAGTCCGGCCTCCACTACCTGCGTCCCGAGACGGCGCAGGGCATCTTCATCAACTTCGCCAACGTGGTGACCTCGAGCCGCCAGAAGCCGCCGTTCGGCATCGCCCAGATCGGCAAGAGCTTCCGCAACGAGATCACGCCCGGCAACTTCATCTTCCGCACCCGCGAGTTCGAGCAGATGGAGATGGAGTTCTTCGTCAAGCCGGGCGAGGACGAGGAGTGGCACCAGTACTGGATCGACGAGCGCACGAAGTGGTACGTCGACCTCGGGATCGACCCCGACAACCTGCGCCACTACGAGCACGCGCAGGAGAAGCTCAGCCACTACTCCAAGCGCACCGTCGACATCGAGTACCGCTTCAAGTTCGCCGGCTCCGAGTGGGGCGAGCTCGAGGGCATCGCCAACCGCACCGACTTCGACCTGACCACCCACGCGAAGCACTCCGGCCAGGACCTGTCCTACTTCGACCAGGCCAACAACGAGCGCTACACGCCGTACGTCATCGAGCCGGCTGCCGGCCTCTCGCGCAGCCTGATGACCTTCCTGGTCGACGCCTACACCGAGGACGAGGCCCCCAACACCAAGGGCGGCGTCGACAAGCGGGTCGTGCTCAGGCTCGACCCGCGCCTGGCCCCGGTCAAGGTCGCCGTGCTGCCGCTGAGCCGCAACGCGGACCTCTCGCCGAAGGCGAAGGACCTCGCCGCCGAGCTGCGCCGCAACTGGAACGTGGACTTCGACGACTCCGGCGCGATCGGGCGTCGCTACCGGCGCCAGGACGAGGTCGGGACGCCGTACTGCGTGACCGTCGACTTCGAGACCCTCGACGACCACGCGGTCACCGTGCGCGAGCGGGACTCCATGACGCAGGAGCGGGTGGGCCTCGATCGCATCACGGCGTACTTCGCCGAGCGTTTCGTCGGTTGCTGAGCCGACCCCGCATGCACACTGTCTCCATGTCGAGGGCCCGCACGTTCCTGCACCGTTCCGGGGTGTCTGCGGCCGCCCTGCTCGTCACGGGCGTGCTCCTGGCGGGCTGCTCCTCGGACAGCGGGGGCGAGCCCGACGCGGACGCCAGCTCACCGATGGTCGGCACGACCGGTGCGACCGGTGCGTCGCCGTACCTGCCCGTGCCGGACGGTGTCGCCCTCACCGAGCCCGGCAGCCAGCTCGCCGTCGGCGACCACGCGGTGGTGGCCTACCAGCCGCGCCAGGACCTGGTGGGTGCCTTCGACATCCAGGTGACCGCGCTGGAGAAGACGACCATCAAGGCGGAGTTCTCCGCGTGGCAGCTCAGCGACGACCAGAAGAAGTCGAACCCCTTCTTCGTCCGGGCGACCGTCGAGAACGTCGGCGACACCGACCTCGGCGGGCGTCCGGTGCCGCTCTACATCGTCAACGACGAGAACGTGCTGGTCGAGGCGACGCCGTTCGCGAGCTCGTTCGACGCCTGCCCCAGCACACCGTTGCCGGAGAAGTTCGCCCCGGGCGCGAAGACCGACGTGTGTCTCGTCTACCTCGCGCCCGACCACGGCGACCTGGTCGCGGTGAGCTTCCGCCCCGAGGAGACCTTCAACCCGATCACGTGGACCGGCGACGTCGTGAAGTACGAGCCGCCGAAGCCGGACAAGGACAAGGGCAAGAAGGACAAGGGCAAGGGCGCGAAGAAGAACGGCTGATTTGGGCCGCTCCGCGGTCGGGCCGGACAATGGGTCCATGCCTGCCCTGCCCACCTCGCTGACCCTGGGGTCCGTGCGGGTCGAGACCCCCGTGGTGCTGGCGCCGATGGCGGGCATCACCAACGCGGCCTACCGCCGGCTGTGCGCCGAGCAGGGCGCGGGCCTCTACGTCTGCGAGATGATCACCAGCCGCGGCCTGGTCGAGGGCGACCAGCACACCAAGGACATGCTCGTCTTCGACGAGCTCGAGACCGTGCGCTCGGTCCAGCTCTACGGCACCGACCCGGTCTACGTCGGCAAGGCCGCCGAGATCCTGTGCGCGGAGTACGGCGTCGCGCACATCGACCTCAACTTCGGCTGCCCGGTCCCGAAGGTGACCCGCAAGGGCGGGGGCGGCGCGCTGCCGTGGAAGCGCGGCCTGCTCGGCGAGATCCTCGAGGCGGCGGTCGCCGCGGCCACGCCGTACGACGTGCCGGTGACCATGAAGACCCGCAAGGGCATCGACGACGACCACCTCACCTACCTGGACGCCGGCCGGATCGCGCAGGAGAGCGGGGTCGCGGCCATCGCGCTGCACGGCCGGACCGTGGCGCAGGCCTACTCCGGCACCGCCGACTGGGACGCGATCGCGCGCCTGGTCGAGCACGTCGACATCCCCGTGCTGGGCAACGGTGACATCTGGGAGGCCGCCGACGCGGTGCGCATGGTCGAGGAGACCGGCGCCGCCGGCGTCGTGGTCGGCCGCGGCTGTCTCGGCCGCCCCTGGATCTTCCGTGATCTCGCCGCCGCCTTCGCAGGCGAGCAGGTCGCCACCCTGCCGACGCTCGGCGAGGTGACGTCGATGATGCGCCGGCACGCCGAGCTGCTGTGCCAGCACATGGGGGAGGAGCGGGGCTGCAAGGAGTTCCGCAAGCACGTGTCGTGGTACCTCAAGGGCTTCGCCGCCGGGGGCGACCGGCGCCGGTCGCTGGGCCTGGTCCACACGCTCGCGGACCTCGACCTGCTGCTCGCCGAGCTGGACCCCGCCGAGACGTTCCCGGTGGCCGAGCTCGGCACACCGCGCGGCCGCCAGGGCTCGCCTCGTGAGCGCGTCGTGCTCCCCGAGGGCTGGCTCGACGACACCGACGGGACGGGCAGCCACGTCCAGGAGGACGCGAGCGAGACCAGCGGCGGGTGATCGGGAACACCCGAGATTTGTCCCGGCAAGATTGGGACAGGAGCGTGGGCGTGTGCTTGACTCGGCCGTCGTTGCCTTTTCGTGACCTTTCGGGGGGTCCGCACAGGTGACACGACCCCCGTCAGCAACAGCAAAGGATCAGCGCTGTGGCAGAGCATCGCCACAAGCGGGAGACCAATGCCCGCCGCAAGCCCCGTGCCGCACTCGTGGCCGGTCCCGTCGCCTTCCTGGCGACGGCGTCAGTGGTGACCCTCGGCGTTCTCGCCAGCAGTCCCGCCGCCCGTGACCTCGTGGCCGAGGACACCGCCGCCGACCTGTCCGGCGTCCAGTCCCGCGACACGGTCTCTCGCTCCGACTCCCGCGTCGCCGCCCAGGAGCTGGCGAAGACGTTCGCCGTCGACGCGGACCGCGCGGCCACGCTCCGTGCCGTCCGGACGGCGGACACGAAGCTCTGGACCACCACCGTCCTCAACCTCTGGACCGACTCCGGCAAGGACGCCAGCCAGGTCGGCGAGCTGGAGGCCGCCACGAGGGTGCTCGTCACCGGCCGCAAGGCCGATGACCGGGTCGAGGTCGTCGTCGGCGGCAAGTCCCGCTGGGTCACCGCCGGCTACCTCTCCGAGGACAAGCCGCTGACCGCCGCCGCCGGACTCTCGATGGCCCCGTGCCCCGACCCCGGTGTCGAGAGCGGTCTCACCTCGGCCGCCGTCTACGTCTACCGCTCCGTGTGCCACGCCTTCCCGCAGATCACGTCGTACGGCGGCTGGGACGCCCACGGCGAGCACTCCTCGGGCAGGGCGCTGGACATCATGACCAGCGACGTCGCGCTCGGCAACGCCATCGCGGCGTTCCTGCAGGCGCACGCCGCCGAGCTGAACCTCTACGACATCCTCTGGCGCCAGCAGATCTGGACCCCGGTCCGCGCGAGCGAGGGGTGGCGCACCTTCCCGTCGCGCGGATCTGCGACGGCGGACCACTACGACCACGTGCACGTGTCGACGAACTGAGGCAGCGCCAGCGCTGACGAGGCACGCCGACGCTCGGTCCGTCAGGACGCGGGCAGCAGGCACGCGAGCCGCTTCTTGCGGAGGTTCTCGCGCACGATCCACGCGACGTCCGGGTCCGTCTCGTCCCGGAGCGCGGCGAACGCCGCCAGGCCCGGCCCGGGGTCGGCCGCGACCGCGACGCTCCAGCAGTAGCCGAGGCCCTGGCGCAGGGTCCGGACGTCCGCGTCACGGCGCTCGTCGGCGGGGCGGGCCGCCAGCGCGGCCGTCGCCCGCCGGCAGACCTCGACCGCGGTCGCCGCGGCCTCGGGAGCGCGGAGCAGCCGCGGCTCGCAGACGGCCGCCGCGGCCGCCCGCTGGACGAGGGGATGGGGGTCGTCGACCCACGTGAGCACGATCCGTTCGAGGGCCGGGAGGTCGGCGTCGCCGAGCCGCTGCAGGCCCATGGCTACCGCCTCGCGCACCCGCCAGCGGCCGTCCTTGCTCAGCTCGCGCATCCGGGCGGCGACCCGGGGGTCGGCGGCGGCGGGGCCGATGCCGACCACACCGCAGAAGGTCCGGTACTCGTCGCCCCCGGCGATCAGCTCGTCGAAGAGCTCCGGGTCGCCCAGGTCGGCGACGGCCACGGCCAGCTCGATGTTCCCCCGAGGACCGGGGAGGCCGGAGTGCTCGTCGAGGTAGGCGGGCCACGCCGCCCGCTCGAGACCGGTCAGGTCGTCGCGGTAGTGGGAAACCCCGGGCATGCCTCGACCCTACGATCGGCGAGGGCCGGTGGTCAGGGGCGAAGGTCCCAGGTCGGCGGGTCGGCATAGAGTCACCCCCGATGGACAGTCAGGACCGGTACGACGAGACCGCCCGCGAGCGCCTCGTCGAGGAGCTGCCGAAGCGCGTGGACGCGCCGGAGCGCACGCCGTTCGAGCGCGACCGCGCCCGGCTGGTGCACGCCGCCGCGTCGCGGCGGCTGGCCGCGAAGACGCAGGTCGTGGGGCCGCAGTCCGACGACTTCACGCGCAACCGTCTGACCCACAGCCTCGAGGTCGCCCAGGTCGCCCGCGACCTCTCGCGCGCGCTCGGCAGCCTGCCCGACATCGCCGAGACCGCGGCGCTCGCGCACGACCTCGGCCACCCGCCGTTCGGTCACAACGGCGAGCGCGTGCTCGCCGAGCTGGGTCAGGGCTGCGGCGGCTTCGAGGGCAACGCCCAGACGCTGCGGCTGCTCACCCGGCTCGAGGCCAAGACGTTCTCGCCCGCGGGGGAGTCGGTCGGGCTCAACCTGACCCGGGCCACGCTCGACGCCTGCACGAAGTACCCGTGGCCGCTCGCCGACGCCGAGGAGCCGCGCGGTGTGCACGCCGACGGGTCGCCGCGGTTCGTGCTGAAGTTCGGCGTCTACGACGACGACCGGCCGGTCTTCGACTGGATGCGGCGCGGTGCTGTCGGCACCCGCCAGTGCCTCGAGGCGCAGGTGATGGACCTCGCCGACGACGTCGCCTACTCCGTGCACGACATCGAGGACGGCATCGTCGCCGAGCGGGTCGAGCTCGCGAAGTTCGACGAGGCCGCGGTCTGGGAGACGGTCCGCGACTGGTACCTCCCCGACGCCACCGACGACCTGCTCGACGAGACGCTCGCCGGTCTGCGCAGCGTCGGCAGCTGGCCGACCTCGCCGTACGACGGCAGCCGGCGCTCGCTCGCCGCCCTCAAGAACCTCACCAGCGACCTGATCGGACGCTTCTGTGGCGCCGTCCAGCACGCCACCTTCGCCGCCGGCGACGGCCCGTTCGTGCGCTACGCCGCCGACCTCGTCGTCCCCGAGCAGACCCGCCTCGAGATGGCCGTCCTCAAGGGCATCGCCGCCCACTACGTCATGCGTGCCGACGACCGCGTCGCCGCGATGGTGCGCCAGCGCGAGCTGCTCGCCGAGCTGGTCGCCGTCCTCGCCCACCGCGGCCCGGACGCCCTCGAGCGCCCGTTCGCCGACGACTGGGCTGCAGCTCCCGACGACCGGGCGAGGTTGCGGGTCGTCATCGACCAGGTCGCGTCGCTCACCGACGCCAGCGCGCTCGCCTGGCACACCGCGCTGCGCAGCTGACCCTGTGTGCAGTCGTCCGCCTCTCGGCTAGTCCCAGGTGCGTCTCAGGCGGACGACCCTAGGCTCTGGACCGTGACCGACCGACTCGTCTGGCTGCCGTTCGACCCCGACCTGCTCGGCGACCCGCCGGCAGGACTGCGCTACGAGGTGGTCGACCCGACCGAGCGCGTCCCGGACAGCGTGGCGGACGTCCGGTTCTACGTGCCGCCGTACCAGGTGGGCACCCGCGTCGCGGAGGTGCTGCCGCGGATGACCAGCCTCGAGGTCGTGCAGACGCTGACCGCCGGTGTCGACAACGTGCGCGCGGCGATCCCCGCGGGCGTGACGCTCTGCAACGGGCGCGGCATCCACGACACGTCGACCGCCGAGCTCGCGCTGACGCTGATCCTGTCGAGCCTGCGCGGGATCCCCGACTTCGTGCGCGCCCAGGACCGGCACGAGTGGGCGACCGGGTGGCGGCCGGCGCTCGCGGACAAGCGGGTGCTGCTGGTCGGGTACGGCGCGATCGGCGAGGCCATCGAGGCGCGGCTGCTGCCGTTCGAGACCGAGGTCGTCCGGGTCGCGCGCACCAAGCGCGACGGCGTGCACGGCATCGACGAGCTGCCCGAGCTGCTGCCCGAGGCGGACGTCGTCGTGCTGATCGTGCCGCTGACCGACGAGACCCGGGGGCTGGTCGACGCCGGCTTCCTCGAGGCGATGAAGGACGGCGCGCTCCTCGTCAACGTCGCCCGCGGGGGCGTGGTCGACACCCCCGCCCTGGTCGACGCCCTGGACCGCGAGAAGGTCCGCGCCGCCGTCGACGTCGCGGACGTCGAGCCGCTGCCGGAGGACCACCCGCTCTGGGACGCGCCGAACCTGCTGATCTCGCCGCACGTGGGCGGCGCCAGCAGCGCGATGTGGCCCCGTGCGCACCGGCTCGTGCGCGACCAGCTGCACCGCTACGCGGCCGGTGAGCAGCTGGTGAACGTCATGTCCGGCGCGTACTAGGTCGACCGTAGACTCGCCCCGTGGCAGGCCGGATTCGCGAGGAAGACATCGCCGAGGTGCGCGAGAAGGCGCGCATCGACGAGGTCGTCTCGCAGTACGTCACGCTGAAGAACGCCGGGGGCGGCTCCCAGAAGGGCCTCTGCCCGTTCCACGACGAGAAGTCGCCGTCCTTCAACGTGAACCCCACCCGCGGGTTCTTCCACTGCTTCGGGTGCAACGAGAGCGGCGACGTCATCTCGTTCCTGATGAAGATCGACGGCCTCACCTTCGGCGAGACCGTCGAGCGCCTCGCCGACAAGTACGGCGTGCAGCTGCGGCGCGAGGAGGGCGGCGTCCAGGACGAGCGCCCGAAGGGCCCGCCCCGCCAGCGACTGATCGACGCCAACAAGGTCGCCCAGCAGTTCTACGCCGAGCAGCTCGCCACTCCGGACGCCCTGGTCGCCCGCCAGTTCCTGGTGGAACGCGGGTTCGACCAGGCAGCCGCCGAGACGTTCGGCATCGGCTTCGCCCCGCGCGAGGGAGAGGCGCTGTTCAAGCACCTGCGCGGCCGCGGCTTCACCCAGGAGGAGACCGTCGAGGCGGGCCTCGTGGCGATCGGGCGCTCGGCGTACGACCGCTTCCGCGGCCGGCTGCTCTGGCCGATCCGCGACGCCCCCGGTGACACGATCGGCTTCGGCGCGCGCCGGATCTTCGAGGACGACAAGATCGAAGCGAAGTACCTCAACACCCCCGAGACCCGGATCTACAAGAAGAGCCAGGTGCTCTACGGCCTCGACCTGGCCCGCCGCGACATCGCGAAGTCGTCGCAGGCGGTCATCGTCGAGGGCTACACCGACGTGATGGCCTGCCACCTGGCCGGCGTCGGCACCGCGGTCGCGACCTGCGGCACCGCGTTCGGTGACGAGCACTCCAAGGTGCTGCGCCGCTTCCTCAACGACCACGAGGAGTTCCGCGGCGAGGTGATCTTCACCTTCGACGGCGACTCGGCCGGACAGAAGGCCGCGCTGCGTGCGTTCGGTGGCGACCAGAACTTCGTGTCCCAGACCTACGTCGCGGTCGAGCCCGACGGCCTCGACCCGTGCGACGTGCGGATCAAGAAGGGCGACGCGGCCGTGCGCGAGCTGGTCGCCCGCCGGGTGCCGCTCTACCGCTTCGTGCTGACCAACGTGGTCGGCAAGTACGACCTCGACCGGGCCGACGGGCGGGTCGACGCCGTGCGCGAGAGCGCCCGACTGGTCTCGAGCATCCGGGACAAGTCGAAGGTCGACGCGTTCGCCCGCGAGATCGCCGGGATGATCGGCGTCGACGTCGACGAGGCGCGCGCCGAGGTCCGGCGGGCCGCCCACCGCCGCCCGGCCCAGGACAGCCGCGCTCCGGCCCCCGACGTGACACCGCCGCCGCGGTCCGCCGTACCCGACCTGCGCGACCCGCGCTTCTCCCTCGAGCGCGAGACGCTCAAGCTGGTCGTCCAGCACCCGATGACGATCGGTCGCTCCACCTCGGAGATCGGTCCCAACGACTTCACCCACCCGACCTACCGCGGGGTCTGGGAGCTGGTCGCCGCCGCCGGGGGGCCGGGCGCCGGCGCCGGTGACCCGGGGTGGGTGACCCGCCTGCGTGACGCGGCGACCGAGCCCGCGGTCTCGGCGGCAGTCAGCGAGCTCGCGGTCGAGCCGTTGAAGAAGGAGCCCGACGCCGCGTACGTCGCGCAGCACGTGCTGCGGCTGCTGGAACGCACGACCGGTCGTCGCATCGACGCCCTCAAGTCCAGGCTGCAACGGACCAACCCGGTCGAGCACGTCGAGGAGTTCAACAAGATGTTCGGCGAGCTGGCCGCCCTCGAGGCACACCGTCGCAACCTGCGCGACCGGTTGGCGGGGCCGGCCGAGTGACGATCTTCAAGAGGGATCGCTCGCCGATCCGCACGGAGCGCGGGGAGCGGCTGCTCGCGACCGCCGAGGCCGACGGCGTCCACCTCGGCGGCACCCGCGACGCGCTGTACGTCGTGCGGCCGATCGGCGGCGGCGCGTTCGAGCTGGCCGACACCACCCGGATCCCGTGGGAGGAGGTCGAGGCCGCCGACTGGGACCTCGAGACCTCCACGCTGCGGGTCACCGAGGTCGGCACCTGGGGCGAGACCCGCCCGGAGCACACGTTCGTCATCGAGGAGCCCGGCCGGCTGCTCGAGCTGGTGCGCGAACGGGTCACCGCGAGCATCGTCCTCCAGCGGCACGTCGCGATCGCGGGCCGTCGCGGTGTCCGCGTGATCGCCCGCCGGGCTCCGCGCGGCGACCGGCCGGTGGTCTGGCTCTACGAGTACGACGACGGCGTCGACCCGGCCGACCCGGTCGTCCAGGCGGCCGCCACCGAGGCGCTCGAGGCCGCCCAGGCCGAGGTCGGCCTGCTCTGAGGTCCGAGCTATCGCCCTGGTTTCGAGACGACTCGCTGCGTCCAGCGCTGGCGCGCGGGCCCCAGCCGAGGCTCCTCAACCGAGGCGGTTGACGCTCGTCCCTCGCCGGCTCGGTCCGAACTACCGCCCTGGTTTCGAGACGACTCGCTGCGTCCCGCGCTGGCGGGCGGGCCCCAGCCGAGGCTCCTCAACCGAGGCGGTTGACGCTCGTCCCTCGCCGGCTCGGTCCGAACTACCGCCTCGATTTTTCACTGCCGGACGTGGTTGCTAATCTGTGCGGGCTGCACCGATCCCCTGTAGCTCAACTGGCAGAGCATTCGACTGTTAATCGGAGGGTTGTTGGTTCGAGTCCAACCGGGGGAGCCAGCACCGAAGGGCCCGTCTCATTGCGAGGCGGGCCTTTCGCATTTCTCCAGCCCTCTCGCTGCCCGTCGTTCGATGTCCGGATCCGCTTTCCCGCTCGGAGCGTGGCAGGCTGGCTCGATGAGCGGGAGCGTGAAGCGGTACGCCGACATCGCGCTGCGGCTGCCCTCGACGAGCGACCGGTGGTCGGGCGCGGTGTTCAGGTCCGAGCTGCGGTCCTGGGTCACGCGAGCGGTGGGGGAGCCGACCTCGCTGGAGCCGGTGAAGATCCGGCCCTGGGCGACGGTCTGGCGCGTCGAGACCGACCACGGCGTCTTCTTCGCCAAGCAGAACTGCTCGACGCAGTCCTACGAGGGCGCCCTGCTGGTGGCCCTCAACGACCTCGCCGCGCGCCACGTCGTCCCGCTCACGGCGGTGGAGCCGGGCCTCGGGCTGCTCCTCACCCCCGACCAGGGCGTGCCCCTCGGCGAGACCGCGGGCGACGACATCGACGCGTGGTGCCGGGTCGCGGCGGCGGGCGCCCAGCTCCAGCTCGAGGTGGCGCGCTACGTCGAGCGGCTCGTCGAGGTCGGGCTGACGGTGCTGGCGCCGAGCGACTCCGTGGCGTACGTCGAGGAGCAGCTCGACGCCTTTGCCGGGCTGCCCACCGACGACCCGCGCGCGATGCCCGCCGAGGACCGGGCCGCGGTCCTCGGCCACCTGCCGATCGTGGCCGACTGGGCCGAGCAGGTGGGCGTGGTCGGCCTGCCACTCACCCTGTCCCACAACGACCTGCACGGCCACAACGTCTTCGACGCCGGCGGCGAGCTGCGGTTCTTCGACTTCGCGGACGCCCTGGTCACCGAGCCGCTCGCCGCGCTGCTGATCCCCCTCAACGCGCTCGCGACCCGGCTGCGGGCACCGTCCGACGACCCGCGGCTGCGCCGGGTCGCCGACGCGGCGCTGGAGGTGTGGAGCGAGCACGCACCGATCGCCGAGCTGCGGGCCGCCCTGCCGGCCGCCCTGCAGCTCGGGCGGTTGGCGCGGGTCGAGTCGTGGATCCGGTGCACCGCGCCGATGAACGACGCCGAGCTGGCCGAGTGGGGGTCGGCGGCGGCGTACTGGCTGGCTTCACTGGTTCAACCACCGCCGGTCGGGTACGAGGGGACATGACCTACCGACTGAGCCGACTCCTCTCCACCGCCACCGCCGCGTACGGCGGCTACGCGCTCGCCCGGCCCGCCCACCTCTGGCAGGCGCTCGGGGCCGACCGCAGGAACCGGGAGGGACTCGAGCTGCTCGCCCGCACGTACGGCGTGCGCGACCTGGCGATCAGCAGCCTCGGGGTCTTCGGCCGCTCCGAGCGGACCGTCCGCGCGGCGATGCTGCTGCGGATCGCGATGGACCTCGGGGACGCGGTCCTGCTCTCGACGCAGACCGACGACGAGGACGTCCGCAGGAAGGTCCTCGCGGTCACCCTCGGCTGGGCGGGGCTCAACGCCCTCGCCCTCGCCGTCGACTCGAAACGCGCCGGCGGCTGACCCGTGGGCGAGATCCGCGTCGGCATCTCCGGCTGGACCTATGCCGGCTGGCGCGGCGACTTCTACCCGCGGGGCCTGCCACAGAAGCAGGAGCTGGCGTACGCCGCCGAGCGGCTGGGCTCGATCGAGATCAACGGGTCGTTCTACTCGCTGCAGCGGCCGTCGTCCTACGAGGCCTGGCGCGACCAGACGCCGGACGACTTCGTCTTCGCGGTGAAGGGCGGGCGCTACATCACGCACATGAAGCGGCTGCGCGACGTCGAGGCCCCGCTGGCGAACTTCTTCGCCTCCGGGGTGCTCGCCCTGGGCCCGAAGCTCGGGCCGGTGCTGTGGCAGCTGCCGGAGCGGCTGGCGTTCGACGCCGACCTGCTGGCCGGATTCTTCGCGCAGCTGCCGCGCACCGTGGGGGAGGCGGCCGCGCTGGCCCGGCGCCACGACGACAAGGTCGCCGAGGACCGGGCGCTGACCCGGGCCCCTCGCGGGCAGGCCGACCGGCCGCTGCGGCACGCGCTGGAGTTCCGGCACGCCTCGTTCTGCGTCGACGACGCCTACGCGCTGCTCCGGGAGCACGACGTCGCCTGCGTCGTCGCTGACACGGCCGGGAGGTGGCCGATGGCCGACCAGGTCACCAGCGACCTGGTCTACGTCCGCCTGCACGGTGACCAGGAGCTCTACGCCAGCGGCTACGGCGACGCAGCGCTCGACGCGTGGGCCGACCGGTGCCGCCGCTGGTCCCGGGACGGCGACGTGGTCGTCTACTTCGACAACGACGCCAAGGGCTTCGCGCCGTACGACGCGCTCCGCCTCATCGACCGGCTGGGATGACGATCTGGCTCGAGGCGTCACCCCACGCCTCCCGTGCCCCGGAGTCACCGACGCGGTAGACCTGGACACCGCAGGCGAGCGCGGCGACGACGGCGACCCCCGCGACGATCCTGAGCTGCAGCGCCGTCGGACGCCCGCCCCCGTCGGTGAGGACCGATCGCTCGGACCGCCACTCGAGGTACACCAGGGCCGCCGAGGTGATCACCAGCAGCAGCGCGAACCAGACGAGCTGGTCGCCGAGCTCGGCGTGGTCGCCGACGTCGCCGACGCGCTCCTCCAGTGACTCGCCGCTCGAGGTGGCGATCGGGCAGAGCACGGTGGCAAGCAGTGCGGAGCCAACGACGAGCGGGCCGTAGCGGGTGCGCCACCGGGGCCGGACGGCGATCAGGATCGTGCCGAGGATCGCGAGCGGGAGCAGCACCACCACGCCGTGGACCACGAGCGGGTGGAGCGGAATGCCGTTGATGGTGTCGAACACGGAACACCTGCCTTCGGGACGTGGCGCGGTGGCGCCGGCTCGTCCGAGCGGGCGCCGACCCGGGCTCTGGGCACCATCCTCGTCACCGGCCGCGGCGCGGGGCAGGGCCGGACGTTGCACCGTGCCGGGACCTTGGTCACGACGGGAGACCGCTCCGGCTGGGTGACTCCGGGCGACCGTCACCCACTAGGCTGCCGACCCGAGGCCTGGACCCGTCCAGCGCTCGAGGGGCGGTAGCTCAGCTGGTCAGAGCAGGCGACTCATAATCGCCCATGCCTGGGTTCAAGTCCCAGTCGCCCCACGCGGTGCCGTGGCTGACGGTGGTCAGCGACGGACGAGGCCGGTGGTCCGGAGCACCCGCTGACGACGGCTAGGGCTGGGCGTCGGCGACCTCGGCGTAGTGCGCGAGGGTGCTCGCCCAGGCGTCCGGCGCGTCGAACGTCTTCCGCATGGTCTCGGCGTCGTCGCCGTACGCCGCGAAGTCGCGGTGCTCGATCGAGACCCGGGTGCGCTCGGGGCCCTCGGCCTCGAACGTCACCTCGACCGTGGTGACCAGGTCCTCGTGGTAGGTCCAGTCGCTGCCGATCTGCCAGGTGACGACCAGGCGGTGCGGGCGGTCGTGCACGACGACGTACCCGGTCGAGGTCTGGGTGCCGTCCTGGTGGCGGGTGAACCACCGGCCGCCGGCGTGCGGCTCGATGACGATCTCCTCGATGGGCGCGGAGCCGATGTGGTGCTCGGCCGGCCACCACGAGGTCATGTCGGCGGTGAAGATGTCGAAGGCGCGCTGCTGGTCGACGCCGACGGTGACGCCCCGTCGGACCGGTTCGAAGGTCTCAGTCATCGGATTCCTCTTCTCGGGTTCGTTGTTCGAACGCCGCGAGCGATCGCTGCCAGAAGGCGTCGAGGTGCCGGCGCAGCTCCTCGAGGCCGGCCGGGTCGACGCGGTAGAGCCGCCGGGTGCCGATCTGCTCGTCGAGCACCAGGCCGGCGTCCTTGAGCACCTTCAGGTGCTGGGACACGGCCGGGCGGCTCACCGGCAGGTCGGCGGCGAGCTGTCCGACGGCGCGAGGGCCGTCGGAGAGCCGGTCGAGGATCGCCTGGCGGGTGGGGTCCCCGAGGGCGGTCAGCATTGCCTGTGCGTTCGTCATGGCTAACCGTAAGTAGAGACTAACGGTAAGGCGGTGTCAACCCTGCCGGGAGGCCTTGCGACGTCCCGCTGCGGCTGTGATGCTCCGAGGGCCACGAGCATGTACCGGCGCGAGGGTGACCGCTGGGTGATGGTCGGCCACCACACCGACCCGCTCGGCTAGCGGTGCCCCGAGATCGCGTGCGGCACGTAGCCCGCGCCCAGCTCCTCGAGGTCGCTGTCGGACAGCGACAGGTCCGCGGCCGCGACGGCGTCGGCGAGGTGCCCCGGTTTCGTGACGCCCACGATCGGTGAGGTCACGGCCGGCTGGTGCAGCAGCCACGCCAGGGCTACCTGCGCCCGCGGCACGCCGAGCCGGGCGGCGACGGTGGCCACCTTCTCGACGACCGCCCGGTCCTCGTCGCGATAGAGGGAGGCGCCGAACTCGTCGGTCTCGGCCCGCGCCGTCTCGGCGTCCCAGTCACGGGTCAGCCGACCGCGAGCCAGCGGGCTCCACGGGATGACGCCGACCCCGAGGTCCTCGCAGAGAGGGAGCATCTCGCGCTCCTCCTCGCGGTAGATCAGGTTGTAGTGGTTCTGCATCGAGACGAACGGCGTCCAGCCGCTCATCGCGGCGACGTGCTGCGCCTTGGCGAACTGCCACGCGTACATCGAGGACGCGCCCAGGTAGCGCGCCTTGCCGGCCTGGACGACGTCGTGCAGCGCCTCCATGGTCTCCTCGATCGGGACCTCCGGGTCCCACCGGTGGATCTGGTAGAGGTCGACGTAGTCGGTGCCGAGCCGGCGCAGAGACTCGTCGATCTCGTGCAGGATCGCCTTGCGGGACAGGCCCGCGCCGTACGGCCCGGGCCGCATCCGGCCGTGCACCTTGGTCGCGATCACGACGTCCTCGCGGCGGGTCAGGTCGCGCAGCGCCCGACCGGTGATCTCCTCGCTGCTGCCCGCCGCGTAGACGTTGGCGGTGTCGAAGACCGTGATGCCCGCCTCCAGTGCGTCGCGGATGACGCCGCGCGCGGCCGCCTCGTCGAGCACCCACGGGTGGCCGCCCCGGCTCGAGTCACCCCAGCTCATGCAGCCGAGGGTCACCACGGACACGTCGAGTCCGGTGTTGCCGAGCTTCTCGTAGCGCATGGACTGAGCCTGACACCACGATCAACCCCCGCCGGCATAGGTTCGGACGATGGAGCGCACCCGGCGGCACCGCACGTACTTCGCGCTGATGGGCACCTGCCTGGTCCTCATCCTGCTCGCCTGGAACGTCGTGCGCCTGTGGTCCACGACGGCCGCCGTCGTGATGAGCGTGGTAGCCGCGCTCATCCCGCCGGTCGCGGCCTTCGTCGGCAACCAGGGAGCGCTCGACGAGGCGGCGCCGCAGACGCCGGACGAGGACCGCTGACTCAGTTCGAGGGCTGGGGGACGTCGACGTTCTTGCAGTCGACCTTCGGGTTCACGCCGAAGTAGTTGAGCGGTCCGGCGAGGATCGTGAGCGACGTGTCACCCGCCGACTTACAGCTCACGTCCTGGTCGTCGCCGAAGTAGCCGCGCTGCCAGGCGGCGAGCACGCCGATCACCAGCCACACGACGACGATGATCCCGATGATGCTCTTCATGCTGACTCCTGATCGTTGGCTTCCCCGCGCCGGAGTCGTACCCCGTCGGCTCGGACTCGAACCCTTCAGCCGGAGTACGTCGCCTGGTAGGCCCGCAGGGCCGCCCGGCCGCGGGCCAGGTCGGCCTCGAGCCGGTCCACCAGCGGGGCGGCGCCCTCGGTGGTGCCGGTGTCGGCGAGCAGCTCGATCTCCTGGGCGGTGCGGCCGGCGGCCGTCACGCCGAGGTTGAGGGCACCGCCGGCGAGCTTGTGGGAGACCTGCTTGAGGCCGGCGACGTCGCCTGCGTCGGCAGCCGCGCGGATGGTCTCGAGGGTGCCGGGCGTGTTCGCGATGAAGTTGCCGATCGCCCGGTCGAGGTAGGTCGTGTTCCCGGGGTCGAGATCGCGCAGCTCGTCGAGGCGGTCGCGAGCCAGCCCGGCGAGCAGCTCCGGGTCGGGCGGGGGCGAGGACGGGGTCGGCACGAGCGAGAGAGTACGTGCCGCGGCGGGCTCGCCGTCGGGCATCCAGAGGTCGAGGACCGCGGCCAGGGCCGACGGGTCGACCGGCTTGGTGAGGAAGTCGTCCATGCCGGCGGCCATGCAGCGCTCGCGCTCGCCCTCCACGGCGGCGGCGGTCATCGCGATCACTGGCAGCCGCCGGCCTCCGTCCTCCGCGGCCCGGATGGCGCGGGTCGCGGCGTAGCCGTCCATGCGGGGCATCTGCACGTCCATCAGGACGGCGTCGTACGCCGTCTCCTGGAGGGCCTCGAGCGCCTCGATGCCGTCATCGGCGGTCTCCGCGCTGTAGCCGAGTGCCTCGAGCAGGCCGACGGCGACCAGCTGGTTGACGGGGTTGTCCTCGACGACGAGCACGCGACGGCTCGACACGAGTGCGGCCGCGGCCCGCGGCTCCGGGGTCGGCCGAGGGTCGACACCGGCGAGGTGACGCAGCAGCGCGCTGCGCATCTCGGCGGCGAGCACGGGCTTGACGAGGCACTCGACGATCCCGGCTGCCTCGAGCTCGTCAGGGTCCGGGTTCGTGGCCGAGGTCAGCATCACCAGCGGCAGTGCGCCGTACGCCGGGTTCTCTCGCAAGGCGCGGGCCAGGTCGAGGCCGTCTCGACCGGGCATCGACATGTCGAGCAGCACCCCCTCGAACGGGTCGCCGGTCGCGGCGGCCTCCGCCACGGCGACCTCCGCCTGGTC
The DNA here is from genome assembly GCF_002117935.1 of Nocardioides sp. PD653-B2. Lineage (GTDB taxonomy): Bacteria > Actinomycetota > Actinomycetes > Propionibacteriales > Nocardioidaceae > Nocardioides. The sequence continues at coordinate 6,348 of NZ_BDJE01000025.1, read as the reverse complement.
GGCGCCGGCGGCGGTCGCCGAGCGCACCCGCCACCAGGCGAGCTGCTCCTCGAGGATCAGCCGGTTGTGGGCGTTGTCGTCGACCACCAACACCCGCCGGCCCGCGAGCCAGCTGCGTGCGTACTCGTCGTCCGGGTCGACCGCCGGCCCGCTCGGGGCGTCGAACTCGGCGGTGAACCAGAAGATGCTGCCGCCGCCGGGGTTCGGCTCGAGGCCGATCTCGCCGCCGAGGGCGTCGACGATCTCGCGGGAGATCGCCAGGCCGAGGCCGGTGCCGCCGTACCGCCGGGTGGTCGAGGCGTCGGCCTGGGTGAACGCCTCGAAGAGCGTCTCCACGTCGCCCTCGGGCACGCCGATCCCGGTGTCGGCGACCGTCACGCGCAGCCGGACCCGCCCCTCGGGCAGGGGCTCGGCCGTCGCCCGGACGTAGACCTCGCCCCCGTCGGTGAACTTCACCGCATTCGACCCGAGGTTGGTGAGCACCTGCGCGAGCCGCGTCGGGTCGCCGGCGAGGACCTCGGGCACGTCGGGATGGCACGACACCATCAGCTCGAGGCCCTTGGCCCGTGCCGTCTCGGCGAGCAGGCTCGCGACCTGGTCGAAGACCGGTCGGACCTCGAAGTCGAGCCGCTCCAGCTCCAGCTTGCCGGCCTCGATCTTGGAGAAGTCGAGGATGTCGTTGATGACGCTCAGCAGGGCCCGGCTGGCGACCTGGACACCCGAGGCGAGCCGGAGCTGGTCGGCGTCCAGCCCGGTGCGGAGGAGCAGGTCGTTGAGACCGATGACCCCGTTGAGCGGCGTCCGGATCTCATGGCTCATCGTCGCCAGGAACTCGGACTTCTGGCGCGACGCCTCCATCGCACCGTCCCGGGCGTCGGCGAGCTCGCGCTGCGCGCGCTCGCGCTCCGCCACCCGGCCGAGCTGGACCGCGACCTGCTCGACCATCGACTGGATCATGTCGTAGCGGTAGAGCGGGGGAGCCGACGTGATCGTCACGACCGCCACGACCTCGTCGGCGTACGACACCGGGAAGCCGATCGTCAGCATCGCGTCGTCCCACACGGACGCGCGCGCGGCGAACGCGCGGTTCGCCAGGGCCAGCTCCAGCGCGGATTCGGCCGGGGTGGCGAGGTCCGCGGCGGCATCCTCCTCGGTCAGGTGCAGGGGGACGACCCCGGGTCCGTCCGGATCGGGCAGGAATGCCCGGCCGCGCTCCCAGTCGTCGTGCAGGAGCACGAGGTGCTGGGCCTGGCCCAGGACGTCGGCGAGGGTCTGTGCCTCGTTGGCCGCCGAGGCCACGGCCTGCATGAGGGCGTTCTGCCGGACCTGGTCCTCGAGGGCGACCTCGGCCAGCTTGGCCTCGGTGATGTCCTGGTGGGTGCCCGACATGGAGACGACCCGGCCGGTCTCGTCGGTGTGAGCCACCCCGCGGCCTCGCGTCCACACCCACTGGTCGTCGCTGGACTGCACCCGCGCCACGAACACGAACTCGCCGCCGTCCTCCAACGCCTGGCGGACCTCGGCGTCGACGGCACTGCGGTCCTCCTCGTGCACGATGTCGAGGAACGACGCGTACGGCGCGGGGAACGAGTCCGGGTCGAGCCCGTAGAGGGCGGACAGCCCGTCGGAGCCCCAGATCTCGTCGCGCTCGACGTCCCACTCCCAGCTGCCGATCCGCGCGATCCGCTGGGCTTCCGCGAGCCGGCGCCGGCTGGTCGTCAGCTCGTCGAGGATCAGCCGTCGGTCGTTGTAGTCACTGAGCCGGTGCAGGATGCCCGTGACGGAACCGTCGGGGCCGCGCAGCTCGCTCTCGCTGACCGTCACCCACAGCGACGACCCGTCCTGGCGCACGAACATCGACTCGACGTCGTGCTCGTTGATCCGCCCGGCGCGCACGTCCTCGAGGTGAGCCGCGAACTGCGTCCTGCCGTGGTCGTCGAGCGAGTCGAAGACCGTGAGCCGCGCGACCTGCTCCTCATCGACCCCGAAGAGCTGGCGGAGCGCAGGGTTCGCGTACAGCGTCCGACCCTCCAGGTCGAACACCCAGATGCCGTCCGGAGACTTCTCGACGATGTCCCGATACAGCGGCGACAGTTCCATCGCACCTCCCGGCCCCACGATAGGGCCCGGCATCAGCTCTCGCCCGAGATCAGGTAGTCACCGTCGGTGCCCTCGAGCTGGAGCGTGACGTCGTCCCTCGTCTTCCGGCCGTCCTGGTGGAGGTACTCGACCGTGTAGCTGATCTGGCGGCTTTCGGGGTCGGCCTCCGACGACACGATGTCGGCAGTCTGGAAGCCGCTCCAGAACTGCTTGTACTGCCCGAAGCTCCCGCTCTGCGCCTGGAAGTTCGGCGTGAGCCGCTCCCACGCCGCCGCCGGGTCGGTCGTCACGGTGGCGAGGTAGTCCTCGACGAAGTTCTCCATGCCGTCGGCGGTCACCTCTGCGGAGGGCTTCGTCGCGGAGGACGCGCTCGTCCTGTCCGAGCCGTCCGGCTTCGCGGCGGTGCGGTCGTCGGGGCCGTCACCGGTGAGGGCGACCCAGAGGATCAGGCCGATCGCGACGACGACCGCCAGCGCCGCGAGGGCCGGGGCCAGCCCGGACCGCCGGCGGGGGCCACGCGCGGGCGGGGTCGGCGGGGGTGCCACCGGAGGCACCGGAGGTACGCCGTGGGTCATGACCTGGGTCACCGCCGGCTCCTCGGGAGCGACCAGCGTCGGTGAGGGGGTGGGTGCCGGGAGGGACGCCGACGGGCCGGCGGCCAGGAAGTCGCGCACCTGCGCCATCGACCAGCGCTCCGCCGGTTCGCGGGTCATGGTCGCGAGCAGGAGCTGGTCGAGCCAGCCGGCGTTCGGCAGCCGCGGCGGGTCCTCGTGGACGATCCGGTAGAGCGCGCCGAGCACGTTGTCGCCGACCTCGTAGGGCGGGTGGCCGGCGAGCGCGTGGAAGAGCGTGGCGCCCAGCGACCAGACGTCGCTCGCGTCCGTGGCCTGCTGGCCCGAGGCGACCTCGGGGGCCAGGTAGGCGGGGGACCCCGTGACGAGTCCGGTCTGGGTGAGCGAGGCGTCCGCCTCGGCGCGGGCGATGCCGAAGTCGGAGAGCTTCACCTGTCCGTGGGGAGACACCAGGATGTTCGAGGGCTTCACGTCGCGGTGGACGATCCCGGCCGTGTGCGCCGCGGCGAGGGCATCGGCTGCCTGGCCGATGACGGCTGCCGCCTGGTCCGGAAGGAGCGCGCCGTCGCGCCGGACGAGCTCCGCGAGCGTCACGCCCTCGACGTACTCCATCACCAGCCACTGGACGTCGCCGTCCTCGACCAGGTCGTAGACCGCGACCACGTGGGGGTGGTTGAGCCGAGCCGCCAGCCGGGCCTCGCGTTCCGCGCGCTCGAGGTCGGGACTGCTCCCGCCGGGGAACATTCCCACCCGCTTCAGCGCGACCTGGCGTCCGAGCACCTCGTCGAGGCCGAGCCAGACGGCACCCATGCCGCCGCGACCGATCTCCCGGCCGAGCGTGTACCTGCCTGCGATCAATTGACTCGTCCCTCTCCAGATCCTGGCCAGCCTAGCGACGGGCCCAGGACAACCGAGTGGGCGTCGGGACCACGGATACGGCAGGCTTGACCCCGCATTACCCACCGCGAATCGACCGCACACCGCTCGGAAGGCCCACCGTGTCCATCGACCCCACTCTCCTCGACGACCTCGAGTGGCGAGGACTCATCGCCCACTCGACGGATCTCGACGCGCTGCGTGAGGCGCTGACCCAGGGGAGCGTGCGCTTCTACGTCGGGTTCGACCCGACCGCGCCGAGCCTGCACATGGGCAACCTGGTGCAGATCGTCACCGCCCGGCGGCTCCAGGACGCCGGGCACACGCCGTACGCCCTGGTCGGCGGCGCGACCGGCATGATCGGCGACCCCCGAGACTCCGGGGAGCGCACCCTCAACACCCTCGACACCGTCAAGGACTGGGTCGAGCGGGTCCGCCGGCAGATCGAGCCGTTCCTGTCCTTCGAGGGCGACAACGCCGCGACGATGGTCAACAACTACGACTGGACCGCGAGCCTGTCGACGATCGACTTCCTACGCGACATCGGCAAGCACTTCCCGGTCAACCGGATGCTCGCGCGCGACGTCGTGAAGAGCCGCCTGGAGGCCGGGATCAGCTACACGGAGTTCAGCTACGTGCTGCTCCAGTCGATGGACTTCCTCAACCTCTACCGCGACCACGGAGTCACGCTGCAGTTCGGCGGCTCCGACCAGTGGGGCAACCTCACCGGCGGCGTCGAGCTGATCCGGCGTGCCGACGGCGGCAAGGCCCATGCCTTCGCGACGCCGCTCGTGACCAAGAGCGACGGCACGAAGTACGGCAAGACCGAGGGCGGCGCCCTCTGGCTCGACCCGGAGATGATGTCGCCGTACGCCTTCTACCAGTTCTGGCTCAACGTCGAGGACGAGAAGGTCGGCGAGCTGCTCCGCATCTTCAGCTTCCAGAGCCGCGCCGAGATCGAGGCGATCGAGGCCCAGCACGCCGACAAGCCCTACCTGCGAGTCGGACAGCGCGCCCTGGCCGAGCAGGTGACGACGCTCGTGCACGGCGCCGAGGAGACCGCGCAGGCCATCGCGGCCGCGGAGGCCCTGTTCGGTGGCGGTGATCTCACCGGCCTGAGCGCGGCGACGCTGGCTGCGGCCCTGCGGGAGGCCGGGTCGGCCACCGTCGACGGTGACGAGCCGCTGCCGAGCGTCGTCGACCTGCTCGTGCTCTCCGGGCTCGCGAAGAGCAAGGGCGACGCGCGGCGCACCGTGTCAGAGGGTGGGGCGTACCTCAACAACGCCCGCGTCGAGGACCCCGACCAGGTCCCCGGCCCCGACGACCTGATCGGCGGCAGCTGGCTGGTGCTGCGCCGCGGCAAGAAGAACTTCGCAGGCGTCGAGGTCCGCTGACGGTGACGGGCCGATGAGCGACCCAGCGCGGCGGCTCGCGTCGTGGGAAGAGCGCGCCCGCGCGTCCCTCGCGCCGGAGCTGCTGGAGTACGTGCTCCAGGGTGCTCGCGAATCGGTGTCGGCCGGCGAGGCCGCGGCCGCCTGGCGTGCGCTGCGGTTCCTCCCGCGGGTGCTGCACGACGTGACCCACGTCCAGACCTCGGTGCGCCTGCTCGGTCACGAGTGCGCGGTCCCGTGGGGCGTCGCTCCGACGACCCTGCAGCGCGCCGTCCACCCCGAGGGCGAGGTGGCGATGGCTCGGGCGACGGCCGAGGCCGGGTCGATGATGGTCGTGTCGAGCAACGCGGGATCGACGTTCGCGGACATCGGGGCCACGGGCGTGCACTGGTGGCTCCAGGCCTACCTGCCGGCCGACCGCACCCTCGCCGAACCGATGCTCGACCGCGCGGTCGCCGCGGGTGCCGCGGCGGTCGTCCTGACAGTCGACACCCCGGTCGTCGCGACGAAGTACGCCACCTCGGGCACACCGGTCGTCTGGGACACGGTGGACCCGGCACTGCTGCGGGTGAACTCCGATCCCGGGTACGACGACCTGCCCGGCGCCGAGAAGGCGCTCGACCTCGGCCCGCACGACATCGGGTGGCTGGCCGACCGCACCGGCCTGCCGATCGTGGTCAAGGGGGTGCTGCGGCCCGAGGACGCGCTGCGGTGCGTCCAGGCCGGAGCCAGTGCGGTGTGGGTCTCCAACCACGGGGGCCGCCAGCTCGACCGGGCCGCGCCGACGGCCGTCTGCCTGCCTGCCGTGGTGGACGCCGTGGGGGAGCGCGCCGAGGTCTACGTCGACGGCGGGATCCGCACCGGTCTCGACGTGGTCGGCGCGCTGGCGCTCGGCGCGGACGCCGCCTTCCTGGGTCGGCTCCCGCTGTACGCCCTCGTGCAGGGGAGTGACGGTGTCGCCGCGTTGCACCGCGAGCTGCTCCTCCAGACGGTCGAGACCCTCCGCCTGGCCGGAGCCCGCACCGTCCGCGACACGTGCGGTCTCCTCGCGCCGGAGCGGCCGAACCGCCTCTGACCTGCGCAAACGCGTTTGTGGCTCGGCTCACGTGGAGCCGATTTGAACTCCACGGCCGTGTCCCCTAATGTTCTCCGAGTCGCCAGGGAGCGGCGGGAGGCAAGACCGCGAGGTCGGGCCACCGGCCCCGGGCAGACCACCTCCATCATCACGACTTCTAGATCGACGAGTGCGCGCATCAGCGGCCTCCGAAATCCAGAGGCTTTGTGGCGTGCGCGAGGTGAGGGAAGAATTAGCCCGGATTTGCGCCGGGGAATTCAACCCGCTAAGTTTTACCAAGTCGCCGCAGAGCGGCCGAGAAATCGGTTCAATCACGGTGTGCGTCTGATTTTTG
>NZ_BDJE01000024.1 GCF_002117935.1 Nocardioides sp. PD653-B2 | reverse complement strand
ATGATCGCGACCCTGCCCCTGGAGCTGCGTAAGTCGATCACCTGGGACCGCGGCAGCGAGATGGCCCAACACGCCCAGTTCAAGACCGACACCGACATCCAGATCTACTTCTGCGACCCACAAGCGCCCTGGCAACGCGGCACCAACGAGAACACCAACGGGCTCCTGCGCCAGTACTGGCCCAAAGGCGCCGACCTACGCCACCTGACCCAGACCGAGTGCGACGACGTCGCCCTACGACTCAACACCCGCCCCCGCAAGACCCTCGACTGGCAGACTCCCGGACGAGCCCTCGACAAGAGGCTCGTTGCAACAACCGGTTGAGTCCGCCGGCTTGGCACGCGGGCGGATTTGACATATAATCGAACGTATGATCGATCTCTCGACAAGGCCCGACGTGGACACGATGTCCGACGTCGAGCTCGTCGACGAGCTGATCTCGCTCGAGGAGCTGACCTCGGCCGCCGCTGCCGCCAAGGCCCGACTGACCGCCGAGCTCCACGCGCGACGCCGGGCGCACGACGCCGCTGTCGGAGTGCCGCCCGAGCGGTGCGGCCGGGCGGTGGCCCACGAGGTCGCGTTGGCCCGCCGGGAGTCGCCGTACGCCGGCCGCGAGCACGTCGGGCTGGCGCTCGCGCTGGTGCACGACCTGCCCGAGACGCTCGCCGCGCTCGAGCGCGGCGACATCAACGAGCAGCGAGCGCTGATCGTCGCCCGTGAGACCGCGGACCTGCCGCGCGCGGAGCGGGCGCACCTCGACGCGTCCCTCGCGCCCCGGATGGCCGGGATGGGCAACCGCGAGATCCTGGTGGCGACCCAGCGGCTCGCCTTCGAGCTCGACCCCGACGGGGCGGAGGCGCGGGCTCGCCGTGCGCAGGCCCGACGCCGGGTCACGTGCCGGTCGCTCGGCGACGGGATGGCCCGGGTGTCCGCCGACCTGCGCGCGGCCGACGCGGTGGTCGCGATGGGCTCCCTGCACGAGTACGCCGACCTGCGCCGAGCGATGGGCGACCCGCGCTCCCGCGACCAGGTGATCGCCGACGAGTTCGCCGACCGCCTGGACCGGCCGGCCGAGGTCGGGCGGCGACACGTCGCGGTCCAGCTGGTCATGAACGCCGCGATGCTGCTCGGCGAGGACACGACGACCCCACCCCACCTGGTCGGCTACGGCCCGGTGTCGCCGACGGCGGCCGCCGACCTGCTCGCGTCCGCCGAGGGCGAGGTGCTCGTCCGGCGGCTCTACGCCAGCCCCGACGACCACGGCCTGGTCGCCATGGACAGCAAGGGCATCGTCTTCACGGGTTCGCTCCGCCGGCTGCTCTTCGCCCGCGACGGCGACACCTGCCGCACTCCGTGGTGCGACGCCCCACCCCGCCACGGCGACCACGTCGTCGGCCGGGCGCGGGGAGGGTCGACCGACCTCGACCAGGGCCAGGGTCTCTGCGAGTCGTGCAACTACGCGAAGGAGCACCCGGGCTGGCGGCACCGGACGACGAGCCACTGGCCCGAGCGCCACACCGTCGAGACGACCACGCCGACCGGACACCGACATCGGTCCCGCGCGCCTGCGCTGCCGGTGCCGACGTCACCCGACGGTCGACGACGCATCCTGGTCGTCGAGCTCTATCACCCCGCTGTCGAGGTCGAGCTCGAGCTCGCCGCCTGAGCCCTCGCCGGTGCGCGTCAGTGCTCCGGTCCCAGCCGGACCACAGTGACGCCCGCCGTCGCGGCCGGCCGGCTCATCGCCGCGAGCGCGGCACCGGCCTCGCCCAGCCCGATGACCGCCCCGACCAGCCGGCGCGGCCGTACGGCGCCCGAGGCGACGAGCTCGAGCATCGGCGGGTAGTCCCGCGCCGCCATCCCGTGCGAGCCGTGGATCGAGAGCTCCTGGGCGACGACCCGTCCCATCGGCAGCGGCGGCGTGGCGTGCTCGCCGAGCAGCAGCCCCACCTGGACGTGCCGACCCCGGGGGCGCAGGCAGGACACGGACGCCACGGCGGTGTCGGTGAGCCCGACGGCGTCGATGGAGAGATGCGCGCCGCCGCCGGTGGCCTCCACCACCCGGGTGGCCGCGTCGGGTCCGCCCTCGACGACCACCTCGGCACCCAGCTCGGCCGCGCGCTGCCGGGCGGCCTCGGACACGTCCACGGCGACGACGCGGGCACCGAGCGCGGCCGCGATCATCACCGCCGACAGCCCGGCTCCGCCGCAGCCGTGCACGGCCACCCAGTCGCCCGGGCGCAGCCGTCCGTGGGCGGTCAAGGCCCGGTAGGAGGTCGCGAAGCGGCACCCCAGGGCCGCCGCGCTGACGAAGTCCAGGTCGTCGGGCAGCACGACGACGTTGAGGTCGGCGGCCGGCACCGCCACCAGCTCGGCGAACGAGCCCGGCATCGTGAACCCGGGCTGGGACTGGTCCGGGCACACCTGGGCGTCGCCGGCGAGGCAGTACGTGCACCGCCCGCAGCCGCAGACGAACGGCGCGGTCACCCGCTCGCCGACGCGGTGGCCGGTCACCCGGGCGCCGACCTCGACGACCACCCCGGCGAACTCGTGGCCCGGCACCATCGGCAGCGGCACCGGGTCGTGGCCCTGCCAGGCGTGCCAGTCGGACCGGCAGACCCCGGTGGCACGCACTTCCACCAGCACCCCGTCGTCGGGACAGACGGGAGCGGGGATCTCGACGAGGGACGGCGTCGCGCCGTACGCGTCGTAGCGCACTGCTTGCATGGCGCGATCGTCGCAGGTCAGCCGCGGCGGATGCCGCCGTAGATCCCGCGGCGGACGATCCAGGGCTGGAGCACGGTGTCGATCGACCAGGCCGGGAAGCGGAACGCCTGGCCGGTGGGTGCGAAGACCTCGAGGCCGTTGGCCTGGACACCGAGCACCGACCCCCAGCGACCGCGGGGGGCCCTGAACTCGCGCAGCGGCTTGCCCGCGAGGTGGGCGCGGATGTTGCGGGCGAGCAGCTTGTCGGCCCGGTTGCGGGCGGTGGAGCGCAACGGGTCGGTGGCGGCGACGTCGCCGATGGCGAAGACGCCGGTCTGGCCCGGGAGCGTGAGGTCGGGGGAGACGCGCACGAAGCCGTCGTCGTCGAGCAGCTCGGGCGGCACCCACGAGGTGTTGGGCCGCACCCGGCCGATGGCCCAGATCGTGGCGTCGGCGGGAGTCGGCGGCTGCCCCGTGCTCCACGACACCGGTTCGTCGGTGATCCGGTCGCAGTCGAAGCCGTCGGGCACGACGGCGCGGTGGCCCGGGTGGAGGGTGACGCCGCGGGCCGTGAGCAGAGAGGAGACCCTCTGCCAGACCTTCGGGTGGTGGTGCGGCAGGGCGTGCTCGCCGGGGAAGAACAGGCGGACCTGCTTGTCGGGCCAGGTAGTCGCGACGTTCGCGGCGGTGCTCACCGACGCGGCGCCACCGCCGAGGACGTTGATCGAGCCGGCGGCGGCGAGGCGTTCGTGGGCGGCACGCAGCGACGCGTCGACCTGGTCGGCGGACTGGAAGTCGGGCCGTCGCCAGAAGCCGTTGGAGACGCCGGTCGAGATGACGAGGACGTCGTACCGCTCGGTGTTGGTGCGCCCGCGCGAGGTCAGTACCTCGACGGTGCGGGCCTCGAGGTCGAGGCCGGTGAGGGTGCCGTGGACCGTGCGGACGCCGCTGAGCTTCGCGTAGCGGTCGAAGGAGATGACGTAGTCGCGCGCCCAGTCGTCGGGGCGGGCCAGGCGGGTGCCGAGCTCCTGGCCGCTGACCAGGGCGGGCTTCGTGGAGATGCCGACGACGTCGGCGTGCCGGGACAGGTGGAGGGCGGTCAGGAGGCCGCTGTCGCCGAGGCCGGCGACCACCACGCGGGGCCGACTCATGCGGCTCGGCGCGGCGGGCGGGGCAGCAGCTTGGGCACCCGGTCGATGACGTCCTGGTACGACGGGCGGCGCGCGAGGCTGCGCTCCTCCATCATCGGGATGCTCGCGCCGAGGAAGAGCGCGACCATCGCGACGGCGCCGACGAAGACCCACCACCAGTCGGACGGCGAGGCGGCCAGCCCGAAGAGCGCGAGCGAGAACCAGAAACCGATCTCCCCGAGGTAGTTGGGGTGTCGCGACCAGCCCCACAGGCCGCGGTCCATGGCCTGGCCGGGCTGCTTGGTCCGCGCGAAGCGGTACATCTGGAGGTCGGCGGTGAAGGTGAGCACCACCGAGCCGACACCGACGGCGACGGCGACGACGTCGAGCCAGCCGACGTCCCGGCCGGTCCGGGTGACCGCGACGTACACGGGGAGCACGCCGAGGAAGACCTGGAGCGTCGGGATCACGTGGATGGCGAAGAGATCCACGAGCGGCTCCATCGCGCCCTTGCCGTCCTTCAGCATCGGGTAGCGCCAGTCCTCGTGGGGGAAGCCGGGGAACGCGTAGACCCAGTTGCCGGTCAGGCGGATCGCCCAGAAGAGGATGACGCCGATGACCAGCCAGGCGCGGACGTCGTCGACGTCGGGGGTGCTCTCGCTCCACCAGTAGACCGCCAGCAGCGGGGGCAGGACGCTCCAGTAGGCGTCGTAGAAGCTCGAGTTGTGGTGGATCCGGCTGAACACGAAGACCACCAGTGTCGCGAGCAGGTCGGCGACGAGTCCGTCGAGCCACAGGCGGCCGGTGTCCGGGCCCCGGTAGAGCCACGCGGCGCCGACCAGGATCGCGAGCGCGTAGGCCACGCAGACGCGCGTCAGCGACTCGGCTCTGCTCATCGTGGCGACCGTACTAGAACAAGTTCCAGTTGTGGCGTGGATCGCCCGGTCCCATTGCCCGCACGGCACACTGGAGAGCATGACCGTGACGTTGGAGCGCAGCAGGACAGCGCCGACCGACCTGACCGCCGACGAGATCGAGCTCCTGGGCAAGGAGCTCGACGCGATCCGACAGGACGTCCTCGACACCCGCGGCGCGCGCGACGCGGCCTACATCCGGCGCCTGGTGCTCGCCCACAAGGTGCTCGAGCTCGGCAGCCGTGCGGTGCTGCTCAACAGCCGCCGCAAGAGCGCGTGGGTGCTGGGGACGGCGGGCCTCACGGTCGCCAAGATCCTCGACAACATGGAGATCGGCCACAACGTCCTGCACGGCCAGTGGGACTGGATGCGCGACCCGAAGATCCACTCGACCACCTGGGACTGGGACCACGCGTCGCCGCCCAAGCAGTGGCAGCGCGCGCACAACGACCGGCACCACAAGAACACCAACATCGTCGGCATGGACAACGACCTCGGCTACGGGATCATGCGCGTCGACGAGGCCCAGGAGTGGCAGCGCCGACACCTGGTGCAGCCGGTGTGGAACTTCGTGACGGCGTGCATCTTCGAGTACGGCATCGCGATGTTCGACCTCGACCTCGGCGACCACATCCGCGACAAGCGGCAGATGTCGCCGGAGAAGAAGGTGGAGGTCCAGGCGACCCTCACCAAGATCCGCAAGCTGGCCGTCAAGGACTACGTCATCCACCCGGTGCTGTCGGGTCGGTCGTGGCGCTCGACGATGGCCGCCAACGCGACCGCCAACCTGGTGCGCAACCTGTGGAGCCACTCGATCATCATGTGTGGCCACTTCCCGGAGGGCGTGTCGACCTTCGAGCAGCCCGCGGTGAACGAGAAGGAGACCAAGGGGGAGTGGTACATCCGGCAGATGCTCGGCTCGGCCAACATCTCCGGGTCCCGCGCCATGCACCTGATGGCCGGCAACCTCTCGCACCAGATCGAGCACCACATCTTCCCGGACCTGCCGAGCAACCGGTACGTCGAGATCGCGCCGAAGGTGCGCGCGGTCTTCGACAAGTTCGACCTCGACTACAACTCGCGCCCGCTGGTGAAGCAGGTCGCGAGCGCGTGGCACAAGGTCGTGCGGCTGTCGCTCCCCAACGGCTGGCTGGCCGAGACCAACCGGCGCAACCTGATCCCGCAGCTGCGCCGCCTCACCCGGGCCTAGGCCCGAGGGTCATGCAGAGCGCGGCGCCGGGACGATCATCGGCGGCTGGCCGTCGAGCAGGATCGTGCCGGGTGCGGGGTCCTCGACGTACATCCCGCGGACGGCGGGGTGTCGCATGTAGGAGAGCCGGCTGACCTCGTGGCGCGACTTGCGCATGCCGTCGAGCACCAGCCCGGCCATCACGCACATGCTGCTGATCACGACGAGGAACGACGCGACGAAGAGCGTGGGCAGGCGCGGCACCAGGCCGGTCTGGAGGTACTGCACCCCGACCGGGAGCCCCAGGACGGCCGCGGCGAGCGACAGCAGCGCGGCCACCAGGCCGAAGAAGTAGATCGGCCGCTCGTGGCGGGTCAGGGTCAGGATCACGGTGAGGATCCGCCAGCCGTCGCGGTAGGTGCGCAGCTTGGACTCGCTGCCCTCGGCGCGGTCGCGGAAGTCGACGTCGACGGACGCCGACGGGATGCGCAGCGCGAGCGAGTGGACGGTCAGCTCGGTCTCGATCTCGAACTCGCGGGACACGGCGGGGAAGCTCTTCACGAAGCGGCGCGAGAAGACGCGGTAGCCGCTGAGCATGTCGCCCATGCTGTCGCCGAAGATGCCGGTGACGATGCGGTTGAGGGCCTTGTTGCCGAGCTCGTGGGCCGGCCGGTACGCCGAGCTCTCGAGTCCCTCGATCTCGCGACGGACGCCGACCACCTGGTCGAGGTTCTCCGAGACGAGCTTCTCGATCATCTGGGGGGCGGCCGCGGCGTCGTAGGTGTCGTCACCGTCGATCAGGAGGTAGATGTCGGCGTCGATGTCGGCGAACGCGCGCCGGACGACGTTGCCCTTGCCCTTGAGGGGCTCCGAGAACACGAGAGCGCCCGCCTGGCGGGCCTGCTCGACCGTGCGGTCGGTGCTGCAGTTGTCGTAGACGTAGACGGCCATGCCCGGCACGGCGGCACGCAGGTCGGCGACCACCTTCGCGACGGCGACCTCCTCGTTGTGGCAGGGCACGATCGCGGCGATGCGGTACCGCGTAGCCAGCTCCATGCGAACCCCCAAGGTGAACGACCGGTCCCGAGATCGTCATGGGGGAAACGGGGCAGGGACCCGCGGGTTACGCCGAGCCTGTAACTCGTTCTACTCGTCTCGTCGACCGGATGGTCCGGCGGTAGACCGCCTCGAGCTGGTCGAGGTGGGCCTCCCACGAGAACTCCGCCTGCACGAAGGCGTGCCCCGCGGCGCCGGTACGGCGCATCGCGGCCGGGTCGGCGACGGTCTCGCGGAGCGCCGCGGCGAGGGCGCCGCCAGCCGTTCCTACGCCGTCCATGTCGACGAAGCGCACGCCCGGGCCGGCGGTCCACGGGGAGTGCAGGGCGGGGTCCTCGCGCAGCAGCACCGGCAGACCCGAGGCCATCGCCTCCAACACGGTCAGCGGGCACTCTCCCACCGATGCGACCACCATGACGTCGGCCCCGGCGTAGACCTCCGGCATCTCCGCCGCGGGCACCGAGCCCAGGAAGCGCAGGCGGGGGTCGTCGACCCCGGGAGGCCGGTCGCCGCCGGCGAACACGATGTCGTAGTCGTCGCCCGCGGCGGCGGCGACGAGGTCGAAGCCCTTCTTGGGCACGAACCGGCCGACGAACAGCACCACGGGCCGCTCTCCCGGTTCGCGGGGGCGGGTCTCGCCCCGGCGGGGACGAAAGCGTGTGGTGTCGACTCCGTTGCCGAGCACCTCGACCTTCTCCGGCCGGGGCAAGGTGGCCGCGATGTGGGCGTCGATCGGCAGCACGGTCCGGGCCCCGCCGAGCACGAGCCGTCCGAACGTCGCCAGCACCACCCCCTGCACCAGGCGCACGAGGGCGGAGGAGTGGTGCACGAAGCCGACGTGGCGGTGCACGACGTACGGCGTCCGCAGCGCCAGGCACCACAGCGCCGCCACCCAGCTGGTGACGTAGAGGACGTCGTGGACGTGCACGACGTCGGCCCGCCGCACCTCGCGACCCAGGGTGAGCAGGAGCCGGGGGGAGAAGAGCGGGAAGGGCACGCCGAAGCGCTCCTCCAGCCCGTTCCACGCGCGCACGCGCACGGTGCGGACGCCGTCCTCGACCCGCGTTCCGGGTCCGACCGGGCCGGCGCTGCTGACGACCGTGACCCGCCAGCCGCGGGCCGTGAGGCCCTGGGTCTCGGCCGCGACGACGGTCTCGAGCCCCCCGATGTGCGGCAGCACGTGGTGGGCGACGTGCAGCACCGCTCTAGTCCTCACGCCGCGAAGTATGCCGTCGCGTAACCGGGGGTATGCCTCCCCGTTGACCCAGGTGGCCGGTGTGGGGCCGGGCATGAGGGGATCCGAGGTAGTCGTGGCGATCAGCGAGCGAACCGCGCCGTGGTGGCAGCGTGTCGTGCCCGTGACCGGTCTCGTGCTGGGAGCGCTCGCGCTGGCCGCGCTCGTCGTCCCCGGCTTCCGCCACCAGCTCGCCCTCTCGGCCAGCCACCGGACCGACGCGTACGTCGAGCTCTACTTCGCGCGGACCCCGGCCGGCACCCAGCAGGTGTGCACCACTTCCGGCGGCCGGGCGGACGTGCGCTTCGCCGTCACCAGCCACCTCGCCGGCGAGGAGGACCTCGCCTACGACGTGACCGTCGGCGACGAGGAGAGGTCGGGCACGGTCACCGTGAGGCCCGGCGCCTCCTCCGTCGTCCTCGAGTCGCTTCCGCGCCCCTCCGGCCCCTACGACGTCCGGGTGCAGCTGTTCGGCTCCGACCAGCAGCTGCAGGCGCACTGCCCGGGAGCGCGGTCATGACCCACGTCGCCGTCGTGACCCCCCGCTTCCCTCCCGACGCCGGCGGCGTCGAGGAGTACGCCGCCTGGGTCGCCGAGACGCTCCAGCGCGCCGGCCACCGGGTCACGGTCATCACGACGGGCCCACCCGGGACGACCATCTTCCGCGGCATCCCGGTGATCCGGGTCCGCAGCTGGGTGACCCTCTCCAACACGCCGGTGAACCCGCTGTGGTGGTGGCAGCTGCGCCGGCTCCTGACCCGCCTGGACGTCGACGTCGTCAACGCCCACGCCCCGGTGCCCGGCCTGGCCGACGTCACGGCGTTCACCTCGCCGGTGCCGGTCGTGCTGACCTACCACTCGGGGTCGCTGGTCAAGGCCGGACCTCAGGAGCGGAGCAGCGCCGTCGACCCCCTGCTGCGCGCCTACGAGCGGCACGTGCTGCCCCGTGTCTTCGCCCGCTGCCGCGAGCTCATCGCCGTCTCGCCGGTCTCGCTCGCGCACGCGACCGGTCGCGCGCACCTGATCCCGCCGGGCGTCGACACCGACCTGTTCTCACCGACGGAGGAACCGCGCCAGCGCCGCGTCCTCTACGTCGGCCGCGTCGAGCGCACCTCGCGGTGGAAGGGCCTCCAGGTCCTCGTCGACGCGCTCACCCGGCTGCGCGAGCTCGCGCCCGGCGTGCGCCTCGACATCGTCGGCGACGGCGACGACGTCGCGCCCCTGCAGAAGCGGGCCGCCGACCTCGGGGTGGGCGACCTCATCGACTGGCACGGCCGGGTCGCCCACGGCGACCTGCCGGCGTACTACCGGCGTGCGGGCGTGACCGTGCTGCCGTCGCTGACCGAGTCGGAGTCGTTCGGCATGGCGCTCGCCGAGGCGGTCGCCTGCGGCTGCCCGGTGGTGGGGTCGGCCGTCGGCGGCATCCCGTTCGTCGTCCGCGACGGCGAGGACGGGCGTCTCGTCCCGCCCGGCGACCCCGTCGCGCTCGCGGAGGCGCTGGCCGCCGTCCTCGACGACCCGCCGCGCCCGGGACCGTCCCGCTGGGACTGGAGGCACCGGGAAGACCAGACGGTACGGGTGATCGGCGAGGTGTCGCGATGAGCAGTCCGGTCCGGCCGGGGGGCGCGGTCGCCCGGATCCGCCGGAGCATCCCGCGGGCGCTGGTGCCGCTCGTCGTCGCTCTCCGCTTCCACCTGGCCTGGGCGCGACCGGCCGTGCGCGCGGACGCCCGAGCCCAGATGACGTTCCTCCTCGAGCACACCCGGCGCGACGCCGACGTCAACGCCGTGGCCCGCGACTACGTCCGCTACCAGGTGCGGCGCGGCGAGCTCCGCTGGCACCCGGAGATGATCACCAGCCTCCGGGTCGAGGGCATCGAACACCTGCTGGCCGCCCGCGACCAGGGGCGGGGCGTGATGGTGAACTTCGTCCACCACGGCTACTACGACGGCGGCTTCGCGTCGATCGCCCGGCACGGCGTGCCGTGCCGGATGGTCGTCTACCCCTACATGCTCGAGCCCGACGCCCCGCTCTGGCTCAAGCAGCACGTCTACGTCGCCTGCACGGGCGGGGGCACCCCGGTCAGCGCCGCCGTCGGCAACGACGGCATCACGGAGCTGCTCCGCCACGGTGAGGTCGTCGCGATCGCCTCCGACGTGCCCGGGCGGACCCCGCTCACCTTCGTCGGGCGCGAGGTCCTCGGCTCGTTCGGCGCCGCCCGGCTCGCGACCGACACGAACTCCCCGGTCATCGTGATGACCTCCGAGGAGGACGCCGACGGCCCGTTCATCCGGCTGCACGAGCCGTTCGAGCCGAAGCGCTACCGGTCGCCGAAGGAGCTCCTCCAGGCCCTGCTGGTGATTCACGAGTCCCGCCAGGTGCGGTGGCCCGAGGCGACCGACCTGCCGTTGTCGCGCTGGGGCATGCCATGACGCTGACCGTCTCCCGCGACGAGGCGGGGCCGGCCACCTTCCCGGAGCAGGTCGTCACGCCGACCCCGCGCCGGCGGCCGCCGGCCGTGCTCCTGCTGCTCGTGCTGGCCCAGGCCGTCATCGCCCTCGACCTCGACCTGCCCGTCGTCCGACCCGCCATCGCGCTGGTCACCTTCGTCGCGCTGCCGACGCTGGTGCTCCACCGGCGCGCGAGGTTCGCCGCCGACACCGAGGTGGGGCGGTTGTCCTACGCGTTCGGCGTGACCCTGCTCGGCCTCATCCTCGGCGGCCTGCTCCTCGACACGGTCCTGCCGGTCGTCGGCATCGACCACCCGCTGGCTCCCGCCCCGCTCGCGGCTGCCTGGCTGGTGGTCGACGTCGCGCTGCTGAGGTGGCGCCGCGAGGTCCCGCTGGTCGCGCCCGAGGCGCACCGCAGCGTCGTTCTCGGGGCGTACCGACGAGTGCTCGACGCCCGCCTCGAGCTCTCCCAGGGCCTCGCCGTGCTGGGCCTGCTGCTCGCGGTCGTGGGCGCGATCCGGCTCAACAACGGCGCCGGCGGGGGAGCCGCCCTGGTCGCGGTCGTGCTCGCCGGCGCGGCGATGCTGACGCTGCTGGTCGGCCCGGGCGACCGCTCCATGGTCGTGCGCGACGCGTGGGTGATCGGCCTGGTCGCCGCCGGGCTGCTGCTCGCGACGTCGCTGCGGGGCTGGGCGATCACCGGTCACGACATCCAGGCGGAGTTCCTCGCCTTCCGGCTCACCGACGAGGCTCAGAACTGGCAGATGAGCGCGCTGCCCAGCGCCTACAACGCCTGCCTGAGCGTCACCATCCTCCCGACCGTGCTGGTGCAGACGACGGGGCTCTCGGGCGAGCTGGTCTTCAAGGTGCTCCTCCAGCTGGTCTTCGCGACCGTGCCGGTGCTGACCTACCTCTTCTCCCGCCGCTTCGTGAGCCGCCGCCTCGCGCTCGCCGCGACGACGTTCGCGATGGCGTTCCCGACGTTCTTCACCGACATGCCCTACCTGGTGCGCCAGGAGGTCGCGTTCTTCTTCCTCGCCCTGGTGCTGCTCGCGGCCACCGAGCCGGGCCGCACCCGCGTCCGCACCGGCGTGCTGGTCTTCGCGCTCGGGCTCGGGGTGGTCGTCTCCCACTACTCGACGACGTACCTGCTGCTGATGGCGCTCGTGGCGGCGCTGCTCGCGATGGGCCTGACCGGCCTCGTCCGCCGGCTGCGTCACCTCTCGGGGCACCGGCCGGCACACGCCGCGCCGCACGACCCGCTGGTGCTGCTGCACCCCGGGATGGTCGCGGCGCTGATCGGCGTCACGCTCCTGTGGGCGGGGCCGATCACCGACACCGGCGGGCACGCGACGTCCGTCGTCAAGGAGACCATCGACTCGCTGACCGGCAAGGGCGTCGACGGCCCGAGCTCGTCGGACACGTCGTACTGGGTCTTCTCCGGCGACGAGACCACCCCGCGCGAGCGGATGGACATGTTCGTCCAGGAGACCGTCGACTACCGCGACGCCGAGATCCCGGCGGGCGAGCGGGTCGTGCGCGACCCCGGCGACGCCGAGCTCGAGCCGGCCCTGCACGAGCAGGCGGCGAACCCCGTCGACACCGCGCTGCGGCTCGGCTGCGCCCTGCTGATGCAGGTCTTCGCCCTGCTCGGCGTGGTGTGGCTGCTGCGCCGCCGGCTGCGTGGCACCGACACGTCGCGCGAGGTCACGTTCCTGACCGTCGGCGCGATGTCCGCGCTCGGGCTGGTGGTGCTGGTGCCGAACCTGTCGGTCGACTACGGCGTGCTGCGCGCCTTCCAGCAGACCCTGCTGGTCATGGCGCCCACCATGGCGCTCGGCATGTCGGTCGCCCTCCGTCCGCTCACCGCGCGGGCGCCGCGCTCCTCGCTCGCGCTGGTGGCGATCATCCCGGTCACGCTGCTGCTCGTGCTGAGCGGTGTCCTGCCCGCCGTGACCGGCAGCCAGCAGCAACGGATCGCGATGGCCAACGCCGGCACCTACTACGACCGCTTCGCCGTGTCGGACTCCTCGCTCGAGGCGATGCGCTGGCTGGCGTCGGTCGACCACGCGGACCGGTCGAACGAGCGGATCATCGCCAACCGCAACGTCAACGTGCGGCTGCTCGCGATGAGCGACAACCGGGCCCCGGTCTCCGACCGGCTCTACCCGACGCTGCTGTCGAAGGACGCCTACGTGTTCGTCGACGCGCAGATCCTCGAGCAGGGCGTCTCGACGATCTTCTACACCGGCGACCTGCTCACCTACACCTACCCGATCCAGGACCTCGACGAGCACCTCGACCTCGTCTACAGCGCCCCCGACGCGCGGATCTACCGATGAACATCGTCGCCAAGCTCCGCAACGACCCGCTGCTGATGAACTCGGCGCTGATGTTCGCCACCACGGTCCTGATGGCCGGCGGCGGCGCGGTCTTCTGGGTGATCGCGGCCCGGCTGGCCAGCCCGGGTGAGGTCGGCCTGGCCGGCTCCCTCGTGGCCGCCGGTGACTCGCTCGCGCTCTTCGCCCAGCTCGGGCTCAACATCGCGCTGCTGCGCACGATGCCGACCAGCAGCAAGAAGGCCGCGGACGTCCTCACCGCCTCGATCGTGGTGGTCGGCGCGGGTGCGGCGTTCGCGCTGGTCTACGCGCTGCTGCTGCCGCTGACCTCGCCGCGGCTGGCGGCCGTCCTCGACTCCCCGGTCACGATCGGCGTCTTCTGCGTGCTCGTGGCCGGTACGGCGCTGAACGTGCTCTCCGACAGCGTCTTCCTGGCGATCAACCAGGTCTGGTCCTACCTGCGCCTCAACGGCATCCTGATGGGCCTCGTCAAGTGCGTGCTGCCCTTCCTGCTCGCCGGCGCCGGCGCGCTCGGCCTCTACGGCTCGGTCGGCGGCGCGATCCTGTGCTGCGCGGTCGCGAGCGTCTGGGTGATCCTGCGCCACGTCCCGGGCCGCCGCGTGCTCTCGCCCTCGCCCGAGCTGCTGGCGACGCGCCGCTTCGCCGCGGCCGGCTGGGTGACCTACGTGCTCACGGTGCTGCCGCTGCTGGTCTTCCCGCTGATCGTCGTCAACGCGCTCGGGCCGGCCGAGGGCGGCGCCTACTTCATCAGCTTCCAGGTCGTCACCCTGCTGCACGCGGTGGTCCTCGCGGTCGCGAGCTCGGCCTATGCCGAGAGCGAGAAGGCGGTCCACGACCGGCACCGCGTGGTCCGCAAGGGCGGGCTGACCCTGCTCGTCTGCTCGGTCGCGGGTGCGCTCGCGATGATCGTGCTGGCGCCGTTCTTCCTGATGATCTTCGGCTCGCACTACGTCGACTCCGGTACGACGACGCTCCGCGTGCTGTCGCTGTCGGCGGTCGGCGCGGCCTTCAACTACTGGTCGGCGATGCGGCTGCGGCTCGCGAGCAACCTGGTCGCGATGATCGTCGTCCAGCTCGTCAGCACCGCGGTGATGCTGACGCTCGCGGTCGTGCTCGCGCCGTACGGCACCGTCTGGGTCGCCGCCGCGTGGGGCGTCGGGCACGTGGTCGGCGGGGTGCTCGGCTACCTCGTCACGGCCACCGTGGCGCGCTTCCCCGACGACGCGCCGGCGGTGGTCGAGGAGGAGCTGGTCGCGCCGTGAGGACCAGCCACCTCAGAAACGGCTTCCTGACCGTGGTGCTCGGGACCCTGCGGGTCGTGCTCGGGGCGCTGTCCCGCGTCGTACCCCCGTCGACGTCGGTGGTGGTCACCGCGAGCCCCGAGACCGAGGGCAACGGCGTCGAGGTGGCGCGGGCGCTGGTGCACCGCTACGACGGCCGCGTGGTCTGGCTGCGCGACGCCGCCAGGAGCTCACCGAGCGTGCCGGAGGAGATCCGTGCCCTGACCGACCAGGGCCTGGTGCTCGTGCCGAAGGCCAGCCTCGCGGGGTTGTGGGCCTACCTGCGCGCCGAGGCGATCCTCTTCACCCACGGCCTCTACGGCAGCCCGAAACCCCGCGCCCGCAAGCCGATCGTGAACCTCTGGCACGGCGACGGGCCCAAGGACATCACGCCCGGCAAGGGCGTCGGGGCGATGATCTCGAGCACCTACCTGGTCGGCAGCACGCCGCTCTTCTCACAGATGCAGGCCCGCGCCTTCGACGTCCCGGCCGACCGCGTGCTGGTCACCGGCAACCCGCGCACCGACCAGCTGTGGGCCCCTCCCGAGCTCGACCGGCTCGCCCGCCTCGGCATCACCAGCGACTTCGTGGTCTGGATGCCGACCTTCCGACAGGCCCGCGCCGTGGGCGCGGTCCGGGTCCACGGCCACGACCGGGCCGGCACCGACGGCGCGGACCACGAGATCGCGACCCTCGTCGACGGCCTGCGCGAGCGCGGCCTCCAACTCGTCGTGAAGCCGCACCCGATGGACGCCGACCGCCGGCAGCTGCCGGGGGTCGTCACGATCGACGAGGAGGACCTGGCCGGCGCCGGCGTCAGCCTCTATGCCCTGCTGGGCGCGTCGTCCGGGCTGGTGACCGACTACTCCAGCGTCTGGGTCGACTACCTCTTGCTCGACCGGCCGCTGGCCTTCCTGGTGCCCGACCGCACGACGTACGACCGCGCGCTCCATCCCGCCGACATCCTCGACTGGGTGCCCGGCGAGGTGGTCGCGCAGGATCGGCCGTTCGCGGCGTTCCTCGCCGACCTCGACGCGCACGGGCGGCTCGGCGCGGACCTGCGGCACGACGTCGTGCGCCGGATCGGCCTCAACCCGTCGGCGACGGCTGCCGACGACCTGGTCACCGCGCTGGTCGAGCTCGGCGTGCTCAGCTCCGGCTGAGCGACCTTCAGAAGCCGCGCGAGCCGCCGCCGCCCGAGTGGTGCGAGCCGCCACCGCCACCGAACCCGCGGGAGCCGCCGCCACCCCCGCCGCCGGAGTGGTGCGAGCCACCGCCGCCACCGCCGCCACCGAAGCCGGAGAACGAGCTGCGCGACGAGGCGGCGGCCGCGGCCCGCCGGGCGGCCGCCCGCTGCTCCTCGGCCTCGCGGCGGTCCCGGCGGGCCATGGCGACGGCGTCGTTGGCGCGGTTGCGCGCCGCGTCGGCGCCGCCCCGGATCTGGTCGAGCGCGGCGAGCGCGGCGGCCTGGTCGAGGAGGCCCGCGGCCTCCTCGGCGGCAGCGCGCGCCCGGCTGCCGACGTCCGCGCGGGAGACCTCGCTCTGCGCCTCGGCGACCGCCGCCTCGGCGGCGCGCAGCGCGCGCTGGGTCTCCTCGTAGGTCGCGATCACGGTCACGACGACGTCGGTGCAGCCGGCCAGCCGCTCGGCGACGGCGTCGAGCTGGGTCTTCAGCAGCAGCAGCGGCGCCCGAGGCGCCGCGGCCTGCTGGCCGAGCGCGGCTGCCTCGGCGCCGATCGGGGCCACCTCGGGGACGGTGGTCAGGTAGGAGACCGCGGCCGAGTTGGACTCGATCTGGGCGGCGAGCGCGGTCGCCTCCGCGGCCAGCCGTTGCCCGGTCAGCGGCAGCTGGGTGGTCAGCTGGTCGAGCTCGCGCTCGCGCACCCCGGGGGCGGCCGCGTCGGTCGCGATGGTGTCCGCGGCGGTGCGGGCGGCGGTGATCTGCTCCCGCGCCAGCCGGAACTCCTGGGTCGCCATCGAGGAGTTGGACCGGATCGTCGCCAGGGCGTCGGCCAGTGCGGTCCGGGCGACCTTGGCGGCGTCGACCCGGGCGCGCACGCCCTCCAGGCAGGAGGCGTCGTACGTCGCCTCGAGGTGCTCGGTCGTCACGGAGGCCTCGGCGATCGCGGCGTCGAGCTCGATCGCCCGGGCCTCGAGGGCGGTCGTGTCCGTGGCGAGGTCGGCGAGGTAGTCGGGGAGGCCGGTCAGCCAGGCCTCGTGTCCGGCCAGGGTCGTCATGGCGGTGGCGACCAGGGCGTCGGCGTCACCGAAGCGCAGCTGGCCGCCCAGGGTCTCGGCGTCCCGGGCGGCCTGCTCGGCGGCCGTCGGCGCGCCGTCGAGGTCGCCGGTCTTGTATCCCTCACCCCGGCGCCGCTCGAGCAGGGCGGTGAGCCGGGTCGCCGCGGCGCGCAGCTCGGCCACCCGGGCCGGCAGCCGGTCGCGCACCTGCTCGAACGCCGTGACCGACTCCTCGACGCGGGTCAGCGCGTCCTTGGCGGCCTTCAGCTGGGCGGTCGTCTCCTGGATCGGCGTCAGCGCCGCGGTGGCCTCGTCGGCGTCCAGCTCGGGGACCGCCTCGGTCGAGTAGGTCTGGGACCTCTCCAGGTAGGTGGCGGTGGCGGCCTCGAGCATCGCGACGGCCGCGGTGTTGTCGGTCCGGATCCGGGTCAGGGTCGTGTCGGAGACCTGCGGCAGCGCTCCGACGCGGGCCGCGACGTACTCCCGACCGGCGTCCAGCTCGACCCACGCGGTCGCCATCTCGTCGGTGGCGGCGCTCAGCGTCGCCCGGGCGTTCGTGGTCGCCTTCCGGCGCCGCCAGAGCACGAACCCGAGGTAGGCCGCGGCCCCGCCGACGACCAGCACCGCCAGCCCGCCGAGCACCCAGGCACCACCGGCCGAGGTACCGGATCCGGAGGCCTCGTCGACACCGCCGCCGAGCGGCGACCCGCTGCCGGGGACGGTGCCCGGGTCGCCCGAGCCGTTGTTGCCGGAACCCTGTGCCGGCTGGCGGTTGTAGGCCCTCGCGTAGATCGTCAGCCCGTCGACCATGCCGGCGGTCCAGTCGCCGTTGCCGAAGTTCGCCCCCATGCCGTCGACCTCGGCGTGGTCGCGCGCGGCCTCGAACTTGTTCAGCGCCTTGCCGTCGTAGTGGCTGCCGAGCTGGCGGTCCTGGACGGCGACGCCGAGGATCAGCAGCGACTGGGACCCGTCGGCCTCGAAGCCCCAGCCGTGGCACTGCGCCCGGGCGTCGAGGAGCACGTCGTAGAGGTCCTGGCCCTTCGCCGTGGTGAACGTCAGCACCTTCACGGTCACCTGGTCGCCGAACCGGGCGGCGGCCCGCTCGACCGCGGCGTCGTCGAGGACGTCGGCGGCGTCGCTGACGACCTTGGCGGAGCAGAGCGGCGCGGCGGTCGCGGCCTGGCCGGGAGCGGCGAACGTGATGCTGACTACCGACGCCGCGAGGGCGATGCCGAGGACCACGAGATACCTGCGCATGCGCACATCGTGCCCCTCTCCCGTCGCGGCAACCTACGCGGCTTGCTGGACCCTCGGGCGCTGCGGGCTGAGGACGTCGCTGCGGGCGCGGAGGAACGGCCTCTCCAGGAAGCGGTAGCTGAGCACGGTCACGGTGGTGGCCGCGGTGACGGCGATCAACCCGGAGACCGGCTTCGGCAGGGGCGCATCCTCCAGCAGCAGGAACGGCACGATGTGCCAGAGGTACAGGCTGTAGCTGCCGCGCCCCACGGCCGCGAGCCACGGGTGCCCGAGCAGCCGGTGCACCGGGCCGTCCATGTTGTCGGGACTGCCGGCGCCGGCGTTGCTGTAGCCGGTGTGGATCAGCACCACGGTGGCGAGCACCGCGAGCGGGATCCCGACGTAGCGGTAGACGGGGCTGTGCGCGTCCGGCCCGAGCAGCGCGTAGCCGCCGATGGCGACGAGCGCGGCGCCCGCGGACGCGTGCCGGCGTGGCCGGGCGGGGTGTCCGCTGTCGGTGAAGACCCGGTCGACGGACCACAGGGCGAGGGCGGCCCCGACGAGCAACTCGGCCGAGCGGGCCGACGGCCCGAAGTAGAACCAGAAGGCACCGAGCGGCAGCGACAGCAGGTAGAGGGCGAGGGCGGCGCCGAGGCTGACCCCGGCGAGGCGGCGGGCGCTCCAGCCGCGCGAGCGAGCGCCCAGCACGGCGACCGGCCAGAGCGCGTAGAAGTACCACTCGACGGCCAGCGACCAGGTCTGCCCGAAGGGCTGCAGCCCGGGGAGCCAGAGGCTGCCGTGCTGGTCGGCGGCCCACATCGCCGATCCCTGGCCGAGCACGATCACGCCGCGCTGCAGGACCTCGACCGGGCCGACCGGGGCCCACGGGACCACGGCGTACAGCACGGCGCTGGCCACGACGAGGCCGAGCAGGGCGGGGTAGAGGCGCGACACGCGGCGCCGGAGGAAGGCCACCCAGGCGGCCGCCCGGGAGCCGGTGACCGGGCTGCGCCAGAGCATCGTGGTGATGATGAAGCCGCTGAGCACGAAGAAGACGTCGACGCCGATGGATCCGCCGTGGAAGAGCGGGACGTACCAGCTGAACCAGTGCAGGGCGAGGACGGCCGCGATCGCGACCGCACGGATGCCGTCCAGGTAGTCGAACCGCCCGGTTGCTGACCTCACCTGCGCGTAACGAATCGCCTGCTTCCGGGGTTATGGCACGTGTCACAGCGGTCCGTACCGGCCGCGGTTCGTGCCTAGGGTGGGGGAGATGCGGCTGATTCGGGCAGGTCTGCTCTCCGCGCTGGGCTTGGTGATCGCCGCCCAGGGCGCCGTCCTGGGTGCCGCTCCGGTGAGCGCGGCGCAGCCCGGGACAGCCTCGCCGGACCGGGTGATCGCGCCGATCGCCGCGATCCCGGCCGACTCCGTGGTCGACAGCTACGGCGTGGGCATCCACCTGAACTTCCTCGACACGCCGTACGCCGACGCCGACGCCGTCGCCCAGAAGCTCGACGAGCTCGGGGTGCGACACGTGCGCGACGACCTCTTCCTGAACTCGCCGCGGCAGTACGCCGCGATCAGGACCGTCGCCCAGCGGGGCATCGCCTTCGACCTCATCATGGGCCGACCCGACTCCGGGTCCACGCCCGCCGACTACGTGGACACGGTCGCGACCCAGCTGCCCGCCGGCTCCGTGGAGAGCCTGGAGGGCGCCAACGAGTGGGACCTCTTCAGCCGTGCCGACGCCGCCGACTGGGTGCCCCAGGTGAAGAGCTGGCAGGAGCAGCTCTACACCGCGGCGAAGGCGAACCCGGCGACCGCCGACCTGCCGGTGCTGTCGCCGGCGCTCGCCTTCAAGCAGAACTACGCGGCGGCCGGGGACCTCTCGGAGAACGCCGACCTCGCCAACGCGCACATGTACCCCGGCGGCTACCGGCCCTCCAACCAGATCAAGCAGATCACCGATGCCCTCCGCACGTCGGTCCCCGACAAGCCCCTGGTCACCACCGAGGCGGGCTACCACAACGCGCTCGGCACCGACAACGGTCACCGCGCGGTCCCCGAGGACGTCGCCGGGACCTACCTGCCGCGGCTGCTGCTCGAGCACGTGCTGCGCGGCCACCAGCGCATGTACAGCTACGAGCTGATCGACGAGTTCGACGACCCCGACCTGACCGACCCCGAGGCCCACTTCGGGCTGCTGCGCCGCGACCTCACCCCCAAGCCTGCCTACACGGCGATGCAGAACCTGCTGGGGCTGCTCGCCGACCCCGGCAGCTCGTCGTTCGAGCCCGGCTCGCTGGCCATCGAGGCCGACGGGCTGCCGGCGGGCGAGGCGCGCTACGTGCTCACCCAGAAGCGCGACGGCCAGTTCGTGCTGCTGCTCTGGCGCGACGTTTCCGTCTGGGACCCGGTCGAGCAGGAGCGGGTGGACGTCACCCAGGCCGACGTGACCCTGAGGCTCGGGCAGAGCCAGGACCTCGCGCTGTACCGGCCGTCCGACGGCGTCGCCCCCGAGCACGAGACCACCGCTGACTCCTTGTCGCTGCAGCTCGGCGGCGAGGTCGTCGCGGTCACGATCGGGCCCCCGAGTCCGCCGACCGCGCCGGACCCCACGCACGTCGCCGCGACTCCGGGCAACGCGAGCGCCACCGTGACCTGGGACCTGCCGGAGACCACCGCCGAGGTGACCGGCTTCGAGATCAGCCGCAGCCCCGGCGAGGAGACGGACGTCGTGCCGGCGGACGCCCGTTCGTTCCGGGCGACCGGACTCGCCAACGGCACCAGCTACGTCTTCACCGTCCGCGCGATGACCGCCGACGGGTCGTCGGGCACGGTCTCCGCGCCGGCGGTGGTGCCGGCCACCGTGCCGCTGCCGCCGCGGATCGGGTCAGCGAAGGCCGGCAGGCGCAGCATCACCGTCACCTGGTCGAAGCCCGACGGGCGCGGCAGCGCGATCACCGGCTACCGCCTGGTGTGCAAGGGCAGGGTGCTCGACCTCGGCCCCGGCAAGCGCAAGGCCACCATCTCCGGGCTGCCGGCGGGCAAGCGTCTCCGGGTCGGCATCCGGGCCGAGAACGGCGTCGGCTGGAGCGCCACGGCGCACACGAAGTACGTCCGGACGCGGCGCTGACCAGAGGGGTCAGTCGCCTTCCCAGTGCCGGCCGGAGAAGGTCAGGCCGGTGCCGGCCACCGGCCGGTAGTAGAAGGGGCAGTACGGCGCCTCCGGGCGGAAGCCGCCGTCGCCACCGACGACCCGGGCACGCTTGTGCCAGATGAAGTTGAAGTTCGTGTTCCAGTCCTTCACCAGGCCAGGCCCCTCGGCGCGGAGGACCAGCTCGTCGCCGCTGATGCCGGACGACGTCCAGTTGCTCGATCCGGTGAAGACGTACGACGAGGATCGGTCCTCGCCGTACCAGCCGGAGATCGTCAGGTACTTCTGGTGGCTGTACATGTCGACCTGGTGGAGCACGTCGCAGTCGGTGTTGTAGCCGTCGGCCCGGCGCGGGACCAGGCCGTGCCGGGTGGGCCGGTCGAACATGCGCTTCATCTCGGCGCCTCCGAGGGCCCACATCACCTTCACGTCACAGCCCCGGGCGTAGAGGTGGCGCAGCCGGCGGGCGAGGAACGTGCCACGCTCGCCGGCCCACGAGTGCATCGAGACCCGGATCTTGGTGCGGCCGTCCGTGCCGGTGCCGCCGCGCGCGCCCCAGCACCTCACGTCGTCCAGGATGTTCATGACCGGGTCGTTGGCCGCGGAGTTGTGGGGGTGCGGCATCACCCAGAGCTGGTAGTTGTCCAGGGTCTTGTGCTCGAAGAGCGGCCGGGCCTTCTTGTCCTTCTTCAGCTCGCGGAAGAGCCGGAGGAACGTCTGGTGCAGGGACGGCGAGCCCTTCTTCACCAGCAGGTCGTTGAACTGGTGGGCGGCGGCGTTGAGGGTGAGGTTGGCCGAGCCGGTCATCACGACGTCGCGGGCGCCGCCGGTGTGCTCGAAGAGGTAGATCTTGTCGTGCAGGACGCCCTGGACGCTGCGGCAGCCGGTCTTGCAGGTGTAGTCCCAGCTCTTCTTGCCGCGGTGGGTGCCGAGCGCCTTCTTCAGCATCCTCATCGCGGGCGTGTACTGGTGGTCGTTGTGCAGCACCTGCACGTGCACCCCGCGCCGGTACGCGGCGATCAGGGCCTTCGCGACGTTGACCCGGTCGAAGGAGTAGACCGCGATCCGGATGTGCGAGCCCCGCCGAGCGTGCTCGATGGCGGCCATGATCTGCCGCTCGATCTGGAACTTCGCGCGCCGGTCACCCCACGGGTTGTTGAAGAACCCGCCGTTGGTCGGCGCCCACGGCGCCGCCTCCACCTGCTGGGCCTGGGCGTGGCCCTGGCCCTGGCCGTGCTTCGGGTCGGCCGACGCCGGCGCACCGCCCAGCAGCGACCCGGTCAGCGCGCCGACCAGCAGCAGGGCGCACGCCAGCAACAGGGGGGTTCTCCGCACTCGCCAGAAGGTACCAACAGTCACTCTGGTCACACGGGCACCACGCCCGACGGGTCAGTCGTTCTCCCAGTACCGCCCGGAGAAGGTCGGGTCGGTGGTCGTGGTGGCGGGCACCCGGCGCTCGGTGGCGCCGGCCCGGGCGGAGGTGCAGGTCGGGGGCGTGGGACGGAAGCCCCCGGAGCCGCCGACCGGCCGGGACCGGTGCTCCCAGATGTAGGTGAAGTTCGTGTTCCAGCGCTTGACGAGGTTCGCCCCGGTGGCGCGCAGGATCATCTCGTCGCCGCTGATGCCCGAGAAGGTCCAGTTGCTCGAGCCGGTGAAGACGAACGACGCCGAGCGGTCGTCGCCGTAGTGGCCGGAGATCGTCATGTACTTCTGGTGGCTGTACATGTCGACCTCGTGCAGCTCGTCGCAGTCGGTGTTGTAGCCGTTGGCGTGGCGGGGCACCTGGCCCCGGGGGGTGGAGGCGCCGATCGTCTTCTTCATCGTGGAGCCGGCCAGGGCCCACATGACCTTGACGTCGCAGCCGTCGGCGTAGAGCTGCCGCAGCTTGCGGGCGATGTAGGTGCCGCGGTCGCCGGCCCACGAGTGCATCGAGACGCGGATCTTGGTGCGCCCGTGGGTCCCCGTGCCGCCGTTCGCCCCCTGGCACCTCACCTGCCGCAGGATGCGCATCAGCGGGTCGTTCGCCGAGGTCGTGCGCGGGTGCGGCATCACCCAGAGCTGGTAGTTGGCGAGCACCTTGTGCTCGTAGAGCGGCTTGGCCGGCTTGTCCTTCTTCAGCTCCCAGAAGAGCTGCAGCATCATCGAGTGCAGGTTCGGCGCGTCCTTCTTGACCAGCAGGTCGTTGAACTGGTGGACCGTCGCGTTGCGGGTCAGGTTGTGCGACCCGGTCATCACGACGTCGCGGGCGCCGCCGGTGTGCTCGAAGAGGTAGATCTTGTCGTGCAGGACGCCCTGGACGCTGCGGCAGCCGGTCTTGCAGGTGTAGTCCCAGCTCTTCTTGCCGCGGTTGGTGCCGAGCGCCTTCTTCAGCATCTTCATCGCCTGGGTGTACTGGTGGTCGTTGTGCAGCACCTGCACGTAGACGCCGCGTTGGTGCGCCTTGATCAGGGCCTTGGCGACGTTGACCCGGTCGAAGGAGTAGACCGCGATCCGGATGTGCGACTTCGGCTTGGCGTGCCGGATCGCCGCGACGATCTGGCGCTCGATGCGGTACTGGGAGTCCGTGTCGCCCCACGGGTTGTTGAAGAAGCCGCCGGCGGCGGGCTCCCACGGCTTCTTCGCCACGACCTCCGCCGCTCGCGCCGCGGCAGGCACCGTCGCCGGCACGGCCAGCAGCGACCCGGTCAGCGCCATCGCAACAGCAAGGACCACACCCGAGAATCTCGGCTTCACACCCACACCCTTCGTCCCCCACGCGACCAAAGCGTCGACGGTAACAAACGGTGGGACAGGCTCCGAACTCGTCAGCGGTCGGCGGCGAGTGGCGCGTGCGCGGCCGCGGCGGCCTCCGCCTCGGCCTCGGCCTGCGGGCCGGGTACGACGTGGGTCTTCGCGCGGACCACCGGGACGAACACCGCGACCAGCGCGGCGAGCGCGGAGGTCACGACCAGGACGCCGAAGCCGTGGGTGTAGCCCGCCTCGACCGGGAACCCGTCGGGGCGCGCGCCGGCGGTGACGACGCTCGCCAGGACGGCGCCACCGAGGGCACCGCCGACCGTGCGGATGTTGGCGTTCATGCCGCTGGCCACGCCGGTCTGGGTCTGCGGGACGGCGTCGACGACCAGGTTCGACATCGCCGCGAACGCGAGTCCGAAGGCCAGGCCGAGCACCGTCGTCTCGACCACGATCTGCCACAGCTGGTCGTGCACGAGGGTCAGGCCGAGGGTGCCGAGCGCCGTGAGGGTGGCGCCGACGACCAGCACCGCCTTCGAGCCGTAGCGGGCCGCGAGCCGGCCGGAGAACACGCCGGCGACGAACGTGGCCGCGGTCTGGGGCAGGAGCAGCAGGCCGGACTCGGTGACCGAGACGCCGAACCCGTAGCCGGTGAGCTGGGGCGTCTGCAGGAACTGCGGCAGGAACGCGAACATCGAGTACATGCCCATGCCGAAAAGCAGGGCCACCAGGTTGACCGTCCACACGGTCGGGATGCGCATCATCTTCATGTCGATGAGCGGCATCGCGCTGCGCGACTCGGCGATCACCCAGGTCGGCAGGAGCACGGCGGCGGCGACGAACAGTCCGATCACGCGACCGGAGCTCCAGCCCCAGCTGTGCCCCTGGCTCACGGCCAGCAGGAGGGCGACGAGCCACGCCGAGAGCAGGACGGCGGTGCCGACGTTGATCCGGCCCGGCGTGCGCTCCGGAGACTCGGGCACGAACACGGCGGCGGCGATCGCGGCGATGAGCGTCATCACCATCGGGATCCAGAAGAGCCAGTGGTAGCTCAACGCGTCGACGACCGGACCGGCGATGACCAGCCCGACGCCACCACCCACGGCCAGCAGCGCGGCCGACGTACCGACGGCTCCGGCGACCTTGTCGCGCGGGAACTCGTCGCGGATGATGCCGAAGGTCAGCGGCAGCACGCCGCCGCCGATGCCCTGGATCGCGCGGGCCACGACGAGCACCCAGATGCTGGGTGCGACGGCCGCGAGCAGTGAGCCGACGGCGAGCGCGGCGAGCGCGAAGACCAGCATCCGCTCCTTGCCGACCTTGTCGCCGACCCGGCCGATGATCGGGGTGAAGACCGAGGCGGAGAGCAGGTACGCCGTGAGCACCCAGGTGACCGTGGCCTGGTCGGTGTCGAGCGCGGCCTCGATCGTGGGCAGCACCGGGTTGACCATCGACTGCAGGAGGGAGAACGACGAGACGCCCACACAGAGCACGAGGAAGGTCACCCGGTAGTCGGTCCTGCGGTCGGTGCGTGCCACGCGTGCTCCCTGGGGTGAGTGTGCAGTCTGGATCGTCTCCCCGGGCGCGGCCGCACTCCGGGTACAGCCGCAACCTCGCGACCAGTCGGTTGATTCCGTCAACCACCTGAGACGTCTGTCACGCGGAGTGATGCACGAGAAACCCGCAGTGGTTGCGGCCCGCAGGCCGCCGACGTGCCCCACGTGGCTCGCCGAGTCGGCGCCAGTTTCCTCCCCCGCTGGCGCTCCTCCGGAAACTGGCGCCGACTCGGCTCTGTCGCGTGCTTGCCGTTCCTCGGATCTGCTCGACGCCTACGCTGAGCGGATCATGCTCTGCCACCACTTCGAGGCCGGCCGCTGCCGGTCGTGCAGCGAGCTCGGCATGCCCTACGACGTGCAGCTGGCGAGCAAGCAGCGCGGTGTCGAGGCACTGCTCGGTGACCACGCCGGGCTGGCCTGGGCGCCGCCGGTCGCCAGCCCGCAGCTGGGTTTCAGGAACAAGGCCAAGATGGTCGTCACCGGGACGGTGGCGGAGCCGACGCTGGGCATCCTCCGCGTCGGCAGCGGGGGCCCGGGTGGCGGCGTCGACCTGCGCGACTGCCCCCTGCACACGCCCGGGATCCAGACCGCGCTGCCGGTGCTGGCCGGCTTCGTGACCAGCGCCGGGCTGACGCCGTACGACGTGCCTGCGCGGCGGGGCGAGCTGAAGCACCTCCTGGTGACGGAGTCTCCGGACGGCGAGCTGATGGTCCGGTTCGTGCTGCGCTCGCAGGAGCCGGTGACGCGGATCCGGAAGCACCTGCCGGCCCTGCTGGCCGAGCTGCCGCAGGTCGTCGTGGCGTCGGTCAACCTCCAGCCCGAGCACAAGGCGGTCCTGGAGGGGGAGCACGAGATCCTGCTCACCGACCGGGAGACGCTGCGGATGCGGGTCAACGGCATCGACCTGCACCTGCGCCCGGCGAGCTTCTTCCAGACCAACACCGCGATGGCCGCCGAGCTCTACCGCCTGGGCCGAGCGTGGGTCGGCGAGGTCGGGCCGGTGTCGGTGTGGGACCTCTACTGCGGGGTCGGCGGCTTCGCGCTGCACCTGGTCTCCGCCGGCGCGGCCACCGAGGTCGTGGGCATCGAGATCAGCCGCGAGGCGATCGCGAGCGCCGAGCAGAGCCGCGCCGAGGCCGGGCTGGCCGGGGTGCGGTTCGTGGCGGGCGACGCCACGGCGTACGCGCTCGGCAGCGACGCGGCACCGGACCTGGTCGTCGTGAACCCGCCGCGCCGCGGGATCGGGCCCGAGCTCAGCGGCTGGCTCGAGGGCAGCGGGGTCGGCCACGTCCTCTACTCGAGCTGCAACGCCCAGACGCTCGCGCGCGACCTGGCCGCGATGCCGTCGCTGCGGCCGGTGCGGGGGAGGCTGCTCGACATGTTCCCGAACACCACCCACTACGAGGTGCTGACCTTGCTGGAGCGGTCGTGAGCGACCCGAGGTCGCTCCTCGAGCAGGAGCGCCGTCGTACGACGGACCGGCTCGCCGCCCTGCGCGACGAGCACCGCGGCTTCGTCGACGCGTCCCGCGACACCAACGCCGACGACGAGCACGACCCGGAGGGCGCGACGATCGCCTTCGAACGCGAGCAGGTCGGGGCCCTGGTGCGGCTGGCCGAGGAGCACCTGCGCGAGGTCGACGCCGCCCTGGCGCGGGTGGACGACGGGACGTACGGCGTGTGCACCGTCTGCGGCCGGCCGATCCCGGCGGAGCGGCTCGAGGTGCGCCCGACCGCCCTCACCTGCGTCGCGCACTGAGACCTCGGGCGCTCGCGCCGTGATGGAATGAGTGTCCCCGGAGCCGGGCACAATGGGGGCATGCGTCAGCACCTGGTCCTCCCCGCTCTCGCCGCCGTCGCCGCGCTGGCCCTCACCGCCGCGCCCGCGGTCGCGGCGCCACCGACCGAGCGGACCATCCGGGACGCCGCGGAGCCCGGGAAGGCCTACGACATCCTCACGGTGACGATGAAGTCCGCGGTGAGCGCCGGGCGCAAGGCCCAGGTCACCGTCGAGCACGCCCGCCGAGTGCGGGTCGGCGACGGCATCGACCTCTGGATCGACACCGACGACGACCGTCAGCCCGACCTCTACCTCACCGGCTACGCCTTCTCCGAGTACGCGGTCTACAAGGCGCGCGGCTGGGAGGGACACGGCCGGGACATCAGCGACCGCGGCTGCGCGTCCCTGAAGATGCGCGGCACCAAGTCGATCGTGCGGGTGGACCCGAGCTGTCTGGCGCCCTCCACGCGGTTCGCGATCTCGGTGCGGTCCTTCGTGCAGGACCGCCCGGCCGCGAGCGCCGACCACGTCCCGGGCCCGGAGCGGCTGAGCAAGAAGGTGCTGTCCTACCAGCCCTTGTGAGGCGTGCCAGACTCGCGCCCATGGAGCAGCGAACCCTGGTGGGAAGCGGTAGGGGGAGGACCGGCCGCGAGGTCTCGGTCGTCGGTCTCGGGACCTGGCAGCTGGGTGCCGACTGGGGTGACGTGTCGGAGGCCGACGCGCTCGCCGTGCTGGAGGCCTCGGTCGAGGCCGGGGTGACGGTCTTCGACACCGCCGACGTCTACGGCGACGGCCGCAGCGAGCAGGTGATCGGCACCTTCTCGAAGAGCCACGGCGACATCATGGTCGCGACCAAGATGGGCCGCCGGGTCGACCAGGTGCCCGACAACTACACGCTCGACAACTTCCGCGCCTGGACCGACCGGTCGCGGCGCAACCTCGGGGTCGACACGCTCGACCTGGTGCAGCTGCACTGCCCGCCGAGCGCGGTCATCGAGTCGGACGCGACGTACGACGCCCTCGACACGCTGGTCGCCGACGGGGCGATCACGGCGTACGGCGTGAGCGTCGAGACGGCCGACCAGGCCCTGGCGGCGATCGCGCGGCCCGGCGTCGCGTCGATCCAGATCATCCTCAACGCCTTCCGGCTCAAGCCGCTCGACGCGGTGCTGCCCGCCGCCCGGGAGGCCGGCGTCGGCATCATCGCGCGGGTGCCGCTCGCCTCGGGCCTGCTCTCCGGGAGGTACGACGCGAGCACGACCTTCGCGGCCGACGACCACCGGACCTACAACCGCGACGGGAGCGCGTTCGACGTGGGCGAGACGTTCTCCGGCGTGGACTACGAGGCGGGCGTGCGCGCGGCGCAGGAGTTCACGACGCTCGTCGCCGACCTCGGCATCACGCCGGCCCAGGCTGCGATCGCCTGGATCGTGCAGCAGCCGGGCGTCTCGACGGTGATCCCGGGTGCGCGCAACGCCGACCAGGCCCGCGCCAACGCGGCGGCCGGGGAGGTCGGTGCGTTGCCGCAGGACGTGCTCGACGGCGTCACCCGCATCTACGACACGTACTTCCGTGAGGCGATCCACGGCCGCTGGTAGGGCCGGGTTCGGCCGCCTGCCCGCCTCAGAGCCGGTCGAGCATCTTCGCCTTGGCGGTGGCGAACTCCTCGTCGGTGATCACGCCGGTGCTGTGCAGCCGGCCCAGGCGCTCGAGCTCCTCGAGGGTCTCGAGCGACTTCGCCATCTCGGGGGTGGGCAGGTCCTCCTCGGGCGGGGCCGCCGCGACGCCGGCGCGGAGCGCCTCGACGAAGTCGAGGAGGTCCTTCCTCGGGACCCGCGAGAACTGCAGGTCCTCGCCCGGCGTGGTGACGGTGAGGTAGCCCGTGAGCTTGCCGGACTGCTCGCGGACCGCCACGATCCGGCCCAGCGGCACGGTGCGGAACGCCTCGGCGTCACCCTGGAGCCGGACGACGAAGCTGTCGGCGGTCAGCTCCAACCGGGTCGGGCGACCGCCGATCGAGCCGGTCGCCGTACGCAGGGCAGGGTCGGTGGCCATGTCGCGAGCCTAGCCCCGTCGCGAGCCGTGGCTCAGCCGCAGTTGTCGCAGACCCCGGTGGGCGGGATCGCCATGAAGCAGGTCGGGCAGACCGTGGGCGGGGCCTCCTCGCGAGCGCGCTTGCGCTCCCGGGTGATCCGCTGGGCGAGCTTGGGGGAGAGCGCGGCGTTGCCGCCGTCCTCGGGCATCTTCGCGCCGGCCCAGCGGTAGCACTCCATCCGCGCAGCGGCGGCGTGCTTCTCGCGCTCGTTGGGGTCGGAGATCGCGGGCACGCCCATCAGACGGAGCACCTCGTCGTAGTCGTCGCCGACGGTGCCCTGGACGCGGTGCACGACCAGGGAGGTCAGGGCCGGCTCGCCCTTGACCGCGTTGACCGCCGCGACCTGGTTGAGGACCCGGCCGATCCAGTAGTGCGCGTTGGTGCTCGTGTAGATCCCGCTGGCCTTCTGCACGGCGTTCGCGAGGTCGGTGTGGTCGATCAGCATGTGGTAGGTCCCGGCGACTCCCGCGAGGATCTGCCGGGCCTCCTCGGCCCAGGCGTCCTCGGCCTCGCCGGCGGTGATCGCCAGGGGCTCCACGGTGGGCTCGACCTCGGCGGCGACCTCGTCGGCCACGGTCTCGTCGTCGACGTCGTCGAACTCGTCGACCACCAGCTCGTTCTCGGCTCCGGTGGCCACCTCGGTGTCCGTCGTGCGCCAGTAGGTCATCCGCCCGACAGCCATCAGCTTTCCCATCCCGGTCCGGGCTCCGGCCGCACGTGGTCGTGCGGCACCTCGCCCGTGGTCCTGTTTCGAGAATAGTCCGGTGACACCCGGCCCGACGATTCCTGACGAGATCGGACTACGCTGGCACCGATGAGCGACGAGGACTACTGCGAGCTGTGCGACCTGCCCAAGTCCACGTGCATCCACGGGCGGCCCCCGCCGCCCCCGGCGCCCCCGGCCCGGGTCGCGCCGGTGAAGCGGACCACGCGCAAGAGCACCACGACGGCGCCGGCCCGGGCCGTCGTTCGTCGCTGGACACCGGTCGACGTCTTCCGGCCGGAGATCGTGGCGGTGCTCCAGGAGGCCGGCGGCGAGCTCGACGCGGACGACCTCTTCCTCGCGCTCGAGACGCGGATGGAGGAGCGGCTGACCGACGCCGACCGCGAGAAGACGCCCGAGGGCGAGCTGCGCTGGCGCTTCGCCGCGCGCCGGGCCCGCCAGGCACTGGTCGCCGACGGCGAGATGTCTCGGGGTCGCCCGGGCGTGTGGGCACTCACCGACGGGGACTGACGTGGACGAGCTGAACGTCCTCGGCGGGCCGCTGGAGCCCTGCGGCACCGACCCGATGACCGGCTTCCGCCGGGACGGGAGCTGTTCGTGCGGTCCCGAGGACGTCGGCCTGCACGCGGTCTGCGCGGTGATGACCGAGGAGTTCCTCGAGCACCAGCGCTCGGTCGGCAACGACCTGTCCACGCCCCGCCCGGAGTGGCGCTTCGTCGGGCTGCACCCCGGCGACCGGTGGTGTGTGGTCGCCGCCCGGTGGCTCCAGGCGTACGACGCCGGCGCGGCCGCCCCGGTCGTGCTCGCCGCCACCAACGAACGAGCCCTGGAGCTGGTCCCGATCGAGCGGCTGATCGAGCACTCGGTCGACGTCCCGGGCGACGCCAGCTCGCTGACCTGAGCCCGTCGAGACGCCGGCACACGTCGACGTCTAGCTGAGCAGGCTCGACTTCGGCCGAAATGCGCGCACGCGGCGCCGCGCAGGCCCTACCCTTCGATGCGGCCCAACATTTCCGCGTGAGGACAACTGTCATGACCGAGAGCACCGAGCCCGTTTCGCCGACCCAGCCCGCCGAGGCGGTCCCGCCGCCGTACGGTGCCGCTCCCACGGGGATGGTGGCCCCCGCTGCCGCCGCGGCTGCTCCTTACGGCTACCAGGCCGGCGCGGCGCCGATCGGCAAGATCCGCAGCACCGGCACCTGCATCCTGCTCACCGTCGTCACGCTCGGCTTCTACACCTGGTACTGGTACTACAAGACCCACGAGGAGATGAAGGCCCACAGCGGCCAGGGCGTGGGCGGTCCGATCGCGCTGCTGCTCGCTGCCCTCGTCGGCATCGTGATGCCGTTCATCACCCCCAACGAGGTGGGTGGCCTCTACGAGCGTCGCGGCCAGAAGCGCCCGGTGAGCGCGTCGACCGGCCTCTGGTACCTGCTGCTCGGCTGGTTCTTCTTCGTGGGCGCGATCGTGTGGTTCGTGAAGACGAACGGTGCGCTGAACGACTACTGGCGCTCGGTCGGCGCGACGGAGGACTGAGCCTGTCGTGGCCGCTGATCGGTGAGGACGCCGATCTCGTCACCGAGGCGGGCACCACGCAGCAGCTCGAGGTCGTCGCCGGACCAGAACTTGCCGGGGTCGTAGTAGTTGGTCGGGCGCTTGCCGTCGAGCAGGCCCATCGCGGCGTACGTCGCGGCGACCACCTCGGCGCAGTAGGTGAGCTCGGCCGGTGCGGCGTGCCGGATCCGGCCCTTCGCCCAGCGCCCGATCAGCGCGGCCGTCGTGGGGAAGGGCGTGCCGTCGAGGCGGGCGATGGTCTGGAGGATGGCGTCCTCCATCGTCGGGGTGACCACGGTGTCGAGCTGGCGCAGCCAGGCGCGCTGCTCGTAACGGCCGGTCCACTGCTCGACGGCGCCGCGCAGGTCGTGCAGCTGGACGCCGCGGTGGTGGCTGTTGGTCCACACGTCGACGAGGCCCTTGCCGAGCTCGGCGTGCCACATCAGCGGCGGCAGGTCGTCGAGGACGACGGCCATCCCGACGTGGTTGACGGGCGCGTTGGTCAGGACCCGGATAGCGTGGTCGGCGGTCGAGTTCCCGCGGAACAGCCACAGGTCGCCGGTGCGGGTCAGGTCGACCGCCTCGTCGAGTGTGAGCGTCATGGAAGGAGTCCTCGTGAAGGTCTGGAAGTGGCTCGGGCTCGCGGGGGTGGCCGGAGTGGCCGCCACAGGAGCCATCATCGCGCGTGACCAGCGTCAGCGCGCGCAGCTCACGCCGGAAGAGGTCCGTGACCGGCTCCGGGACCGCCTCGACGGTGGTGCGGTCAGTCGGGACGACGGCAGCTCCGCACCAGGTGGACCACGCCGCTGACGACGCCGATCGCCGAGCCGACGATGCCGAGCCCGAGCACGAGGTGGGCGACCAGGCCCCAGCCGGACCAGTCGTCGGCGGTGTCGAACGGGAACACCTGCCAGAAGCGTGAGACCACGACGATCCCGATCGCCGACGTGACGATCTCGCCGATGGCGCGCAGCCAGCGCGGGTCCCAGGCCACGTAGAGGGCGTTCGCGGCCAGGTGGACCACGATCGAGAGGTTCATCAGCCCGATGACCCGCTCGAAGTCGGGGGTCAGGAACGGCAGCAGGTCCCAGCCGGGCCACCGGTTCAGGAGGTAGAGGAAGAGCGCGTCGACGACGACGGTGCCGACGTACCCCGAGCGTCGGGCAGGCGCCGACGGTCGGCGACGGGTGTCGGCCGTGGTGGTCATGGGGTGCTCACGGGACCGGTGTGGCGATCGGGTGCTCGGCCCGGACGCTGCCCGGGTCGGCGCCGCCGAGGTCGAGACGGAACGGCGGGTACTCGTCGGTCATCAGCGCGGCGTACGCCGCGACCCGGAAGACCCAGCGGTTGAGGCCGATGACCAGCGGGAAGACATCGGCGAGGTAGTGGCCGGTGAACAGCAGCACCACGGCGGCCACCAGGACGAGGAAGCCGATCAGCCCGCTGCCGCCCCAGCCGCCGGCAGCGTGGGCGCCGCCGCTGAAGATGCCGACCACGATGTACTGCGGGATCGCGAGCAGCCACCACTTGACCAGCACCAGCCCGCGCGACAGGTGCTCGGGGTAGTCGACCTCGAGGTGGGCGGGGTAGTCGTCCTTCTCGGCGAGGGCGAACGGCGGGTAGCGGTCGGTGCCCAGTGCGCCGTACGTGTAGTAGCCCACCCGCCAGCTCCACCGGAGGACGCCGACGTTGAAGTCGAAGATCCCGCGCGGGTAGCGACCGGTGAACAGGATCGCGAAGAACGCGATCACGGTGAGGACCACGAACGCGATCCAGAGGAAGACGAGAATGATGCAGTGGGGGATCGCCAACAGCCACTTCACCAGCCACAACCAGCGACTGAGCGGCTCCTCGAGCTCGGCGTCGAGGCGGACCGGGTAGACGGCGGTGCTCATGACGCCACCGTCTCGCCGCGGTTGCGCGGGGCACAGGGCCAAGGGTCAACCCGGGCACGGACCTTCGCCCCGATCTGGTCACCGAGGTTGCATCTGCGCGCGGAGTCTGCACACGGTGGAGCGATGGTGATCCCCTGCCGGGCCCTCCTGCCCGTGCTCGCCGCCGTGGTCGCGAGCGCGGTGGTCTCGTGCGGATCCGCGGCCGTGCCGTCGGCCGACGTGGGTGGCAGGGCGGCTCCGAAGCCGCCGCCGAAGCCGACCTTCACCGTCTCCTCGCCCACCGACCCCGGCCGCCGGCTGCAGACCCTCCCGACCTCCCGGGCGTCGGCCGGGTCGACGGTCGACGTCGTCCTCCACCCCGAGCAGACCCGGCAGGTCTGGTGGGGCACCGGCGCGGCCCTGACGGATGCGTCCGTCGAGCTGCTCGACGGCCGGCCCGGCTTCGTGCGCACGCTCTTCGACCCGAAGGCCGCCCGGGGTGCCCGGCTGAACATGCTCCGTCTGCCGCTCTCGGCGACCGACTTCTCGCCGCGGATGTGGAGCTGGTCGTGGGACGGCCGGACCGCGACGCCGAGCCCCGAGGCCCGGCGCGCGCTCGACCTCGTGACCTCCGACGTACTGCCCCTGCGCCCCGGCCTCCGGGTCGTGGGCGCCGCCTGGTCGGCGCCCGCCGCGATGAAGACCAGCGGCACCCTGCGCGGTGGCGCGCTCGCCGACGACGAGGTGGGCGCGTACGGCGACCTGCTCGTCGCTCAGGCGCAGTGGCTGGAGCGGCACGGCGTGCCGCTCTGGGCGACCTCCCTCGGCAACGAGCCCGGGCACAGCTCCGACTACCCGACGATGACGATGACCGACGCGCAGATGGCCACCCTCGCCAGCTCCGTCGGGCCGCGGCTCGACGCCCTCGGCACCCGGCTCTGGGCGATCGACCACAACTGGGACGACCGCGACCGGGTGGACGCCGTCCTCGCCGAATCGGACGGCTTCGACGGGGCGGCGTTCCACTGCTACGCGGGCCACCCCGACCAGATGGCCGGTCTTGCCCTGCCCCGGATGATCACCGAGTGCACCGGCACCGTCGACGACGCGACCGGCACCTTCGGCTGGGACGCCGAGAACCTGGTCGCCGACGCGATCCGCGCCGGCTCGTCCGGGCTGATGATGTGGAACCTCGCCCTCGACGCCGAGCACGGCCCGGCCGACACCGGGTCCCGTGGCGGCTGCAAGCTGTGTCGCGGGGTGGTGACCGTGACGCCGTCCGGGATGATCCGCGAGCCCGAGTTCTTCACGCTCGCCCACCTCTCCCGCGCGGCCGCCCCGGGCGCCCGCGTGATCGACGCCGAGGCGCCGGAGTGGCTCAGCGTCGCGGCCTTCCGCAACCCCGACGACACCGTCGGCGTCTTCGGGCAGAACCGCTCCGGCTCCGAGCAGACCGTGCGGATCGCGATCGGCGACGGCGGCGGGCGGCGCTACGTCGTACGTCCGGGGGAGATGTTCAGCTATCGGGCGCCGGTGCCGTCCGGGTGAGCGGGTCGTCCGCCTCAGGGCAGCGTATAGACGCGTGAGAGGCGGACGACTCGCTCAGCTCGTGGCAGCCCGGACGCGGTCGGCGATCTCGGTGAGCCTGCCGCGGTAGCCGCCCTCGCCCGGCATGAATCCCGCTCCGAGCCGTCGCATGAGTGCTACCAGGTCCGCTTCGGACATGTGCGAGGCGAGGACGTCGTCGATCTCGGACGGCAACGCGGCGGCGAGGTCGGGCTCGTCCCTGGCGAAGTCATCGACGCCGGCCATGAGGTCCGGGTAGACGAGCGACTGATCCTGGTTCAGGTAGGCGCCGATGAGGTGCTCGAGCGCCGATTCGTCAGGCATCTGCTCTCCTCAGAGATCCGGGAAGGCGGTCAATAGGCGCCATCCAAGCGGCATCGACGAGTCCTTCACGAGGACGAGGCGGACCTTGGTGCTGGAGACGATCTCGCCAGTATCGCGGACGAGGATCCGTCCGATGTCGTAGCCGACATCCGCGAAGAACGGCTTCTTGAAGCGTCCGGAGGCCATCCAGTTGTCGATGGCACCCCGGTTTCGCGAGATCGCATCCTCGATGGCTCGCTCCGCCTCTCGTTCCGATCGGAAGGTCGAGGCAGCAGGCGGCCCGCTCTCGTTGGCCAGTCTCTCGCGCAGCTGCTGGTCGCTCCTGCCGATGTGGTCCCTCCGCGTGTGACTGCCGGAGTGCTCGTGCGAGCGCAACCACCGCCGCGGGAAGCCGTACTCCCGCCCCAGGCGCAGACTTCCCCGCTCCGTCATCGCCGTACGCCGAGCAGCGACCAACCGCGACAGGTACGACCGCGAGTCACGCAGCGTCGCGGACACCGGCCGGAGACCCGCGGACGTGCTGCCGTTGAGGACCCGCAGCGCGTCGACGATGACCTTCAGGTCGCGGGAGACGGCGGCGATGCGGCCACCGGCGGCGGCGGTGCCGGCGCCTGCGGCGAGCCCGCCGGAGAGGAGCGACAGCGCGCCGGTGACGAGGGCGCCGACGCCCAGCTCGATGCCGAGCTGCTCGAGCAGGTCGAGCATCTCGGCGCGCTTGGCGTCGACCTGGTCGGCGTAGGCCTCGCAGGACGTGGCGATCGTGGCCAGCTGGTCGGCGACCACGTCGATCCGGACGCGGAGGTCCTGGGTGGTCGCGACGGCGAGCGGGATCTCGGGGGAGAGCTCGCCCTCGAAGCCCTCGAGCGCCGTGCGGCAGTGCGCCGTGAGGATCGAGACGGAGGTCGCGGCCGACCGCCAGGAGGCAGCGGCGTCGCGCAGGCGGTCGGTGTCGGCGTCCGGCCAGAAGACGCCCTCGAGGAAGTCGAGGACGACCGACGCCCACCCGGGCAGCGACGAGGAGTCCGCGCCGAGCGAGGAGGGCGGGGTGCCGACGAGCAGGCCCACGCTGTCGTCGGCGCGGCTGGGCGGAGCGTCCGGGCGGTAGGCCGCGCCGACGACCGACTCCGCATCGGCCGCGAGGTGGTTGGCCAGCGACGCCTCGGCGAGATGACCGAGCGAGCCGAGCCCGCCGACCAGACCGGCGAGCGCCGAGACGGCCTCCGCGGCCGCCTCGTCGTACGACGCGGCGAAGTCGGTCGCGGTCGCGTCGTCGCCCGCCATGCCGGCGTACGCCGGCAGCCGGTTGCAGAGCGTCTCGCAGGCCCGGGCGGCCAGCAGGTTGCCCGAGACGAACGCCTCGACGGCCGAGGAGTAGCCCTCGCCGCGGATCGCGACCCTCATCGGACCTGCTCCCACATCCGCAGGTTGGTGGCGACCGCGTCGCCGTAGTTGCCGTGCGCGAGGTCCGCGGCCGCCCGCATCGACGCGAGCGCCGAGCGCATCTCGCGGAAGCCGGCCTCCCACTCCGCCTGCGCGGCAGCCTGGGCGGCGGCGGCCTCGCCGGACCATGTTTCGTGGAGCGCCGCGACGCGGGCGGCGACGTCGCTGAGCAGGACGTCGAGCGCCGCGCCGGCGCGCGCCATCTCGTCGATCGAGCGCATCAGCTCGTCGAGGTCGACCGCGAAGGCGGAGGACATCAGCCCAGCCTCGCCGTGAGACGAGCGAGCGAGTCGGCCGAGGAGGTGTCGCTCTGCGCCAGGTCGGCATGTGCCGCGTCGAGCAGCCGACCCATCGTGTCGAGGCCGGCGAGCACGCGGGCCGCGGCCTGTTTCCAGTCGTCCCAGCCGGCGGCGTACGCCGTGGCGGCGGCGCCGCGCCAGCCCGTGTCGAGGAGGCCGTCGACCTCCTGCGCGACCCGTTCGCGGTCGTCACGGAGCCGATCGGCAGCGGCGTGGACGTCCGCGACGGCCGCGCGGAAGGCGGTGTGGTCGAGGGTGATCATGCCGGGAGGATTCCCGGCTCACCGCACGTCCGACACCGCCGATCCGCGGCCTGTGGAAAACCTACGGAAGCGGGTCGACCTCGTCGTACCCACCGACAGCGGCGCCGAGCAGCCCCAGGTGGTGGTTGCCGTCGCCGAAGAGGTGGTCGAGCGCGGTGAGCCGGCTGGTGTAGCTGCCGATGCTGTACTCCGCGGTCATGCCGATGCCGCCGTGCAGCTGGATGGCCTCCTGGCCGATGTGCCGGCCCGCGCGGCTGACGCCCAGCGACGCGCGCGAGGCGGCGACCGAGGCCTCCTCACCCGACGCTCCGGCCAGCACCATCGTCGCCCAGACGGCGAGGCTGCGCGCCAGCTCGAGCGAGACGTACATGTCGGCCGCGCGGAAGGTCAGCGCCTGGAAGGTGTTCAGCGTGACGCCGAACTGCTTGCGGCTCTTGAGGTACGCCGAG
Source organism: Nocardioides sp. PD653-B2 (assembly GCF_002117935.1). Classification (GTDB taxonomy): domain Bacteria; phylum Actinomycetota; class Actinomycetes; order Propionibacteriales; family Nocardioidaceae; genus Nocardioides. Next base: position 18,568 of record NZ_BDJE01000024.1, on the reverse strand, counting down.
GTCTGCTCGAGCGCCACCTCCATCAGCCCGACTGCCTCGTTGCAGGCGGTGATCCGGGCGATGTCGAGCACCCGCGCGATGAGGCCGGCGCGGTCGTCGGGGCTGCCCAGGGGGGACGCCGCGGCGCCGTCGAAGGCCACCTTGGCGGCGCGGCCCCCGTCGTGGGTCGGGTAGCCGGTGCGGGTGACGCCGTCGGCGTCACCCGGCACCAGGAAGAGGCCGGTGCCGCCGTCGGGGAGCGCCGCGCTGACGACCAGCACGTCGGCGCGCGCGCCGTGGGGGACCGGCTCCTTGACGCCGCTCAGCGCCCAGCTGTCACCGTCCTGCGTCGCGGTGACGCCGGCGGCCGTGGGCTGCCAGCGCGACCCGGGCTCGGCGTGCGCGAACGTCGGGACCATCGAGCCCTCGGTCAGGGCGCCGAGCAGCTCGGACTTCTGCTCCTCGGTGCCGGCCGCGGCGATGATGCCGCCGGCCAGGACCACGGAGGTCAGGAACGGCTCGGGCGCGAGCACCCGGCCGAACTCCTGGGCCACGATGCCGACCTCGATCGCCCCGGCGCCCATGCCGCCGTACTCCTCGGGGAAGGGCAGCCCGAGGATGCCCATCTCGGCCAGCCTGGCCCACAGCTTCTCGTCGAACCCGGGGTCCTCGGCGACGGCCTTGCGCCGGTTCTCGAAGTCGGAGTAGGCCTTGCCGACCAGGCCGCGGACGGCCTCGCGCAGCGCCTGCTGCTCCTCGTCGTAGGTGAAGTCCATCTGTGCTCTCCTCCCAGAGAAGTGTCAGAGTCCCAGGATGGTGCGGGCGATGATCTGTCGCTGCACCTCGTTGGAGCCGCCGTAGATGGAGGCCTTGCGGAAGTTCAGGTAGACCGGCGTGGCGTGCCGCGCCCAGAAGGGCAGGTCGGACTCGTCGCCCGCGCCGCTCGCGATCGAGGCCGGCCCGGCGAGGTCGACGACCAGCTCGGTGACCGCCTGTTGCAGCTCGGTCCCCTTGAGCTTGAGCACCGACGAGGCCGGGTGCGGCTTCCCGTCGGCGGAGTTGGCGACCACCCGCAGGGCGGTGAGCTCGAGGGCGAGCAGCTCGTTCTCCAGCTCGGCGATCCGGGTCGAGACCAGCGGGTCGTCCAGGAGGGTCGCCCCCTCCTCGGCAGAGCCGACCGAGACCGATCCGGCCCACTCCTTGGCCTGGGCGAGCACCCGCTTCGTGGCGCCGACCGGCGCGACGCCCACCCGTTCGTTGCCGAGCAGGAACTTGGCGTAGTCCCACGCCTTGTTCTCCTCGCCGACGAGGTTCTCGACCGGGACGCGCACGTCCTCGAACCACACCTCGTTGACCTCGTGGCCGCCGTCGATCAGCTCGATCGGCCGGACCTCGACGCCGGGCGTGGTCATGTCGATGAGCAGCAGCGAGATGCCCGCCTGCTTCTTCACGTCGGGGTTGGTGCGCACCAGCGTGAAGATCCAGTCGCCGTACTGCCCGAGCGTGGTCCACGTCTTCTGGCCGTTGACGACGTAGTGGTCACCGTCCAGGACGGCGGAGGTGCGCAGCGACGCGAGGTCGGAGCCGGCGTCGGGCTCGGAGAAGCCCTGCGCCCACCAGATGTCGAGGTTCGCGGTCGGCGGGAGGAACTTCTCCTTCATCTCCTGCGTCGCGAACTGCGCGATCACCGGGCCGATCATCGAGGCGTTGAACGCCAGTGGCACCGGGACGTAGGCGCGCTGCATCTCCTCGTGCCAGATGTGGCGGCGCAGCGGCGACCAGTCCTGGCCGCCCCACTCCGTGGGCCAGTTCGGTACGGCGAGCCCGGCCTCGTTGAGGATCCGCATGCTCTCGACGATCTGGTCCTTGGTGAGCTCGCGGCGGTCCGCGACCGCGTCACGGATCTCCTGCGGGATCTTCGTGGTGAAGAACGTCCGCATCTCGTCGCGGAACTCGGCGTCCTCCGCCGACAGCGCCAGCTGCATGAGTACCTCCCTGGTGGTGACCTCGCCGACACGTTACTGGCAAGTACGCCGGATGCGGGAGCGGGGCCCGTCTGGCGGCGTCGGCATACTGGACGACGATGACCGACGACTCCGCCGAAGACCCCCCACGCCTCGAGATCGACTGGCTGCGCGTCGTCGCCGGCGCGCTCGCGGCGGTCGCCTCCGCGGTCCTGCTCTCGACCCTGGGAGCCGCCGGGACGATCATCGGCGCCGCCCTCGGCAGCGTCGTCGTCACGGTCTCGAGCGCCTACCTCAGCCAGGGCCTCGCGACCTCCCGGCGCACGCTGGCGAAGGCGCAGGCCGCCGCGCGCGACAAGGTCGGCATCGCCCAGGCGGAGGTACGCCGGGCCGGCCGCGCCGACGACACCCGGGTCCAGGACAGCCACCTCGAGCACGCCGACGAGCGACTCGCCGAGGCCCACGAGGAGCTCGACGCGATGGCGGAGGAGACCGCGCCGGCGCCGTGGAGGCAGCGGCTCGTCGCCCTGCCCTGGAAGCGGGTCGCCCTCGCGGCCGCGGCGCTCTTCGTGATCGCGATCCTGGCGATCACGGCCTTCGAGCTGATCGCCGGGCGCAGCGTGTCGTCGATCACCGGCGGATCGTCGAAGAACGAGCGCAGCACCCTCGGCGACGTCGGCGGGGGATCGGGCAAGGACGACCAGCAGAAGCAGCCCGACGACCAGTCCAGCCCGTCGCCGTCGCCCAGTGAGTCGCCCGAGCCGACCGAGACGCCGACCGAGACGCCGAGCGAGACCCCGACGCCGTCGGAGACGACGACCCCGTCACCCACCGAGTCCGCGACCCCGAGCGAAACCGCCGGTCCGACCCCGACGGAGCCATCTCCGTCGTAGGCTTCTCCTGACGTCTCGGAGAGAAGGAACAGCCGTGGGTGCACGCGGGGGGAGCAGGATGCGTCGGGCTGTCGTGGCCGGCGCCGGTGTGGCCGTGGCCGCGCTGCTGCCGCTCGCCCCGGCGCACGCCGACTCGACGGTCGTCGTGCACGGCCTGGCCTTCCCCAGCGGCCGCGCGGCCCAGCTCTCGTTCGTCGGCTGCCAGAACCCGTACGACCGGGCGGACGAGGCTCTGGAGCCCTACATCGGCATCGGTCCCGGGCAGGCACCGGCGGGTCAGCGCAGCCTGGGCTACGACCTCGCCGGGGGCAACGCGATCGGCTCGCTCCACTACGTCGACTCGATGGCGGCCACCACGGTCGCCGGCCTGTCCGTCACCGCCCCCGAGGGTGCCTCCGGCGTCGCGTACGCCGGCTACCAGGAGCCCGCCGACCGCGGCACCGGCCTCGTCTGGTTCGGCCGTGCCGACCTCGCCGCCGCGCCGGGCGGCTGGCAGCGGGTCGAGGCCGCCGGGCTGACCTACACCTGGACCAAGTTCGACATGCTCGCCCAGAAGGAGGCGGGGGAGAAGGAGGCGGGGGAGCAGCAGGACGCCGCCGCGATCCCCGCCTTCCTCGCGGCGCACGGGGGCGACGGGCCGGGGTTCTTCACGATCGGCTTCGGCTGCGACGGGCGCCCCTTCAACATGGACGCCTGGCAGGTCGGCAGCCCGGGCGCGGTCACGACCTACGACCTCGAGGGGTTGACGACGAGCACCTCGATCAGCGGACCGGACGGCGCCATCGACGTCGGCGACTCGGTGACCCTCCGCGGCTCGGTCACGGACAGCTCGTGCGCCCCGGTCCCCGGCGCGCGCCTGGTGCTCGAGACCCAGGGCCCGAACGGCGGCTGGTCCTTCGTCGACGGGGCCAGTGTCGACACATCCAGCGGCGACGGCCCGACCCTGGCGGTCGCCCCGGAGTCGACCACGACGTACCGCTGGCACTTCGTCGACCGGCCGCTCGCGGAGGGCAGCGTGTCCGCGCCGTTCACCGTCCAGGTGCGCGAGCCGCGGCCGAGCGAGGGCCCCGCGCCCACGAGCACCGCCCCGGAGCGGCGCCACCGATAGCGGTCCCCGGCTGCCTAGCCTGATGGGGTGCGCCGATTCATCCCTTCCCCCGCCCTGATCGTGGCCTGCCTGGCACTCATGCTGGCCAGCGGCGGCGTGAGCTACGCCGCGGCCAAGATCACCACCAAGGACATCGCCGACAGTGCGATCACCGGCAAGAAGATCAAGGACGCCACCATCGGTGCCGTCGACCTCGGTCCCTCGGCCAAGGCGCTGATGGGCGTCCGTGCGTACGCGGACGTGACCGTCGACGCCGCGTTCGACGCGACCCGCACCCACGGCTTCGCGACCGTCACCCGGCCGAAGACCGGCGTCTACTGCCTCACGCTCACCGACCCGGCGATCGACCCGGCGACGACGTCCCCGGTGGTCGGCGTCGACTGGGACAACTCCTCGGGTGCCAACCTGGCGGCCTACCTGAGCAAGTCCGCCCACCAGTGCCCCGAGGGCACCGACATCGGGGTGCGGACGTTCAGCTTCGTGGCCGGCGCCAACAACAAGCCGTCCAACGCGGTCTCGTTCACGATCCTGGTGCCCTGACCCACACCCACCCATCTGTTGGGGCGGGTCGGTACGAATGAGGACGTGACCAGCGCCCGCCTGATCGAGTCGACCGTCCCGCCACGCCCCGAGGGCCTGGTGCTGGTGCTGCACGGCGGCGCGAGCCGCCCCGGCCGGACCACGGTCAGCCCGGCCCAGCTCTCGGTGCTGCGGATGGTGCCGGTCGCCCGGCGGGTCGGGCGCGCCGGGCGCGGCCGGCTCGCCGTGCTCCGGCTGCTCAACTCCCACCGCGGCTGGGACACCACGCACACCCCGGTCGACGACGTCGCCTGGGCGCTGGGGGAGCTGCGGGGACGGCTCGGACCGCTGCCCACCTGCCTGGTCGGCCACTCGCTCGGCGGCCGGGCGGCGCTGCTCGCCGGCGGCCAGGACGACGTCCGGGGCGTGGTCGCGCTCAACCCGTGGGTCTACCCCCACGACGACGCGGACCTGACCGGGCGCCGGGTGCTGATCGTGCACGGCGCCGACGACCGGGTCGCGCCGCCCGGGCGCTCCCGCGCCGTGGCCCGGACCCTCGCGCGGCGCGCCGACGTGGAGTACGTCGAGGTCGCCGGAGGCAAGCACGCCATGCTGCGCCACGGCGCTCGCTTCGAGCGGGCCGCCGCCGACTTCGCGGTCGAGACGCTGCTCGGCGACCCGAGGCATGACGGGCGCGCCGCACGCTAACGTGGCCGGATGCCGTCTCCCCTCGTCGTGATGGGTGTCTCGGGTTCGGGCAAGTCGACCGTCGGGGCTGCCCTGGCCCAGCGGCTGCGCGTGCCGTTCGCGGACGCCGACGACCTGCACCCCTCCGCCAACGTCGCCAAGATGAGCCGCGGTGAGCCGCTGACCGACGAGGACCGCTACCCGTGGCTCGAGGTCGTGGGCGAGTGGCTCGCGGTCTACGCCGACGGCGGCGTGATGAGCTGCTCGGCGCTCAAGCGGAAGTACCGCGACCAGATCCGCCACCACGCACCGAACGTGCGGTTCCTCCTGCTCGAGGGCACCCGCGCCGTGATCGCCGCCCGCCAGGCGAGCCGGCCCGGCCACTTCATGCCGGCGTCGCTGCTCACCTCGCAGTTCGCGACCCTGGAGCCGCTGCAGCCCGACGAGGACGGGATCGTCCTGGACGTCGACCAGAGTGTCGACCAGATCGTCCAGGGGTATGTCGACCACATGTCCCGCGAGACGGAGGAGTCCTGATGGACGTCATCGACCCGGTGGCCGCCGGCTGGCAGCTGATCACCGCGGCCCTCGTCGCGATCGCACTGATCGTCGTGCTGATCACGCTGCTCAAGCTGCACCCGTTCCTGGCGCTGATCCTGGGCGGGCTGACCGTCGGCATCGTCGCCGGCCAGAACGTCAACGACGTGCTGGCCTCCTTCACCACCGGCTTCGGTACGACGGCGGCCGGCGTCGGTGCGCTGATCGCGCTCGGCGCGATGTTCGCCAAGCTGCTCGCCGACTCCGGGGGCGCCGACCAGATCGTCGACACGATCGTCGGCAACGCGACCGGGCGGATGCTGCCCTGGGCGATGGCGGCCGTCGGCGCGATCATCGGCCTGCCGATGTTCTTCGAGATCGGCCTCGTGCTCCTCATGCCGGTGATCTACCTGGTCGCCCGCCGCGCGCAGGTCTCGCTGATCACCGTCGGCATCCCGGCCCTGGCCGGCCTGTCGGCCATGCACGGCTTCGTGCCGCCGCACCCGGGCCCGGTCACCGCGATCTCCTACCTGCACGCCGACCTCGGCGTCACCCTCGCCCTCGGGCTGGTCGTGGCGGTGCCGACGATCATCGTGGCCGGCCCGCTCTTCGGGAGCATCGCCGGCCGCTGGGTCGTCGTCGAGCCCCCGCACACCTTCGACGCTCCTCCGCGGGAGGGGGAGCGCGACGAGCCGGTGCGACGGCCGTCGTTCGGGGTCACCATCGCGACCGTCCTGCTGCCCGTGGTGCTGATGCTCGGCAAGGCGATCCTCGACATCGTCATCGACGACCCCGACGACACCGTCCAACAGGTCGGCGACGTGATCGGCAACCCGTTCGTCGCGCTGCTGATCGCGGTCCTGGTCGCGATGTACACCTTCGGCGTCCGCGCCGGCATGGGGAGGCAGCGGCTCTCCGACACCGTGGGCGGGGCGCTGCCCCCGATCGCGGGCATCCTGCTGATCGTGGCCGCCGGTGGTGGCTTCAAGCAGGTGCTCGTCGACACCGGCATCGGCAAGCTCCTGGCCGACTGGGCCAGCGATGCGAACGTCTCCGTGCTGCTGCTCGCCTGGGTGCTCGCGGTGCTGATCCGCCTCGCGACCGGCTCCGCGACGGTCGCCACGATCACCGCCTCGTCGCTGATGATCGGGCTGGTCGAGGGCCTGTCGACGGGGGAGACCTCGCTGGTCGTGCTCGCGGTCGGCGCCGGCTCGCTCTTCTTCTCCCACGTCAACGACGCGGGCTTCTGGCTGGTCAAGGAGTACTTCGGGATGACGGTCGGCCAGACGGTCAAGACCTGGTCGCTGATGGAGACCGTGCTGTCCGTGACCGGGCTGGTCATGGTCCTGATCCTGGGCGTCTTCATCTAGCCGGAACACCCCGGTCGCCGCGGAGGTTGTGACCGGCATGAGTGAGAAGCAGGCACTGGTGCCCGACGCCAGCCACCCGATCACGATCACCCCGACCCGGGACCGCGTCGTCGTGCAGCTCGGCGACCGCACGATCGCCGACTCGACCAGCGCGATGACGCTGCAGGAGGCCAGCTACCCGCCCGTGCAGTACATCCCGCTCGCGGACGTCGACCCGGAGCTGCTGCAGCGCACCGACCACGCGACCTTCTGCCCCTACAAGGGCGACGCCGGCTACTACAGCCTCGTCATCGACGGCGACACGTACGACAACGCCGTGTGGACCTATGAGGCGCCGTACGACGCCGTCGCCGAGATCGCCGGGCACGTCGCGTTCTACCCGAACGTCGTGGACGTGCGGACCTACCCCAGCTCGTAGAGGTAGCGGCTCGTCGGCACGAGGTCGAGGTCGTGGTCGGCCCCGAACCGGGCGACGCTGGCCATCAGATCGGTGAGCCGGCGGTCGAGCTCGGCGTCGTCGCCGCCGCTTCCGTAGAACGCGTGCATGTCGTGGATGCCGGCGCTCGGGAAGAGCTCCTCGACGAAGGCGTCGATCCGCGGCGCGTCGGGGGTGACCGCCTCGACCACGATGTTCTGCACGTAGCCGAACGTCGCCTGGGTGCGGATCGCGACGGGCGTGTGGTCGACCATCCATATCCGCAGCCACTCCTCCCGGGCGAGGTCGTCGGGGCGCCGCAGCACCGCGACGTTCGCGAGGGCGTCGGCGCGGCTGCCGTCCCACGCCTCGGGCGGGTCGAGCCGTCGCCGCTCCTCGACCTCGTAGCCGTGCACGGTGGTCGCCGCGTCGCGGAGAGCCTCCGCGACGGCGGCCGGGTCGGCGTCCCACACGCTGACGAGGGCGCCGATCGGGTCGGCGAAGTGCGAGATCCGCATCGCGGCAGCCACCTCGGCGTCGTCGACGTTGAGCTGCAGGCGGCGGACGCCGGCGGCGGCCAGCCGGTCGCGCACGGCCGGCGCGTGGAGGGTGTCGGCGAGGTCGTCGCCCCACAGGGCGAAAAAGTGCTTGGTCACGGAGCCCGACGGTAGGGCATCCTCGACCGGTGTTGACGAAGGTCCGGCTCCCAGCCGTGCTCCGCGACGAGCCGCAGTACCGGCTCCTCTTCGGGAGCCAGGTGCTCTCGATCCTCGGCGACCGGGTCACCATGGTGGCGCTCCCGTTCGCCGTCCTCGCCAGTGGCGGCGGTGTCGGGGACGTGGCGTTGGTGTCGGCGGCGCAGTTCCTGCCGTTCGTGGTGCTCGCGCTCCCGGCCGGGGTGTGGGCCGACCGCCTCGACCGGAAGTGGATCCTGGTCGCCTCCGACGCCCTCCGGCTGCTCTGCCAGCTGGTGGCCGCCGCGCTCCTGCTCACCGACCACGCACACATCGCCCACCTGGCGGTGATCGCCGCCGTGTACGGCGCTGCCGACGCGTTCTTCGCGCCCGCCTTCAGCGGCCTGCTGCCCACGACGGTCGCGCCGGCCAACATCCAGCCGGCCAACGCGCTGCGCGGTCTCTCCTTCTCCGTCGGCTCGATCCTCGGCCCGGTGATGGCCGGTCTGCTGATCGCCTTCGCGGGTGGCCCGGGCGGGGCCTTGCTCTTCGACGCCGCGACCTTCGCGGTCTCGATCGCGCTGCTGGTGCCCCTGCGCCCGCGGGTCGTGTCGGCCGGCCTGGCGGAGGAGGACCCGGCCGCGACGACCGACCACTTCTGGACCAGCCTGCGCGAGGGCTGGGGCGCGGTCCGGTCGCGGTCATGGGTGCTCGCCTTCCTGGGCGGCATCGCGGCGTACCACGTGGTGGTGCTGCCGGCGATCTTCGTCATCGGGCCGGTGCTGATGGAGCGCGACCTCGACGGCGCGCGGTCGTGGGCGGTGGTCGTCGCCTGCTTCGGGATCGGCAGTGTGCTCGGCGACCTGCTGTTCCTGCGCTGGCGACCGCGACACGCGCTGCGGGTCGCGTCGTTGCTGCTGGTCGGCGCGTCCTGCCAGGCGGCGTTCATCGGCAGCGGGCTCGGCACGTGGGGGATCGGTGGGCTCGAGCTGCTCGCGGGTGTCTGCGTGACCGGCGCGTTCACGCTCTGGGAGACCTCGTTGGGCGAGCACATCCCGGCCGGGTCGCTGTCGCGGGTCTCGAGCTACGACTACCTCACCAGCTCCGGCATGATCCCGCTCGGCAACCTGCTGGCCGGGCTCGTCAGCGCGTCGATCGGCCTGCAGCCCACCCTCGTCGCGATGACGGTCGTCGGCGTGGGGGTGTCGCTGGTCGTCGCCTCGCTGCCGTCGGTGCGGGGGCTGGGCAGGGGTCAGAGCACGGAGCGGTAGACCTCGACGGTGCGCTCCGCGATCGCGGGCCAGCTGAACGACTCGATCGCCCGGGCCCGACCGGCCCGGCCCATCTCGGCCGCGCGGGCGGGGTCGGACACGACCTCGATGAGCGCGGCCGCGAAGTCCGCGACGTAGCGGTCCGCGTCGAGCGGTGTGCCGGTGCCGTCGGTGGCCTGCTCGATCGGCACCAGCCGCCCGGTCGTGCCGTCGACGACGACCTCCGGGATGCCGCCGGTGGCGGTCGCCACGACGGCCGTCTCGCAGGCCATCGCCTCGAGGTTGACGATGCCGAGCGGCTCGTAGATGGACGGGCAGGCGAAGGCGGTGGCGTTGGTCAGCAGCGCGGTGACGTCGGGGCGGGGCAGCATCTCCCGGATCCAGACCACGCCGGTGCGGGACGCGGCCAGCGACCCGACCAGCGCCTCCACCTCGGCCGCGATCTCGGGGGTGTCGGGCGCGCCCGCGCAGAGCACGATCTGGACCTCCGGCGGCAGCTGCGCGACCGAGCGCAGGAAGAACGGCAGCCCCTTCTGGCGGGTGATCCGGCCGACGAAGACGACCGACGGACGGTCCGGGTCCACGCCGAGCTCGCGCACGCGGCCGGGGTCGTCGTTCGGGCGCCAGTCGTCGGTGTCGATGCCGTTGTGGATGGTGTGCACGCGGGCCGGGTCGATCGCGGGGTACGACGCGAGCACGTCGTCGCGCATCGCCGACGACACCGCGATCACGGCCGCGGCCGCTTCGTAGGACGTCTTCTCGATGTAGGACGAGATCGCGTAGCCGCCGCCGAGCTGCTCGGCCTTCCACGGCCGCAGCGGCTCCAGCGAGTGCGCGGACACGACGTGCGGCACGGCGTACAGGAGCGAGGAGAGGTGGCCCGCGAAGTTGGCGTACCAGGTGTGCGAGTGGACCAGGTCGGTGCCCGCGCAGCCGTCGGCGATCGCGAGGTCGACCCCGAGCGTGCGCAGCGCGGCGTTGGCCGACGAGAGCTCGGCGAGGTCGGCGTACGACGAGGTCAGCGCCTCGTCGCGCAGCCCACCGAACGCGTGCACGTGGGTGGTGAGGTCGTCGCGCGCACGCAGCGCCCGGACCAGCTCGGCGACGTGGACCCCCGCCCCGCCATAGACCTCTGGTGGGTACTCCCGGGAAAGGACGTCGACTCGCACGTGCCGAACCTACTCGTCTTGGCGCTAGCGTGGGGCCATGGCTCTCAGCTCTCGCAAGCGCGTCCTGGCGATCGTCCTCGCGGGCGGTGAGGGCAAGCGGTTGATGCCCCTGACCGCGGACCGGGCCAAGCCCGCCGTACCCTTCGCCGGCATCTACCGGCTGATCGACTTCGCGCTGTCGAACGTCGTGAACTCCGGCTACCTGAAGATCGTGGTGCTGACCCAGTACAAGTCCCACAGCCTCGACCGGCACGTCACCCAGACCTGGCGGATGTCGACGATGCTGGGCAACTACGTGACGCCGGTGCCGGCGCAGCAGCGGGTCGGCAAGCACTGGTACCTCGGCAGTGCCGACGCCATCTTCCAGTCGCTCAACCTGATCAAGGACGAGAAGCCGGACATCGTCGTGGTGGTCGGCGCGGACCACGTCTACCGGATGGACTTCCACCAGATGGTGAAGGCGCACGTCGCCAGCGGGGCCGCCTGCTCGGTCGCCGCGATCCGCCAGCCGATCGAGCTGGCCGACCAGTTCGGTGTGATCGACGTGCACCCCGACGACCCGTCGAAGATCCGCGACTTCCTGGAGAAGCCGACCGAGCCGGTCGGGCTGCCGGACAGCCCGGGCGAGGTGCTCGCGTCGATGGGCAACTACGTCTTCGACGCCGACGCACTGGTCGAGGCGGTGACCCGCGACGCGACCGAGATCGGCTCCAAGCACGACATGGGCGGCGACATCGTGCCGTCGTTCGTGCGCCGCCAGCAGGCGGCCGTCTACGACTACAAGGACAACGACGTCGCGGGCTCGACCGACCGCGACCGCGGCTACTGGCGCGACGTCGGGACGCTCGGCTCCTACTACGCCGCGCACATGGACGTCGTGTCGCCGCTGCCGGTCTTCAACCTCTACAACTTCGAGTGGCCGATCTACACCTCCTACGGCCCGCAGCCGCCGGTCAAGCTCGTGCAGGGCGCGGCCGGCGAGAAGCCGCGCACCGACGAGGCCGTGCTCTCGCCCGGGGTGGTCGTCACCGGCGGCAAGGTGAAGCGGTCGGTGCTCTCGCCGGCCGTGCGGATCGAGGCCGGCGCGGAGGTGACCGGCTCGGTGCTGATGAACGGCGTGTACGTCGGGCCCGGGGCGATCGTGCGCAACGCGATCCTCGACAAGAACGTCGTCGTCCCGGCCGGCGGCCAGATCGGCGTCGACCTCGAGGCCGACCGCGCCCGTGGGTTCGTCGTCGAGGACGGGCTGACCGTGCTCGGCAAGGACCAGGTCTTCCCGAGCAGCTAGATCACGCCAGCGGCCCGCGCGGCGGCGCCGTACGCGGCGGCCAGCGTGTGCACGGTCTCGTGGGCGTTGAGACCGCTCGGGTTCGGCACGATCCAGAGCTCGGCGCCGGCGAGCGGCTCCGGCTGCCGACCCGGCACGGCCTGGCGCCGACCGAAGGCCGTGCGGTAGGCCGTGATGCCGGCGATCGCGACGACTCGCGGCGCGGTACGGCGCACCGTCGCCTCGAGCTCGACCCCGCCCGCCCGGAGCTCGTCGTCCGTCAGCTCGGACGCCTTGGCGGTCGCCCGACGGACGACGTTGGTGATCCCGATGCCGCGAGCGCGCAGCCGGTCGCGGTCGTCGTCGGTCATGCCCGCCGAGGGGCTGACCGGCTCGGTGATGATCCCGGCCTCGAGCAGCGCGGGGTAGAAGCGGTTGCCGGGGTGCGCGAAATGGGTCTGCGTCGCAGCCGTCCAGAGGCCGGGGTTGATGCCGACGAAGAGCAGCCTGAGGTCGGGCCCGACCAGGTCGGGCACCTCGGCGTCACGGAACGACTCCAGCTCGGCGCGGGTGAAACGGGGCACGCCCGCAGCCTGCCATGTTCGGAACCGGGGTCGAGCCGCTACCGTCCCATGGTCATGCGACAACTCCTCGGGACGACGCTGTTGGCCATGACCCTGCTCGCCGGGTGCGGTGACGACCGGGCCGCGGAGGTGTCGCCCCCGGCGGAGGTGGACCCGGTCACGCTGGTCTCCGGGACCGCGGGCCGCGGCGCCGAGGCCACGCACGCGACCGACGTGTCGGAGGACGCGGCGCTGGCGACGTACGTCGAGCAGTTCGACGATCCGTTCGCGGCGAAGGTGTCGGCGGCCGCCGGACGGATCGACGTGGGCAGCGGTCAGGTGCTGCTGGCCCAGGTGGTGGCCATCGGATGCGACGCTCCCACGAGCGCGCACGTGCGGGGCCACGTGATCGTGCCCGCGAAGGTGGCGTCGCCGCTGCAGGAGTGCTTCGCGCCCGTGACGACAGTGGCGCTGGCGGTCGTGCCGGACTAGGAGCCGGGCTTCGTGTAGGTGACCTCGAGCGCGTTGGCCACCCAGCGCTGGAAGCCGTCGGAGGGCTTGTTGAGCACCGCGACCTTCCCGTCGCGGTTCTTGCCCACCATCGTCGACGAGCCGCCGCCGTCGAGGTTGATCGCCTCGTCCGCGCCGAGGTCGATCATCAGGTCGGCCAGCTCGACCATCGTGTAGCCGCGACTGCCCTGCTGGCGGCCGTCGACCACCAGCACGAGCACCTCGCCGGTGTCGGCGTCGACGCCGACCGCCGTACGCGGGTGCATCTCGCGGTCGTCGACGGCCCGGATGATGCCGTCGTGGACCAGGAAGTGGTTGCCGCTGATCGCCATCTGCGGGCGGCCCTCGAGCCACCGGTCGATCGTGATCGGAGTGCCCTTGGGGAGCTTGCGCAGCAGCTTCGCACTGTCACCGCGGCCGATGAGGAGCTGCCCCGTGATCGGCTGGCCGCTGCTGAGCTTGCCGCGGGTGGTCGCGATCCGGCCGTTGACGACGGTCACCGCGCGGACCCGCTCGGTCTGGCCCTGGGTGACGCGGTAGCCCGCCGTCTTGCCCCAGCGCGGGGTGTAGACGCCGATCCCGCCGGGCGTCACGAAGGGGGAGTTGAGGTTCGTGATCTCGAGCTTCGGGTGGTGGCGGATCGCGGCGTGCATCGGCAGGTCGCCGATCCCGGCGCGGCCGTGTCTGTTGATGTAGAACGCGTTGTTCCAGCCGTCCACGCGGGCGTGCAGGAGACCGCGCTGACGGTCCTTGCCGAGGCCGAGCGGCGCGCCGGTGTGGCCGATGTCGTAGAAGTCGCCGTTCACCCCGGCGATCGCGCGGTCCTTGGCCAGGATGTCGATGACCGGCGCGACCCGGCGTACCGACCCCATGCTGGCGTAGTCGATCTTCAGCCCGGGCGTGCTCGGGTCGATGGTGAGCAGGTGGGCGCGGATCGGGCCGCGGGCGTCGGTCTGGCTCCACCGGGTGAAGGTGACGCCCGGGGCGACCTGCCAGGTGGTGCGGGAGGTCTCGGTCGCCGTCCGACGGCCCGCCGGGAGCGGTGCCGCGAGGGTGCCGGGCTCGCCGCCGGAGGTGTGCTTCGGGTGCAGCTTGCGCGGGCCGGGCTCGGCGTGGCGTCCCGGATCGCCGGCCAGGGCGGCGTCGGACGGCCCGGGCGCGGTGCCGGCGAGGACACACGCGACCAGGCCGAGGGAGATTGCTAGGCGGCGACGCACCGTTGCAAGGCTATGCCTCTCACCGGGTGACTTCGGGGAGGTGGACGACCGTGTCCTCGAGGAGCACGGCCCCGGGGGTGCGGCTGCCCATGCCGACGAACGTGTCGCTCACCGGCGACGCGAGCACGTAGAGGGACTGCCCGGCGGGGACGTTGACCGCCACCGAGGGCAGCGCGATCCGCCACGGCTCACCGGTCACCGGCGCAAGCGTGTTGAGCGGCAGCACGTTGTTCTGGACCAGGTGCGCGTCGGCGGGTGAGGTGCCGACCGCGAGCCCGTAGAAGGCACGGTTGTTGGCGCCGAGCGCGGTGAGCGTGCCGGTGAGGTACGGCGTGCCGGCGACCCGGATCGGGCCGGGGGCGACCTCGTAGGCGATCGGCGCACCACCGGTCTCGGTCGTGGCCACGGTGCCGATGTCGTAGGTCTTGCTCGCCTTGACCGAGTCGACGGTCGTGCAGGTGCTGCCAGGCGTGGCGAGATGGTAGGCGCCGTAGCCGCGCAGGCCGGTGTCGCGGTGCTTGATCTGCTCGTTGAAGAACCGGATGGTGAGGTCCTCGAAGGTGCCGCCCGCGAGCCGCTTGCTGCAGGGGTCGGAGGTGACGTCCACGCCGGTGGGCAAGACAGCGGGCAGCACGTGGCCGCCGTTGTAGGCGACGAAGATGCTGTGCCGGCGCGACTTCGCCGTGATCGCGGTCTTCCAGTTGGCGAGCCCCTGCTGGAGCGGGAAGAGCGAGTCGGTGGTGCCCTGGCCGAAGAGCACCGGGATGTCGAGCTTGCGACCATGGTCGACGTGCCACTTCGGGCCGTTCTTGCGGAAGAAGGCGGGCATGTCCTCGGTGCCGGGCACCGACCCGTCGGGCCAGGTGCCGGTCGCGGCGCCCTCGACGAGGGCGGCGTAGACCTGGGGCGGCAGGGCGTCGGACGTCGTGGAGGCGGCGCTGAGGGCGGCGGCCCAGGCGGTGCGGACGACGCCGTTCGGCGCGAGGCTCTCGCTGAGGTCGTGCCAGGTGATCTCGGGGGCGAGCGCGTCGAGGACCGGCTTGCCGGTGGTGCGCTGCTCCTCGAAGGCGGTCAGGAACTGGTAGCCGCCGCCGTAGCTGCCGCCGATCGCGCCCATCCGCGGGTCGCCCGGGCCGTCCTGCTGCACCCAGCGGAGCTTGCTGATGAGCTTCACGAGCGTGCGGACGTCGTGCCCTTCGACGTCGGGGTTCTCGACGTAGGCGTGGCCGCCGCTCTCGCCGAACCCGCGTTGGTCGAACGAGATGACGGCGTACCCCGCCTTGAACCACTTCGCGAAGCTCGCCGGATCGGTGGTGCGCGAGCCGCCCCAGCCGTGGCTGTGCATGATCATCGGCACGCGGTGGGTCCGGCTGGCGCTGCGCGGCTTGAAGATCGTGTAGCAGATCTCGACCTTCGCGGTGGTGCCCGGATCGGGGACGCTGGTGACGCAGCCGTCCGTCGCCGTCGCGAGCGGCCGGGCGGCGGCCGAGACCGCGGGCGTCGTCACGGGTACGGCGAGGAGCGAGGCGGCCGCCAGGGCCGCGGCGAGGACGGTGCGAAGGGTCATGCCTGGGACAACTGTCGCGGGCGCGGCAGGTTACTGACCGGTCACCAGCTGCCGGTCAGCGGCAGGGGCCCTGGCCCAGGATGTCCAGGCCGGTGCGGTCGCCGGGGCCGAGCTCGGTGCGCCTGGTGGTCTCGGGGTACATCAGCTCACCCGTGTCGTCCACGTGGCCCAGGCCCACGACGTGGGCGAGCTCGTGCACGATGACAGCGCGCTGGAGATCGGCGCCGTCGGGCCGCTCGGCCAAGGCGGCGAACGCGTCCCGGTCGAGCACGACCATGCCGGTGACGTAGGCGAGCTCGTCGGGGCCGGTCCGGGCCGCCTCGGCACCACCCACGCCGGCCACCTCGCCGGCCAGCTCGGGGACCTCGTCGGGCGTCGCCCACCCGACCAGCACCGGCGGGACCGGCCCGAAGAGGCTCGCCCGATCGCGGAAGTCGCGGGCGGTCGTGGTGCCGTCGTAGCGGAACTCGAGCCCGCTCGCGCCCTCGATGTCGGCGACCGCGTCCGCCAGGAGCCGCCGCTGGTCGGCGGGCGCGCCCTCGGGGTTGACGACGTACCGGATCTCCGCGCAGCGGTCCCAGGTCACCGGCTCGCCGCTGCGCGGCTGCGTCGCCGCGAACGTGTAGCCGGCGCCCGCGCCGTTGTCGGTGATGGTGAAGGTGAGGTCTTGACCGATGCCGAGCATCGAGCGCAGGTGCTTGCCGCTGGACAGCGGGTTGAACGTCACGACCAGGACCGTCAGGACGGTGGCCAGCAGAAATGAGGTCCGCGTGCGAGCGCGATGGGACACCGGACGGGACACAAGCCCACATTGTCCGTTGTCCACAGGCTCCACGAACGGCGTTTCGGGAATCTCGCGTCCGGGGAATCATGGAGGCGTGACCCGTACTCGGACGGTCATCACCGCCCTCTCGTGCCTCTCGGTGCTCGCGCTCGGCGCCTGCTCCGACGACGACCCCGAGCCCAAGTTCGCGCCGACGCCGTCGACGAGCGCACCGACGGAGGCGAGCACGTCGCCCGCGGTGGAGCTGGATCCCGAAGAGACGGTGAAGGCCTGGGTCGAGGCTCAGAACATCGCACTCCGGACCGGCGAGACCAGTGGCTTGAAGGCGTTGAGCTCGAGTTCGTGCCGTGGCTGCGACGATTTCATACGTCCGATTGAGTCGGTGTACCGCGATGGCGGACACTTCTCGACCGACGGTTGGACAGTTGTCGCGGCGAGGACGCGTGCACATTCCTCTGCGCCGGTTGTCGTCGATGTCGCAGTGTCGATCGCGGGCGGGGAGACCGTGGTCCGGTCTGGAGCTGATCCGGTTGTCTACGAGACCGACAAGAAGATCATGGTCTTCAAGGTGGACGACGATGGCCAGGGCTCGCAGGTCACATTCGTGGGGTTTGTCGAGTGATCAGGCGGGTCTTGCTCGTGCTGGCCGTGAGCCTGGGTGGCCTGGCCTTGGTACCCGCGCCGGCGAGCGCAGCGTGTCATGTCGTCCGTGAGCAGGAACTGGTGAACGGCCAGGTCCGCATGTATTGGGTGAAGCATTGCGATTCTGAAGGAAGCGCAACCCCGGCAGCCGACTCCACGAGGCCGCCGAGGGACTCTGACTGGGATCGGGCCTGTGTACGTCAGGCCCTCACGTTCGGTCTCGATCCGCAAGCGTTCTGCGATACCCCCGTCGCCGCCGTCGCGCCGACGCTCACGCCTGGCATTGTCGCCCGGGCGTTCCGGCGGTTGTCGTTGCCGGCGTCGGAGTTGGTGGTGCAGCCGCCGGGTGGGCGGACGTTGGTGAATTTCGCGACGAACTTCTACACCGAGAACGGTGGGTTCACGCGCACGGTGAGTCTGTTGGGTCGGCGGGTGGTGTTGCGGATCTGGCCGGCTGCTTATGGGTGGCGGTTCGGTGATGGGGTGACCAGGCAGACGGTGGGGGCGGGGTCGCCGTATCCGGATCTGGAGATCACGCACCGGTACCTGGACGAGGGTCGGGTGAGCCCGCGGGTGGACACGACGTATGCGGCGCAGTTCCGGGTTGGTGGGGGTCCGTGGCGTGAGGTGGTGGGGACGGTGACGGTCCCGGGGATGGCGCAGGGGTTGCGGGTGGTGGAGGCGCGTCCGGTGTTGGTGGGTTACTGAGCGGGCGTGGGTGTGGCCCCGCGGGCCCGTGGCCGGCGGGGTCGGGTGGTCAGGTATGTCGTGGGTGGGTGAGGTCGTTGAGGTGGACGTGGCCCAACGGGCTGGTCCAGCGGAAGATGCGTGCTGCGGTGCGTTGGTAGGTCCAGCCGCCGTGGGTCTTGAGGCGGTGGTGGAACCTGCACAACGGGGCGAGGTTGCAGGAGCAGGTGGGTCCGCCCTGGTCGTGCTCGATGATGTGGTCGGCGTCGCAGGACCTGGAGGGTCGGGTGCAGTGCGGGAACACGCAGGTGGGGTGGGTGAGGTTCACCTGTTCGCGCAGGAGCGGGGTGGGGTCGTGGCCCTGGTTCCACCGGTGTTCGTTGAGGTCGATGACCTGACGCACGTGCACGGACGAGGCGTGGCACCAGTCGCGGACCTGGTCGATCGAGTGGAACGACCTCGTGTTCTCCAGCGTGGCGAAGGGTCCGCCGTCGGTGTGCACGTTGAGCACCACCTGACGCTTCGGGAACTCCAAAGACCCTTGGTTGCGGGCGAGGTCGCCGGCGGCCAGGGACCGGCGGACGTCCAAGGTCTCCTCGCACCCGAGGTCGGCGAGTGCCTGCGCGCGGGTGGTGATGGCGTCGTCCAGATCCAACGCGTCGGCCAGGTCGAGGGTGCCGTACACGTCGACGGTGCCGTTGAACGACACCTGGGTGGTGTCGATGTCGAAGCACCGGCCGTCCGC
>NZ_BDJE01000023.1 GCF_002117935.1 Nocardioides sp. PD653-B2 | reverse complement strand
CGGGAAGCGACCGCAACCACCTGGTCCCGTTGTCAGCCTGTCGGCGCGCAACCCGAAGCAACCCGCAGCCCACCTGAGGGAGGGCGGTCGGGCTGGGGGGGGTTTCGAGACAGGCGCCAGAGCGCCTTCCTCAACCACCGGCGGGCCAAGGTTTCGTACTTCCCAACCACCGGCGGGCCGGGAGGCGACCGCGCCCAGCGCCCACCCGCCCCGTTGGACAAATTCATGAATATGTCTCACGATGGCGGCGTGACCTATCAACCCGGTACCGCCGAGACGTGGCGGAGCCCATGGCAGATGTACGCCGATCTCCGCGACCACGACCCCGTCCACCACGTGTCGCGGCCGAGCCGCCCGGACGGTGACTACTACGTGCTCAGCCGGCACGCCGACGTGCTCGCGGCCGCTGTCGACACCGCGACGTTCTCCTCGGCGCAGGGGCTCACCGTCGAGTACGACGAGCTCGACACGATCGGCCTCGCCGACAACCGCCCGATGGTGATGCTGGACCCGCCCGACCACACCGCCTTCCGCAAGCTCGTCGCGCGGGGCTTCACGCCTCGCCAGGTGACGACCGTCGAGCCGCAGGTGCGGGCGTTCGTGGTCGACCGGCTCGAGCGGCTGCGCGACGCGGGTGAGGGCGACATCGTCGAGGCGCTCTTCAAGCCGCTGCCGAGCATGGTCGTCGCCCACTACCTCGGCGTGCCCGAGGACGGCCGTGAGCGGTTCGACGACTGGACCCACGCGATCGTGTCGGCGAGCTCGGCCGGAGAGATCGGCGCCGCCACCCAGGCGATCACGGAGATGATGGGCTACTTCGCCGAGCTCCTCGAGCGGCGCCGCACCGAGCCCGGCGACGACACCGTCTCGCAGCTCGTGGCGGCCGGCGTCGGTGACGACGACGCCGGGATCCTCTCGATCCTCGCCTACGTCTTCACGGTCGTCACCGGCGGCAACGACACCACCACGGGCATGCTCGGCGGCGCGGTCCAGCTGCTCGAGACCGACCGCGACCAACGCCGGCTCCTGGTCGACGACCCGACGCTCGTGAAGGACGCGATCGAGGAGTTCCTGCGGCTGACCTCGCCGGTGCAGGGCCTGGCCCGCACGGCCACCCGCGACGTCGAGATCGAGGGGGTCACCATCCCCGCCGGCCGTCGGGCGCTCCTGCTCTACGCCGCCGCCAACCGCGACCCGCGCCGCTACGGACCGGACGCCGAGGAGCTCGACGTACGCCGCAGGCCCGGCCAGATCCTGACCTTCGGCCAGGGCAGCCACCACTGCATCGGCGCCGCGGCCGCCCGGATGCAGGCGCGGGTCGCCCTCGAGGAGCTGCTCACCCGCTGCCCCGACTTCACGGTCGACCTCGACGCGGTCCAGTGGGCGCCGGGCTCCTACGTGCGGCGACCGACAACGGTGCCGTTCCGGGTGGCCGGATGACGCCCGAGCGGATCCTCGACGCCGCCGCCGCGCTCTTCGTCGAGCGCGGGGTCAACGCCGTGGGCATGGGCGAGATCGCCCGGGCGGCCGGGTGCTCGCGGGCCACCCTCTACCGCTACTTCGCCGACCGGCACGAGCTCCACGTCGCCTTCGTGCACCGCGAGACCCGGCGCATCGGTGCGTTGGTGGCCGCCGAGACCGACAACCTGCCGGACGCGGTGCTCGCCGCCGTCCGGCACGTCCGCGAAGCACCCGAGCTGCTCGCCTGGTTCGGCGCCGCCGACGCCGGCACCACCGCCGCGCTCGCCCAGTCGAGCGAGGTGATCGAGGCGCTCGGCCTGTCGGCCGCCGGTGACGACCTCGCCGCGCGCTGGCTGGTCCGGGTGATCGTCTCGCTGCTGATCGTGCCCGGTCGGGACGCGGCCGAGGAGCGCGCGATGGTCGAGACGTATGTCGTGCCGGGGCTGCCCGACCGGCGATAGGGCAGGGTGGGCCCATGTACTTCGTGGGCCTCGACCTGGCGTGGGGCAACCGGCAGCCCACCGGCATCGCGGTGCTCGACGACGCCGGTCGTCTCGTGCACATCTCCGCTGTGCGCACCGACGACGAGATCGCCGAGGCGCTGAGCCCCTACGTCGAGCGCGAGTGCCTGGTCGCCATCGACGCGCCCCTGGTGGTCAAGAACGCCACCGGCAACCGGCCCGCCGAGGCCGCGCTCAACAGGGACTTCGCCCGCTTCGACGCCGGCGCGCACCCCTCCAACACCGGCAAGCCCGAGCTCAAGGAGCCGCGCGGCGCGAAGCTCGCGGCCCGGCTCGGCCTGGACATGAACCCCCGCTCCGGCCGCGGCCGTCGGGCGATCGAGGTCTACCCCCACCCCGCGACGGTCGCGCTCTTCCGGCTCGGTCGCACGCTCAAGTACAAGAACAAGCCCGGCCGCTCCTTCGACCGGCTGCGCGGCGAGCTCCTCGTGCTGATGGGCCTGCTCGAGGGGCTGGCCGCGGCACCCACGCCGATGCTGCTCGACCACCCGACCTGGCGCGCGCTGGTGGCGCAGGTCGAGACCGCGACCCGCAAGAGCGAGCTCCGGGTGGTCGAGGACCAGGTCGACGCCGTCATCTGCGCGTACGTCGCGCTCTTCGCGACCCGCGAGCCCGACCACGTGACGACGTACGGCGACCTCGCGAACGGCTACATCGTCACGCCCACCCTCCCCGAGGGGCACGCACCCACCCCGCGCGAGCGTCGGCCGGCCCCCGACCCGGTGCGCACCGCGGTCGAGGAGTACGCCGCCCGCCAGCCCGCACTGGTCGAGGCCGGCGACCAGTACGTCGCCCTGATCACCTCGATCCTCGACGAGGCCGGGATCAACTACCTGACCGTCGGCGGCCGCACCAAGAGCGTCGCGTCGTTCGCGACCAAGGCCGCGCGGGCGGTCGACGGCGAGCTCGTCTACCCCGGCCCGCTGCGCGACATCACCGACCAGATCGGTGTCCGGGTCATCACCTACGTGCACAGCGACGTGTCCGCGGTCGCCGACCTGCTCGGCACCCAACTTCGGGTCATCGACGACCGCGACCTCGGCCAGGAGACCGCCAGCGAGGGACGGTTCGGCTACGCGAGCCGCCACCTGCTGGTCTCGTTCGAGAACGGCCAGCCGGCGTTCGAGTCGCTGCGGGGCCTCACCGCCCAGGTGCAGGTGCGCACGGTCCTCCAGCACGCGTGGGCGGAGTTCGAGCACGACATCCGCTACAAGGGCACCGTGCCCGAGGAGCACGCCCGCGACTTCGACCGGCGCTTCACGCTCGCGGCCGGGCTGCTCGAGCTCGCCGACCAGGAGTTCACCACGATCCGCGACCGGCTCCGCGGCGCCTCCGTCGACGACGAGGAGACCGACGACGACGCGATCACCCCGCGCGAGCTCGCGGCGTACCTCGCCGGCCAGTTCGACGACGCCGAGTGGTCGCGCGCCGACCACTACGCCTGGATCGCCGGGCTGCTGCCCGAGCTCGGCATCACCACGCTGGCCGAGCTCGGGGAGGTCCTCGCCCGCGTCGACGAGGACGCGCTGACCGCCCGGATGGACTACCGCTACCCGCCCGGCGCCGTACGCCGGCTCGACGACGCGCTGCTCGCCGCCTTCGGTGAGCGGTACGTCGAACTTCCGGGCAACGAGCACCGCCGCCCGCTGCTCCGGACGCGCCTGGAGAAGATGCGGGACCAGCCCGGCCCCCGCCCGTCGACCTAGGGGACGTCGAGCGCGGCCGGCACCTCGGGGTCGGCCTGACTCGCAGCCGGCGGCGTCACCCTGCGCGCAGCTTCTCCAGCAGCGGACCCGCCGCCTCGTCGAGGAAGCGCTGCTGGCCCTCGTCGCCGATCTGCACGATCGCGACGTCGGTGAAGCCGGCCTTCGCGAACTCGCCGACCGCCTCGACGATCTTGTCCAGGTCGGGCCCGCACGGGATCGAGTCCGCGACGTCCTCCGGCCGCACGAACTGCGTGGCCCCGGCGAAGCCGGCCGGCGTCGGCAGGTCGGCGTTCACGCTCCAGCCGCCGGCGAACCAGCGGAACTGCTCGTGCGCCTTCTTGATCGCGGTGTCCTCGTCGGGGTCCCAGCAGATCGGGATCTGGCCGATGGCCCGTGCCGTGCCCGGGATCTGC
The DNA here is from genome assembly GCF_002117935.1 of Nocardioides sp. PD653-B2. Classification (GTDB taxonomy): domain Bacteria; phylum Actinomycetota; class Actinomycetes; order Propionibacteriales; family Nocardioidaceae; genus Nocardioides. The sequence goes on along the minus strand of NZ_BDJE01000023.1, from coordinate 40,531 downwards.
GGGGCGCCCTTCACGGCGTTCCACTTCTCGACGAGCGACGGGTCGGGCTCGACGCCGATCAGGTGGTCGCCGAGCGGTGCCAGCTCCTCGATCGCGCGGTCACCCGCGACCGCCAGGCCGATCTCCACACCCTCGTCCGGGACGTCCCAGACCCGGGCCGAGTCGACCTGGAAGTACTCGCCACGGTGGTCCACGAGCTCGCCGCTGTGCAGCGACCGGATGATCTCGACGGCCTCCCGCAGCATGGCCTGGCGGTCCTGGATCGCCGGCCAGCCCTCGCCGACGACGTGCTCGTTGAGGTTCTCGCCGCTGCCGAGCCCGAGGGTGAAGCGACCCTCGGCGAGGATCTGCAGCGTCGCGGCCTTCTGGGCCACGACGGCCGGGTGGTAGCGCATCGTCGGGCAGGTCACGTAGGTCATCAGCCCGACCCGCGACGTCGCCTGCGCCACCGCACCCAGCACGGTCCAGGCGTACGGCGCGTGGCCCTGCTCGGTCAGCCACGGGGAGTAGTGGTCGCTCATCACCTCGAAGTCGAAGCCGACCCGCTCGGCGGCGACGGCGTACGACACCAGCTCGCGGGGTCCGCTCTGCTCGGTCATCAGGGTGTAGCCGAAGTTCGTCATGCCCGGCCGGTACCCACTTGCCCGGTCGCTAACGTCGACGTATGACTCCCGCACAGCTCCTCATCGACGCCTTCGGACGCATCGAGCAGACGGGCCGCGCCGCCGTCGAGGACCTCGACGACGACCAGCTGGCGCACCGCGCGACGGCGGACGCGAACCCGATCGCCTGGCTGGTCTGGCACCTGGCCCGGGTGCAGGACGACCACGTCGCCGACGTGGCCGGTCTCGAGCAGGTGTGGACGGCCCAGGGGTACGCCGACCGCTTCGGCCTGCCCTTCGAGGACTCCGCCACCGGCTACGGGCAGACCTCCGAGGAGGTCGGCCAGGTGCGGGCGAGCGCCGACCTGCTCGCCGACTACCTCTCCGCCGTGACCGCCCAGACGGTGTCCTACCTGCAGACGGTCGCGGACGGCGACCTCGACCGGGTCGTCGACGAGCGCTGGGACCCGCCGGTCACCCTCGCCGTACGCCTCGTGAGCGTGGTCAGCGACGACCTGCAGCACGCGGGCCAGGCGGCCTACGGGCGGGGCCTGCTCGGCGCCTAGGAACGAGAGGCGGCCGACGGTACGACGCAGCTCGCGGTCACCGGAGCGCCCTCGCAGCACGGGCGGATGTGCCCGCAGCGGTCGCACCGCGAGTGCGACGTCTCCCAGCGCATCGTGCTGCCGCAGTTGTCGCACTCCATGGCGTCCATGGGCCGGATCCTGCCACGCAGCGGCTACGCCGAGGTGGAGGCTCGCTTCGCGTCGTCGAGCAGCGCGCGCAGGCCGGCGGCGTCGACCGCGGCGCCGTACGCCGGCTGGTCGCGGTCGAAGCGCCAGCCCTCGGCGAGGGCTCCGACGTCGACGACGTCGTACCCGATCTCGTCGGCGAGCCGGGCCACGGTCGCCTTGGCCGTCTCGTCGTCACCCGCCATCGGCAGCGCCCGGCGAGCGGGTGTGCCGGCCGGGACTCCCTGGGTGGCGAGGTGGCCGGCCTGGATGGCGTTGAAGAGCTTGACGACGTGCGACTCGGGCAGGTGCTCCTGCAGCACCTCGCTCGGGGTGGTCTGCCCGTCGTCGATCGCGGCGACGTGCCCGTCACGCTCGAAGTAGTAGTTGTTCGTGTCGATGACGACCTTGCCGGCCAGCGGGGTCACGGGGACCTGGTCGACGGCGAGGAACGGCACCGACACGACCACGACCTCCCCGGCCTCCGCCGCCTCGGCCGCGGTCGCGGCCCGGGCGTGGTCGCCGATCTCGGCGACCTCGTCCGCGAGCGTCTCCGGCCCGCGCGAGTTGCTGATGACGACGTCGTAGCCCGCGTCCGCGAAGAGTTTCGCGAGGGTCCCGCCGATGTTGCCGCTGCCGATGAAGCCGATGGTGGTCATGGAGGCCGAACGGCGCCGACGACCCGCTTGTTCCTGCCGGGCCAGCTCAGCGCCGACCGGCGAGGCGCTGCCGACCGCGGACGGCGGCAGGCTCATGGGTAGGTTTTCGCCGACTTCATCCTTGCGGCGAAAGGTCGGTTGTGAGAGTAGCGGCAGTGCAGATGGAGCCCGTGCTGGGCGACGTGGCGGAGAACCTGCGCCGGGCCGAGGTGCTCGCGGACGAGGCCGGGGCATCGGGGGCTGACTGGATCGTCCTGCCCGAGTTCTTCTCGACCGGGATGGGCTTCACCGAGCGCATGGCACAGGCGTCCCTGCCGGTGGAGGGGCCGGCGCTGGACCTGCTGCGGCGCCTCGCGCGGCGACACAGCGCCACGGTGGGCGGCTCCTTCATCTGTCGCGATGCCGACGGGCACAACCGCAACGCCTTCTTCCTCGTGGGACCTCGAGGCGACGTGCTGGGGCGGCACGACAAGGACCTCCCGACGATGTGGGAGAACTGCTTCTACGTCGGAGGTCACGACGACGGCGTGATCGAGGCCGGCGAGCTCACCGCGGGCGCCGCGGTCTGCTGGGAGTTCATGCGCACGCAGACGGCGCACCGGCTCCGCGGAAAGGTCGACCTGGTCGTCGGGGGCTCCGCCTGGTGGAGCATCCCGGCCTGGCGCCCGCGGTGGCTGACGCGGCGGATGGAGGAGGACAACGCGCGTACGGCGGCCGGTGTGGCGGCGGCGATGGCGCGGGTGGTCGGCGCCCCGGTCGTACACGCGGCCCACACGGGAGGCCTCGAGTGCGGTCTTCCGTGGAGCCCGCTGACCTACCGCGGCTGGCTCCAAGGTGGTGCCGTGATCTGTGACGCCGCGGGAGCCGTGGTGGCCCGCCGGGACCGCCGCGAGGGTCCGGGCGTGGTCGTGGCCGACATCGAGCCCGGTCGCCGGACGCCGGTCGACGACATCCCCGCAGGGTTCTGGTTCCACGACCGCGGGGCGCTGTCGTCGTTCACGTGGTTCTACCAGCGCCACCACGGGAAGCGCTGGTACCGGCGCCACACCCTGGGGCGGCCGCCTGCGCAGCTGGAGCGGGTGTGACCTGGGCCACCCCGGGTTGACCCGGCCTCGGTTTACAAACAGACTCCTTCTGTAAAGCGAACGGCGACCGGCGCCGCTGCGTGGAGGAGGAGCACCGATGACGGCACCGACCATCGCCCGCAACCCCGAGGCGACGCAGCCGGTCCTGGGTCTGCCGGACCCGGGCGAGACGGTGCCCCGGCTGGCCTGGCCGACCGTCCTGCTCTTCGTCGGCACGCTGGGTCTCTTCGCCTTCGAGGCCTGGGCCGTCCTCGCGGCGCAGTGGTCGCCGTGGCGGACCGTCCCGATCGGTGCCGCGGTCACCTTCTTGATGTTCTCGGTCCTGCACGAGGCCACCCACCACGCGATCAGCACCGACACCCGCCTCAACAACGCGTTCGGACACCTCGCGCAGCCGTTCGTCGCGGCGTACGCGACGTTCCCGCTCATGCAGTTCATCCACATCGAGCACCACCGCAACACCAACGAGCCCAAGGCCAGCGACCCGGACGCCTGGACCAGCGAGGGGCCGTGGTGGCAGCTGCCGTTCCGGTGGGCCACGATCGACGTCTGGTACGTGGCCTTCTACGTGCGGCGCCTGCGCGAGCGTCCGCGGGCCGAGGTCGTCGTCACGCTCGGCACGTTCCTGTCCGTCGCGGCCGTCTTCGGCGCGGTCGCCGCGACCGGACACCTGTACGAGCTGGTCGTCCTGTACCTCGTCCCGCAGCGGATCGGCCTCACGATCCTGGCGTGGTGGTTCGACTACCTGCCGCACCACGGGCTGACGGCGACCCAGCGCGAGGACAAGTACCGCGCCACCCGCGTGCGGGTGGGTGGTGAAGCGTGGCTGACGCCGCTGTTCGTCTACCAGAACTACCACCTGGTGCATCACCTGCACCCGAGCGTGCCGTTCTATCGCTACGTGCGTGCCTGGCGGCGCAACGAGACCGCCTACCTCGACCGCGACGCGGCGATCTCGACCTGGTTCGGCCGGTCGCTGACGGCGGAGGAGTACCGCACCTGGCGCCGCCTCACCGACCGGCTCTCCGGGCCCGCCCTCTCGGGCCGACGGGCGGCCTTCCATCCCCTGCGCGTCACGTCGGTGGAGCGCATGACGGAGGACAGCGTCGTCCTCTCCTTCGCGGTGCCCGAGGACCTGGCCCCGGACTACCGGTACACCGCCGGCCAGCACGTGACGCTCCGCGCGGTCATCGACGGCCAGGACGTGCGCCGCAGCTACTCCCTGTGTGCGCCTGCTACCACCGGCGAGCTGCGCGTGGCCGTCAAGCGGGTCGAGGGCGGAGTCTTCTCCAGCTATCTCAACGGCGAGCTGCGGTCCGGCGACATCCTGGACGTGATGACGCCGACCGGACGGTTCGGGATCCCGCTCGATGCGGGCGCGAAGCACGCTTACGTCGGCGTGGCCGCCGGCTCCGGCATCACGCCGCTCGTCTCCATCATCGCGACCGCTCTCGAGGTGGAGCAGGCGAGCACCTTCGACCTCGTCTACGGCAACCGGGCGGCGGCCAGCACGATGTTCCGGCGTGAGCTGGACGCCCTGGTGACCGAGTTCGACGGTCGGCTCCGGGTCCATCACGTCGTGTCGCGGGAGGACGCCGCGCTGACCGGACGCATCGACCGGGCGCTGGTCGCCCGGCTGGTGGGCGACCGGGTCGCGTCGGTGGACGCCTGGCTGCTGTGCGGGCCCCAGGCGATGGTCGAGGACGTCACCGACGGCCTCCTCCAGGCAGGCGTGGCCGAGGACCGGGTGCACTCCGAGCTCTTCCACACCGCGGCCGAGCCCGTCGAGGCTCACGACGGCGACCTGGCCAGCCTGGTCAGCCGGGTCAGCGTGGCGCTCGACGGCGCCGAGACGACCTTCGAGCTCGCCGCAGCGGGGGCGACCGTCCTCGACGCCGCGCTCGCGGCCGGCGTCGACGCGCCGTACGCGTGTGCCGGTGGCGCCTGCGGGACCTGTCGGGCCAAGGTCATGCTCGGCACGGCCGCGATGGACCAGAACCACGCCCTGGACGCCGCCGAGGTCGACGAGGGCTACGTGCTGACCTGCCAGGCGCACCCGACGAGCGAGGAGCTGCGCGTCGACTACGACGCCTGACCCGCGCGCCCCGCCGGGCTCTCATGGTTCGCGGACCCGCGCAGACCCGGCCGGTCGTGGCTTCCTCGTCGGCCATCGTGCTGCCGTGCCTAGTCTGGGGGAGTGCCCGACCCCGCCGAGATCGATGACCGGATCGACCGCGCGAGCGCGCGACCGTTCGGGCGGCGCTTCCACCTGCGCGGGCGCGAGCGGACCACGGCTGGGCTGCGCGGTCCGCAGACGATGCGGGCTCACGCCGCGGAGATCATCGCCGAGCGGCTGGCGCCGGCCGAGCCGCGCAACGACGGCCGGCAGACCCCCTACCGCAACCACCCGGTCTTCGTGGCCCAACACGCCACCGCGACCTGCTGCCGCAGCTGCCTGGAGACGTGGCACGGCATCGCGAAGGGGCACCTGCTCGACCGCGGCGAGCGGGCCTACGTGGTCGAGGTGATCGGGCGCTGGATCGACCGCGAGCTGGCGACCTCCATCGAGGGTCGGGACCCCGAGAGCTCCACCGCACGCCGACCGTGAAGGGCGCGGCGGACTCGCCTGCAACAGCGCGCGACGGCTGAGCACGGGCCGCACGTGATCGACAATGGTGCGGTGCGGATCCGGAGAGTGGGCGTGGCGGTGCGGTGCTGGTCGCTCCTGTGCGTGGCGACGCTGGTCGTGACCGGAGTGCCGGCGACGGCGGCGGAGCGGGCAGTTGACAGCCCCCGTACGTGGCACGTGGGACCGGACCGGCGACTGGCCACCCCGAGCGCGGCGGCGGCGGTGGCCCGCGACGGGGACACGGTGCTGATCGACCCTGGCACCTACGTCGGGGACGTCGCCACCTGGACCCAGGACGACCTCACCCTGCGGGGCGTCGGTGGGCGACCGCACCTCCAGGCGGACGGGAGCAGCGCCCAGGGGAAGGCGATCTGGGTGATCGCGGGTGATCGCACGACCGTCGACCGGCTCGAGTTCAGCGGCGCGACGGTGCCCGACCAGAACGGCGCCGGCATCCGCCAGGAGGGTGCCGGGCTGACGGTGACCAGGAGCTCGTTCCACGACAACCAGAACGGCATCCTCACCGGAGCCGATCCCGGAAGCGACATCGTGATCGCGCGCTCCCGGTTCTTCCGCAACGGCACCGGAGACGGTCAGACCCACAACCTCTACATCGGCGCCGTGCGCTCGCTGACCGTCACCGGCAGCTACCTGTGGGGGGCCGACACCGGCCACGAGCTCAAGTCCCGGGCCGCGACGAACACGATCACCGGCAACCGGATCACCGACGGCGACGCCACCGCCAGCTACTCCGTCGACCTGCCCAACGGGGGCAGGTCGCCGATCGCAGGCAACGTCATCATCCAGGGGCCGAACTCGGAGAACTCGGCCCTGGTCTCCTACGGCGCCGAGGGGTTCCCCGACGCCGGCTCCCGCGTGCTGTGGGTGGTCAACAACACCTTCGTCAACCGTCGTGCCACCGGCACCTTCGTCCAGCTCGCCGAGCGGAGCCGCGCCAACCTCCGGAACAACCTGCTGGTCGGTCCAGGGGTGGTGACCAACCTCGGCGCCGTCTCGGCGCAAGCCAACCGTCGGGTCGGGTCGAAGGGCTTCGCGGACCCGGCGGCCGACGACTTCAGCCTCCGAGCAACCTCTCCCGCGATCGATCGGGGCGTCCGAGTCCCCGAGCGGTGGCGGCCACGATGGGAGTACGCCCACCCGACCAACCGGATACGCCGACCGAGCGTCGGACGAGTTGACCTCGGGGCCTACGAGCGGCGTTCGCCCCGGGAAGCGCGGTTCGGGTACAGCGACGCCCTCGCCCGAGCGTGTCCCGTTCGCACGAGGACCCGCCCGCACGTCGGCATGGTGCACGTGATCTGCCAGCACATTTAGAGCAGCGCTTGTGGCTGCCTCCCCGCTCAGCCGCCTCCAGCGCAACCGTCGCTCGGATCTTCCCGCGAGACGACCGCGCAATCATCAGCAGCAGCGGGACTGGGGGTGCGCCTCGCGATGGTCTGCGCGGCGACGCTCGAACTCGCGTCGGCTCATCGGGTCGGCGCCCTGCTCGCGGCACACGGCGAGGTACTCGTCCCACTTGGCCTCGCCCGTGGCCTGCCGGAGGTACCAGCGCAGACCGCGTCCAGCACGGAGAACCGCGGCCCTCACTGCCGGTCACCGCTTCCCATGGCGCCGACCCTGTTGCGGCTGGCCTCCCACTCGCGGACCGCCTTCTTCTCCTCCTTGGTGGCGAAGAAGTCCGCGGGCGCGACGATGTCCGACGGCGTCGCCGGCACCTCGGTCGTGGGCAGACCGCCGGCGCGGATGGCCTTGACCCAGATGACGATCGCGTTGACGACGACGATGATCACCAGGATCGCGAAGATCGACTGCAGGGTGCCGTTGACCGTGGAGTTGGTGACGATGGTCCGCATCTGGTCCATGTCGGCCGCGGGGGCCAGGACCGTGTCGTTGTTGATCGCTGCTTGATAGACCGACCGCTGCTCGAAGTAGCCGATCTTCGGGTTGTCCGAGAACACCTTCTGGTAGCTCGCGGTCATGGTGGTGATGAGGTCCCACACCAGCCCGACCCCGGGCACCCACGCCCACTTCACCTTGCCGTGCTTGATCAGCAGGGTGACGCAGAGAGTGAGCGCGATCGCGGCGAGCAGCTGGTTGGCGATGCCGAACAACGGGAAGAGCTGGTTGATGCCGCCGAGCGGGTCGGTGACGCCGACGTACAGCATGTAGCCCCACAGGCCGACGACGATCGCGCTGGCGGACCAGGAGGCGGGCTTCCAGGAGAGGTCGGCGTACTTGGGCCAGACGTTGCCGATGGTGTCCTGCAGCATGAACCGGCCGACGCGGGTGCCGGCGTCGACGGCGGTGAGGATGAAGAGCGCCTCGAACATGATCGCGAAGTGGTACCAGAAGGCGGCCAGCCCGCCTCCGAAGGCCGTGGTGAAGATCGACGACATACCGAGGGCGAGGGTCGGTGCGCCCCCGGTTCGGGAGATCAGCGTCGCTTCGTCGACCGACTGGGCGGCGGCGGTCAGGGTGTCGGGGTTGATGTGGAAGCCGATCGTCTTCACGAACTCAGCAGCGGTTGCGGCCTCGCCGCCGGTGGCTCCCAGCGGGGAGTTGATCGCGAAGTAGAGGCCGGGGTCGATGACCGAGGCCGCGATGAGTGCGCTGATGGCCACGAAGGATTCCATCAGCATGCCGCCGTAGCCGATCATCCGGACGTGGCTCTCCTTGGCGACCATCTTCGGCGTGGTGCCGGAGGCGATCAGGGCGTGGAAGCCGGAGAGCGCGCCGCAGGCGATGGTGATGAAGACGAAGGGGAACAGCTTGCCGGCGAAGACCGGGCCGGTGCCGTCGATGGCGAAGTCCGTGACCGCCTCGTTCTGCAGGACCGGCGCGGCGACCAGCAGGCCGACGGCCAGCAGGACGATGACGCCGATCTTCATGAACGTCGACAGGTAGTCGCGGGGCGTGAGCAGCATCCACACGGGCAGGATCGAGGCCACGAACCCGTAGACCACGAGCCCGAGGGTGAGCTGCTCCGGCGAGAGGGTCAGAGCGCTCTCGAGGCCCATCTGCTCGACGTAGCCGCCGCCGATGATCGCGAGCAGCAGCAGCCCGACGCCGATCGCGGTCACCTCCGCCACCCGACCTGGTCGGAAGTGCCGCAGGTAGAAGCCCATGAACAGCGCGATCGGGATGGTGAGCCCGATCGAGAAGACGCCCCAGGGGGACTCGGCCAGCGCGTTGACCACGACCAGGGCCAGGACTGCGAGGATGATGATCATGATCGCGAAGACCGCGATCAGGGCTGCGATGCCACCGACCATGCCGATCTCCTCGCGCACCATCTGGCCCAGGCTCTTGCCGTCGCGGCGCATGGAGAAGAACAGCACCACCATGTCCTGGACGGCACCGGCGAAGATGACGCCGACAATGATCCAGATCGTGCCGGGCAGGTAGCCCATCTGCGCCGCCAGGACCGGTCCGACGAGCGGTCCGGCACCGGCGATGGCGGCGAAGTGGTGGCCGAAGAGCACCCGGCGGTCGGTGACGTCGAAGTCCTTGCCGTCCTGCAGTCGCTCCGCGGGGGTGGCCCGGGTGTCGTCGACCTGGAGCACGCGGTAGGCGATGAAGCGCGCGTAGAAGCGGTAGGCGATGGCGTACGACGACAGCGCGGCGAACAGGATCCACAGCGCGGAGACCTCTTCACCACGGGAGAGGGCCAGCACGCTCCAGCAGACGGCGCCGACAACGGCGACCACCCCCCAGATCGCCATCGATTTCGGACTCATCCGCGGCTTGCCGCCGGGGGTGCTGGTGCGTTCGGACATGGTCGTCGACATGCGGGCTCCTCGAGCGTCCTGCAGGCCCGGCAGGCCCTGCACTGGATCAGTATCCGCCCACAGCCACCTCACACCACCCCGATCCGCCTCCCACCCATGTCGACGAAACCGCGGATCCTCCCGCCTGGCGCACCGGGTCACCGGCACGCCGGCGGCGGCGAGCATCTCGGCGTACGCCTCCCCTTCGTCACGCAGGGGGTCGACGTGCCCTGGGCGATCATCGAGCTTCCGGACGGATCCTGCTCAGCATCGACGTCAGACTGGGCGGGACGACTGCCCCGACCTCACCAAGGGCTGGGTTCGAAGTCCTTCAGGAAGTGGCCGTACAGGTCCTCGCCCGCCTCGCCGCGCACGATCGGGTCGTAGACGCGGGCGGCGCCGTCGACCAGGTCGAGCGGGGCGTGCCAGCCCTCGGCGGCGATCCGCAGCTTCTCCTGGTGGGGGCGCTCGTCGGTGATCCAGCCGGTGTCGACGGCGTTCATCAAGATGCCGTCGGTCTCGAACATCTCGCCGGCGCTGGTGCGGGTCAGCATGTTCAGCGAGGCCTTGGCCATGTTGGTGTGCGGGTGGCCCGGGCCCTTGTAGGTCCGGGAGAACTGGCCCTCCATCGCCGACACGTTGACGACGTACGTGCGCCGGGCCGACGACGACCGCAGCGACGCGCGCAGGCGCGAGATCAGCAGGAACGGCGCGGTGGCGTTGCAGAGCTGCACCTCGAGCAGCTCGAGCGGGTCGACCTCGTCGACCGTCTGGGTCCACGAGTTCGTCGTCTGCAGGTCGGGGAGCAGCCCGCCGGCGTCGACCGCCGTGCCGGCGAGGTGCGCCTCGAGGCTGGCGTTGCCGGCCTTGAGGGCGAGCGCGGTGATCGAGGCCGGGGTGTGTGCGGGCGTCTCGTGGTGGGCGACCGCGTGCTGCTGGAGGGTGCCCGCGATCGCGGCCGGGTGGGCGTCGCTGATCCGGTCGAAGCTGACGATCTCCGGGAGCGCGATGCCGGTCGGCAGGGGAGCGAGCTCGGCGTCGACGAGCGGCGCGTAGGAGCCCGGCGAGCGGCGCACGGTCTGGCACGCGTTGTTGATGAGGATGTCGAGCGGACCGGCCGCGGCGACCTCGTCGGCGAGCGCAACCACCTGGGTGGGGTCGCGCAGGTCGATCCCGACGATCTTGAGCCGGTTGATCCAGTCGGCGCTGTCCTCCAGCGCCGTGAACCGTCGTACGGCGTCGTGCGGGAAGCGCGTCGTGATCGTGGTGTGCGCGCCGTCGCGGAGCAGCCGCAGCGCGATGTACATGCCGATCTTGGCGCGACCGCCGGTCAGCAGCGCGCGGCGTCCGGTGAGGTCGGTGCCCTGGTCGCGCTTCGCGTGCGACATGGCCGCGCAGCTGGGGCAGAGCCAGTGGTAGAACGCGTCGACGAGCGTGTAGTCATTCTTGCAGATGTAACAGCCGCGCGGGTTGATCAGCTCGCCTGCGAAGGCGCCCGGCGCGGTGGAGACCAGTGGGATGCCGAGGGTCTCGTCGTCGATGCGCATCGGCGAGCCGGTGGCCGTCGCCTCGGTCACCGCGCGGTCGGCGGCCAGCTCGGCCTGGCGCTTGCGGGTGCGCCGCTCGGCCTTGAGCGCCTTGTACATGTGCGACGCCGCGTGCTTGACGGCCGTGATGTCCGGGTGATCGCTCGGCAGCCGGTGCAGCTCGTTGAGCACCCGCACCGTGATCGCTAGGTCGTCGGGGTCGATGCCCTCGAGGAGCTCGGGATGGTCGTTCGGATGCACCGGGGGAGTCTAGGTCGCGGGCGGGGTTCAGACCGCTTCGGCGGCGGGCCTCTGGTTTCGAGACGCGTCGCTAGCCCGTCGCGCGCTCCGGTTTGAGCCGACGCTCCTCAACCTTCGCCGCTACTCCCTGCCCTCGCCAGCTCGGGCAGGGGCGGCTCCGATCCGGTAGCGCACGAAGGACGGTACGGCGATCGCCGCGACGACCGTCCCGATCACGACCAGGACACCGCCGCCCGCCGCCGCGGCCGCCGTGCCGACCATCGCCGCGGACGCCCCGTGCACGACGTCCGCGATCCGCGGGCCACCCGCCACCACCACGATGAAGATGCCCTGGAGCCGCCCGCGGACGGAGTCGTCGGCGGCGCTCTGGAGCATCGAGGTCCGGAAGGCCGCGGACGCCATGTCGGCCGCGCCGCCGATGACGAGCATCAGCAGGGCGGTCCACAGCATCGCGGTCCGCCAGTGGTCGGCGAGCCCGACCGCGAGGCCGAAGCCGGCCATCGCCCCGCCCCAGACCAGGATGCACGCGATGACGGCGCGGCCCTGCCGGTCGACGCGGGAGACCCAGCCGGAGAGGACGCCGCCGACCACGGCGCCCGCGGGGATCGCGGCGAAGAGCAGCGCGAAGACGATGCCGCCCTCGTCCGGCCCGCTGAAGGAGACGTGGGCGATCTCGGGGAACAGCGCGCGCGGCATGCCGAAGACCATCGCGATCAGGTCGACGACGAACGACATCATCAAGACCGGGTGGCCGCGCAGGTAGGCGAAGCCCTCGATGACCGAGCGCAGTCCGGGCGTGCCCTTCGCGGCGTCCTCGACGGCGAGGCTGGGCAGCCGGACCACGGCGCTCAGCGTCGCGAGCAGCGTGAACGTGTCGATCAGGTAGAGCCACTCGAAGCCGATCACGGGGATCAGCACACCCGCGACCAGCGGGCCACCGATGGCGCCGGCCGAGAAGATCGTCATGTTCAGCGAGTTCGCCGCCGGGAGCAGCTCAGGTCCCAGCAGCTTGGGCAGGATCGCGCTGCGGGTCGGCTGGTTGACCGCGAAGAACGCCTGCTGCACCGAGAAGAGGCCGAGCAGCAGCCACACGTTGGTGTTGCCCATCGCCGCCTGCAGCCAGAACAGCCCGCTGGTGACGATCAGCCCGAGGGTGGTGATCACCAGCATCGTGCGGCGGTCGAAGACGTCGGCCAACGCGCCGCCCCAGAGCCCGAACACGACCAGCGGCACCAGGCCGAAGAGCCCGGTCAGGCCGACGTACGCCGACGAGCCGGTGTCGGCGTAGATCTGGGCCGGGACCGCGACCACGGTCAGCTGCGCGCCGACGACGGTGATGATGTTCGCCAGCCACAGCCGGCGGAAGTGCTCGTTGCGCAGCGGTCGGGTGTCGGCCACCAGGGCCCCGACCCGTTGACTCAGCGTGCGCACGATCCCCGAACCTAACCCCGGCGGCGGATGTTCCCCCAGCCGGTAGCGTCGCGACATGACGCAGCCCACGGTCGAGTCCGTCTGGGACTACCCGCGCCCGCCCCGGGTCGAGCCGAGCGGCGAGCTGGTCGAGGTGGTGCTCGGGGGAGTGACGATCGCCAGCAGCACCACCTCGTGGCGGGTGCTCGAGACCAGCCACCCGCCGACGTACTACCTGCCGCGGTCGGCGTTCGTGCCCGGCGCGCTCCGGGACGCCGTCGGCTCCTCGTGGTGCGAGTGGAAGGGCCAGGCGTCGTACGTCGACCTGGTCGCCGGTGACGTCGTCGCCGCCCGCGCCGCGTGGTTCTACCCGACTCCGTCGGCCGGCTTCGAGGAGATCGCCGGGGCGATCGCGGTGATGCCGGGGCTGGTCGACCGCTGCACCGTCGACGGCGAGGTGGTCGAGCCGCAGGAGGGCGGCTTCTACGGCGGCTGCTGGATCACCAGCCGGGTGGTCGGTCCGTTCAAGGGCGCCCCCGGCACCCTCGGCTGGTGACCCGGCACGCGGACACGAGGTCGACGCTTGGGGTGGTTTCGAGGCTCAACCACCGGGTTGGTGGTTGAGGTGCGAAGGCCGCTGGGCCTGAGCCTCGAAACCACCGGCCGGCCGGGCGGGACCTTCTGGTGACCCCGGCACGCGGAGACGAGGTCGACGGTTGGGGTGGTTTCGAGGCTCAAGCACCGGGTTGGTGGTTGAGGTGCGAAAGGCCGCTAGGCCTGAGCCTCGAAACCACCGGCCGGCCGGGCGGGACCTTCTGGTGACCCCGGCACGCGGAGACGAGGTCGACAGCGGGGTGGTTTCGAGGCTCGTCGCTGGCGCTCCTCGCACCTCAACGACCGGCCCGGCGGGACCTGCTGGTGTCCCGGCACGCGGAGACGAGGTCGACAGCGGGGTGGTTTCGAGGCTCGTCGCTGGCGCTCCTCGCACCTCAACCACCGGATTGGTGGTTGAGGTGCGAAGGCCGCTAGGCCTGAGCCTCGAAACCACCGACCGGCCCGGCGGGACCTACTGGTGACCCGGCACGCGAACACGAGGTCGACACTGGGGTGGTTTCGAGGCTCAAGCACCGGGTTGGTGGTTGAGGTGCGAAGGCCGCTGGGCCTGAGCCTCGAAACCACCGGCCGGCCGGGCGGGACCTTCTGGTGACCCCGGCACGCGGAGACGAGGTCGACAGCGGGGTGGTTTCGAGGCTCGTCGCTGGCGCTCCTCGCACCTCAACCACCGGGTTGGTGGTTGAGGTGCGAAGGCCGCTGGGCCTGAGCCTCGAAACCACCGACCACCCGGGCGGGACCTACTCGATGCCGGCGGTCCGGTCGAGGAGCTGGAGGAGGTCGTGGGCGGCGAGCTCGACCTTCTTGTGCCGCCACTCGGCGGCCCGGTAGACGCAGGCGATCAGACCGGAGCGGTGCACCCGGCGGAAGTCGCCGTACCCGAACGCGTAGCGGGCCTTGGTCTCGTCGTTCGCGCCCTCGGTGAGCCCGAGGTGCCAGGCGGCGTACTCCGCCCACGAGTGCCGCTCGAGGTAGGCGTTCTGTGCCTCGGCGTCCGGTTGCGCGTCGCCCCAGTCGCTGTCGAGGACGTACTGCGACTTCTCGATCAGCGAGCGCGCGTGGGCGACGGCGTCGGGGTTGACCGCGTACGTCGCCATCGCGTCACTCCGGGCAGGACGTCTGGTCGGAGGTGCCGTCGATGAGCCGGTCGGCGAGCATGGCGCACCACTTGCCCGACGAGTTGCCGCCGTTCTCGTAGCCATCCGACTCGCCGGGGTGCTTCACCCACAGCGTCCCGTCGAAGGCGCCGTCGAAGACCAACTTGGGCGGCTTGCCCACCCGCGCCCAGGGCGGATTGATCACCTGGCCGTTGACCGGGTTGGCTGCGCCGTTGCGCGAGGTGTCGATGACGTAGTGCACGCCCGTCACGCCGAGCTTGCGCAGCTCGGTGACCATCGTCTGGGCGTAGGCCTTCTCGTCGGCGGTGGAGCGGAAGTTGGAGACGTTCGTGCTGAAGCCGCGGGCGAACTCGATGCCCGCCTGCTTGAGCTGCGCCGGGCGCTGCTCGTAGGGCCGCCAGTCGGAGTGCCCGGCGTCGATGTAGACCCAGGCGCCGGACTTGCTCAGCGTCTTGCTCGCGAACCGCAGCATGGCGAGCCAGCCCTCGGGCCGGTCGCACGGGACGTTGCTGCCGAAGAAGGGCAGCGCGTCCGGCTCGAGGATCACGAGCGCCTTCTGGTCGTCGAGGCCCTTGCCGACCTGGCGGATCCAGGCGCGGTACTGCTCGGCGTTCTGGAGCGCACCCGCGGACGAGTGCCCGCCGCAGTCCCGGCCGGGGATGCCGTAGATGGACAGCGTGGGGGTCTTCTTGGCCTTCAGCGCGCGGGACGTGTAGGCCCGCACGGCCTTGCGCACCGACGGGGTGCCGTAGGCCTCGGGGATGATCCAGAGCGCCTGGGCCTTGGAGCCGAAGGCCTTCTTGTAGACCGCCCCGTGCTTGGCTCCCGGCATCTTCGGGTCGACGAACAGCCCGCGGGACTTGCGGAGGTCCTTGGCGGCCGTCGAGACGGTGGCGGCATCCGCCCCGCCGTTCGTCCGGGCCCCGGACGCCTCGACGGGTGCGACCGCGAGACCTGACGCGACGAGCGCGGCCAGGGTCAGGAGAACCCGTGAGCGCATGCGGGATGTCCGAGGGAGCACCCGCTCAGGGTACGGGTTGGTCGTCCTCGCGGGGGCCGAAGATGCAGAGCTCGTCCAGCTGCTCGGGCGACAGGGGCAGCCCCCATGCCTGCATCTGGGTCCGCGAGCGGCGGGAGAAGAGGGCGCGGAACAGCTCGTACGGCTCGACGTCCTCGGGGGGCGCCGTGGACCCGAACTTCATCGGCGCGACCCCGTCGAGCACCGGTCGCCACATCGGCTCGGGCAGCTCGCCGAGGCCGAGCGCCTCGTGCAGGTCGGCGTGGTGGACCGCCATGTCCCAGACGATCGCCGGGCGCGGGTTGTCGACCGTCGAGGCGGCGATCGCGTCCTGGTGGGACCGCAGCTCGGCGGTGAGCTCGGCCACGGGGAGCTCTGCCCGCTCCGCGACGTGCCGGGCGGTCCACTCCGGAGCCGGCGCGCCGTCCATCCGGCCGGTGACCGCGTCGGAGCAGCCGCCGGCGAGGTGGGCCAGCACGTCGTGCACGGTCCAGGCCGGCGAGGCCGGCACGGTCGTGCGCAGCTGGTCGTCGGAGAGGCCGTCGGCCAGCGCCGACACGGCGGCCACGTGCTCGCGGTAGAGGTCGCCCCAGGTGGCCGCCGGCTCGGTCATGGCTCGCCTCTCCTCGCTCAGGCGCCCGGAGCGAAGAGGCAGAACGGGTGGCCGGCCGGGTCGAGCAGGACCCGGACGTCGTCCTGGGGCTGGTGGTCCGCGACGGTGGCGCCGAGCGCCTGGGCCCGGGCCACGCCGGTCTCGAGGTCGTCGACCGCGATGTCGAGGTGGGCCTGCATCTGCTGGTCGCCGGGCGTGGCCGGCCACGACGGCGGCACGTGCCCGTCCTCGCGCTGGAACGACAGGCCGGTCACGCCGCCCTGGGGCTTGAGCACCACCCACTCGGGCCGGTCGACCCGCACCTCCCAACCCAGCAGCTCGCGGTAGAAGGCGGCGAGCCCGCGCGGGTCCGACGTACCGAGCACGGTCGAGGAGAGGTGGAACGTCGGCGCGGACATGGGTTTCACAGTAGGCAGACAGAAATCCTTTGGGGAAGGGTGTCGTATCGGGGCAGTCTTCTTCGTGGTGTCGACGAACGGCTCGGACGGGGCCCACCCCAGGAGGAAATGCCATGAGCCAGTACCTGCTCGCCGTGAACCACACCCCCGCGGACGTCGCCGCGATGGACGCGCTGTCGCCCGAGGAGATGCAGGCGGTGTTCGACGCCACCGGCAAGGTCAACGACCGCATGCAGGCCGAGGGCGTGTGGGTGTTCGCCGGCGGCCTCATGACCCACGATGCGACCACCACCGTGGACAACACCGGCGCCGAGCCGATGATCACCGACGGTCCGTTCGCCGAGTCGAAGGAGTACCTCGGCGGCTTCTGGATCATCGACGTGCCCGACCTCGACGCCGCCCTGGCGTGGGCGGCCGAGGGCTCGAAGGCGTGCGCCAACCGGGTCGAGGTGCGCCCCTTCCAGGAGGAGCCGGGCGCGTGAGCGGTGCCCAGGAGGCAGTCGAGCGGATCTACCGCGAGGAGTACGGCCGGATCGTCGCCTCGCTGGTGCGTCGCTTCGGCGACATCGACGTCGCCGAGGAGGCGGCCGCCGAGGCGCTCTTGGTCGCCGTGGAGCGCTGGCCCGCGGACGGCGTGCCGCCCAACCCGGGCGGGTGGCTGACCACGACCGCCGCCAACCGGGGCATCGACAAGATCCGCCGCGAGTCACACCGGGACGCCAAGCACCAGGCCGCGCTGATGGTCGAGAACCCGGAAGGACACCAGCCCACCGGCATCGTCGAGGACGACCGGCTGCGGCTGATCTTCACCTGCTGCCACCCGGCGCTCGCCCCCGAGGCCCGGGTGGCGATGACGCTGCGGCTGCTCGGCGGCCTGACGGTCGCCGAGATCGCCCAGGCGTTCCTGGTCCCGGAGACCACGATGGCCCAGCGGATCACCCGCGCGAAGAGGAAGATCAAGGACGCCCACATCCCCTTCCGGGTGCCGGACGCCGCGGACCTCACCCAGCGACTGTCGGCGGTGCTCGCCGTGGTCTACCTGGTCTTCAACGAGGGCTACCTGGCGAGCTCGGGCGACGCGCCGATCCGCGAGGACCTCACGGCGGAGGCGATCCGGCTGGGCCGGCTCCTGCGTGCGCTGCTGCCCGACGACCCCGAGGTCGCCGGCCTGCTGGCGCTGATGCTGCTCACCGAGTCCCGCCGTACGACGCGGGTCGCCGGAGGCGAGCTGGTGCCCCTGCACGAGCAGGACCGCGGCGGCTGGGACCGCGCCCTGATCGCCGAGGGCCACGCCCTCGTCCGGGAGTCCCTCGCGCTGAACCGACCCGGGCACTACCAGCTGCTCGCCGCCGTCAACGCCGTGCACACCGACGCGCCGACCGCCTCCGACACCGACTGGGAGCAGGTCGCGACGCTGTACTCCCAGCTGTACGCCGTCGCGCCGAGCCCGGTGGTGGCCCTCAACCGCGCGATCGCCGTCGCCGAGCTCGACGGCGCCGAGGTGGCGCTCGCCGAGGTCGACCGGCTGCCGCTCACGACCTACCACGCCTGGCACGCCACCCGGGCCGACCTGCTCCGGCGGCTCGGCCGCAGCAGCGACGCGCGGGCGGCGTACGACGCGGCGATCGAGGCCACCGACAACGAGGCCGAGCGGGCGTATCTGCGCCGGCGTCGTGGCAGTCTGGCCCCATGACGGCCCCTCTCGCGCTGCCCTCGAACGACGACGCCCCGGCCTGGGTGGAGACCCGCACCCGGGACGGGCTGGCCGAGGCCCGGGTCCTGGTCGACCGGCTGCGCGACGATCCGCCGGCCGACGCGCTCGGGGTGCTCCGGCAGTGGGACGAGGTCGGTCGGGTGTTGAGCAACATCGCGAGCGTGGGGTCGCTGCTCGCCAACGTGCACCCGGACGAGGCGGTGCGCACGAGCTGCGAGCAGGCCGAGGTCGAGGTCGACCGGCTGGTGACCGAGCTGCGCCAGGACCGGGCGCTGTACGACGTCTTCGCCGGGCTCGACGCCGACGGCCTCGACCCGGTCGCGGCCCGGCTGCTGACCAAGACGCTCGAGGACTTCCGTCGCGCCGGTGTCGACCTCGACGACGCGACCCGTGCCCGGCTGACGGAGATCAACGAGCGGCTGACCGCGGTCGGGCAGGAGTTCAGCCGCACCATCCGCGACGACGTCCGGACCGTCCGGGTCACCCCGGACCGACTGGCCGGGCTGCCGCAGGACTGGCTCGACGCGCACCCGGCGGGCGACGACGGCCTGGTCACGGTCACCACCGACTACCCCGACGCGGTGCCGGTGCGGATGTTCGCCCACGACCCCGACGTCCGGCGCCAGGTCACCGTCGCCTTCCTCGAGCGCGGCTGGCCGCAGAACGAGTCGCTGCTCGGCGAGATGTTCGCGCTGCGGCACGAGCTCGCCAACCTGGTCGGCTACGCCGACTTCGCGTCGTACGACGCCGACGTGAAGATGATCGGCAAGGGACCGGCGATCCCCGAGTTCATCGACCGGATCGCGGAGGCGGCCGATGCGCCGATGCGCCGTGACCTCGAGTCGCTGCTCGCGCGCTACCGCCAGGACGTGCCCGACGCGACGGAGATCGACACCGCCGACTCCCTCTACTACGAGGAGCTGGTGCGCAAGGAGCAGCACGACGTCGACGCCCAGCTGGTGCGCACCTACTTCGACTTCACGAGGGTGCGCCAGGGGCTGCTCGACGTGACCGCGCGCCTCTTCGGGCTGCGCTACGAGCCGGTGCCGGACGCGACGGTCTGGCACGAGGACGTCACGGCGTACGACGTCTTCTCCGGCGACGAGACGCTGGGCCGGATCTACCTCGACCTGCACCCGCGCGACGGCAAGTACAAGCACGCCGCCCAGTTCACCGTCGCCGACGGGCTCGCCGGCCGGCAGCTCGCCGAGGGCGCGCTGGTCTGCAACTTCTCCCGCGGGCTGATGGAGCACGACCACGTCGTCACGCTGTTCCACGAGTTCGGGCACCTGGTCCACCACGTGCTCGCGGGCCGCGGCGAGTGGACCCGCTTCTCGGGGGTCGCCACCGAGTGGGACTTCGTGGAGGCGCCGAGCCAGATGCTCGAGGAGTGGGCGTGGGACGCCGACATCCTGCGCAGCTTCGCGACGAACGCCAACGGCGAGCCGATCCCCGCCGACCTGGTCGAGCGGATGCGCGCGGCCGACGACTTCGGCAAGGGCTACCAGGCGCGCACCCAGATGTTCTACGCGGCGATGTCCTACTGGTTCCACACCGACCGGCCCGCCGACCTCACCGCCGCGATGCGGGAGCTGCAGGCGCGCTACTCGCCGTTCGCCTACATCGAGGGCACGCACATGTTCGCGAGCTTCGGCCACCTCGGCGGCTACTCCTCGGCGTACTACACCTACATGTGGTCCTTGGTGATCGCGAAGGACCTCTTCAGCGCCTTCGACCCCGACGACCTCTTCGACGCCGAGGTCGCCGGCCGCTACCGCGACCGGGTGCTCGCGCCCGGCGGCTCGAAGGACGCCGCCGACCTGGTCGCCGACTTCCTCGGCCGGCCCTACACCTTCGACGCGTACGCCGCCTGGCTCGCTCGCTGACCTGACCTGACCACCGGGCCTGGGCGGCGCGCACCCGCGGCGTCCGCGACCTGCCGGGGAGGTACGGACCAGCGGCGCCGATCGGCCCGCGCCCGGCGCGTCGCACGGCGTCCTGGCCGGGGGGCGTGGCACCGTCTCGACCCGGCGCCGCGACGTCACTGATCGTCGTCGGTCGCCATCGGAGCGGCTCGCGGGGTCCGGCAGTGGTCCAGATCAGGTGGCTAGTCCGGAGTCGTAGACCACTGCGATAGACCAGTTTCTTGCTGTCAAGAGACCGACTTAGCCTGTGACATAACCGGGCTGGGGGGGCCGGAGGAACGTTCTCGGGGAGACGTGCTCACGCCCTATTTCCTGTCACGCAAGGAGGATCGTCGTCATGACGGTTCAAACCCGGTATCGCAGATTCATTGCGGTGGCCGCCGGAGCGCTCATCGCGCCGGCAGCCTTCGTTGCTGCGACCTCAGCGCCCGCGGACGCGGCCACGTCGCACAAGCACCAGGTCTACATCTACAAGATGGAGAAGGACCTCCGGCTCGCCGGCGTCGGCCCTGACGCCATCGGTGTCACGGGTCCCCAGTCCCTGAGCTGCAACTCGGGCGACACGGTGATCGACGGCATGTGGATGGTGAAGCACGTCGACCAGTTCAACCCGCCCCCGTCGGACCCCGACGACGACGGCTTCCCGACGACGACCACGCTCGGCGGGACCTACAACGACGAGCGCGACGTGTACGTCAAGGCGTCCTACCCCGACCTGAGCGTCGGGAACGGGAACCGGTGGCTGTACGACTTCGCGAACCGCGCCTACGGCGACGCTCAGCTGAAGCTCTACGTGACCTGCATCCGGGGCTTCACGGAGTCCACCAACTCTCACCAGCACCCGATCAACGTGACCAACTCGTTCACCGGCACCCCGGGGACGGGCCCGCAGGGATGGACCGGTCGCACCTACTGGGACTCGGCGGGCGTCTGGGACTGCGCGGCGAACGAGTACTTCGTGGCGCCGGGCTTCAACCTCGCCCCTGCGGGAGCGGTGGACCACCGGCTCGTGGCCAGCGTCCCGACGAACAACGGAGCTTCGTGGCGTTGGGAGTTCGCGGCCAACTCGCTTGCCTCGGTGGCCTTCTACGGCAAGTGCATCAGCAACCGGGTCGGTATCGCCGGTGGTCACAAGCACGGCCTCGCGATGAAGCACCTGCCGAGCTCGAACTTCAACCTGGGGCACCAGTACGGCATCGACATGGGCGACCCGAGCAACGTGCAGTTCACCTGTGACGAGGACGTGCCCAGCTACCACGGCTACAAGGCCGGCGTCGGTTGGTTCTACATGGCCGACTTCTGGGAGTACAACTGGTTCCTCGGCATGGAGCCGCGGCCCAAGACCCGCGTCTACCGCTTCTTCCACGACTGGCCGGTCGACGGTCAGGTCAAGGTCGGAGCGCTGTGCATCAACAGCCGGACGTCGAACCCGCTTGTCGGTCCCTGACGGCCGCGAGCTGAGAGACACCACCTGACCTGAGCCCGTCCCGGCAGCAGCCGGGGCGGGCTCGGTCTTTCCCGACGAAACTCCGACACCCCCAAACCCCCCGCCGGGCGGATCCGCGTCTGACAGGAGCGCCCGCCCGGCGAGGCCTATTTCCAGCCGCTCGACACGCACCCCGGGATGGGACTGGGGCCTCTCCACGCGCTGGATGCACCGCTGGGCGCTGCTGGCCGGCTGGCGGTCGGGATGCTCTACGGCACCTGGTCGGCGTACGGCGTCGCCTCGCCCGTCCAGGCGCACTTCGGCGGACCGCTGGTGGCGTTCCCGGGCACGGAGACGAAGGTCTACATCGCGCTGGTCGCGTTCCTGCTCAACCTGCTCGTCGCGGTCGTGCTGACCGTGGTGCTGCGTGCGCTGAAGGTCGACGAGGGTGTCGACCAGACCCGGCCGCAGGACTACCACGTCGACGCCGGCGACCCCGGCGTCGAGGCCGAGATCGACCCGCACGCGCCGATCCACGCCTGAGCCACCCGGGGACGGTCAGCGCCGACGCAGGTCGATCGGCTGGCCGTCCTGGGGGAACGGCAGCGAGTGGTTGTTGAGCGGGGCGACGTACGACGGGTCCACCGACCAGGTGAAGTCGCGCAGGACGTGGTGCAGGAAGGCCTTCACCTCGGCGCCGGCGAAGTGCATGCCGAGGCACTTGTGCACGCCGCCGCCGAAGGGCTCCCACGCGTAGCGGTGCGACTTGTCCTCGCGCCGGTCGGCGGCGAACCGCTCGGGGTCGAACGTGGCGGGGTCGGTCCAGTACTCCGGCATCAGGTGGCTGAACTGCGGCGCGACCACGACGTAGGTCCCCGCCGGCAGGCGGGTGCCGAGGACCACGGTGTCCTTCACGGTCTGGCGCAGCACGACCGGCACCGGTGCCCGCAGCCGCAGGCACTCCTTCATCACGAGGTCGAGCGACGCCAGGCTTTCGAGGTCCGCGAGCCCCGGGTCGCCCTCGAGCCGCGCGTCGAGCTCGGCGGACTCGGCGCGGCAGCGCTCCTGCCACTGCGGGTGCTGGCCGAGGTACTGCAGCATCGTCGAGAGCGTGTACGTCGAGGTGTCGTGCGCGGCCATCATCAAGAAGATCATGTGGTTGACGACGTCGTCGTCGCTGAACCGCTCGCCGTCGTCGGACTCGATGTGGCACAGCACCGACAGCAGGTCGTCGGTCGCGTCGGCCCGGCGCGACGGCAGGTAGCCGCGCACGAACTCCTCGAGCAGCCGGCGCCCCTTCATCCCGCGGCGCCAGCGGGTGAACGGCACGTCGTGGCGCACGATCGCCGCGGCGGCCTGGACGCACGCGATGAACGCCTTGTTGACGCGTGCCATCTCGTCGGGGGAGGTGTGCTCCGCACCGCCCATGAAGGTCTGGGTCGCGATGTCGAGGGTGAGCTGCTTGAGCGCCCAGTAGGCCTGGAACCCGTCGGCCGGCTGCCAGTCCTGCAGCCCGGCGGTGATCGCCGTGTGCATGCCCGTCGTGTAGGCCTCGAGCCGGTCGCGGGTGAACGCCTGCTGCATGATCCGCCGGTGCAGGTGGTGCTCCTCGAAGTCGAGGAACATCAGGCCACGGCCGAAGAACGGCCCGACCAGGTAGGTCCACGCCGGTCCGTTCGCGAAGGCCTTGTCGGCGTTGCGCAGCGCCACCTCGCAGGCGTCCGGGCCGAGCAGCATCGCCCACCGGTCGGTGCCGACCATGCTCATCGGCGAGACCGCGCCGTACGTGTCCCACTGCCTGTGGAAGAGCGCGACCGGGTCGCGCGCGTACTCGAGGCCGCGCCCGATGAAGGGGAGACCCGGGGGCGGCGGGGGCAGCTCCCGGACGGGAACGGTGGCGGTCACCCGCCCACTGTCATTCAGACAGGGTGTCCTGTCAATGTTGTGCGACCATGGGTCCATGGCGGTCAAGGCAGGTCGGTACGGCGGCCGGAGCGCGGCCGAGCGCCAGGCCGAACGGCGCGAGCGGCTGCTCGACGCGGCGCTGGCGGTCTGGGGACGGGAGGGCGGGCCACGGGTGACGATGACCCGCATCTGCGCCGAGGCCGGGCTGACCGAGCGCTACTTCTACCAGGAGTTCGCCAACCTCGACGCCGCCCTCGTCGCGGTGATGGACCGGGTCGCCGCCGAGATCGAGCACCGCGGTCGGGCCGCGCTCGAGGAGGTCGAGGCCGCCGGCGGTGACCCCGCCGCCCGGGTCCGGGCTGCGGTGGGGGCGTTCGTCGAGATCCTCACCGAGGACCCGCGCAAGGGCCGGGTCGCGATCGTCGAGTCCGCGGCGCTCGACGCCCTGGGCCCGCGGCGCAGCGAGCTGCTCCGCGTCTTCGCCCACCTCGCGGCCGAGGACGCGGCCGTGCTCTACGGCGAGCGGGCGCTCTCGGCACGCGAGGGGGAGATGGCCGGCCTCGTCTTCATCGGGGGCGTCGCCCAGCTCGTGACCGGCTGGCTGGACGGCTCCCTCGAGGCGACCCCCGACGAGATCGTCGACGCCGCCACGCACGCCTTCACCGCGATCGCCCACCGGTAGGGTCGAGCGCGTGACGACCGAGCCGACGACGCCCTCCTTCGACCTCGACCAGGACCACCTCGACCTGCAGGCCTGGGTGCACGACTTCGCCGCCGAGGTCATCCGCCCAGCGGCCTCCGAGTGGGACGAGAAGGAGGAGTTCCCCTGGCCGATCCTCGAGGAGGCCGCGAAGATCGGCCTCTACTCCGTCGACTTCATCGCCACCCAGGCGTTCGACGAGACGGGGCTGGGCTTCCCCATCACCATGGAGGAGCTCTTCTGGGGCGACGCCGGCATCGGGCTCTCGATCGTCGGCACCTCGCTGGCCGCGGCCGGCGTCCGCGCCAACGGCACCGACGAGCAGGTCGGCGAGTGGGTGCCGCAGATGTACGGCAGCCCCGGCGACCTCAAGCTCGGCGCCTTCTGCTCGTCGGAGCCCGACGCCGGCTCCGACGTCGGCGCGATGCGCACCCGGGCCGTGTACGACGAGGCCACCGACGAGTGGGTCATCAACGGCACGAAGACCTGGGCGACCAACGGCGGCATCGCCGACGTCCACGTCGTGACCGCGGTCGTCGACCCCGAGCTGCGCACCCGCGGCCAGGCCAGCTTCGTGGTGCCGCCCGGCACCAAGGGGCTCAGCCAGGGCCAGAAGTTCCACAAGCACGGCATCCGGGCCTCCCACACCGCCGAGGTCGTGCTCGACCAGGTGCGGGTGCCCGGCCGCTGCCTCCTGGGCGGCAAGGAGAAGCTCGACGCCCGCCTGGCCAAGGCCCGGGAGGGCACCCGGGCCGGCGGCAACGCCTCGATGGCGACCTTCGAGCGGACCCGCCCGGCCGTCGGCGCCCAGGCGATCGGCATCGCGCGCGCCGCCTACGAGGTGGCCCTCGACTACGCCAAGACGCGCGAGCAGTTCGGCAAGCCGATCATCGAGAACCAGGCGATCGCCTTCATGCTCGCCGACATGGCGGTCTCGATCGAGGCGTCCCGGCTGCTGGTGTGGCGCGCCGCGTGGATGGCGCGACAGGGCAAGCGGTTCGAGAAGGCCGAGGGCTCGATGTCGAAGCTGTTCGCCGGGGAGACCGCGGTGAAGGTGACCGAGCGGGCCATGCAGATCCTCGGTGGCAACGGCTTCACCCGGGAGTACCCCGTCGAGCGGATGGCCCGCGACGCGAAGATCTACACGATCTTCGAGGGCACCTCCGAGATCCAGCGGCTGGTCATCGCGCGGTCGATCTCGGGTTCGCCCATCCGGTGAGGTCCCGCTTCCGCGGACACATCGCCGGGGTCGGCAGCACCAGCGGGGTCCGGCTCGTCGTCGGCCGGTGGGCGGAGTCGCCGCTCGGCTCGTTCGCCGACGTGATGGTCGAGACCGCCGCCGGGCACCGGGTGCTGCTCGCGCCGAGCGACGACGTGGCCGAGTTCGTGCGCGCGACGTACACCTTCGACGAGGTGCGGATCGAGGACGTCACCGTCGACGGATGGCGGGTCCGCTCGCCGTCGCTGTCGGTGGACCTCGTCGTCGGCGGCCGTACGGCGCTCGGGCGGGTGCTGCGGCTGGTGCCGGGCCGGGTCGCCGAGAGCCCGGGCTGGTGCACGGTGACCGACCCGGTCGCCCGGGTGGTGCTGCGCGGGGTGCGCACCCGCGGTACGGCGGGCGGCGACCGCCGCGAGTGGTACGGCGCGACCGACCACCGCCGGGTCACCGCGATGACCGGGGCCTTCGACGGCGTCGACCTCGGAGGGCTCGCGCCGGTCACCCCCGCGCCCCGGTTCGGCTTCTCCTCGACACCGCCCCGGCCGTCGGTCACCACCGTCGTGACGACCGTGCGGACCTAGCCGGCCGCACCGGGCGGCAGCCGAGCGGGCCGCCCTCCCCCGGACGGTTGACCTACAGCCGGACGGCGCGGTTCAGCCAGGTCGAGGTGACCACCATGCCGACCTTCTCGTAGAGGCCGAGGGCGCCGGTGCGCGAGTCGGTCGCGAGACCCGACCGGGTGGCGCCGTGGGCGCGGGCGACCGCGAACGCGTCGACGAGCATCGCCTGGGCGATGCCCCGACCGCGGTGGTCGGCGCGTGTCGCGACCTTGTTCACGTACCCCTCGTCGCCGGCCAGGAAGGCCTGGGTCACGCCGACGACGGTGCCGGCCGGCTCGGTCACCACGCGCAGGTTCCAGGACTCGAAGCCCGGCCGCCGCACGACCGTCGCGACGAAGTCGTCGAGGGACACCCGCTCGCGCTCGGACCACTCGAGGAACGCGTCCTCGACGAGGGTCCAGCAGGCCGGATAGTCGTCCGGTGTCGCCTCGCGCAGCGCATAGCCGTCGGGCAGCGCGCGGGCCGGGATCTCGGCGCCCTCCGGGAGCTGGAGCTCCCAGCTCTCCCAGCGCACGGCGTAGCCGAGCGACGCGAGCAGCCGGTCGCCGGCGGAGCCCCGCGGGACCGGCATGCCGATCTCGGTGGCGCCGGCGGCCCGAGCCCGCGCCTGGAGCCAGCCGGCGAGGGCGGTGCCGATGCCGCGGCCGCGGTAGTCGGGGTGCACGGCCGCGTCGCTGCGCGAGCCGCCCATCAGCTCGGCGTAGGCGACCAGGGTGTCACCGTCGAGGACCCCGACGGTGCCGGCGCCGACGTCGTACGACGGACGCTGCCAGTCGGCGACGATGTCGGCCTCCTCGATGCTGATCGCCCCGACGTCGTGCTGCTCCTGGGCGGCCATGACCTGGTAGACCGCGCGGGCGTCGGCCATCACGAGCGGGCGGCTGGTGAGACCGGCCGGGAGCCGGAGCTGATCGTGCATGCGGCACATGACACCAGGAAATGCCGAACGGGGCCGCCCATTTCCGGGCGGCCCCGCTCGGGAGGCGCATGCTGGTCGAGACCAGCGGGGTGTGGATCAGGCGTTGCGGATCGCCGAGACGTCGAACTCGAGCTTGATCTTGTCGGAGACGAGCACGCCGCCGGTCTCGAGCGCGGCGTTCCAGGTGAGGTCCCAGTCCTTGCGGTTGATGGTGGTGCCACCCTCGAAGCCCACCCGCAGGTTGCCGAAGGGGTCCCGGGCCGAGCCGGTGTACTCGAAGTCGATGGTGACCGGCTTGGTCGTGCCCTTGATGGTGAGGTCGCCGGTGATCGCCCAGTTGTCGCCGTCGCGCTCGACCTTGGTCGAGGTGAAGGTGATCTCCTTGTTCTCGTCGGCGTTGAAGAAGTCCGCCGAACGCAGGTGGGCGTCGCGGTCGGCGACACCGGTGTCGATGCTGGCGGTCTGGATGGTCAGCGAGACCGTCGAGTTGGCGGGGTTCGCGGCGTCGATGTGGGCGGTGCCGGCGAAGTCGCTGAAGTGACCGCGGACGGTGGTGACCATGGCGTGGCGGGTGCTGAAGCCGAGACGCGTGTGCGTCGGGTCGAGCGTGTAGTCGCCGGAGATGTCCTCGACGGCGGCGGTGGGGGCGTCGAACTGCTCGGCGGACTTGCGGTTGAAGAAGTTCATGGCGTGGCTCCTCGTGGTTTGTGGTTGAACCTTTGACCACCGTAACCGGACCGCGGTCCGATTGATTCCCGTGAATGGGTGAACTTCTTGCCGAAATGCACGACGACCCGCCCCGTCGTCGGGGCGGGTCGTCGACGAGGGCTGGGGGTCAGGCGGCGTGCGTCGCGTGCACCGGAGCGTGGTCGTGCGGGGCCGCGGTCCAGCGGGCCTCGAGGTGGGTCCGACCCTGGAGGTCGGTGACCGACACCCAGGTCTGAGCGAGACCGGTGGTCATCTTCGAGTCGTTCATCGGACGCCTTTCGTTCATCTTCCGTTCACTCAGCGTAGCCGATACCCACTCGGACCGCCACCGAACCCCGCATCTGCGCAGATTCCCTCCACTCGAGGGTCAGGGTGCGGCGCGCCGCGGCAGTTTCGCTCCACCTGCGCCATCGAGAGATCGCGTGACCGTAGTCGCGGCAAACAGCCGTTCCTGCCCGATTCCGGGCAGGAAGTTGCAGTGTCGGGCGATCTGAGCGCACGATCCTCGTCGTGCCCCCTCCTCCGGACCCGGTCCTCGTCGACCGGATCGTGACCAGCACCGGCCTGACGGCCGCGGAGGCGGCCCGGGTGGTGGAGGACGTGATCGCCTTCCACGCCGAGCCCCTGGAGGAGTACGTCCGTCGTCGGCACGCCCACCTGAAGACCTACGGTGCGAAGAACCCCGAGATCTTCGCGCGCATCGCCGAGGAGCTGGCCGGCCGCGTGGTCGCCGCTCCGGAGCTCAGCGAGCGCCAGCTGCGGCGCCTCGTGTACGGCTGACGGTGGTGGAGGAAGGCGCTCCGCGCCTGTCTCGAGAACACCCCAGGGAAAGGACACCACCACCATGTGCGGAATCGTCGGCTACGTCGGCGCCCAGCAGGCGACGCCCGTCCTGCTCGAAGGGCTGACCCGGCTCGAGCACCGCGGCTACGACTCGGCCGGCCTGGCCGTGCTCGCCAGCAGCGGCATCAAGGTCGCCAAGCGGGCCGGCCGGGTGCGTGACCTCGCCGGGGGCCTGCCCAAGCGCTTCGCCGGCAAGGTCGGCATCGGCCACACCCGCTGGGCGACCCACGGCCCGGCCAACGATGTCAACGCGCACCCGCACACCGACGCCAAGGGGGACGTGGCGATCGTGCACAACGGGATCATCGACAACGCCGCGAGCCTGCGCCAGCGGCTCGCCGACGAGGGCGTCGACCTGGTGAGCGACACCGACTCCGAGGTGCTCGCCCACCTCGTCGGCCGCTCCGAGGCCGACACCCTCGAGGGCAAGGTGAGCGAGGCGTTGGCCGCGGTCGAGGGCACCTACGGGCTGGCGGTGCTGCACGCCGACTTCCCGGACCGGATCGTCGTCGCGCGCAACGGCAGCCCCCTGCTGATCGGCGTCGGGGAGAAGGAGATGTACGTCGCGTCCGACCTCGCCGCGATCGTCCGGCACACGACGACCGTCGCCCACCTCGACGACGGGGAGATCGCGACGGTGACCGCGAACGGCTTCACGACCTACCGCCTCGACCTCACCCGCACCGCGCGCGACGTGACGACCCTCGACATCGACCCGGGCTCGTACGAGGCCGGTGACCACGACTCCTTCATGCACAAGGAGATGCTCGAGCAGCCGGCCGCGGCCGAACGGGTGCTGCGTGGCCGCCTCGACGAGCGGTTCGGCACGGCCCACCTCGGTGGGCTGAACATGGACGCGCGCGAGACCCGGGCGATCCGCCGGGTGAAGATCCTCGGCTGCGGCTCGGCGTACTACGTCGGCCAGATGGGGGCCTCGCTGGTCGAGGAGCTCGCCCGGATCCCGGCCGACGCCGAGGCCGCGAGCGAGTTCCGCTACCGCAACCCGATCATCGAGCCGGACACCCTCTACGTCGCGGTCAGCCAGTCGGGCGAGACCATCGACACGCTGCTCGCCGTCCAGGAGATCCGCCGCAAGGGCGGCCGCGTGATCGGGCTGGTCAACGTGGTCGGCAGCGCGATCGCGCGCGAGTGCGACGGCGGCATCTACCTGCACG
The DNA here is from genome assembly GCF_002117935.1 of Nocardioides sp. PD653-B2. Lineage (GTDB taxonomy): Bacteria > Actinomycetota > Actinomycetes > Propionibacteriales > Nocardioidaceae > Nocardioides. Next base: position 10,927 of record NZ_BDJE01000023.1, on the reverse strand, counting down.
CCGGGCCCGAGGTCGCGGTGGCGTCGACCAAGGCGCTGACCAACATGTTCCTGGGCTTCGCGCTGCTCGCGCTCCAGCTCGGGCGGGTGCGGGACCTGTCGATCGCGGACGGCCGGCGCCTGATCGCCGGCCTGGACCGGCTGCCGGAGCTGATCGAGCAGGTGCTCGCGCAGGAGGACGCGCTCGCGGAGCTGGCCGGACGGCTCGCTGCGGCCGAGAGCCTCTTCTTCGTGGGTCGGGTGCGCGGCTTCCCGGTCGCGCGCGAGGGCGCGCAGAAGTTCAAGGAGATCTCCTACCGGCACGCCGAGGCCTACCAGACCTCCGAGCTCAAGCACGGCCCGTTGGCGCTGATCTCCGAGCAGGTGCCGACGATCGCCGTGGTGCCGTACGACGAGCTCACCGACCGCAACGTCGGTGCCCTGCACGAGATCGCGGCGCGCCGGGGGCCGCTCGTCGTCGTCACCCACGCGGACGTCGACCTCGGTGGTCTGGACGTGACCCGCATCGACGTACCCCGCAGCGAGCGCGAGCTCGACCCGATCCTGCTGACCATCCCCCTGCAGCTGCTGGCCTACCACGCAGCGCTGGAGCTGGGCCATGACATCGACAAGCCGCGCAACCTGGCCAAGTCCGTCACGGTCGAGTGATCCAGCGCACCGCGTCGTCGAATCTGGTGCTCAGGGGTATAAGCACTACCGTTGCCGGGTGAGCAACGACGAGACCGACGAGACGACCGCCCCCGAGGTGACGTTCGCCGACCTCGGGCTCGACGACAAGGTGCTGAAGGCGCTGGCCGACGTCGGCTACGAGACGCCTTCCCCGATCCAGGCCGCGACGATCCCGCCGCTGCTGGCCGGCCGCGACGTCGTCGGCCTCGCGCAGACCGGCACCGGCAAGACGGCGGCGTTCGCGCTGCCGATCCTCTCCCGCCTGGACCTGTCGCAGAAGTCCCCGCAGGCACTGGTGCTCGCGCCCACGCGCGAGCTCGCGCTGCAGGTCTGCGAGGCCTTCGAGAAGTACGCCGCCCACATCAAGGGCGTGCACGTGCTCCCCGTCTACGGCGGCCAGGGGTACGGCGTCCAGCTGAGCGCGCTGCGCCGCGGCGTCCACATCGTCGTCGGCACGCCCGGCCGGATCATGGACCACCTCGACAAGGGCACGCTCGACCTCTCGGAGCTGCGGTTCCTGGTGCTCGACGAGGCCGACGAGATGCTCAACATGGGCTTCGCCGACGACGTCGAGACGATCCTGGCCGACACCCCGGCCGACAAGAACGTCGCGCTCTTCTCGGCCACCATGCCCGCGCAGATCCGCCGGATCTCGAAGAAGTACCTCAACGACCCGGCCGAGATCACCGTCAAGAACAAGACGACGACGTCGGCCAACACCACCCAGCGCTACCTGATGGTGTCCTACCCCCAGAAGGTCGACGCCCTCACGCGCATCCTCGAGGTCGAGAACTTCGAGGGCATGATCGTCTTCGTCCGCACCAAGAACGAGACCGAGACCCTGGCCGAGAAGCTGCGGGCCCGCGGCTTCTCCGCGATGGCGATCAACGGCGACGTGCAGCAGACCCAGCGCGAGCGGACCGTCAACCAGCTGAAGTCGGGCAAGCTCGACATCCTGGTCGCCACCGACGTCGCCGCCCGCGGCCTCGACGTCGAGCGGATCAGCCACGTCGTCAACTACGACATCCCGACCGACACCGAGTCCTACGTGCACCGCATCGGTCGCACCGGCCGCGCCGGCCGCAAGGGCGACGCGATCTCGTTCGTGACGCCGCGCGAGCGCTACCTCCTCAAGCACATCGAGAAGGCCACCCGCCAGCCGCTCACGCTGATGCAGCTGCCGACCGCCGACGACGTGAACGCCACCCGGCTCTCCCGCTTCGACGACGCGATCACCGAGGCCCTGACGCAGACCGAGCGGATCGAGCGCTTCCGCGACATCGTCGCCCACTACGTGCGCGAGCACGACGTGCCCGAGGCCGACGTCGCCGCCGCGCTGGCCGTCGTCGCCCAGGGCGACACCCCGTTGCTGATCGACCCCGCCACCGAGGTGCGCCCGCCGCGCCACGAGCGTGAGTACGCCGACGACCGGGGGCCCAAGCAGCGCAAGGACTTCGGCTCCCGCCCCGAGCGCGGAGAGCGTCGTCCGCGCGGTCGCACCGACGTGCCGATGGCGACGTACCGCATCGCCGTGGGCAAGCGCCACAAGGTCGAGCCGCGCCAGATCGTGGGCGCCATCGCCAACGAGGGCGGTCTCTCCCGCCAGGACTTCGGCCACATCGACATCCGCGGTGACCACTCGCTGGTCGAGCTGCCCGCCGAGCTCCCGGGCGGGGCCTGGGACAAGCTCAAGGGCACCCGGATCTCCGGCAAGCTGATCGAGCTGGCTCCCGACGGTGGCGGCGCGCCCGCGCGCAAGCCCCGGCACAAGGAGCACTGAGCCTGGTCGCCCGCGTCGGGGGCGGCTGGTAGAACCGAGGTCATGCAGGCATCTCGGCTGGCCGCCGTCTCTGTCGCGTTCGTGCTCGCGCTCGCAGGCCTCAACGCCTGCGACGCCGCCGAGAAGAAGGTGACCGGTCCCGACCTCGACGACGCGGTCGACTCCCTGACAACGGCGCTCGTCTCCGGTGACTTCACCGACGTCGCCTTCGTCGACGAGGCGCCGGACGACGTCGCGGCTGAGTACGCCGAGGTCGTCGAGGGCCTGGGCGACGTCGAGCCCGTCGTCGAGGCGGACGCTGCCGACGAGACCGACGGGAAGGCGACCGCGACGATCCGCTGGACCTGGCCGATCGCGGGCGACGAGTGGACCTACACCACCGAGGCCGCGCTGACCGAGGCCGACGACGAGTGGCAGGTGGCGTGGTCGCGCGAGCTGGTGGAGCCCACGCTCGGCCCGGCCACCGTCCTCGACGTCACCCCGGTCGGTGGTGCCCGCGGGCCGATCCTGGGCGCGGGTGACACCCCGTTGGTGACCCTGCGACCGGTGGTCCGGTTCGGGATCGACCGGTCCCAGGTGCCCGCGCAGCGCGCCGGCGAGTCGGCGCGCCGACTCGCAGACCTGGTCGGCGTCGACGCGGCGCCGTACGTGAAGCAGGTGGAGGCCGCCGGCGACCGGGCGTTCGTCGAGGCGATCGTCTTCCGCAAGGACGACGTGCCGACCGCGGTCGGCGCCGGCTACCGGTCGATCAGGGGTGCGCTGGCCGTCCAGGACGACCTGCCGCTGGCGCCGACCCGCGAGTTCGCCGCGCCGATCCTCGGCACGGTCGGCCCGGTGACCGCCGAGATGATCGAGGACGACCCGGACAGGTACCGGATCGGCGACACGGCCGGCCTCTCCGGGCTCCAGGCGCGGTACGACGACCAGCTGCAGGGCATCGACGGCGCGGTGGTCGACGCCGTCGCGCCGGACGGTGCCGAGCGCGAGCTCTTCCGCGTCAACGCCCAGCAGGGCACGCCGTTGGAGCTGACCCTGGACGAGCGGCTCCAGTCGGCGGCCGAGCGCGAGCTGGCCGGCATCGGCCCGGCCAGCGCCCTGGTCGCGATCCGCCCGTCGACCGGGGCGATCGTGGCCGCGGCCAACGGGCCGGGCAACGACGGCTACAACATCGCGACCTACGGCCGGCTGGCGCCAGGGTCGACCTTCAAGAGCGTCAGCAGCCTGGCCCTGCTCCGCGCCGGCCTCACCCCCGACACCGTGGTGCCGTGCACGACGTCGGTCACCGTCGACGGCAAGCGCTTCGAGAACTACGACGACTACCCGAGCGGCGCGGTCGGCGACATCGCGCTGCGGACGGCGATCGCGAACTCGTGCAACACCGCGGTCATCTCCCAGGCGGGCAAGCTCAGCGACGGCGAGCTGGCCGGGGCCGCGGCGTCGCTCGGTGTCGGCATCGACCACGACCTCGGCTTCCCGGCGTACTTCGGCAGCGTCGAGCCGCCCGCGTCCGCGACCGAGGCGGCGGCCGACATGATCGGCCAGGGCACGGTGCTCGCGTCGCCGATGGCGATGGCCACCGCGATCGCCTCCATCCAGGCGGGCCACACCGTGGTCCCGCGCCTGGTCCGGTCGGTCGAGGTCTCCGTGCCCGACGAGGCCGAGCCGCTGTCCGGCTCGGAGGCCGCCGACCTGCGCTCGATGCTGCGCGGGGTGGTGACGTCCGGCAGCGGGGCCGGGCTGCTCGACGTACCCGGGCCCCCGGTGATCGCGAAGACTGGCACCGCGGAGTTCGAGAAGGGCGGCAGGACCCTCACCCACGCCTGGATGATCGCCGCCCAGGGCGACCTCGCCGTGGCGGTGTTCGTCGACCTGGGCTCGTCCGGCTCCGGCACTGCCGGCCCGATCCTGGAGGCGTTCCTGCGGGCCGCCCGGGCGTGACGACACGCCGGCGGGTTTCACCGGTTGCCCGGTGAAACCCGCACGACACGCCGAGGGGCCACGGCGTGTCGTGCGGGTTTGCCATGACAAGTACGGCGTCAGGCGCGCTCCAGCACGACGCGGGCGACGTCCTCGGGCATGGCCTCGTAGTGGGCGAAGCTGCGGGTGAAGACACCCGACCCGTGGGTCGAGGCGCGCAGGTCGACGGCGTAGCGGACCAGCTCGGTCTGCGGCACCTCGGCCAGCACCTGGGTGCGGTCGTCGCCCGCCTTGTCGGTGCCGAGCAGCCGGGCCCGGCGGGCCGACAGGTCGCTCATCACGCTGCCGACCAGCTCGTCGGGGACCACCACCGCCACGGTGTCGAACGGCTCGAGCATGGTGATCGTCGTGGCTGCGGCGGCCTCGCGCAGCGCGAGCGCGCCCGCGGTCTGGAACGCCATGTCCGACGAGTCGACGCTGTGGGCCTTCCCGTCGACCAGGGTGACCCGGAGGTCGACCATCGGGTGGCCGTGCCGGCAGCCGCGCTCCATCTGCGCGCGCACGCCCTTCTCGACGCTCGGGATGAACTGCCGCGGCACCGAGCCGCCGACGACCTGGTCCACGAACTCGAAGCCCGCGCCCTCCTCGAGCGGCTCGATCTCGAGGTGGCAGACGGCGTACTGCCCGTGCCCGCCGGACTGCTTCACGTGCCGGCCGAGGCCCTTCGCGCTGGCGGCGAACGTCTCCCGCAGCGGGACCACGAACGGCACCTGGTCGACGTGCACGGAGTACCGGTCGGTGAGCCGCTCGAGCGTGACCTCGGCGTGGGACTCGCCCATGCACCAGAGCACCAGCTGGTGGGTCTCGGGGTTGTTCTCGATCCGCAGGGACGGGTCCTCGGCACCGAGACGTGACAGCGCCTGCGAGAGCTTGTCCTCGTCCGCCTTGCTGTGCGCGACGATCGCGATCGGCAGCAGCGGCTCCGGCATCGACCACGGGCGCAGCACCCGCGGCTCCTCGACCGACGAGAGCGTGTCGCCGGTCTCGGCCCGGGTGAGCCGCCCGATCGCGCACAGGTCTCCCGCGACGACGCGGTCGGTCGGGGCCTGCGCCCGCCCGAAGGGGTGCGCGAGCGCGCCGATGCGCTCGTCCTCGTCGTGGTCCTGGTGCCCGGCCCCGGCGCCGAAGAAGGAGGTGAAGTGCCCCGAGACGTGCAGGGTCTGGTCGGGCACCAGCGTCCCCGAGAAGACCCGGACCAGGCTGAGACGTCCGACGTAGGGGTCGCTCGTCGTCTTCACGACCTCCGCGACGAGCGGACCGCCGGGGTCGCCCGTGATCGGCGCCGTCTCCGCACCGGAGGGCAGGAAGACGTCGGGCGACGGGTGCTCGACCGGGGAGGGGAAGCCGCGTACGGCGAGGTCCAGGAGCTCGGTGCAGCCGACCCCGGTCGTCGAGCACACCGGGACGACGGGGAAGAACGTCGCGCGCGCGACCGCCCGCTCGAGGTCGGCGACCAGCACGTCCTCGTCGATCTCCTCGCCCCCGACGTAGCGGTCCATCAGCGTCTCGTCCTCGGACTCCTCGATCACCGCCTCGATCAGGTCCCCGCGCAGGCCGGTGGCCTCGGCTTCGGCGCCCGGCGCGAGCAGCCCGGTCAGCCCGGTCACCTCGCTCCCGGAGCGGAGTGGCACGTAGAGGGGCAGCACCCGGTCGCCGAAGGCGGCTCGGGCCTGGCGCAGGACGCCGTCGTAGTCGGCGCGCGCCTGGTCGAGCTTCGCGACGACGACCGCGCGGGGCATGCCGACCGCCGCGCACTCGCGCCACAGCGCCCGGGTCGCGTCGTCGACGCCTTCGTTGGCGGCGACCACGAAGAGCGCGCAGTCGGCGGCCCGCAGCCCGGCGCGCAGCTCGCCCACGAAGTCGGCGTACCCGGGCGTGTCGACGAGGTTGACCTTCACGCCGGCATGCACCAGCGGCGCGACGGCGAGCGAGATGGTCCGGCCGTGGACGTGCTCGGACTCCTCGAAGTCGCACACGGTGGTGCCGTCGCGCACCGAGCCGGCGCGGGTGATCGCGCCCGAGGCGGCGAGCAGCGCCTCGGCCAGGGTGGTCTTGCCGGACCCGGCCGGTCCGACCAGCACCACGTTTCTGATCCGGTCCGGGCTGCTCGCCCCCAGATCGTGCGCCGATCCTCTCCGGGAGCCGCCTCTGTCCGCCATCGCCGTACCTCCTGCGCCGAGGCCACGAGGTCGGGCCTCGATCCGACCCAACTCCTCTTCGGCCCGGCTGACAAGACCTTGCGCGGTCTCTCGCGCAGCGCTCGGGCCGTCGAGGGTCCTGCGCCGTGGTGACCGACAGGCCCGGACAGCAAGCGCGAGGGTCTCGGCGATGCCGAGACCCTCGCGGCTTCGTGGGCGCGGTACCGGGGCGAGGGGGGCTCCGGTGCCTGCTCCACAGGGGGAACCCCTCGCTGCATGGGGTCAGCAAGGGGTTCGTGCCGACAGCAAGGTGCTCCCTCCGAAGTCGACACGCCAAGAATCCCACGAACCCGATGACCTGTCAGCGATTTGCCGGAAGGTCCGGGAGTGCAAGGCTGGCTCCATGAACGGACTCGATCTCCTCGGCCCCGGACAGCGGGGTCTCTTCATCGGTGGCACCTGGCGCGAGGCCGAGGGTGACGCCCGGCTCGACGTCATCGACCCGGCCGACGGCTCGGTGCTGACCGATGTCGCCGACGCCTCCCTGGCCGACGCCGTCGACGCCCTCGACGCCGCCGTCGACGCCCAGGCCTCCTGGGCGGCGACCCCGCCGCGAGAGCGCGGCGAGATCCTGCGGACGGCGTTCGGGCTGATCACCGACCGCGCCGACCAGTTCGCCCACCTGATGAGCCTCGAGATGGGCAAGACCGTCGCGGAGGCGCGCGGCGAGGTGGGGTACGGCGCGGAGTTCTTCCGCTGGTACTCCGAGGAGGCGGTCCGCATCCACGGCCGCTGGATGCAGGCGCCCGCCGGGGGCAGCCGGCTGCTCACCATCAAGAAGCCGGTCGGCCCCTGCCTCTTCATCACCCCGTGGAACTTCCCGCTCGCGATGGGCACCCGCAAGATCGGCCCGGCGATCGCCGCCGGCTGCACGATGGTCGTGAAGCCGGCCGGCCAGACCCCGCTGACGATGCTCGCGCTGGCCGGCCTCCTCGAGGAGGCCGGGCTGCCCGGTGGGGTGCTCAACGTCGTCACGACCAGCCACACCGGCGAGTTCAGCCAGACCCTCCAGTCCGACGACCGCCTGCGCAAGGTGAGCTTCACCGGCTCCACCGGTGTCGGCAAGGTGCTGGTGCGCCAGTCGGCCGACCAGCTCCAGCGGCTGAGCATGGAGCTGGGCGGCAACGCGCCGTTCCTGGTCTTCGAGGACGCCGACGTCGACGCGGCCGTCGAGGGCGCGATGGTCGCCAAGATGCGCAACATGGGCGAGGCGTGCACCGCTGCGAACCGGTTCCTGGTGCACACCTCGGTCGCTCAGGAGTTCGGCGAGAAGCTCGGCAAGCGGATGGCCGCGCTCACCGTCGGCCGCGGCCAGGACGCCGGCGTGGACGTCGGGCCGCTCATCGACGAGAAGGCGGTCGAGAGCGTCAGCCAGCTGGTCACCGACGCCATCCACGACGGCGCCACCGTGGTCACCGGGGGCACGGCGCCGGACGGGCCGGGCTACTTCTACCCGCCGACCGTGCTGCTCGACGTGCCCGCCGGCTCCTCGATCAACACCGAGGAGATCTTCGGCCCGGTCGCCCCGATCACGACCTTCGACTCGGAGGCCGACGCGATCCGGCAGGCCAACGACACCGAGTACGGGCTCGCGTCGTACGCCTACACCCGCGACCTGTCGCGCACCATCCGGCTGGCGGAGGGCCTGGAGTTCGGCATGGTCGGCATCAACACCGGCCTGATCTCCAACCCTGCGGCGCCGTTCGGTGGGGTGAAGCAGAGCGGCTTCGGCCGCGAGGGCGGCTTCGAGGGGATCGAGGAGTACCTCGAGACGACGTACGTCGCGCTGCCGGCGGGCTGAGTCTCAGGTCGCCGCGGGCTGGTCGTGCGCGAGCGCGACCAGCCACAGGTCCCAGCCCCGCATCAGCCGGTCGCGGCCGCGGACCGGCCTCTGGTCGGAGATCCAGTAGCCGAAGACGTCGCTGCCGGTCTCGGTCGGGTTGCGCAGCTGCATCCGGACCGGGAGACCGGCGACGTCGACGGCGGAGAGTGCCGTCGCGACCAGCCGCGCCACGTCGTCGCCGTACCGCTGGACGGTGAGCTGGTGCGGGTCCACCGGGGCGTCGGGGAACGCGATGTCGAGGTCGAGCAGCACGTGGTGGTCGCTGCGCTCCAGCCGCCAGGAGGGGGCCGGCGCGGGCAGCACGTCGGACGACACGGAGCGCTGGATGTCCTGGAAGAGCATCACGTCGGTGGACGAGACCTTCCCGGAGGCGATGAACGTGGTGTCGCCGTTGTGGAACGTCCAGGTCGTCTCGGGGTGCCCGTAGCGGAGCCGGCTCGCCTCGCTGACGTCGTGGGCGACCGCCGCCTCGGCGTTGACGTCGATCGACTCGTTGCCGGCCTCGAACGTGTAGGTGATGTCGCCGAGCACCACGTCGAGGACGGTGAGCCAGTTGGCCAGGACCTCCGCCTCGTCCTTGCTGCCGGCGAAGGTGTCGTCGACGACGAGCACGTCGCCCTCGGAGCTGACCGGCTCGAGGGAGAGGCGGAACGACGGGTAGTCGGCGTCGGTCGCCACCTCGTCGATGGCGGCGATCAGCGCGGTGAGCTCGCGCCGGGATCCGGCGCCGTCGTACGTCACGGAGATCGCCGCACCCCGTTCGGCCGTCGGGGTGGTGACGTCGGCCTCCGAGATCGCGTCGATCCGGCCCAGCTTGGTCTGGATGCTGTGGGCCTGGTCGACGGCGGCGGAGCAGCCGGCGACGACCGAGGCCGCCAGGGTCAGCGAGAGGAGGGCGGAGACATGCGTCACCGCCCTTCGCCCCCCGAAGGTCCTCATTCGAGAATGGTGACCCATCCGGGCGGTGCCCGGACGTGAAACGACGAGGATCACCCCCATGGACGTCTACGCCGACACGGTGCGCCAGTACCTCGAGTTCGCCGAGCACGCCGACGACTCGCCCTGCTTCGCCGAGTGGACGACCCGGGTGGCCGGGGACGCCGAGGTGCTCGCCTGGCTCGCCGAGCTGCCGGTGCCGAAGCGGCAGCCCAACCTGGTCCTCGCCGCGGCGCGCTGGCACGGCGTCGCCGCGCCCGGTCCGTACGACGCGTTCCGTGCGGCGCTGCTCGGCGACGACGGGACCATCCGGTCGACGATCCTCGAGCGAGCGACCCAGACCAACGAGGTCGGCCGGCTGGCCACGCTGGTGCCGGCCTTCGCCGCGCTGGCCGGCGAGCGGCCCGTGGCGCTGCTCGAGGTGGGCGCCAGCGCCGGGCTCTGCCTCTACCCCGACCGGTACTCCTACCGCTGGTCGACCGGGGACGGCGTCCGGACAGCCGGGGCGGGCCCGGGGCTGGCGTGCGACGTGCGCGGACCGGCGCCCCTGCCGTCGGCGCCCCCCGAGGTCGCGTGGCGGGGCGGCATCGACCTGCACCCGCTCGACGTCGCCGACGAGGACCAGATGGGCTGGCTCTCGACGCTCGTCTGGCCCGAGCACGACGACCGCCGGGCCCGGCTGCTGCGCGCGATCGACGTCGCCCGCCGCGACCCGCCGTACCTGCTGCAGGGCGACCTCGTCGAGCAGCTCCCGGCCCTGGTCGACGAGGCCGGGCGGCACGGCCCGGTCGTGGTGTTCCACAGCGCCGTGATCGCCTACCTGCCCGAGCAGCGGCGGGCGCGCTTCCACGACCTGATGACGGAGCTGGTCGCCGGCGGGCGATGCCACTGGGTGAGCAACGAGAGCCCGCGCGTGCTGCCCGCGGTCACCGCCACCGGTCCGGACGCGACCGACCACCGGGGCTTCGTGCTCGGCATCGACGGCCGGGCGGTCGGGTGGACGCACGGCCACGGCCGCTGGCTGCGCTGGCTGTGACCTGATGGTGGTCGAGGAAGGACGAAGTCCTGTCGCCCCCGGTGGTTGAGGAAGGCGCGCAGCGCCTGTCTCGAAACCCCCGCAGCCGACCCGCCTCCTTGCCCTCGGCCTGCGGTCCGCCTCGGCTGATTTACAGAGTGGTGTGGTCGCCGTCCGCTTCGGTTGAGGCGGCGATTTCCAGCCGTCGTCTGGCTTGCGGGTCCGCTGGGGTCGACCGTGGTGGTCACCGTCGAAAGATTTTACTTTCGAGATCGTCAGGACCCTGTGGACAACCGGGTTTTGGGGGTCTGACTGTCGGTGGCGGGTGCTTGATTGAACCATGGCAGCCACCACCGAACTCGACACCGCGACCGCGGTGCTGGTTGCCGCCCGCGAACGTCGAGCGGTCGCCGATCAGGCCGAGTCCGAGCAGTTCCAGCTGGCCGCCCAGTGGGCCGCCATGCACTCGGTCGACTCGATCGGTCCCGCCGCGGTGTGGGAGGGCGAGCT
>NZ_BDJE01000022.1 GCF_002117935.1 Nocardioides sp. PD653-B2 | reverse complement strand
TGACGAACATAGGAGCATCGAACGCCTCAACCGCACCATGCTCGAGGAATGGGCCTACGCCCGCCCCTACCGCACCGAGGACGAGCGCGCAGCCTGCTTCGAACAGTGGCTGCACACCTACAATCACCACCGCGGCCACACCGCACTCGGCGGCCTCTCACCAGCCGACCTCGTACCTAACCTCAGCGGTCAGAACACCTAGTGCTGGCCGCCCGCGTCGATCTCACCGGCGCCCGAGAGGAGCAGGTCGATGACTCCGTTCTCTGATGCCGACGGTAGGACCGCCTGGACGAGCACCCAGAAGGTCGTCGCCATTGCCGTCGTCGTGGCCATCGCGGCGATCGGTGTCTGGGTGGTCGGGGGTGCCTCGACTGAGGCAGCGGGTGGGCCGCAAGGCAGCGGTGACGCGGTGATCCAGGTGTTCACCGAGGACGACCGCGTTCCGGTCGAGCCGTTCGCGGGCACCCTGCTCGACGGGCAGCCGTTCGACAGTCGTGACAACGCGGGGAAGGTCGTCGTCTACAACGTGTGGGGTTCGTGGTGCGCCCCGTGCAGGACGGAGACCCCTGCCCTGAGGCAGGTGGCACGGGAGACTGATCCCGAGGTCGCGTTCGTCGGGATCAATGTTCGCGACAGTCCCGAGGCTGCGCTCGCTTTCGAGCGAAGCAACAAGGTGCCCTACCCGAGCCTGACGTCGGAGGATGGGGCGAACGCGCTGTTGGCGTTCGGCAGCTCGCTGGGTGTCGCCGCGGTGCCGACCACCCTGGTGGTCGACCCATCTGGTCGAATCGCTGGTCGCATTGTCGGGCCAACGTCGTACTCGACGCTGCGAGGGATTGTCGACGAGGTGCTCGCCGGCGGCTCGCCCGGTGCGTGAGGCAGCTCGTCACCGTGCAAGCCCACGGCGGACAGCGCGGTGGGCCGGGATCGTCGCAACGGCCACCGCTGTTGGTATCGGGACGGCTCTCCTGACCAGTCCCGAGTCGCGCAAGGTTGAGTCGCGAACAGGTGTTGTCACTCCAGTGCTGGACGCGCCTGGCGCCGGCACGCCCTCGGCGGCCGGGCTCTCGACAGTGGATCTGTCGCCGAACCGGACGTTCGCGGGTGATGTTGCGTCGCGGGATGCTCGAGCTGGCGACAGAACGCCACCCCGTGAAGCACGGGTCCCCGATGCCGGGAGCGGCGACTTCCGTGTCGCTGGTGGAGTCCTGGAGCCAGCGGGAGACAGCAATGCGATGACCTACACGGTCGAGGTCGAAGAAGGGCTCGGTTTCGATCCCGAGGCTACGGCGCGCTCTGTCGACGCGGTCCTCGGCGACGAACGGGATGGGTGACGGTGACGGGTCGAGGGTTCGTTCGCGGCCCATCACCCGCGGACCTGCGCATTCTGATTGCCACCCCCGGCACGACGGACAACCTCTGTGCCCCTCTCGAGACTCTGGGACGAGTCTCCTGCCGCAATGGCGAACTGGTCGGATCAACGCTCTCCGCTGGGCCTACGGCACGCCGGACTACCGCGGTGATCGCCGCGGCTACCGCCGCTATGTCATCAACCACGAAGTGGGTCACGCTCTCGGCAACGGGCACGTCTCGTGCCCGACTGCGGGGAGCCGGCGCCGGTCATGCTGCAGCAGACCTATGGGCTCGACGGCTGCACGACCAACCCATGGCCCACCGTCGCCCGGTGAGTCTCAGCTCACGCGCTGTGGGTCGCCGACCAGCAGTTGGTCACCGTCGCCTCCAGCGCGGGAGCCAGGGCGAGCACCAGCGGCGTGGACAGGAGGACGGCAGTCGTGGCGCCGACGAGTGCCCCTTGGCGCGGGCGCAGGGGCGACGCTGACGACGCCGTCAGGCGCCTGACCCGCGCCAGCGCCGCGGTCTCCCCGGCTGCCAGTGCCGGCCCCGGCGAGGCGCCGGAACAGAGCGTGACGAGAGCTCGGGCAAGGGCGCGGCGATCTACAGATGCCTGAGCAGAGTCGTCGGCCTGCATCTCGACCAACGTGGCGATCTGCTCGTGGGCACGGCTGAAGACCCGAAGTCCGAGGAACGCCTTCTCCAGTGCGGCAGCCATGGAAAGGGCGAGATCGTGCCGGGCGCGCAGATGCGTGTCTTCGTGGGCGAGGACCAGACGCAGCTCACGAGGAGTCAGGAGCTCGAGCGCCGCGCTGCTCACCACGACCTGACTCCGGCGACCGGGAAGGCAGTAGACCACCGGTGCCTGGTGATCCACGACGACGAAGCCATCGGGATGCTGCACGCCCACCATGACGAGTGCCTCGACCTGGCTCCTGCGTTGACGCGCGGACCGGTGCAGGTGAACGGCGATCTGGGCGGCGACGCTCACCAGCAGGACAGCGGTGAGCACGGCAGACGCGGCCGCGAGCGCGGCCCCGGCCGGAGTCGTGTAGTGCTGGGCGACATAGAACGACGTAGTCCCGAAGAGATCCGCTACGTGCGTCCTGACCGGCAACGCGGGCAGGGCGACCGTGACCCCGGCCATGACGATGGCGAGCGCTACTGCGGCGGTGAGCGCCTGCCAGGCCCAGATGCCCCACGGAGGCGAGCGCTGCACCCAGGAACTTCGAGCAAGCAGGCGGCTGCCCGCCACGGCCGCCACCGCGGCGAACGCCAGCAGGACCAACGGCGCAGTCACTTGCGGGCCTCGGGGGCGTCGATGCTGGCCAGAGCCGAGCGCAGGTCCGCGACCTCGTCCTCCGACATGTGCCCCACGAAGTGCAGGAGTGCGGCGCCCCGGTCCGGGCTCTCGGAGAGGACCTGCTCAAGCAGTCTGGCGGTGTGAGCTTCGCGGGTCAGGGTGGCCGCGTACAGGTAGGCGCGCCCGTCCTTCTCGCGGCGAACGAATCCCTTGTTGTGCAGGTTGTCCAGCACGGTCATCACGGTCGTGTACGCGATGGCACGACTCTTCTGCAGATCCTCGAGCACATCTCGCACCGCCACCGGACGGTCCCAGTCCCAGAGGCGTTGCATCACCGTTGCCTCGAGCTGACCCAACTGCCTCACGTCGCACCCTTCCCTGGAGCCGACGGCTCCGGTTCCCCCGTTTACTATGGTCGATAGTAAGTCTTCGAGCCGATTCTACTGAGGTCAACATGCACCCCGTCGCCATTGCCGGCAGCGCGCAGGACATGGTGCTGAGTGGACCCATCGTCGTCGCGCTCTCGTTCGCCATTGCCGCGGGGCTGATCTCGTTCTTCTCCCCGTGCGTGCTGCCCTTGGTCCCGGTCTACCTGGCGTATGTCACGGGCGTCGCCGGGGTGGACTCGCGGAGCGAGGCGACGCGTGCCGGCCGGGTGCAGTCGGGCTCGACGGTGCTCGCTACACCACGCATCCAGGTTCGCACCCTGGCGAGGTCGCGGACGCTGATCGGTGCCGCGCTCTTCGTGCTGGGCTTCGCGGTCGTGTTCACCAGCTACGGGGCGCTCTTCGGCACCCTCGGGCAGACCCTCGTCCGCCACCAGGATGACCTGGTCCGAGTGTCCGGCGTGGTGACCATCCTCATGGGGCTGATGTTCGCGGGGGTCTTTGCGCGGGTTCCTGGGATGAACCGCACCGTGAAGCCGAGCCTTCAGCCCCGGGTGGGCCTCACGGGAGCGCCGATCCTGGGCGGCCTGTTCGCCATCGGCTGGACGCCGTGCATCGGCCCCACGCTGGCAGCCGTGCTCACCCTGTCGACGACTACCGCCACAGCGGAACGGGGGGCACTGCTCACCTTCGCCTACAGCCTCGGCCTCGGAATCCCGTTCCTGGTCGCGGCCGCGACGGTCGGCCGGGCAACCCGGACCTTCAGCTGGATGCGCACGCACGCACGCGCAGTCACACGAGCTGGCGGGCTTCTCCTGGTCGTGATCGGCGTCATGCAGCTGACGGGCATCTGGTCGACGACGCTGGCGGCCGTGCAGTCGCTCGTCGTCGGCTGGCAGAGCCCGCTGTGATACCTGCTCGCCTGCTCGTCGCGCTCCTCGCCGGCGCAGGGTTGGCCGGGGCATTCGAACCGGTCGCGCTGCCGTACCTCGCTCCGGGCGCGGTCGCCGTCTTCATCTCGTGTCTCTCGGGGCGGTCCCTCCTGGCCGGCGCAGGTATCGGGTTCGTCTTCGGTGTCGGCTTGATGGGTCTGCTCCTGCGGTGGCTGGGCCCTTCCATCGGCACCGACGCCTGGATCGCCCTGTTCCTGATCGAGGCCGGCTGGTTTGCTCTGCTCGGCGCCGCCATGCGGATCGTGTCCCGCCTCCCCGGGTGGCCGGTGTGGGTGGCGGCGCTGTGGACTAGCGTCGAGCTGCTCCGCGGGTTGTGGCCGTTCGGCGGCTTCCCCTGGGGCCGTCTGGGCTTCAGCGTGGTCGACTCCCCGTGGGCGGCGACGCTGCCTTACATCGGTGTCACCGGTACGACGTTCCTCCTCGTGCTGCTCGCGGCGGTCGCGGTGTGGTCCCTCGAGTACCTCCCGCAGCTGGCACCGGGGCGGCTGGCCGTGCTCGGGGGCGTCGTCGGAGTGACTCTGGTGCCAGCGCTTGTTCCGTACGGCACGACGAGCTCTGGCTCGATGACGGTGGCCGTCGTGCAGGGCGGTGTTCCCGGGCGCGGCAACGAGGTGGCCGCGAACCATCGGCAGGTGACGGATAACCACGTCGAGCTGACCCAGGCTCTCGGGCGGCGAGTCAGTCTCGGCCTGGCGCGGCGCCCGGACCTAGTCGTCTGGCCGGAGAACTCGACCGCGGTCGACCCCTTCCGCGACCCGGTGGCGAACGCCGGGGTATCGGCCGCCGTGGAGGCCGTCGGGGCGCCGGTCCTGGTGGGGGCGATGGTCGATGCCCCGGACCCGGACAACGTCCTGAACCAGGGCGTGGTGTGGTCGGCCCGGGGGCCGGCCAAGGAGCGGTACACGAAGCACCATCCGGTGCCGTTCGGCGAGTACATCCCGTTCCGGTCTGTGCTGGGCGGGCTGACGGGGCGGCTCGACCAGGTGCCCCGGGACATGCTAGCGGGGGAGGGCAGCCGGCCACTGCTCATCGGTGGCGTCGAGGTGGCCGACGCGATCTGCTTCGACATCGCCTACGACGACGTCGTCGGGCCGCAGGTGGCGTCGGGTGCTCGTGTGGTCGTCGTGCAGACCAGCAACGCGAGCTTCATCGGCACCTCCCAGCTCGAGCAGCAGTTCGCCATCACCAGAGCCCGGGCACTGGAGACGGGGCGCAGCATCGTGGTGGCGTCGGTCAACGGGGTGTCCGGCGTCATCGCTGCGGACGGCCAGGTCGTGGCCCGTGCTTCCGTCAAGGGGGCCGAGGTCCTGGTCGAGGAGGTGCCACTTCGCGGCGGGCTGACCCCGGCCGTCCGGTTGGCCAGCGCCGAGCGGTATGCCCTGTGGGCGGTGACGCTGGGAGCGCTCGCCCTCGCCTTCCGGAAGACCGCCAGGGGTCGAACGCCAGTCGGCTACCGGCGCGAGGTCGGGTCGTCCGCCGGCGTGTCCAGCTGACATGGACGCTCCTCTGGACGGGACTGGTCGCTGGCCGAGGCCGCAGCCAAGCGGCTGAGGTAGTCGTTGTACGAGTTCAGGTCGCTGTCCCCGTCGCGGTCCGCCTTCCGGTCGAACCGCCGCCGTTCTCGTCGGTCGGCCTGGACCCAGGCCAGGATCAGCGCGCCCGCGAGGATGGCTAGCGGCAGGTCGCCCAATGCCCAGCCCAGCGACGCGCCGCGGTACTGGTCGCTGATCAACGACTCGCCCCATTCGCGACCGAGCGCCCCGAAACGAGCTCTCGGCGAGGACCTTGTTGCTGGCCATCAGCGACACCGAGAACAGGGCGTGGAAGCCGAAGGTGATCATCAACAGCAGAGCTCGGGGGGGGGGTACGGAGGTCGCCGGGGACCCGGGTCGATGCCGACCAGGCAGTTGGCCAGCAGGTACCCGGCCAGCACGGAAGTGACCGACCATCAGGATGTGGGCGGTGTGGGTGCGCAACGAGAGCTCGAACAGCGACGAGTAGTAGAACGCCGCCAGACTCACGATGAACAGGGTCCCCGCGACGATGGGGTTCCCAAGGATGGCGGCCGGCCAGGAGTGGATCACTCGTTGCAGCCACTCCCGGGGGCCCATCGAGCCGTCGGTGCGCCGGTTCAGGGTGCGCAGGGCGAGCGTCACCGGGGCGCCCAGGGCGAGGAAGACCGGCACCGCTGTCGCGATCGTCATGTGCGCCACCATGTGCATGCTGAACAGGACACGGCCGTACGCGCCGGGCGAGCCGCTGGTCGCCCAGACCAGCAACACGGAGCCGACCACCCAGGCGATGGTGCGCGACACCGGCCAGGTGTCACCACGGGCGCGGAGCTTCGAGACCGCGACGAGGTACCAGGCGAGGCCGCCGAGCACGATGGGGAGCCAGAAGATGTCCGGACGCCACTGGGTGAACCATTCGGCCGCGCCGAGCGCGGGGGGCAGGTCGTGGCCGAGCAGGGACTGGGCTGCCGACAGCGGTGTCCCGGCACCGGGTGGCGGCGGAGGAGCGGTCCGGCTCAGGGCAACGCCGGTCCCGGTCGCCGCGGTGAGTACCACGACCTCGAGCAGCCCGATCCACAGGAATGCTCGACGGTGTCCGGCGGCAAGCCGACCGATCAGGCGGCGTCGCTGCCACCACGCGAGTCCACACAGGACGGCGAAGGCGCCCACCTTCAGGGCCAGCAGAGCTCCGTACGAGGAGCCGAGGTCCGACAACTCGGGCACGCGCAGGAGTGCTCCCAGCGCGCCCGACACCGCGACCAGCACCAGGCTGCATCCCGCCAGGGTCGAGTACCGCCGCACGGTGGGGACCAGCGAGTCCCCCAAGCGGCGTCGAGTGACCAGCAGTGCGATCAGACCGCCCGCCCACACGCTGACCCCGAGCAGGTGCATGGCCTGCAGGTTGACCGCGTTGTCGTGCTCGAGCGTGCCGGCCGCGTGCCCGGTCAGCGCCATCGGCCACAGGCCGAGGAGGGCCACCACGGCCAGGAGACCCATGGAGACCGTCCGGCGCGCGATCAGGCAGCCGACCGAGACGAAGGCGGCGATGGCCGAGCTGATGGTCAGGTAGCGGCCCAGCTCGAAGTTCTCGGCGAAGTAGACGATCGCGGACAATGAGTCCTCCGTGGCAAGACTGTCGCCACTGGCCTCCGAGAACGTGAAACCGAGGAGCGCGAGGCCGCTCCAGAGCCAGATCCCCGCAGAGACTACGGCCAGATCGAGGGCGACCCGGCGTGCCCCCTCCACCCGGTTGCGGCCCTCGGGCTCTCGTGGAGGGATGCAGCACGCGGCGAGCACCAGGCTCCTACCGTGACGGCTGCGCCCAGGTCCCGGAGTGCCTGCGCCGCGGGGAGTCCGTACCGGGTGAACGCTCCTGGGTCCGACAGCCCGGGGACTGCCTGGGCTGCCAACCCACCGGTCACCGTCAGGAGCGTCATGGCGACCACCGGGGCGACCAGGGCGACGACGACGGCAACGAGGCGACTCACGAGTCGCCGATCTCACCCGTCTCGCGCCGCCTCCGCCGAACGACCGCTGTTGTAGCGACCACTGCGAGGCCGGTCACGACAAAGACTGCGGACGTCAGGCGCGAGCTCGACCGCCCTGGTGCTGCTACATCAGAGCTCGGGTGCGTCCCGACCCCCGGAGCCGAGGACTCCGCGCCCTTCGACGGAGCTCCGGGGGTCCACGACGAACTTGACGAGACCCTGGATCGGATGCCCGTCATCCGAGGTGACCCGGTAGTCCACACGCCAGAGGGTCGGCGACCCATCGGGCCTGGCGGAGGCCTCAGCGCTCAGGTCCGCGGTCACCGATGTGCTGGTGGCGCCCTGCCGCACCGGCAATGTCTCGACGCGACGACCGCCGACCGACAGAGCCATGCTGGTGAACTCTGCTCCCACGGGCTCGTTGAAGGTGAGCGTGAACTCGGTGGGAGGCACCGCGTGGATGGAGCCGGAGGCCGGTGAGGTCGCGATGAGCTCGGCATGCGCATCGGCGGGCGCGGCGGCCATCAGGACTGATCCCGCGGCCAACAGCAGGGCGGATACGCGCCACAACAGCCCGGGTCGACGGGCGTGGCGGGTCGAACGTACGGACAAGAAGAACTCCGGAAAGACAACGGGGTGGGCGATCCCGCAATCTACTATCCCGTATCGTAGATGGGGGTGGTGGGGCTGCTCTGGCTCGTCGCTAACCTGAAACCAGGGACGTGTACGCCGTCCCTCACACAAGGTGCCTTCGGGCTCGAGGAGGCTGACGTCATGGGTGCGGGTCACGGTCACGCCCCCGCGGGAGGTCACGCCGGCGGAAGGTACCGCCTGCGCCTGACCATCGCCTTCGGTCTGGTCGCAGTCTTCTTCGTGGTGGAGCTGGTCGTCGGACTCCTCAGCGGTTCGCTGGCCCTCATCTCAGACGCGGGCCACATGGCGGCGGACGTCGTCGCCCTGGGCGCCGCGCTCGTGGCCACGAAGATCGCCACCAGGCCCGACAGCACCGGGCGCCGGACCTACGGGTCATACCGCGCCGAGGTGTTCGCCTCCGGACTGACGGTCCTGATCATGCTCGGAGTCGCCGTCTACGTGGTCGTAGAGGCACTCGGCCGGATCGGTGAGTCCGTCGACGTCGCCACCGGCCCGATGCTCCTCGTCGGGCTGCTCGGTCTCGTGATCAACGTCGTGTGCATTTTCCTGCTCCGCGCCGGAGCCAGTGAGTCCCTCAACGTAAAGGGTGCCTACTTCGAGGTCGTCGCCGACATGATGGGCAGCGTGGGGGTGCTGATCGCCGGTGGCCTCATCCTCCTCACCGGAGACTCCATCTGGGACACCGTCGTGGCGCTGCTGATCGGCGGCTTCGTCGCCGTCCGGGCCGTCGTGCTCGGCCGTGAGGTCCTGGCCGTCCTCGGACAGCACGTGCCCAACGGTATGGACATCGACGTCGTCGCCGCCGACCTCGCCGCCGTCGACGGGGTCGCCGACGTGCACGACCTTCACGCCTGGACCCTGACCTCGGGGATGAACGTCGCCACCGCGCACCTGGTCCTCGTCGCGGGCGCCGACGCCCGGGGAACGCTCCAGAGTGCTCAGGTGGTCCTGCGGACGAACCACGGCGTGGCGCACGCGACCTTGCAGGTCGAGGAGCTGGCGACCCGTGCCTGCGACGAGCTGAACTGGTAGATCCCGCGCGGGATCAGACCCCGGCGTACGAGTGCAGGCCGGTGATCCACATGTTCACTCCGAAGAAGTTGAACAGGAACGCCAGGTAGCCGGCCACGGCGAACCACGATGCCTTGACCCCTCGCCAGCCGGCTGTGGCCTGGGCGTGGAGGTAGGCGGCATAGAAGACCCAGGTGATGAACGCCCAGGTCTCCTTCGGATCCCAGCCCCATTAGCGGCCCCATGAATTCTCCGCCCAGATCGCGCCGGCGATCACGGCGAAGGTCCAGATGGGGAAGGCGAACATGTGCGCCGTGTGGGCGACCTGCTCCCAGGTGCTGCTCGCGGGCAGGCTGGCGGCATAGCGCCGCCCGGGTGGGTTGCCGGACCTGGCGGCGCGCTTCTCGCTCCTCGACTTGAGCAGGAACAGTCCGGTCGCGACGGCGCCGACCGAGAACACGCCTCCGGCGGTGATCGCCGCGGCGACGTGGATCACCAGCCAGTAGCTGTTGAGGACTGGAACGAGGGCGTCGACCGGCGTGTAGAGGACGGTCACGGCGAGTCCGAGGGCGAGCAGGACGATCGCGACGATCCACACGCCGACGTCACGCACGGGGCGCAGGTAGAGCAGCGCGAGGTAGGCGCCACCGGCGGCCACGGCGCCGACGATCGCGAACTCGTACATGTTGCCCCAGGGAGCGCGCTGCGCCGCCAGCCCGCGCGCCAGCACGCCGCCGCTGTTGAGCGCGAACGCCAGCACCGTCAGGGAGGTGCCGACCGCCCCGAGGCGGAACCACTTGCCAGTTCCGCGCGTCTCCGACGGGCCGGTGGTCGTGGCGGTCCGCCCGGCCGCCTCGGCCGCGTAGGCCAGCATTGCGATGGCGTAGACCGCGATGGCGGAGTAAACGAGGTTGTTCGACAGTTGCGCCATGGCCTGGGTGGACAGGGTCACGTGACGTCCTTTGCGGTCGGAGTCGGGTTAAGGGCCGGGTCGCCGAGCGCTACCCGAAGAGCGTCCGTTTCGGTGTTGGGGGTGTGCGCCGGGTCAGCGACAGTCCGGCGATCTCCACGGTCGAGAGGCCGCCCGGACCTGTCTCGTCGAGGCGGGTGACGCGGACCCAGGTACGCCGACGGCGCACGCAGAGTGAGGTGGTGAGCCCGACCAGCAGCATGACGGCGGCTAAGAGGGAGAGCTCCTTGCCGGGGTCGTACGCGACCTGGAAGTTGGCGAACCGGGACACCCCGTCGAAGGTCAGGCTGCCCTGTCCGTCGGGGAGGGTCATGGTCTCGCCGACCGACAGTGCGCGTGTGTACGGCTCGTCCCCCGCCTCGCGCACCTGAGTCAGGGCGGACTTGTCCAGGGTGAACACGGACTGTGTTGGCCGCTGCCCAGTCCCAGGTCGCCTGTGTAGGCGGTCAGGACCAGCTGGGGGTCGAGGGCATCCGGAAAGGCGGAGTACGGACCTCGCTCGTCGACGGCGGACGTCGGGAGGAAGAACCCCTCGAACCCGAGCTGGGTGGGCTGGGCATCAGGTGCCTTGACCACTCCGTCGGAGGCGTACGTCGCGTCGTTCGGGAGGAAGATGACCGGACCGGCGAAGACGACGGACCCCGTGCCGTCTCGGACCGTCACCCGCGGCGCATACCCGTGGCCGGTCAGGAACATCTTGGTCTCGTTGACGTCCAGCGGGTTGTTCGGGCGGACCTCGACCTGACGCGGTGCGCCGTCCAAACCGGTCGCGTATGACACGTCCGCGGCGAAGAGTCGGGGCTCCCCGCTCTTGGAGCCCTCCATCTCGTACTCCACCTCGAAGTCGTCGAGCGTCATCGAGAACGGCTCGAGGTTGTCGCTGTCGGTCCAGACGGACGGCGTGAAGACGTCGTACTCCGCGCGCACATTGGTGAAGGACGAGCCCTCGGCCAGAGCGACCCGGCCCTCGAAGCCGAGGAGCCGTCCCGCTGCCACTCCGAAGAGGAGGACGAGCAGCGACAGGTGGAACAGCAGGTTGCCGACCTCGCGGAGGTATCCCCGCTCGGCCCGTACTTCGACGGGAGTGGAGACGACCCGGAAACGATGCTTGCGCAGGACCGTCCGGGCGTCGGCGAGCAGGGCGTCCGGGTCACGGTCGGACTCCCAGGAGCGGTAGCCCTCGAATCTTCCGAGGGTGCGCGGCGCGGGCGGAGGTGGGGTCCGGACGGCTCGCCAGAGCCGCAGACAGCGCGGCAGGACGCATCCCGTCATGGAAACCAGCAGCAGCAGGTAGATGGCAGCGAACCAGGGAGATGCGTAGACGTCGAACATTCCCAGCCGGTCGAGCCAGGGATACAGCGTCGGATGGTCCCCGGCGAAGACCACGACCGACATCGGGTCGGTGGCGACGTTGCGCTGCGGTAGGACCGAGCCTGGAATCGCGGCAACTGCCAGCAGGGCGAGCAGGATGACCGCAGTGCGCATGGAGGTCAGCGAGCGCCAGATCCACCGACACCAGCCCCAGCCGTGCGCAGCTCGCGACCGTTGTGCCGCGGCTGGGGCGTCCGCTTCCGGGTCGGGCTCGACCTGTGTGGTCACCGTGGCCTTCGTATGGTCGTCGCGACTGGTCCGTCTCAATGGGTCGGTGGCGGGGGAGCCACGGGGAAGGGCTCACCCCGCCACCTCCGGTGCCACCTCAGGCTATTACTAAGCCAGATAGTAGACAACGATCAAGCCCGTCAATGGGTGGTTCCTTGAGACGCCGGCGCGCTCTGGCCGCGCTTCCTACCCAACCGGCGAGGTTCCAGGTGAGCCCTGAAGTGAGTTGTGGAGGACGGCGTCGGTTTGGCTGCGAACCGGCGCCTACAGTGCTCAGATGAGACGCGTTGCCGGGATGCTCCTGGGGGTCTACCTGCTGGCCGCGCTGTTGAGCAAGATCCTCGAGGTAACCGGTGTGACCCGGTGCGGCTGTTCTGCGCCGTGCTGGTGTCGCAGACCTGGGCTGTCCCCGTTCCGGTGGGTCTTCCCCTTCGACCACAGGTAGCAGCGTCACCGCGGCGTGCGACGCTGCTACATCCGCGTTCGGATCGCCTCGGTCAATCGCTCGCGGGTGCGTGACCCCGCTACGCATCCACGGCCCCCAGTGTGGGCCGGCCGAGGCTCCGGTCAGGGTTTGTCAGAGGCCAAATAGCAGGTAGAGGCCTCCGAAGGTGTACAGACTCCGCGCGAAGTTCGAGAGTTACGGGCGGTGGAAAATAGGACGACCGTCTCGGTCATGGCGCCGGCCCACCTCTCGATCGGGGTTGCTGGAACTCATCTCTACTAGGTTGTATAGTAGATTGACACGGCCTACCGCGCCCGTGGCCGTCGGGAAAGTTGCATCGAGAGACGCCAAGAGCAAGAGCGATGGAGCACTCCCAAACATCCTCGGTCCGAAACGGTTCTATGTTGGCGCTCGCGGCGGGCGCGTCTCACCAGACAGGGCGGACACCACTCGTGCGCAGTTACAAGGTCAAATCGATCACCATCGGCATCCTGGCCGCATTGGCTCTTACGGCGTGCTCAGGCAGCGAGGAGCCGACTTCATCTCCGCCCGAGTCCGCTCCGACGTCTGGGGCCTCATCTGATTCCGCCGCCACACCGGCGACGCCTCCGACGTCCGCCCCGGGATCTGAATCGGGACCCACCCTGGATGTGACAGTCAAGGGCGACTCGGTGTCGCCCAATGCCGAACGCATCCAGGTCGATGCCGGCGAGACGCTGCTGGTCCGGGTGGAATCCGACCGTGCTGGTCAGCTGCACGTGCACTCCAAGCCCCAGCAGTTCATCGACTTCAAGAGTGGAACGTCGACCTCCGAGCTCGTCATCAAGATCCCCGGCATCGTCGAGATTGAAGAGCACGACACGAGCGCGGTTGTGGCTCAGGTTGAGGTTCAGTAGGTGAACGTCGCGCACGGGCTAGGGGGCGGGAGCGACCTCCCGATCCCAGCCTCGTTCGCCGTCCTCGGTGGCACCGCGGCACTCGCCTTGTCGTTTGTCATCTTGCTGTTTGCCTGGCGTGAGCCGCGGTTCACCAATCCGCGAGTGGGTCGAACCGTTCCCGTCCGGGTGGCGCGCTTTCTCGACGGCGTCACCCTGGCCGCCGCACTGCGATCCGCCGGCCTGGTGTTCTTCGGGTTCGTCGCCGTTGCCGCGGTCGCCGGTCAAGACCTTGTCACCAACCCGACCTTTGGGGTCGTCTACGTCTGGCTGTGGGTCGGGATCGTCCCGACGTCGCTCCTGTTTGGTCTGTTCTTCAAGGCGGTGTCGCCCGCGCGCACCATCCACCTGCTGATGATGAAAGCGTTGCGTGGCGACCCGGCTGTCGGCTTGCGGGTCTACCCAACCTGGTTGGGGACTTGGCCGGCCGCCGCTGGCTTGCTGGCTTTCGTGTGGCTGGAACTGGTTTCTCCCGACTCGACCTACCTCGGGCCAGTCAGGCTGTGGTTCGCCATCTACTTCGCGATCATGTTGGTGGGTGGCGCGGTGTTCGGGTCGACGTGGTTCGAGCGAGCTGATCCGTTCGAGGTCTACTCAACGCTGGTCGGTCATCTCTCGATCTTCGGCCGCCGCCCCGACGGCGCCCTCGTCATCCGCGCTCCGATGCGCAACCTCGCCGAGATCTCAGCCCGTGTGGGTCTGGTGGCTGTCGTCGCAGTCCTGCTCGGGAGCACTGCCTTCGACAGCTTTCGCTCCTCGAGGTCCTGGGTGCAGTTCAGCCAGTCCACCACTGCTGACATCACGCTCATCAACACAACACTGCTGGTCGGTGCGTGCAGCATCGTGGGCGTCACCTTCGTCGTGGCCACGATGGCCACCGGCGTCGACACGACCATGCGCAGGCGAGACCTGCCCGCGACGTTCGCCCACTCACTCGTGCCGATTGTGGTCGGCTACATGATCGCCCACTACCTGACCTTCTTCGTCGAGGTCGGACAGCAGACGCTGGCTCAGATCAGCGACCCCCTGGGGAACGGCGCCAATCTGTTCGGTACGGCGGGCTGGCAGCCTAACTTCTGGCTGTCTCTCCACCCCTCGATGCTGGCGAGCATCAAGGTCGCGTCGATCGTTACGGGACATGTCCTCGGCGTGATCGCGGCTCACGACCGTGCGCTCAGCGTCCTGCCACGTCAACACCAGGTCACGGGCCAGTTGCCGCTACTGGCCGCCATGACGCTGTACACCTTTGCTGGCTTGTACCTACTCTTCGGACTCTGATTCCTGGTATCTACTATGAAACATAGTAGTCTGGGCATGCATCGTCGGTGCCGGGGGAGATCCCTCCCCGTGGAACTTCCCCGCCACCGATTGGAATGCGGCCCGCGTGCCTCCATGCGACATTAGGGCCTGGACTCGCCGTTGCGCTCCGCTATGAGATCGTCAATCACGCCCTGCAGCGTGCTCTTTCCGATCTCGCCGATTGCGACGGCCGCCACCGATCCGTTCGCATCGACAAAGATCGTGCTCGGAACAGCGCGGAGCGGCGCGATGCCTTGGAAGTGGAGAATGACACGGCCGTCTCGATCGAAGAAGCTCGGGTACGGGATTGCGTAGTCGCTGACGAACGCTTGAGCGCCGCTCTCATTGTCGCGCGTGTTGATTCCAATGAACTGGACGCCTTGTCGGCGGGTGGCAGTTGCTACCTCGGCGAGCGCCGGTGCTTCCGCTCGGCATGGTGCGCACCAGGAGCCCCACAGATTGAAGACGAGGATCTTCCCGGCGTACTTGTCAGTGTTGAGCGGCTTACCTTCGAGGTCAGCGCCCCCGATGGGCGGGATCGGCTGCCGCTCGGATGGCTCGAAGAGCGTCAATCCGGCAGGCGTCGAAGGGCCATCACTTCGGCCAGCAGTCGGCGTCCACGAGTGGGCGACACCAAACAGTCCTGCAGCCAGGAGTACGGGCAGCGCCACCATCGCGACAATCAGCCAGCGGCTTCGAGTCGGGGATGCCTCGGGTTGCGGGTCTTGCTGACTCATCGAGCCCTCCTTCTACTACTGAACATAGTAGAGAGGGCTGGGTGCCGTCCGGCAGGGTCTACAGCCGAGACGGGCGCTGTATGTCGAGAAGGTCGGTCCGGCTGGCGGGGTGCATTGGCGGGCTGACAGCGGTCTGACCGGGAAACACCGGCTCGGCCGTCACCACCGGGCAGCAGTCATGGATGGCGGCCTCGACTGCCGGGGCGAGGGCCAGGCCGAACGGCGCTCCCAGCAGTGCGGCACCGAGGACGGCCGCGGTGTAACGCTCGGTCGCGATAAGGGGCGCCGCTGGCATTGCCAGGCGCCGCACCCGGGCGACCGCGGTGGCAGCGGTCGCGCCCGCATTGAGGTCGCGGCCGCTTGGCGACAGGCGCAGGAGCGCTTCGGCTAGCTCACGCCGGTCACCAACTCGGTGCGCCGTGTCGTCAGCTTGCATCTCGGCAAGCTGGGCGATCTGTTGAGCGGCCTGCTGGAACAACCCACGGTTCCCAAACGTACGGGCAAGTGCGCCTGCAAGTGTCAGTGCCAGGTCGTGCCGGGCGTGCAGGTGCTGGCGCTCGTGTGCCAGCACCAGGTCGAGCTGCTGAGTCGTGAGCTGCTCGATCGCTCCACGCGTCACCACGACGGTTGGTCGGCGACCGGGGACGCAAAAGACCATCGGCAGGTCGTTTGGCAGCAGCTTGAAGCCGGACGGATGATCCTGGGTGACCAGCCCGAGGGTCGCGAGTTGTCGTCGTCGCGCGCGGCACGCCATCGACGCATCGCGAGTCACCATGTAGCCGAAGCGAACGACGATGAACAAGCTGATGGTGAGTGCCGCGACGGCGATTGGCAGACCGCCAGGCGTCGAGTAGTGGCGAGCCAAGGCGACTGAACAAGCCTCGAGCGCGCGGGCCACCGCCGCGCGAAGCGGCGTCTCAGGAAGCGCGACAGCCAAGCCGGCGAAGACGAGGGCCAGTGCCGCGCCGCCGCTCAGACACTGCCACGCCCAGATCGCCAAAGCCGGCGCGCGCGACGGCCAGTCTGCGTTAGCAAGCAACGACGCGCCGGACACGGCGAGGGAGGCAAAAACAAGGAGGGCGATCGCGGCGATCATGGTGATGACTCGGTTCCGGCGGCGCCCGACGGGTCGTTCAATGCCGCCCGCAACGTCGCGGCCTCGTCAAGGGAGAGTTGGCCGACGAAGTGCAGCAAGGTCGCGCTCCGGTCATTCGACTGGGCGAGCACCTCGCCGAGCAGCTCCGAGGCGTGCTGTTCCCGACTGAACGCGGGCTCGTAGACATACGCCCGCCCGTCCTTGTGACGCTGGACGAAGCCCTTGGTGTGCAGGTTGTCGAGCACGGTCATCACCGTCGTGTAAGCGAGTGCGCGTTCTCGCTGCAAGTCCTCGAGGACAGTCCGGACCGGTACGGGGCGATCCCACTCCCAGAGTCGCTGCATGACGGCTGCTTCAAGCTCTCCGAGCCCCTTCACCTCAACACCTTCCTCGATCTCGACCACAACTCCGATGCTGCATAGTAGATATTCTAGGGCGCTGCTCGGTCAGCTCGGCCTGGAGCTGATCGAGGCGTTGTTGGGAGGCAAAGCGTGGGCAAGCGAGCTCGACACTGCGCGGCCAATAGCGAGCGCGCCCGTCCGATCGGACGATGCCGCCCCTTGCGGTAGCGCTGGCCGGCGGGCTCTGCCTCGGCGCTGCGTTCGATCCGGTGGCCGTGCCGTACTTCGCTCCCCTGGGAGTCGCGGCGCTTGTCTTTGCCGTCGCCCGTTCGACCTACCGTCAAGCAGCGCTGCGCGGTTGGGTCTTCGGGTTGGCCTTCTTCGGACCACTGTTGGCGTGGCTCGGCGATGCGATTGGAAGCGAAGCCTGGGTGCTGGTGACGACGGTCGTGTCGGTCTGGTTCGCGATCCTCGGCTGCGCGCTTGTCGCCGTGCGACGTCTGCCCGGGTGGCCCGTCTGGGCCGCGGTCATGTGGATAGCCGTCGAGGTCGTGCGGTCGAAGTGGTCGCTGGGCGGGCTGCCTTGGGGCCGGCTAGGTGATGCCGCGGTTGGCTCGCCCTGGTCCGGGTTGTTGGCCCTTCTCGGCGTGACAGGTACGGGCTTTGTGGTGGCACTTGTCGGGAGCGCCGTCGGTGCGTTGCTGGCAGCAGGCGCTGCTCGACGCAACTGGCAGGTTGTCTCGGTGCTGGTCCTCGTGGCGACTAGCTGGTTCATCGGCTGGCTGGCACCCGCGGCCGTGGCGACGGGCACTGCCCGCGTCGCGATTGTGCAGGGCGGCGTTCCCGGTGATGGTACGGAGCTGGTGCGCTTCCACCGCCAGGTGACCGACAGGCACGCGGATCTGACCGGGCAACTGGCCATTGATCGACGCGCGGCGGGGTCGCCAAGCGTCGACTTCGTGCTGTGGCCAGAGAACGCCACGGCTGTGGACCCGACATCGGACGAGCAGGCAGCTAAAGCACTCACCGACGCGAGGTCGGTGAGCGGCGTTCCCATCTTCCTCGGCGCAATTGCGGACGCGCCCGATCCCGATGAGGCCTTCAGCCAGGGCCTGGTCTGGGACGCAGACGGTGCCCAGGCGCAGCGATACACCAAGCAACACCTTGTTCCGTTCGGGGAGTACATCCCACTTAGGAGTCTGTTAGCTGGCTTCTCGCCGCGCCTCGATGCCATCACCCGCGAGATGCAACCCGGCTCATCATCCGAGCCGCTGGACATCGCCGGTCTGCGAGTCGGTGACGCGCTCTGCTTCGACGTGGCCTACGACGACGTCCTGGCTCCCCAGGTGCGAGCGGGTGCTGAACTGCTGACGATCCAGACCAGCAACGCGATGTTCCTCGGCACGAACCAGCTGGATCAACAGTTCGCCATCAGCCGGGCGAGAGCCATCGAGACCGGTCGGTCGGTCGTCGTGGCCTCGGTCAATGGACAGTCAGGCGCCATCGCGCCCGACGGCTCGATCATCGCCCGCCTGCCCCAACGGGTGAGTACCGCGAAGGTGGTGACGGTGCCACTCGCCACCCATCAGACGCTCGCAGTCAGGCTGGGCCGAGGTCCGTCCTACGCCTGCCTCATGCTCGCTGCCCTGGCGCTGCTCGCCGCTGCAGCGACCAAGCGGCGTCAGGACTCGTCCGAGCGCTGATCGCTGGACCGATCAGTGCGGGCGTCGGCGAGTTGCCCCAAGTAGGCGTTGTAGCTGCGCAGCTGAGCATCTCCATCGCGGCTCTCTTGCCGGTCGAACCGCGCGCTTTCACGCCGATCGGCTCTGACCCAGAGGACCACGAGCACCCCAGCCAGCAGCGCGAGCGGGTAGTCACCGAGCGCCCAGCCCAGCGACGCGCCCAGGTACTGGTCGTCACCCAGCGACCGACCCCAGTCACGGGGCAATTGGTAGAACCAATCCTCGGCGAGGACCTGGTTGCTGGCCATGAGTGATACCGAGAACAAGGCGTGGAAGCCGAAGGTGACCATCACCATGAGCACCCGCAACGGGTAGGTCGGTTGACGCAGTCCCGGGTCGATACCAACCAGGCTCCCAGCGAACAGGTAGCCGACGACCAGGAAGTGGAACGTCATCAGCACGTGACCCGTGTGGGTCTCGAGGGACAGGCCGAGGAGCGAGCTGTAGTAGAAGACGACGAGGCTGCCGACGAAGAGAATGCCGGTGACGATCGGGTTGGCGACCAATCGCATGAGCGGTGCGTGCACCGTGGCGAGCAACCATTCCCGCGGGCCCATTGACCCATCGGAGCGGCGTTTAAG
Source organism: Nocardioides sp. PD653-B2 (assembly GCF_002117935.1). Lineage (GTDB taxonomy): Bacteria > Actinomycetota > Actinomycetes > Propionibacteriales > Nocardioidaceae > Nocardioides. The sequence goes on along the minus strand of NZ_BDJE01000022.1, from coordinate 117,159 downwards.
ACTGCGTAGTGCCAGCGTCACCGGGGCGCCGAGCACCAGCAGTACCGGCACCGTCGTCGCGAGGGTCATGTGCTGCACCATGTGCATGCTGAACAGGACTCGGCCGTAGGCCCCGGGGGCGCCGTTGGTAGCCCAGATGAAAAGCATCCAGCCCACCAGCCAACTAAAGGTGCGGTACCGGGGCCACCCGTCGCCCCGTCGTCGCAGCCGCACGACGCCGCCCACATATAGGACGACGGACAGCGCGGCGATCGGTAGCCAGAAGCTGTCGATCTGCCAGGCGGTGAACCACTCCTCCACGCCGAGTGGACCAGGCATCTGGTAACCGAGAATCGACTCGGCAGTTGTCAGGATCGGCTGGCCGCCAGACGGCGCCGGGGGAGCGGTCCGGTTGAGAGCGACCGCCGCGCCCGTGGCGCCGAGCATGACGACAGCCTCGACGGCGATCAGCTTGGCCAACGCATGTGGTCGCGATGCGGCCATGGCTACGATGCTGCGCCGGCGCTGCAGGAGGCCGAACAGTCCAAGGACGATGAGGGCCGCAACCTTGACGGCCAGTAACAAGGAGTAGTCCGAACGCAACGCCGACCAGTCGTTGAGTCGTAGCGCCGCGGCAATGACACCCGACAGGCTGACCAGCACGAAACAGCACCCAGCGAGAACTGAGTAGCGCCGCACCGTCGGCAGCAGACCCTCGCCGAGACGGCTATGGACGAGCCACACTCCGAGCAGGCCCCCGACCCACACCGAGACGCCGACCAGGTGGGCGGCTTGTACGTCGACTGCAATGTCATGCCGCAGCGTTCCTGCGCCGTGCGCCGTCAGCGCCAGTGGCCACAACCCGATCAGGGCGACTACGGACAGGACTCCGGCAGTGTGGATGTGGCGCGCGACGAGGGCCCCGACTGTGACGACCAATGCCAGCGCGGCGCTCGTCAGGAGATAGCGACCCAGTTCGTAGGACGTGGTGAAGAACGTCGCTTCGCGGACGAAAGTCGGTGCTCCCAGACCCACGCCTGCCAGGTCGGCGTAGGTGAAGCCTGCGAGCGCCAGACTGAGACCAGCCCACAATGCTGCGCAGGTACCGGCCAGGTCCACCAGATGTCGTCGGTGACCTGTAAGCCGCTTGGCCTGTGTGGGGTCATCCGGCGGAAGACAGGTGGCAACGAGGACAAGTGCGCCAACGGTGAATGCTGCCGCGAGGTCACGACTGGCCTGAATGAGTGGCAATCCGACACTGACGGCTCGACCGGGTGTCGGCAGGCCGGGAATCGCCTCGGCGAATCCGCCGGTAGCGGTCAGTAGCGCGATCGCCGTCAGCGGTGGAACGGCGGCGGCGCCCATCGCAACGACAGAACGCCTCACTGAGGCTCTGCCCGTCGTCGCGCCCGGATCACCAGACCGCAGAGAACCGCGACTCCGCCGACCGTCACCGCCGCAAGCACGATCGTCGACCAGTCGGTTCCGTTGCCAGACGCGTTGGGGTGGGACCCTCTGTTCGCACTGGACACGGCCGGTCCGCCTGACGGTGCGGCGTCGGGGCTTGGGGCCGTGAAGGTGAGTTGCCCTTCCACCGGGTGTCCGTCGTCCGAGGCGACGCGGTAGGACACGGTCCAGCTCACAATCTGGCCGGGCTCGGCAGTGCCGGCCTGGCCAGGGATCGTCGCGACGACCGTGCTTGTCGGCTCCCCGACCTCCACAGTCAGGGACTGGGGCCGAGCGTCATCGATTGCGAGCGTGACGACCGCAAGGTCGGGGGCGACTACTTCGTTGAAGGTCAGCGTGACGTCGTGGGGGGCCACCTCCAAGGTGGCGCCGGCAGTCGGCGATGACGAGACGAGCTCGGTATGCGCCGAGGCCGCGGTTGCGCCGGACAAGAGTGCGATCCCGGTTAGGGTCACCACGACGACGGCACGCGTTACCAGGAGAGATCCTCGACGCGGTGTTGTCATCGCTTGGCCCGCCGGTCGACAAGAAGCTGCTCCATTTGGCCGATCTCCACCGTCTGGGCCGTGATCATCGCCGCGGCCAGGTAGTCGACCGTCATGCTGTTGCCCAGAGTCTCCCAAGCCCGCACCATTGCAATGCCGCCTTGGTGGTGACGGATCATTAGCCGCAGGAACAACCGCTCGGCGGCTCGACCATCTGCTCCGCGCAGTTGTGTGAGCTGACTTTCAGTCGCCATTCCAGGCATCGGCGCGGAACCCATGTCCATGTCCATGTCACCTGGCATCGCGGAACCATCGTCCATATCGTGACCAGGCATCTCCGGCGTTGCCGATGACGACTCGCTGTTGACCATCCACGCCATGCGCGGTTCGTCCCCGGTCTGGGGCACGTCCCACATCGCCAGCCAGGCGTACATCTGTCCCATCTGCTGTTGCTGGCTGGTGATGATGTCGTAGGCGATCGTGTCGATGATCGGATCGGTGCTCCGATCACGGATCAGGAAGCTCATCTCCACGGCTTGGGCGTGATGCACTTGCATGTCACGGGCGAAGCCGATGTCGGCCTCGTTCGGCTGCGATGCCGTGGTGACGGTCGAAGAAGCATTGTTGCCGCCTTCTCTTGCTGCAGACCCCTCCGCCTGAGTCCCCGCCAAGTAGCCCGCGACGACGGCCAGAGTCAACAGGGCGACGCCCAGGGCGGCGAGCCCCGCCCGGCGTCCACGAGCCCTTGGCGCCGCGCTCCCCAGTAGGTCCACTGAGATCACATGCCGTTCGACGCGTCGAGGGCCAGCGTGCCGTCGGAGCCGCCCGAGCAAGAGGCGCCGATCTCCGGTGCGTTGCCGCCCATGCGATAGGCCGCAATGAACTGCGCAAGCCGCGGGTCATCGGCACCGTCCAACTGCAACTGCGCGCCCCAGGCGGACGCCACGACGGGCGCTGGCGCACCGTCGAAAGGCGACAAGATCGCGTAGCTGTCTGGCGTCGCTTCGCGAAGAAGCGCGATGTCGGTCTCCGGCAAGTCTGGGTCATAGGTAATCCAGATGGCGCCGTGCTCCATCGAGTGCACGGCGTTCTCGTTCGGCACGGCGGTGTCGTACACGGCGCAGTTGAGCCAGATCGGGTTGTGCGGACCGCCGGCCGGCGGTGTCTGCGCATAGTCGAGCTGGCCAGTGACGTGGTCGCTCTTGACGTCGTACTGCTCGACCGCCGACAGGTCCGCGGTGGGCGTCGTCGCCGTGTCAAGGGTTTGCTCGACGCTGCCCGACTCGCGCGCGGCAACGCCGAGCCCGGCAGCGATCAAGACGAGCGCAAAGGCGACCCCGGCCCAGAGGAGGAGGGTGCGGCGGCGTTCACGCCTCGCCTGCGTGAGGCGAAGCTCCTGTACGCGCTCCGTGCGCTGTCGGCCCGGTTGGTTCGGTGTACCCATCTGTTGGGCTCCAGATTTGCGAGAGGTCATGGACGGGGGAACTACTATGCATCATCGTAGTAGGTGGTTGGTGGTCACCCGTTTCGCTCTCGACTTACTCGCTCAAAGACGATAATATCGGTGTATGACGATGGCATCTGCAACAGTCGATCCGACGATCGAGGTCGATTCGCTAACGGCGGCTGCCTGCCTGTTCCGCGCCTTCGGCGATCCTTCGCGGCTGGCGATCTTGCGCCACCTGACGCTGGGCCCGCACCGCGTCGTCGACTTGGTCAGCCATCTCGGTTTGGCCCAGTCGACGGTGTCTACCCACCTCGCGTGCTTGAGGGATTGCGGTCTGGTGGAGTCTCAACCTCAGGGGCGCGCCTCGGTCTATTCACTCGTGGAGACCGTCCCGCTCAATGAGCTGTTCCGTGCAGCCGAGTTCGTCCTCGAGGCGACCGGTGAGGCCGTCACGCTGTGCCCCAACGTCGGAGTCGGCGCATGACGCACATCCGGATGGCTCGCGGAGAGGTGCGCTGAACATGGGCCACGGACACAGCCACGGCGGCAGCGCGGGGGCGAATCATCGTTGGCGCCTAGCGGTGGCCTTCGCCATGGTGGCAGCCTTCTTCGTCGTCGAGCTAACCTACGGACTGCTGGCCGACTCCTTGGCCCTGATCTCGGACGCCGGTCACATGGCTGCGGACGTCGTCGCGCTTGGCGCTGCCTTGACCGCCACCAAGATCGCCAGTCGCCCGGACACCACGGGCCGGCGGACCTACGGGTCATACCGAGCCGAGATCTTCGCGTCGGGCTTCACGGTTCTCGTGATGCTCGGCGTCTCGGTCTACGTGGTGATCGAGGCGCTCGGTCGTATTGGCTCTGACGTCGAGGTGCAGTTCGGTCCCATGCTCGTCGTGGGCACGCTCGGGCTGATCATCAACATCGTTTCCATGTTGCTGCTCCGGGGCGGTGCGTCGGAGTCGCTCAACGTCAAGGGCGCCTACTACGAGGTCGTCGCGGACGCGGCTGGAAGTGTTGGCGTGATCGTCGCCGGCGTCCTGGTGGCAGCAACTGGGAGCGGTTGGTGGGACACCGTGGTCGCCCTGGCGATCGGGGTCTTCGTTGCCGTCCGCGCCGTGAGCCTGGGCCGAGAGGTTCTCGCGGTGCTCGGCCAGCATGTTCCCGACAATGTCGACATCGAGCAGGTTGTGGCCGACCTGGAATCGGTGGACGGTGTCGCCGACGTTCACGACCTCCACATCTGGACGCTGACGTCGGGCATGAATGTCGCGACCGCCCACCTCGTCCTCACGGATGGCGCCAGCCCGCAGTCCGTGCTCGATGCCTCCCATCGGGCATTGCGAACCCAACATCACATCGAGCACGCCACGCTGCAGGTCGAAGCCAGCCTGAGTCGGGAGTGCGAGGAGACGAAGTGGTGAACACGCTCCGGGCCGGTTGCCGGGACTCCTCGTGACCTATAAGCCCGCCGAGGTCAAACGCACCGAGGACAAGCGCGGCGTCCGCCCGTGAGTGCCGTAGACAATGCGGCGCTCCTCGTCAGCTTCCCGGTTGCGGCCGCGATCACGGGATCGACCGTCGCAGGTCTCACGAAGGTCTCGAGCAGAGTCGCTAGCGGAATCCAGCACTTCGCCGCCGGGGTGGTCTTTGCTGCCGTCGCCGTCGAGGTGCTCCCCGACCTGCGCGAGGACGGACACATAGTCAGCGTCGTGATCGCCTTTGGCGCAGGCGTCGCATTCTTCCTCGCCCTTGGCAGGTTCTCCGAGAAGCTCGAGGCCAGGAAGACCACTGCCATCATTCCCATCGGCTTGGTCGTAGCCGTTGGTATCGACCTGTTCGTCGATGGACTCCTCGTCGGTGTCGGCGCCACAGTCGGGCTATCGAAGGGCATCATCCTGACGATCGCCCTGACCCTGGAGATCCTCTTCCTGTCCCTATCAGTGGCCGCAGAGCTGCAGGGCCGCGGTGCCTCTCGACGAATCGCGATGGCCGTGCCGAGTGGCCTTGGAATGCTGACAGCAGTCGGGGCAATCGGTGGCGCACTCGCGCTCCAGGACGCCGGACCGACAGTGCTCGCGCCGGTGCTTGCCTTCGGCGCCGCGGCCTTGTTGTACCTCGTCACAGAGGAACTGCTTGTCGAAGCTCACGAAGTTGAGGAAACACCATTGCTCGCGAGCATGTTCTTCCTCGGCTTCATCGTCATTTTCGCGCTCTCCGCATGACTCGATCAGGCGGCGATGACGACGCCCGCGGCGAAGTGCTGGATGCCGCTGACCGCCCGTGGGCCTGGCCTGCGCACGGCAGCGATGGAGGAGCCGATGGTCCCGGCAGCGACGGGGAAGCTGACCAGCAGCGCGGCCTGGCCGACCTGGCTCACAGCGGACCTTCACGAAGCGTGTGCGGGCGTGGGCTGAGGTGGAGGTCAGATGGGGTTGACATGCTCTTCGTGGCTGGCTGGTTCGCATTCGATGGTGGTATGGGTGACCTGGTACTCCTCGGCCAGGAGCGTGGTGACCCGGTCCAGGATGGCGTGCAGCTCGGCGTCGTCGGCCAGCACCACGTGTCCGCTGGCGGTGTCCAGTCCGGAGGTGACGGTCCAGATGTGCAGGTCGTGCACGTCGGCAATGCCCGGCAGTGCCCTGATCCGGGCTTCGACCTCGTCCACGTCCAGTCCCGGCGGGGCGACCTCCATCAGGATCCGTAGCGCCTGCCCCATCAGTTTCCAGGTCCGGGGAAGGATGAACAGGCCGATCGCGGCGCCGATCAGGGGGTCGGCGTAGCGCCAGCCGGTGGTGAAGATGATGATCGCGGCGACGATGACACCTACCGAACCGAGCATGTCGGAGAACACCTCGAGGTAGGCGCCCTTGACGTTGAGGGACTCTTTAGCGCCGGCCATCAAAAGCCGGAAGCTGATTAGGTTGACGATCAGCCCGATCACCGCACGGCCAGCATCGGCAGCCCAGGCACCTCCGGCGGATCCGCGAACCGCTGCACCGCCTCGTAGATCACGTACCCGGCGACGCCGAACAGCAACACCCCGTTGGCCAGCGCTGCGAGGACCTCCAGGCGATAGGTGCCGAAGGTGCGCTGCGGGTGCGCCGATGCTTGGGCCAGCGTGATCGCGGCCAGGGCCATCCCCAGGCTGAGGACGTCGGTGCCCATGTGTGCCGCATCCGACAGCAGAGCCAGCGAGCCGGTAGCCAGGCCGACGATGAGCTCGACGAGCATGTAGGACGCAGGGAGGACGAACGCGATCAGCAGAGGCCTGCGGTGCCGGGCCCCTGCGGTGGCAGCGCTGGCGTGGCTGTGTCCGTGGTCGTGTCCCATTCCTCAGACCCCCGGGGTGCCGTCGGCGGTGTGGCCGAGGTACTCGCGGGTGACGTCCAGCAGCAGCCGTACGTGGCTGTCAGCCAAGCGGTACCGGACCATCCGCCCATCGCGCCGGTTTGTGACGACCCCGGCCGTCCGGAGCAGCCGTAGACCGTGGGACAGCGCGGAGGGCGACATCTCGACCATCTCGGCCAGGTCGCACACACAGGTCTCACCCGCCTCCAGCAACGCGAACAGCACCCGCACCCGGCCCGGGTCAGACAGCAGGGCGAACGCGTCCGCGATCCGACCCGACTCCTCAAGGTTGACCAGCAGCGGCCGGGTCGCGTCAACCCGGGCCTCGTCGACACCCGTCACCGAGCACGCATCGAGGCCGATCACCTGGCCTCTGGCGATTTGGACATCTGAACACTTGAACGAGCGGTCACAGTTACCGTAGTGCACGCCGGGTGCTCATCTCATTCGTCAGCCCCCGTGCGCTCGGCCACGCCACGGATCGAACTCGCGCTTGTGAATGATTTCACAAGTGCGTTGGATCGGCTTCCCGTCTGTCTAGGGTCGAGGCATGCTCGACCCCCTCGTCATGTTCGCCGGCCTGGCGGACGTCGCCCCGCAAGCGGCCCACCTTGCGACGAACGTCGAGCCGGCTGGCCTGTTGCCGGCGCGGCAGCAGATGGCGCTGTCGCTGGGGTGGCACATCGTCCTGGCGTGCTTCGGGGTGGCGTTCCCGGCGATGATCTTCGCGATGCACCTGATCGGCATCCGACGCGACGATGCCGACGCACTGCTGTTGGCGCGGAAATGGGCGAAGGTCTCGGCGGTCCTGTTCGCGGTCGGTGCGGTGTCGGGGACGGTGCTGAGCTTCGAGATGGGATTGTTGTGGCCGGGGCTCATGGGTACCTACGGCGACGTCCTCGGACTCCCCTTCGCCTTCGAGGGCCTAGCCTTTTTCGTCGAGGCGATCTTCCTCGGTATCTATCTCTACGGCTGGGACCGGATGCCACCCAAGCGGCACCTGCTGATGGTGGTGCCGATGGCGGTCACTGGTGTGGTGGGCACGTTCTGCGTGATCGCGGTGAACGCCTGGATGAACGCCCCGGTCGGCTTTGACCTCGTCGACGGCGAGGTCACGAACGTGGAGCCGTGGGCGGTGTTGCTTAACCCCGATGCGTTCTGGCAGTTCCTGCACATGTGGGTGGCCGCCTACATGGTCGCCGGCTTCACGATCGCCTCGGTGTACGCCGTGGGGATGCTGCGGGGTCGCCGTGATCGGGCGCATCGACTCGGATTCACCCTCGCCTTCGCGGTCGCGAGCCTCTCGGCCGTCGTTCAGCCGCTCATAGGGCACCTTCTCGGCAGCCGCCTCGCCGAGACACAGCCAGCCAAGCTCGCCGCGTTCGAGCTGGCGACGGAGACCGAGAGCCCCTCACCTCTACGGCTGGGCGGCATCATGATCGACGGGGAGGTGAGGTGGTCGATCGACATTCCCTATCTCGGCTCGCTGATCGCGCGCAACTCCTTCACCAACCCGGTCGAAGGTCTCTCCAGCTTCCCGGTCCAGGACCGTCCGCCGGTCAACATCACCCACCTGGCGTTCCAGAGCATGGTGGGCATCGGGACTCTGCTGATGGTGGCCGCGGTCGCGTTCTGGGTTGCCCGTTGGCGCGGCCGTGACCTGTTGGAGGGCCGCTGGTTCCTCCGGTTCGCCGCCGTCTCCGGGGTGCTCGCGGTCGTCGCCATGGAAGCTGGCTGGATCGCCACGGAAGTCGGCCGGCAGCCGTGGATCGTCTACGGCTTCATGCGCACACCCGAGGCGGCCGGGGAGAACTCGGGCCTGTGGTGGCTGCTCGGTTCAACCGCGGTGGTCTACACCCTGATGACCGCCGGGGCGGTCGTTGTGCTGCGGTCGATGGCGCGGCGCTGGCGCTCCGGCGAGATCGACCTCCCCAGCCCGTACGGACCACAAGCCCAGCGCCCTCACAGCTCCGGCGCCTCGACCCCTCAGGAGGCACAGCGGTGAGCCTGGCGGTGGTGGTCGCTGCTGCCCTCTTCGCGGGAGTTGTCGCCTACGCGCTGTTCGGTGGCGCCGACTTCGGGTCCGGCTTCTACGACCTGACCGCCGGCGGCACGACCCGTGGCGCCGAGCTCCGCACGCTGGTCGACCACAGCATCGGACCAGTCTGGGAGGCCAACCACGTCTGGCTGATCTACATTCTAGTCACCTGGTGGACCGCGTTCCCCGACACCTTCGCAGCCGCGATGTCGACGCTCATTCTGCCGATGCTTCTCGCTCTGCTGGGGATCGTGCTCCGGGGGGCGAGCTTCGCGTTCCGCAAGTACGCCGCCACACTCACGCAGGCCCGCCTGTTCGGCACGATCTTCGCGATCTCGTCGGTGATCACACCGTTCTTTCTCGGCGCCGTGGCTGGCGGGGTCGCCTCCGGGCGGGTGCCGGCGACCGGGCGCGGTGACCTGTGGACCTCCTGGCTCAACCCCACCTCGGTCTTCGGCGGGATCATCGCGGTCGGCACCTGCGCCTTCCTCGCCGGGACCTTCCTGTGCGCCGACGCCCGCCGCTCCGGCCAACACAAGCTCGCAGAGCAGGTGCGACGGCGGACGCTGGCGGTCGGGGCCGTCACCGGCATCGTCGTCTTCGCAGCGCTGATACCGCTGAAGCAAGATGCGCCCACGCTGGCCGACGGACTCGAGAACCAGGCCGCACCCCTGATCGCGATCTCGGCGCTCGCCGGCATCGCCACGCTGGTACTGGTCAGCATCCGCCGCTTCGCGGTCGCCCGAGTGACAGCCCTGATCGCCGTCGCCGCCGTGGTCACGGGGTGGGGCGTGGGTCAGTACCCCTGGCTGCTGGTCGACCACGTCACCATCACCGACGCCGCCGGCGCCCCGGCCACGCTGGAAGCGCTGCTCGTCGCGGTCGGCCTGGCTGCGGTCATCGTGCTACCCGCGCTGGGCTATCTCTACAAGCTGACCCAGTCGGAGTCATGGTCGCACTAGACCGACAGCGATGGAGGCCACACTCTTCGCCCGGGCGCACGACGGCAGTCGGGGTCAACAAGGTCCATGCCGACCAGGGACACCCGAGGGAGTGGTGTGTGAGCCGATCCGGTTGCCGGCGCGGGTGATGACGGTGGCGTGGGCACTGCGTCGGCGTCCGTTGCTCGGCCACAGTCTGTGTTCCTATCGCGAGGTCAACGTCGGCATCGGTGACGCCGGGCTCGCGCCCCGACGTGAGGGTCGCCGGCGTAGCGATGCAGAGAAGGATTGACCAAGGGCAGTCGTACGCCCTTGGTTCCGCCACTACTATGGCGCTTAGTAGAACTGCCCGTGTCGTGGAAGGGGTTGGCGATGTCCGATCTGATCTATCTGCTCGCGGTACTGGTCTGTCCGATCGCGATGGGCGCGATGATGCTTGTGATGATGCGCGGAAGCCACTCGGACAAGTCTCGTGTTGGCGCGGGTGACGAGGTGGCGCAACTTCGCGCGGAGGTCGAGCAGTTGCGCGGGGAGCGAAACTCGGGCCAGACGTCGAGCGGGGTGTGAGCGATCTCCTCGTGCCGCTGGCGGTGCTGGCCGGGACCCTCGGGTTGACGTGGGTGTGCTGCGTTCGCCCTGCCTTGCGGGCGCGTGCGGTCAGCACCGGGTCAGGCGAACACGAACGGGCAGATCTGCATGGCTGCTGCGCACAGCGCGGGCGCGGAGGCGACCAGGAGCGGCCCCCCGAAGGCCGTCGTGACGCCGATGCTGAGCAGCGTGGTGCGGGCGATGCTCAGGCGCTGCGGCGGCTGGATGAGTCGGTGGACACGGGCCAGTGCTGAACCACCGGCCGCGGCCAGGACGGCAGTCGGCGCGGGAGTCGGGGCGGTAGCCAGGGTGACCACGGCCTGGGCGAGGCGCCGGCGGGCGGCCGTCGCAGGGGGGCTGGGGACGACGGATCTGACTGCGGACTGCCGAATGGCCTGGTCGTCGGCGGCCATCTCCAACAGCGGGGGCACGTGCTGAGCGGCCAGTCGGAACAGCGGTACCCAGCCGAACGCAGCCGCCAGTGTTGCCGAGATCAGCGTCGCCAAATGGTGGCGCTGGCGCAGGTGCGCCCGCTCGTGGGCCAGCACCAGCCGGACCTGGCTATCGTCGAGCAGATCCAGTGCACCGGAGCTCACCACGATCGTGTCGCCGCCGCGTGCTCTCGAGCCAGGCAGGCAGTACGCCGCGGGGCGCTCATCGTCCAGGAGCAGGAGCAGGAGCCGGTCGCCCTGGTCGCCTTGTAGCCGGCGGGCCACCAGGGCGAGCACCCGCAGCTGTGCACGCCGCGCGCGTCTCGCCCGACGAGCGACCACGGCCAGGCAAGCCAGTAGACGCGCGAGCATCGAGACGCCCACGACCATTCCTGCCAGGCCCAGACCCAGGGCCGCGGAGCCGGGTGCGGCGAGCCCCGCACGCAGCGTCATCGCACAGCGCTCCAGGAGGTCGCTCAGGCCTGAGGTCACCATCTGGGGCAGCATCGGCGCCGCCAACGCCAACCCGCCGAGCACGACCGACGACACCACGCCGAAGGAGAGGGAGTGCCACAGCGCGACGGCCAGCCGCGGCGTGGTGGCGGCCCAGCGGGCTCGCGCGAGCGGATAGCCGGCGATCCAGCCCATGGCAGCGGCCGCCACGAACAGCACCACCGGCGTCGTCATGACGGGTCGCGCTCGGCGAGCAGGGCCCGCAACTGGGCGGCCTCGTGGGCGGTCAGCTGGTCGACGAAGCTCATCAACGCCGCGTCGCGGTCGCCGGCGCCGGCGCCGGCCAACGCTGCTTCCATCGCCTCGGCGGTGTACTGGGCGCGAGTCTGAGTGGCCGCGTAGACGTAACTGCGGCCCGCGCGGCGCCGTTCGACGAAGCCCTTGTGGAACAGGTTGTCCAGGACCGTCAGCACCGTGGTGTAGGCCCGGCTGCGGCCGTGGGGGAGGGAGTCGAGTACCTGACGCACCGACTGTGGTTCGGTGGATTTCCAGAGCTGCTCCATCACGAGCGCCTCCAGGTCACCCAGCGTCCGCATCGCCGCTCCCTTATCCCGTCCGCCCGTGGCGGTGGTTCCTGCCGGGGCCATATTCTATGCGGGATAGTAGATCGACCCCCCTTCGCCTCGGACAAGGACTCCAGCAATGACGAGTCATCTGGTCGCCGCCGGTCTGGTTGACCCCACGGCGCTGCCCGGGATGACCTCGCCGCCGGTCCCAGTCCTCGGTGGGTGGCGGTGGCCGTGAGGCAGTCGCTCGAGAGGGGGGCCGGTCCGGTTCCGTTCGTGCGGCTCCGGATCCAGGATCGGGATCGGCATCGGTGGCTGACCCTCGTCGCTCTGCTCGCTCTGGGGATTGCCGTGATGATGGCGGTGGCTGGTCTGCCGCCGGTCGACCTGCACGGCCCGTTGCACAGGTTCGGGATCATGGATCCGCTGTGCGGTGGCACCCGCGCGGCCCGATACGCCGCCCGGGGCGACCTGGGCGAGGCGTGGCGCTACAACCCGCTCAGCATCGTGATCGTGTACGGCGCCGCGCTGGCCATCGTGCGCGCGGGGGTCGGGTTCGTCTCCCGCCGCTGGGTCACGCTGATCACCGAATGGACACCGGCGCGGCGACGGTGGGCGATCGCCATGGTGGTCGCACTGGTGGTCCTGCTCGAGATCCGCCAGCAGCTGCGCGCCGACCTGCTCATGGCCGGCACGGATACCTGGCGGTAAGTGGCGGGGGCTGGGGCTCAGCTCGCCGCACCGGGGAAGCGGACCTCGCCGGTCACCTGGGTGACCCCGGAGAACCGGAGGCTGTCGAGCCAAGTGCTCTCCAAACCGGCCGACCGGTTCGCGGATCCGCTGTCGCGGTCGAGGTGACATCCGCCCGCGAACCGCGACCATGTCTGGTTGTTCAGCTGCTCCAGCATCCTCAGGGCTGACGCGACGACGCGACGTGCTCGTAGAACCGAAGGACATCGCAGGGCATCAGGACGCGGGGGACCTCGGCGAGCGCGGCGGGCCGTTGGTGCCCGCCACAGCTCAGGTGTTCCCGTTGGCGGCCCGGAACCGCCGCAGGCGCAGGCTGTTGGTGACCACGAACACCGAGGAGAACGCCATCGCCGCGCCGGCGAGCAGTGGGTTGAGCATGCCGGCGGCGGCCAGGGGAATCGCTGCGACGTTGTAGGCGAAGGCCCAGAACGGGTTGCCTTTGATGATCGCCAGGGTGCGCCGGGCGAGCCGGATGGCGTCGGCCGCGACTCGCAGGTCGCCGCGGACCAGGGTCAGGTCGCTGGCCTCGATGGCGACGTCGGCGCCGGTGCCCATCGCCAGGCCCAGGTCGGCCTGGGCGAGGGCGGCCGCGTCGTTGACCCCGTCGCCGACCATGGCGACGACCCGCCCGTCGGCTTGGAGCCGCTTGATGGCCTCGACCTTGTCGGCGGGGAGCACCTCGGCGATCACCGCGTCGGCGTCGATGCCCACCGCGGCGGCGACGGTGGCCGCGACGGCCCGGTTGTCGCCGGTGAGCAGAACCGGCCGCAGGCCCAGCTTGCGCAGTTGCCGGATGGCCGCGGCCGAGGTGGGTTTGATCGCGTCGGCGACCACGAGGACGCCGCGGCCGGCGCCGTCCCAGGCCACGACGACGGCCGTGCCGCCCTGTCGCTCCGCGTCGGCCAGGGCGGTCTCGAGCTCGGGTGGGATCGTGATTGCCCGCTCCCGGAGCAGCCTGAGCCGGCCCACCAGCACTTCGGTGGCCGCGCCGCCGTGCGCGATCCGCCCAGTGACGCCCAGACCCTCGATGTTGGCGAAGTCGTCGACCCGGGGGAGTGAGCCGTGGCGTTCGGTGGCGGCGGTGGCGATGGCGCGGGCGATGGGGTGTTCGGAGGCGTCCTCGAGTGCGCCGGCCAGCCAGAGCACCAGGCCCTCGTCCTCGACAGCCGCCGGCACGACCTCGGTCAGCGTCATGTGCCCGGTGGTCACGGTGCCGGTCTTGTCCAGCACGATGGTGTCGACCTTGCGGGTGGACTCCAGCACCTCGGGGCCCTTGATGAGGATGCCGAGCTGGGCGCCGCGGCCGGTGCCGACCATCAGGGCGGTCGGGGTGGCCAGGCCCAGTGCGCACGGGCAGGCGATGATCAGGACGGCCACGGCGGCGGTGAAGGCCTGCGCGGCACCGGCGCCGGTGCCGATCCAGAAGCCGAGAGAGCCGGCGGCGATCGCGATCACGATCGGCACGAACACACCGGAGATCCGGTCGGCCAACCGCTGGACGGCGGCCTTGCCGGTCTGTGCCTCCTCGACCAGGCGGGCCATTTGGGCGAGCTGGGTGTCCGCGCCGACCCGGCTGGCCCGGACGACGAGGCGGCCGCCGGCGTTGACGGTGGCGCCGACGACGGTGTCACCGGGACCGACTTCGACCGGGACGGACTCGCCGGTGAGGAGCGAGGCGTCGACCGCGGAGACGCCGTCCTCGACGACGCCGTCGGTGGCGACCTTTTCGCCCGGCCGGACCACGAACCGCATGCCGACGGTGAGCTGGTCGACGCCGATGCGCTCTTGGACCGGCCCATCGGGGTCGTCACGCAGTACGGCGACGTCCTTGGCGCCGAGGTCCATCAGCGCCCGCAGCGCGGCGCCGGCGCGGCGCTTGGCCCGGTGCTCGAGGTAGCGGCCGGCGAGGATGAACGTGGTGACGCCGGCCGCCGCCTCGAGGTAGATGTTGCCCGACCCGTCGGACCGGGCGACGGTCAGCTCGAAGGCGTGCTTCATGCCGGGCTCACCGGCGGTGCCCCAGAACAGGGCATAGACCGACCAGCCGAGCGCGGCCAGGGTGCCCAGCGAGATCAACGTGTCCATCGTGGATGTGCCGTGGCGCAGGTTGGTCCACGCGGCCCGGTGGAACTGCCAGCCACCCCACACCACCACCGGCGCGGCCAGGGTGAGGGAGAGCCATTGCCAGTTGGCGAACTGCAGCGGCGGGATCATCGCCATCGCCATCGCGATCACGGGAACGGTGAGGGCGATGGAGACGAGCAGACGGTGCCGCAGGGTCGCCGTGGCGGCGTCCTCGGGCGCTGTCTCGCCCTCCGTGCCGCCCGCCTCGCTGGCGCTGCCCCTGGGCCGACGGACGGTCGCGCCGTACCCCGCGGCCCTGACGGTAGTGACCAGGTCGTCGGTGCCCAGCGCGAGCGGGTAGGTCACCTTCGCGCGCTCGGTGGCGTAGTTGACCAGCGCGGTCACGCCCTCGAGCTTGTTGAGCTTGCGCTCGATCCGGTTCGCGCACGACGCGCAGGTCATCCCGGTCAGATCGAGCTCGACGTCGGCTGTTGGCGTCTCGGACGCGGGTGCAGAGGAGGTGGTCACGATCGTTCTCCTAGTCAGTGACCGTTGTGGCCGGACTCGGACGGCGTGGACTCGAACGGCGTCGACTCGGTCGGCGTCGAATCGGACGGCTCCGGGGGCTCAGCCGCTTCGCTGGCCTCGGCACTGAGAGCGAAGGACGCGGTGCGCACGACGCCGTCGTGCTGGAAGTCGAGGAACAGCCGGTAGGCGCCGGCGCTCGGTACCTCGGCGACGAACGCGACCGCCGGGCCGGGCTCCGTGGTGCCGTCGCCCGGGGTGCCGTCGGGGTGGACGTGCAGGTAGGCGAGGTCGCCTTCACGGAGCGCCACGAGATGTCCGTAGGCGCCCAGGTACGGCTCCAGGTCGGTGACAGGCTTGCCATCCTTGGTCACGGTGAGTCTCAGGCGGGAGTCGGTGCCCGCGACGAGCTCGCCGTCGATCGTGACCTGGTACCCATCCACCGCACTCGTTCGCGACTCGCCCGGGCTGGCCGCGGGCTGGTAGCGGCCCGCCACCGGGAGGTCGGCGCCGAGAGTCAACGCGTCCACGTCGGTGGGCTTGAAGTCCGCGAACAGTCGCCAGTCGCCGGGGGTGAGCGCGAGATCGGTCGACCAGGTGCCGTCTGTCGCGAGCGTCGGGTGGACGTGCTGGAACCCGGTCAGGTCGCGCCGTACCGCGATCAGGTGCAGTTCCTTCGCGTGCTCGACGTCGTACCCGGTCACCGGCTCCCCGTCGGGCCCGAGGATCCGGAACGACAGTGGGACCCCGGTCCCGGGCGCAGCGGTTTGCTGGCCGAGGTCGAAGGTGTACCCGCCTGAGGAGACCATCAGGCCGCCCGGGACCTCCATGGCGTCCTCCATGGCGTCCTCCGCGGACTCCGCCCCTTCGGGAGCTGTTCCAGCCGAGGTGTGATCCATGGCCTCGGCACCCTCGCCGTTGTCGCCGATCGGGCCGATGCCACGGCCGACCACGAGGGCGGTCGCGAAGACCGCGACCACGGCGGCCACGAAGGCGGCGATGCGGACCGCCGTGCTCATCCGAGCTGGTACCCCGCTTCCTCGACCGCGGCCCGTACCGCCACCGGGTCGATCGGCTGGTTGCCGATGACCGTCAGGGTGCCTGTCTCCAAGACGACGTCGACCTGCTCCACGCCGGGAATCTCGCTGACCTCTTCGGTGACGGAGGCGACGCAGTGGCCGCAGGTCATGCCGGTGACGGTGTAGGTGCTGCTGCTCATGGGAGGACTCCTTCGATTCAGCTCGGCTCCGTGTCGACTCCAACCATATACCCTACGGGGGTACGGCCCGGTTAGGGCTTGGGTGTCGCGATGTAGCCGGAGCCGGCCCCGGCGATGGCGGCCACGATCGCGTCGGGGGTGCAGGTGGCCGGGTCGAACTCGACGACAGTGCGGCGCTTGCGCAGCTTGGTCGTCGAGCGGCGTACCCCGTCGAGCTCCTCGAGGATCTCGTCGATGAGCAGCGTGCACGATGCGCAGTGCATGCCCTCGACGCTGAAGGTCTGTCGTGTCGTGGTCGCCATGACCGTCCTCCTCACTGGACCGTGATCAGCCCGGAGTACATGCCCATGGCACAGGAGTACTCGATGGTCCCCGCCTCCAAGGTGCCGGCGTCGATGACGGTGTCGCCGTTGGCAGGGAGCACCTCATCCACGCCGAGAGAGCCGATCACCAGGGCTCGCTCGCAACCGGCAGCGTTCTCAGACCGGAAAACCTGCTTGGTCGGGACTCCGGCCTTCACCAGCACATTGCCAGGGGAGTAGCTGCCCGGGCTGACGGTGATCACCGCGGTCTGGGTGCTGCCGTCCGCGGCCGCGGTGACCGTCGAGGCGTCCGCCGGCGCCTCCTCGAACCCGAGGGTGCTGGCCAGGTTCCTCGCGGCGAGCGGCGAGCCCAGGATGGTGAGCCCGCCGTTGAACGTGTACAAGCCCATGCCCAGCAGGACGACGCCGGTCGCGATCGCGAGGCGGTTCTTCCACGTGGTGACCGCCTTGAGGGCCAGGTACCCGATCAGGGTGAACAGCGGGCTCGTCCCGATCACGAAGACCGCCATCGTGGCCGCGCCGCCGACCCACGAGCCCGAGGTCAGCGCCAGCGCCATCACCGACAGGGTCACTCCGCACGGGATCAGGATGGTCGCGAAGCCCAGCACCGCCGGAGCGAGCGCAGCCTGGGATCGCGCCCGGCCGCGCACCAGGCGCAGCCAAGACGATGGAGGAGTGATCACGAAGCCCTTGAACCCGGGCATCCCGAGCTGGGCGAGACCGAGCACACGATCAACGCGCCGGCGAGCAGCTGAACTAGCGCTCGCGTGTGCGCCGACAGTTCAACTGCCGTACCCACCCCACCCAACAGTGCTCCGAGGATCGTGTGGGACACCAGCTTCCCGGCCAGGAAGCCACCCACAGGACTCAGATCGTCCGCCAACCGCCCGAGCCGCAGCCGAGATGTCCCCAACGCGGGCCGGTCGGTGCCCGCCGCCCGGCCCTGCCCGTGGTCGCGGGACATCGCGGCCGACGCAGGCCGAACCCCCTTGTGTTGGCGAGCCACCAACCCGGTGAGCAGCCCACCCTGAACCGCGGCGCAGGAGACGCCGCCCGCCAGCAGGCCCGTGACCAGGATGGCCATCAGGTTCATCGACCGACTCCCCTCGGGCGAAGGCGGCACAGGTGAACCATCGGCACGACGCACTCCTCAGTGGCATAGGGGGATCCTGATCGGCCTCGAATGCCGCGACCAACCGATCAACTATGGAACATAGTAGATCCGTCCGGATCCTGCGCCCGCCGAACTGGGAGGGCGTCCAAGACCGCGCTCTGCCGTGAGAGATTGTGCGCCACGTGTCCTTGCCCAATGGGTGCCCGCCGGTTGGAGCGGCTCATTGCGTCGGAGGGTTTGGTTGGCCGCCGTTCGTGTCCTCGTCGAAGGCGGCGCGCATCCGCAGATCATCTCTGGGATCGGCCGGTGCGCAACACCCGGTCGACCGCTGTCGCCGCCGGGACGAGAGCCACGTCAAGGCGACCACCAAGACGATGAGTGCGCCAGGAGCCAGGTAAGCCATCCGCGCCTCCGATCGCCAGGTACTCGTGTTGGCGGTCACCACGGCTCGCAGCGGGCGATCACTAGGTCGAGTCCGAGGACGGTGTCACCGTACTGCGGATCCTCCTACGCACGCGACGTCACTCGGAGCATCCGTCTCGCCGTCGAGGGGGACGACCCTGCGCTGATGGCGGCAGACGTCCCGAGCCAGAAGCCGACAGGAGAACGCAATCCGAGATACCGGAGGGGGGTACCCTGAGAGTGGAGTTTCCCGACCGAGAGCCTGAAAGGCACCGCGATGACCGAGCAGCAGCCCGCGCACGAGCACAGCTACATCGCCAACAACACCAAGGGTGACTACCTCAAGCGGCTGCGCCGCATCGAGGGCCAGGCGCGCGGCCTCCAGCGGATGGTGGAGGAGGAGCAGTACTGCATCGACATCCTCACCCAGGTCTCGGCGATGACGAAGGCACTGCAGTCGGTGGCACTCGGCCTGCTGGACGAGCACATGGCCCACTGCGTGGTCGACGCCGCCCGTGAGGGCGGGCACGAGGCCGAGATCAAGCTCAAGGAAGCCTCCGACGCGATCGCCCGCCTCGTCCGTTCCTGACCCACAAACCTGCCATCACAGCCACATCGAGAAGGAATGAGAACGATGAGCCAGACCAGCACCTACACCGCCACCGGCATGACAAGCGGCCACTGCGTCTCCTCGGTCACCGAAGAGGTCCAGGAGATACCCGGAGTCGAGTCCGTCGACGTGGTCCTCGAGACCGGTGCCGTGAGCATCACCAGCGCCGAGCCCATCGACGCCGCCGCCGTCCGGTCCGCCGTGGAAGAGGCCGGCTACCAGGTCGCATGACCCGCAGCTGAGCAGGGCGATGAAGCGCACCAAGCTTGAGCGCGGTCGCTGAGCGGATCTCCATCGCGATGGAGATGGTCCAGGGCTGCGAGCGGTGCCTGCAGTCCCACATCGACGCGGCGCGAGGACTGCGGATCGGCGAGGACGAGATCGAGCTGGCGCGCCACGGGACGTCGTCGGGTCCCCGCTATGCCGCGATGATCGCCTACGGGCTTCAGGTCTATCGCGAGCCCACCATCATCAGTGACGAGCAGATCGAGGCGCTGCGCTCGCATGGGTTCAGCGACCGCGAGATCGCGGACGTGGATGGCCTCGTTGCCCCCAACGTGCTGACCGGCGGGTTCAACCTTGTCGCCGGACTTCAATCCGACCCCGGTCACGTCGCCTAGCCCCGAGAGCCGGCACGGATGGCGTCAAGCACATGGTCGATACCATCGGAGCGTGACCCTGCCCGTGCCAGTCCCGACCTCAGCGCATCGCACGCTGCGGTTGGCTGGACTGATCGTGGTGCTCACAGGCCTGTTCGGTATGCACGGACTCAGTGGTCAGAGCAGTGGTCATGGTGCCGCAGGCATGAGCATGCAAACAGCTCCGCCGGCGCTCCTGACGGAGTCCTCGATGAGCATGGACGCCTCCGACCTTGCCGCGATCCCCACGGGCATCGTGTCGGATGCTGGGCTGCGGGCCGGCAACCAGGCAAAGGAGCTGCTCGAGGCTTCCACCGGCTCCGGTCATGGTGGCATGGCGATGGGCGCCATGTGCCTGGCCATCCTCGGCGCCGCGCTGCTGGCCCTTCTGCGGCTCCTCCACCGGGCGCGAGTAGCACCAGTGGTCTGGTCGTTGCCTCGATGTACCCGAGTGATCGTTCCTCGTGGTCGGGACCCTGACCCGCCATCCCTGATCAAGCTGTCGATTCAGCGCTGCTGAGCATCTGCGGAGCACCCCTGCTGTGGCTCCGCTGATTCCCGCATGCCCTCATTCGACAGACCACTCAGGAGATATACCCATGAAGAGAGCACTCATGTCCGTCGCATTTGCCGTCGTGGCAGCACTGACCGTTGCCGGCTGCGGCAGCGACACCGATTCCAACGATTCAACCGGTAGCAGCGGTGCGCAGTTCAACGACGCCGACGTGACATTCGCCCAGTCGATGATCCCGCACCACGAACAGGCCGTGGAGATGGCCACGATGGCCCAGGAACGCGCCTCCAGTCCCGAGGTGAAGCAGCTTGCCGAGAAGATCGAGGCCGCTCAGGGCCCCGAGATCGACACTATGACCGGCTGGCTCGAGGACTGGGGCCAAGAGGTCTCTTCCGACTCCGAGGGCGGGATGGATCACTCCGGCAGCGACATGTCCGGAATGATGAGCGACGCCGATATGGAGAGTCTCGGTACTGCTACCGGCGCCGGGTTCGACCAGATGTTCCTCGAAATGATGATCGAGCACCACACTGGTGCCATCGAGATGGCTAAGACCGAGCAGCAGGACGGCGAGAATCCCGACGCCATCGCGCTGGCCGAGAAGATCGAGGCCGATCAGACCGCCGAGATCGCCCAGATGGAGGACCTCCTCGGGTCCTGACCACGACCCTCGTGTCCACCAGGTGCCCACTCAGGCGTGGCCCGCAGATCTCGTGCGGGCCACGCCGGCTCGGCAGCAACGGGCGCCTGACACCCGCCTGGGTGGACCGCCCCATCCGCCGTCCCCAACTCATCGGAAGGAACCCACGTGACTCTGACTCACGCACGGAACAGATCAGTACTTCGCCGGATGTCCGCCGCCCCGGTGATCAGCGCTCTACTCCTCGGCCTGCTTCTGGGCTGCGGCAGCGACCCAGCGAACAACGACGCCTCTAGTCAGGCCGGAAACTCAGGCGGATCGGCTGACCCGGACCAGACCTCAATGCCCCCGTGGCCAGCACCGACCGACGTACCCGCGCGGGTCGCCAGTGCCGGCCTGGACCTGGGACCCATGGGAACCGCCGAGCACTACCACCCACAGCTGCGGATCATCATCGACGGCAAGGACGTGCCGATACCGGCCAACATCGGCGTCGACCCCACCACCGGCGCCATGTCAGCGGTCCACACCCACGAGACCGACGGGACGATCCACATCGAGGCCGACACCGTCGGCGAAACCTTCACGCTGGGCCAGCTGTTCACCCAGTGGGGAGTCACGCTGACCCCGACGCAGATCGGTGGGGTGAGAGCGAAGGACGGACAGCAGGTGAACGTCACCAGCAACGAAATGTCGGTCGCCGGCGACCCCAAGGACCTCCGCCTCGAGCCCGATCAGCTGATCGTGCTGCGCCTGCCCTGAACCCCCGCACTCGTTTCCGGTGGCTCCGATGCCCTTCGCTCAGTTTTCCTGGGCGTCGGCCAACGGATCCGACTGGGGCGAGATGAGGACCGACTCCTTGACTACATACCC
Source organism: Nocardioides sp. PD653-B2 (assembly GCF_002117935.1). GTDB lineage: Bacteria > Actinomycetota > Actinomycetes > Propionibacteriales > Nocardioidaceae > Nocardioides. The sequence goes on along the minus strand of NZ_BDJE01000022.1, from coordinate 95,741 downwards.
AAGGGGGGTATCATGGAACCATGAGCGACTCTCTCCAGCGCAACGCATCAGCTACGACGCCGCTCGTGAAGGATCCCGTCTGCGGGATGGACGTGGACCCGGCCACGAGCCCGTACAGCTCCGAGCGCGACGGGCAGACCTACCACTTCTGCTCGGAGCGCTGCCAAGCGAAGTTCGAGACCAGCCCGGAGACCTACCTGGTCCCACACCCCGACCAGCCCGACCAGCCCGACCAGCCCGACCAGCCCGACCAGCCCGGTCAGCACGATCACGGCGGGCACGACCATGGCGATCACCAGACCGATCACGGCGCCGATCGCGTGGCCGATCCCGGGGCCGGTGCTTCTGCGGCAGCAGGTGAGGCCACCGAATGGACCTGCCCGATGCACCCGGAGATCCGGCGTCCGGGGCCGGGTTCGTGCCCGATCTGCGGGATGGCGCTCGAACCGGTCACGGTGACCGCGGACAGCGGGCCGAGTCCCGAGTTGGCGGACATGACCCGCCGGTTCTGGGTGGGTGTCGCCCTGTCGATCCCGGTTGTCCTGCTGGGCATGGGGGCCGATCTGGTCCCGCCGATCCACGACCTCATCTCTGCCAGAGCCTCTGCCTGGGTCCAGCTCGTCCTGGCCACGCCGGTGGTGTTGTGGGCGGGCTGGCCGTTCTTCGAGCGCGGCTGGATCTCGGTGCGGACCCTGAAGCTCAACATGTTCACGCTGATCGCGATGGGCACCGGGGTCGCCTGGCTGTTCAGCGTGGTCGCGACCGTCGCACCGGGCATCTTCCCCGACGCATTCCGGATGGACGGCGCGGTCGATGTCTACTTCGAGGCTGCCGCGGTCATCACCACCCTGGTCCTCCTCGGCCAGGTCCTGGAGCTGCGCGCCCGAGAGCAGACCTCAGGGGCCATCCGTGCCCTGCTCGACCTCACTCCCGACTCCGCCCACCGGATCCACCCGGACGGCACCGAGGAGGAGGTGACCCTGGACCAGGTCCAGGTCGGTGACCGTCTCCGGGTCCGCCCCGGCGAGAAGGTCCCCGTGGACGGGATGGTCGAGGAAGGCCGCTCCTCACTCGATGAGTCCTTGGTGACCGGGGAGTCGATGCCGGTCACCAAGACCACCGGCGACACCGTCATCGGTGGCACCATCAACCAGACCGGATCAGTGGTCGTGCGTGCCGACAAGGTCGGCCGCGACACCATGCTCGCCCGGATCGTCCAGATGGTCGCCGAAGCCCAACGCTCACGGGCACCCATCCAGCGGGTCGCCGACCAGGTGGCCACCTGGTTCGTGCCCGCGGTCATCGTCGTGGCGGTTGTCGCGTTCATCGTCTGGGCCATCGTCGGGCCCGACCCCCGTCTGGCGCACGCGCTGATCGTGGCCGTCTCAGTCCTGATCATCGCCTGCCCCTGTGCTCTCGGCCTGGCCACGCCGATGTCGATCATGGTCGGCGTGGGACGGGGCGCTGGGCTCGGCGTCTTGATCAAGAACGCCGAAGCCCTCGAAGTGACAGAGAAGGTCAACACCCTGGTGGTGGACAAGACCGGGACCCTGACCGAAGGCAAGCCGTCGGTCACCCAGATCGTCCCGGCCACCGGGTACGACAGCGACGAGCTGCTCCGGCTCGCCGCGGGCGTCGAGCGCGTCTCCGAACACCCCCTCGCGATGGCCGTCGTCAAGGCCGCCACCGACGCAGCTCTGGCAATCCCGGACGTCTCCGACTTCGACTCGCCCACCGGCAAGGGCGTCATCGGCACCGTCGAGGGCCGCCGAGTCCTGCTGGGCAGCTCCACCTTCCTCGGCGACAACGGCATCGACACCAGTGTCCTCGCCGCCGAGGCCGACAGGCTTCGCGCCGACGGAGCCACCGTGATCTTCGCAGGCATCGATGCCCAGGTCGCCGGGATCATCGCCATCGCCGACCCGGTCAAGGACACCACGCCGGCCGCCCTGGAAGCGCTACGTGGCGAAGGGATCGAGGTCGTCATGCTCACCGGCGACAACCGGGTCACCGCCGAAGCCGTCGCCCGCCGCCTCGGCATCGACCGGGTGGAGGCCGAAGTGCTCCCCGACCACAAGAGCGACATCGTCACCCGTCTCCGCGCCGACGGTCGCGTTGTCGCCATGGCCGGCGACGGCGTCAACGACGCACCCGCGCTGGCCGCCGCCGACGTGGGCATCGCGATGGGCACCGGAACCGACGTGGCCATCGAGAGCGCCGGGATCACCCTGCTCAAGGGCGACCTCACCGGGATCGTCCGAGCCCGGAAGCTGTCCCAGGCGACCATGTCGAACATCCGACAGAACCTGGTTTTCGCGTTCATCTACAACGTCGCCGGAATCCCCATCGCAGCCGGCGTGCTCTACCCCGCCTTCGGATGGCTGCTGTCCCCCATGATCGCCGCCGCCGCCATGGCACTGTCCTCAGTCAGCGTCATCACCAACTCCCTACGGCTCCGCGTCAAGTAACTATGAGCACAGCTGCCTGCTCGGCCCCACGGGGGTGGAGGTCTCTCGCGGCGGGTAGGGCCAGGGGTTGGGCACGCATGTCTCGACACACTTGGTCTGGCGCATCATGACGGGCGCCCGCTGTCCTTCAGCGGGGCAGGCCTCGTGCGAGTTGCCGTGGGCGTGTCCGAAATCGTGGTTGACCAGGTAGCGCCGGTAGGTCTGCGGGTCCTTGCCGAAGGCAGTCGCGCCCGCATACGGCACTGCATCGTTTGACGCCGTGACTTCCTACCTCATGTTGCACCACGTCATCGAGTGGCGAGCCGCGCTCAATGAAGTCACCCGCTTGCTCAAGCCGGGTGGAGCCCTCCTCGGCTACGACCTGACGGACACCCGGCTCGCACGGTGGATCCACGCAATCGACCGATCCCCGCACCGTCTCATCGAGCCCAGCGAACTCACAGATGCGCTGACTGACCTGGGGCTGACCGGGATCACCGTGGACTGCGCAGCTGTCGCCCACTTGATGCGCTTCCGCGCCGTCAAACCGAAGGAACTGTCACAACCCCCGCACTGATGCCTCCAGGCTGGCCCGCCTCGCCAAGCTCGGCGTCGATGTGAGTTGTCAAGGTCGGCGGGGGTATGCCGTGATGCGATCAGGACTTTCGATCCTGAATGCGGGAAAGGGTGTCTAATCCCCATAGCTGGCGACGACAGAGACACGACAATGCCGGGATGCTTTCCGCTCGGGCATAGCTGGCAGGCATGGTCAGATCGGAGTCTGCCAGTTGGCAACGACGCCTTGGAGTCGCGTCATCAGGTCGAGCCATAGCCCGCTGACCTGGAGTACGCCGAGCGCGATCAACATCAGGCCCCCGAGCAGCATGACGGTGGAGGCGTGGCGGCGCGCCCATTGGAGGCGGCCCATTGCACGCGAGACCGAGAACGCGGCGATGATGAATGGGATCCCGAGGCCGACGCTGTAGGCGAAGGACAGGAAAGCGCCTCGTCCGGCGCCGGCGCTGCTGGTGGCCAGGGTGAGCACGGCGGCGAGAGTGGGGCCGATGCACGGGGTCCAGCCGAGGCCGAACATGACGCCGAGGAGTGGTGCACCGGCGAGCCCGGCGCGCGGGCGGTATCCGAGCCGCAGGCTGTGGCTGGCGATCGGGAGCTTCCAAAACAGGCCGGTGAACATCAGGCCGAAGACGATGGTGAGCGCCCCCAGGACGCGGACCAGTGTTACTTGGTGGGCGATCAGCAGTGCACCGAAGGTGCCGAACAGGACGCCGTAGCTGGTGAACACTGCGGCGAACCCGGCGACGAACAGGACAGCGCCCGTGACTACCCGACGTGTGCTGGGCGCGTGGGCGGTCGTGCGGGGCTCGGTCTTCGTCGCGCTGAGACCCTCGGGGGGCCTTCCAGCGGCGCACGCATCGGTGGAGTGACGGTTCTCCGCGCCGGATATTCCGGCAACGTAGGACAGGTAGCCGGGCACGAGAGGAAGGCAGCACGGCGAGAGGAAGGAGACCAGTCCGGCAGCGATCGCCAACAGTGCCGCGACCACGAGCGGTCCCGACATCACCAGGTCGCTGGCGTTCATGGCAACGATGGTCTCGCTCCTTTCCTTGTCTGGCCGCGCTGTCCGCGGCGGATCCAGTGCGAACCTAGGCCAATAGCCCTCGATCGATATGGGGTGGGTCAGACCCCGGCGTAGGAGTGGAGCCCGGAGATCCACAAGTTGACGCCGAAGAAGTTGAACAGGAACGCGGCGTACCCGGCGAGGGCAAACCAGGACGCGCGGACGCCGCGCCACCCGGCGGTTGCCTGGGCGTGCAGGTGGGCGGCGTAGAAGACCCAGGTGATGAACGCCCAGGTCTCCTTGGGGTCCCAGCCCCAGTAGCGACCCCAGGCGTTCTCGGCCCAGATGGCACCGGCCATCACGGCGAAGGTCCAGATCGGGAAGGCGAAGATGTGGGCGGTGTGGGCGACCTGCTCCAGGGTGCGCGTGGAGGGAAGGCTGGCCGCGTAGCGTCCCCTGGGCGCCTGCGCGGTGCCGCGCCGCTCCTGGCGATGGCGCACCAGGAACAGGGCGGTCGCCACGGCACCGACGGTGAAGACACCTCCACCGGTGATCGCGGCGGCGACGTGGATCACCAGCCAGTACGAGTCCAGCACCGGCACCAGCTCGCCGGCGGGGGCGTAGAGGACGGTGACGGCCAAGCCGAGGGCGAGCAGGACGATGGCCACGATCCAGACGCCGAAGGCCCGAACCGGGCGCCTGGACAGGAACGCCAGGTACGCGGCGCCGGCCGCGAGTGCGCACACGAGCACGAACTCATACATGTTGCCCCACGGCACCCGGCCTGCCGCGAGACCCCGGGTGATCACGCCGCCGAGATTCAGCAAGAACGCCAGCACGGTCAGCGACGTGCCGACCGCGCCCAGCAGGCGGATGCGGGAGGGTGCGTCGGTGACCGCCGTGCCGGTGCCTGCCACACGTGCGCCTGCCACTCCGGCGGCCTCCACCCGGGCGCCTGCCATCCGGCCGGCGGTTTCGGCGGCGTAAGCCAGCATGGCCAGCGCATAGACCGCGATGGCGGAGTAGACCAGGCCGTTGGAGAGCCGGGCGAGTATCTGCTCGTCGAAGATCATTCGGAGGCGTCCTTGCCAGCGGTTACGGAGGGGTGGTCCGGGCCGTGCAGTGCGGCGACGAGGTCCTGGATCTCGTCGGGAGGAGATTCGCGGCGGGTCAGGGAGTAGCTGGCAACCTCCACCAGGCACCCGCCGCCTTCGGCGGGTCGAACCCGCAGCCACAGCCGGCGGCGGCGAATGGCCAGTGATGCGGTGAGCCCGACGAGGAGGACGACCGCGGCGACGAGGGTGATCTCCTTGCCGGGGTCGTAGGCGATCTGGAAGTTGGCGAACCGGGACACGCCGTCGAAGGTGAGGCTGCCCTGACCGCCAGGAAGCCGCATGGTCTCCCCGACCGACAGTGCCTGGCTGAAGGGCTGCCCGTTGCGGCGCACCTGGGTGAGCTCGTCCTTGTCCAGGGTGAACACCGACTGCGGTACACCGTCGGCGAACCCCAGGTCGCCGGTGTAGGCGGTGAGGAACAGCTGGGGGTTCAGGGTATCGGGGAACGTCGAGTAGGGGCCTTGAGGGCCGACGTCGGCGGTGGGCAGCAAGAAGCCTTCGAAGGCGAGCTGGGTGGGCTGGGCGTCCGGCGCCTTGATCACGCCGTCGGAGGCGTAGCTGGTGTCCAGCGGCAGGAACTGCACCGGGCCGGTGAACACGGCTTTGCCACGCCCATCGCGCACGGTGACGATGGGGGCGTACCCGTTGCCGGTGAGGAAGAATTTCGTCTCGTTGATGTCGAGCGGCCGGTTGGGCTCGACGGTGACGGTCTGCTCCTCCCCGCCCCCGGCGCGGTAGGCGAGCCGGGCGGCGAACTGGGAGGGTTGACCGAGGTTGGGTCCGCTGGTCTGGTAGGAGACATCGAACTCCTCCAGGCGGAAGGACAACGGTTCCAGATCGTCCACGTCGGTCCACGCCGAGGGGGAGAAGGCGTCGTACTGGGAGAGGTCGTTGGCGAAGGTTCCGCCCTCGGTGACCGCCACCCGGCCCTCGAACCCGATCAGCTTGCCGGCGGCGATGCCAACCAGGAGCACCAGCAGCGACAGGTGGAAGGCGAGGTTGCCGACCTCGCGGAGGTAGCCGCGCTCGGCCCGGACCTCATGACCAGCGGTGGCGACGCGGAACCGTCTGCGGTTCAGGTGGGCCGCGGCGGTGGCGATGACCTCGGCCGGCTCCTGGGTGGTTTCCCAGGTGTGGTGGCCCTCCAGGCGGGTCAGGTTCCGCGGGGCCGGCGGGGGAGCGCTCCGCGCGGACTGCCAGAGTCGACGGGACCGGGGGAGCACGCATCCGGTCATGGAGACCAGCAGCAGCACATAGATGGCGGCGAACCAGGGGGAGGCGTAGACGTCGAACATCCCGAGCCGGTCCAGCCACGGCGCGAGCCGGGGATGCTCCAAGACGTACTGCTGCACCGCGGCCGGGTCGCTGGCGACGTTGCGCTGCGGAAACACCGACCCCGGGATCGCGGCAAGCCCGAGCAGCGCGAGCAGCACCACCGCCGTGCGCATCGACGTCAGATTCCGCCACGCCCAGCGCAGCCACCCCCACGACGGCGGCGCCTGCGCCCGGCCCGCGGGGGCGGCCTCCGTCGCCTTCGTCTCCACGTCAGTCACTGCCCGGGGTCCGATTCCGCCGCGGTCTCGGTGACGATCGTCGACAACGTCGAGTAGCCGGTGGGGCCGACAATTCTGGCGGCGAGGCGACCCTGGGCGTCGACGACCAGGGTGCTCGGCACCGCGCTGGGCGGCAGCGCCGTTCCGAAGGCGAGCATCGCATCGGTCGAGGTGTCGGTGGTGATGCTGGGGTACTCGATGCCGTAGTTGTCCTCGAACGCCCGCGCCGCGGCGTCGTTGTCGCGCACGTTGATCCCGACGAACCGCACGCCTAGCTTCCGGGTCTCCTCCGACACCTGTTTCAGCACAGGAGCCTCGGTCCGACACGGCGCGCACCAGGAGCCCCAGACGTTGTAGACGACCACCTTGCCGGCCAGGGAGGTGGTGTCGAAGCGACCGCCATCCAGCAGCTCGCCCGTGAACGGCTCGACCCGTTGCCGGTCCTCGGCGGCGATGACCTCGACGACGCCGTCGGTGCCGGTCGGGGTCCTGCCGTCGGCGGTGCAGGCCGACAGGGTCACCGCCACCGCAACGAGGCAGGCCGCGCCGCGCGCCCGAGACCTCCGGTGGCAGATCATGGCGGGTCTCCTAGGCTTCCAAGGGGGCGCCGATCGCGCCGTAGGCCAACTACTACCCTACATAGGAGAAACCGCGTTGACCCCGCCGGGCATCGGCGACGAGAGAGCAGGCAGGTCATTGGGACGACCGACCGAGTGCCGAGTACGCATCCTGACGGGCGCGGTCGCCGGGGTCGCGATGGCCGTCCTGCTGACTGCCTGTGGCGGACCATCTCGCGACGTCCCGGGAGAGGACTTCGCGGCCCCGCCGGTCGAGCCGATCGCGGTGGACGGGCTCGATCGCTGCGTCGGGTTGGAACGCGAGGGCTCCGTCGGCAAGGACCCTGACCGGCTGCCACCGGTGGAGCTGCCGTGCCTGAACGAGGCGAGGCCGGTGGACGCGTCCCGGTTGGCCGGCCCCGCCGTGGTCAACCTGTGGGCGTCGTGGTGTGGACCCTGCCGCAAGGAGATGCCGATGCTCGCGGAGGCGGCCCGTCGCAACCCCGCTGTCCGGTTCCTCGGCATCAACACCCAGGACCGTCCGGAGGCGGCCGCCGACTTCCTCGCCCGCACCGGGGTCACCTACCCACAGCTCGTCGACATTGACGGGCTGGTCCTTGCCGACACCCGGGTCCGGGGCCTGCCGGTGACTCTCGCCCTGGACGCGGACGGCAGGGTCGTCGAACGGGTCATTGGGGAGATCTCCGAAGCCGAACTCAGCACCCTGCTGGATTCGCTGACGGAACCGGACTGAAGCCGTGCAGACCCCACCCCGGACTTCGGTCTCGGCCCGGTCAGCCTCACCTGACGAGCCGGCCCTCTCGCCCGTCCACCAGCCTCGACGCCGCAACCGGCTCGCGCGACTCGCGGCCGCATCGCTGGCCGGTGTCGCCGCCGCGGGAGCCAGCGCTCCGTGGGAGCAGCGCTGGCTCCTACCGCTCGCGGTCGCGGCCCTGGTGTTCCTGCTGCATGGGTCGACACTGCGTCGCGCGTTCCTCCTCGGGCTGCTGTTCGGGCTCGGCTACACGGTGCTCCTGACGGCGTGGATGCGGGCCGTCGGCACCGACGTTTGGCTGTTGATCAGCCCGGTCGTCGCCGTCTAATACGCCCTCGCGGCGGTCGGCATCGCGCTCGTGGGTCGGCTACGCGGCTGGCCCTGGTGGACGGCCTGCGTGTGGGTGGCGGTCGAGACCGCGATGTCGACCTGGCCGCTCGGCGGCTTCCCGTGGACCCGGCTGGCCTGGGCCACCATCGACACCCCGTACGCCCTGTGGCTGCCTGGGTCGGCGCCACCGGCGTCAGCTTCCTGGTCGCCCTGACCGGCGCCACGCTCGCCTGGATGGTCAGTGAGGGTAAGACACACCCGGTAGGAGCGGTCGTGGCCATCGTGGCCACACTCGTGGTCGGCTCCGCGCCCGTCCTGGTCAGGCCCGAGTCGTTGACCTCCTCCTGGGAAGCCGACCGACCGACCGTGACGGTCGCCGCGGTACAAGGCGACGTCCCCGGCGCCGGGAACGACCTGGTCGCCGTTCACGAGCAGGTGACCGAGAACCACGTCCAGGCCACCATCGACCTCGCCCAGCAGGTGCGATACGGCGCCGTCCCGCAGCCCGACTTCGTGCTGTGGCCGGAGAACTCCACCGCCGTCGACCCGTGCCGCAACGCACAGACCAACTCAGGGATCTCCCGGGCCGTGACAGCGATCGGAGTGCCGGTGCTAGTGGGCGCCATCGTCGACGGCCCTCGCCCGGACGCCGTGCTCAACCAGGGGCTGGTCTGGGCGCCGGACGGCTCGACCAAGGAGCGCTACACCAAACGTCACCCGGTGCCGTTCGGCGAGTACGTGCCGTTTCGCAGCCAGCTCTCCGGACTCAAGATCGGGCGCCTGGACATGATCCCCCGCGACATGATCGCGGGCACCCGCATCCGGCCGCTCGACATCGCGGGCACCCGCGTCGTGGACCTGATCTGCTTCGACGCGGCATTCGACGACTCGGTGGCCGCCCAGGTCCGGAACGGCGGCCAGATGATCGCTGTGCAGACCAGCAACGCCACCTTCACCGGAACCCCGCAGCTGCAGCAGCAGTTCAGCATCAGCCGGGCACGTGCCATCGAGACCGGCCGCACCGTAGTGGTCGCCTCCACCAACGGCATCAGCGGCGTCATCGGCCCCGACGGTGCAGTCCGCGACCAGTTGACACCCCGGACAACCGACATCGCGGTCGCTCAGGTGCCCCTGGTCGAGGCACAGACGCCCGCAGTGCGCTACGGCTCGCTGATCCGACAAGTCCTGTCTCTGGCGGGTGTTGCCGCTGTCATCACGGCGGCCGCCCGACGCAGACTCCCGAGGCTGCGTCGCCTTGGCGGATGGTGTGCGCGCCGGTAGCGGCGATACCTCAGCCGATATGTAGGCCTTTCCTGTCAATGGGCAGGGTGAGGCGCCCGTCTCCGTTGTGGGGGCGGGCGCCTCGTGCTTCGTCGACGTTCCTGGTGGTGAGCGTGTCGTTGGCGACGCGCGGTCAGGCTGATATGCGCGGGTTGGGTACCGCAGGGCGGGGTGTTCGGCAGGAGCGGTCCGCGTGTCTAGGATCGAGCGTCACCGGCCGGTGAGGGCTGGTTGCTCATAGCTGAATCGCGGGTCGCTCCACGCGCTGCTGCCACCGGCGTGCTCGACGAAGCAGATCGGGGTTGGGCTATTCCTCGAGCACGGCCAGGGACCAGCACCAGCCGGCGAGCTCGCGGGCGATCGCGACGTTGGCGACGACGTGGCACTTGCGGCGTGCGCGGAAGGTGTCCCAGCGGGCGTTCAATCGCCGGTTGCCGGCATCGCCGCGTGCTCGGGCGGCTGGTGGAGCGAGTTCCCGGCGATCGCGCATGGTCTTGCCGACCACGTAGCGGGCCCTGTGGTGCCAGGCTGCTTCGACCAGGAGCCTGCGGACGTGGGTGTTGCCGGTCTTGGTGATCGCACCTTGGACTCGGCTGGAACCTGAGGAGTACTCGGACGGCACGAGCCCGACGAACGAGCCGATGGTGTTGCCGGTGAAGCGGTGCCAGTCACCGATCTCGACGGCCAACGCGAACCAGGTCAGGGTGCTGACACCGCGTAGGCACCCGAGTCGCCGCACGAGTGGGGTGAACTCGGAGTCGGCTGCCAGCACGGCGATCGCGGTATCGAGCCGATCGCGGCGTGCCTTCACGGTGAGCACGGCGTCGTAGTCGGACTCGTAGGTCATCTGGAGTGCGGGTGCGTCGAAGCGTTGCTGTCGTAGCCACGCGCCGTGGGGGCCGGTCCACGCCTCCCGCCGGAGTAGACGATCCCTTGGCGTAGCAGGAGCTTGGACAGTCGGTGCCGGGCTCGCATGAGGTCGCCGCGGGCGTCCTCACGTGCGCGGACCAGGTCGCGTGCGTTCTCGTGCTCAACGCTCGGGACCGACACTGGTGTGAACTCGTCGAGTCGGAGCAGTCTGGCCAGATGGACCGCGTCCTTGGCATCGGTCTTGACCCGGTCACCCGAAGGACGTTGCAGCTTCGATGGCGCGACGACCTCGCACCGGATCCCGGCTGCGTTCAGTGCCCGTGACAACCCGAATCCGGTCGGACCGGCCTCGTAGGCCACCGCGACCGGACCTGGCAGGTCGCCCAGCCAGGATCGGATGTGCTCGTGTGACGGAGTCAGCTTAGTCTGGACGAGCTCGCCCGTGACGCCATCGATCGCTGCTGCGGCAACAGATCGTGCGTGCACGTCGAGCCCAACGCTCGTACGCTCGGTAAACACCGGGCCTCCCACAAATGTCGGATAGGCCGAGCAGGCGGCCCCTGCTCGGTAACCCACGAATGTTGTGAGTGAGGCCCCGGCCCGCAACCCCGTCAGACGACCGGGTCACTCATACCGTCTAGGTCCTTGCGCCGGGCCAGGGCGACAGCCCCAATCCCCTCGGACGCGGCGTACGCGACCAAGATGAGTCGGCCGCCCCCTGTCCCGCGACTCCTCACCTACCCACAGGGCGGCCGCATGCTCCTATCTGCCCCGGGCCGGCAGGCTCGCCGGACGGTCACAGGCCGAACGCGCCGCCCTCGATCAGGATGACGAGGCCGAGCACGATGAGGACTAGCGGGAACAAGATGTGCTCCCACCGCTCGAGCACCTCTGCGATGGGCTTGCGGGTGGCCACGAACCTGGCGGCAAGGACGAGGACGGCGACCAGGGCCAGGAACACGACGCAGTAGGCCACGAGGGCGCCGGTGCCGACCGCGAGGAACACCGGCACGTAGACCCCGATGTTGTCTCCACCGTTGGCGAAGGTGACTGCCGCCACCGTGAGCGCACTGACGGGCTTGTCGGCCACGGTGTCGTCGTCATGGTCTCCGTTGCGCCAAACCTGCCAGGCAGCAAATCCGCCCAGCAGCAGTGGGATGAGGCCGAAGTACGGGATGGCGTCGTCGGGAAGGAACAGCCCGGCGCCGAAGGTCACCGCGACCGAGGCGAGAAGGATGCCACCGAACCCAAGGTATTGCCCAACGACGATCTTGGTGGTGGTACCTCGTTGCCCGGCGCCGCGTGCGAAGAACAGCGACAAGACGATGATGTCGTCGATGTTGGTGACAAGGAACAGGCCAATGGCCTGCAACGTGGAGGAGAGCACGTTCATGTCTCATGCGTTCCGTCGGTTTCGACGCATTTCGTCGTCTCGGGTGTAGAGGGCCGTATGCCTGCTCGGTGGCGACGTCAGCCGAGTTCGGGGCGCCGAGACGTGTGATGCCGGGCGCTGAAGGCGGTGGCTATGTCTGCGGGGGGTGGTCCGTGACGGGCGGGTTGGCGGTGTGGTCCTTCGTCGGCGCCGTGGCGGTGTCGCTCGTGCGTTCGGGTCGGGCGTGCAGGAGGGCGATCACGATGAAGCCGGTGACCAGGAAGGTGTCGGCGAGGTTGAAGGTGGGCCACCAGCCGGTGTGCAGGTAGTCGGTGACCCGGCCGTCGAGGGCGCGGTCGACGACGTTCGCGAGGGCGCCGCCGATCACGGCGCCGCCGGCGATCCGTTCGACCCACCCCGCTTGGGGGGCCCGGTGCCACGCGTACACCATGATGGCGACGGCGATGGCGGCGGTGATGGCCACGATCACGCTGACGGGAAGTCGGTCGCCCATGCTGAACGCCACGCCGGAGTTGTACGCCAGCTGGAGCTGGAGCAGCCCGAGATCGACCGAGGAATCGGCCAACCGGACCTCGGAGGCCGCCTTCGCGGCCAGGTCGATCCCGGCGACCGCTACGGCTGCGAGCAAGACCGCCACACGAGCCGTCCGCGCACGCGTCCCGGCCTCACGCAAACCGCGGCTCACCTCGCCGCCGCGTCAGCCGGCACCGCAACGGCCGTAGGCATGGTCGCGGGCGCGGGCGGAAGGGGGCGGACGCGGCCGGCGCGCACGCCGTTGCCGATCACGAAGATCTCGGCGACCTCGTGGACCATCACGACCGCGGCCAGCCCGAGCACGCCGAAGGCAGCGAGCGGGATCAGGATCGCGATCAGTACCAGGGAGAACCCGACGTTCTGCAGCATGATCGACCGTGCCCGGCGGGCGTGGGTCAGGGTGTGCGGCAGGTGGCGCAGGTCTTCGCCCATGAGGGCGACGTCGGCGGTCTCGATGGCCACGTCGCTACCCATGGCGCCCATCGCGATGCCGACGTCGGCGGTGGCCAGGGCAGGGGCGTCGTTGACGCCGTCGCCGACCATCGCGGTCGGACGGTCCTCGCGGAGCCGGCCGATGATGGCCGACTTGTCCTCGGGCCGGAGCTCGGCGTGCACGTCGGTGATGCCGGCCTGGGCGGCTAGGGCGGCGGCGGTGCGTTCGTTGTCGCCGGTGAGCATGGCGACCTGGTAGCCGCCGGCGCGAAGGCGGGCGACCACCTCGGCGGCCTCGGGGCGCAGGTCGTCGCGGACGGCGACGGCGCCGATCACGGCTCCGTCGTACTCGATGAGGACAGCGGTGGCGCCCGCTTCCTGCATGGCGGTGACGGGCCCGGCGAGGTCGCCGGCGGGGATCCAGCCGGGCCGTCCAAGGCGGGCTGGGCGGCCGTCGATGGTTCCGGTGAGGCCGGCACCGGTGACGGCCTCCACGCCGTCAGCGTCGCGGTGTTCAGGAAAGGCGGCCAAGATCGCGCGGGCCAGGGGGTGCTCGCTGCGGGACTCCAGGGCCGCGGCGATGTCGAGGACCTGCTCCCGCGTCTGGCCAGGAGCGGTGGCGACCTCGACCACGGAGGGTTGGTTGCGGGTCAGGGTGCCCGTCTTGTCCAGAGCGACTGCACGGATCCGGCCGAGCGCCTCCAGGGCGGCACCGCCCTTGACCAGGGCACCGATGCGGCTGGCGGCACCGATGGCGGCGACCACGGTGACCGGCACGGAGATCGCCAGCGCACACGGGGAGGCGGCGACCAGGACCACCAGGGCGCGCTCGATCCAGGTCGCCGGGTCACCGAGGAGGCTGCCGACGATCGCGATGACGGCGGCGAGGACCATGACCCCGGGCACCAGGGGTTGGGCGATCCGGTCGGCGAGCCGCTGGGCGTTGCCCTTGCGGGACTGCTCGGCCTCGACGATGGTGACGATGCGGGCCAGGGAGTTGTCCTCGGCGGTGGTGGTGACCTCGAGCTCGAGGACACCGGTGCCGTTGATGGAGCCGGCGTAGACGGTGTCGCCGACCCCGGCCTCGACCGGGACGGACTCGCCGGTGAGGGCGGAGACGTCCAGGGCGGTGCGGCCGGTGCGGATGATCCCGTCGGTAGCGACCCGTTCGCCGGGCCGGACCAGGAGCAGGTCGCCGATGACGAGGTCTGCCGGGGAGACGGTGACCTGGGTCCCGTCACGGAGGATGGTGGCCTCGGCCGGGACCAGGGACAGCAGCGCGCGCAGGCCGCGGCGGGTGCGGGCCACGGCGTACTCCTCCAAGCCCTCGCTGATGGAGTAGAGGAACGCGAGCGCGGCGGCCTCGGCGACCTCGCCGAGGATGACTGCGCCGACGGCGGCGATCGTCATCAGGGTGCCGACGCCGATCTGGCCGTTGATCAGCCGCTTCAAGGTACTGGGCACGAAGGTCCAGGCTCCGAGGGCCAGCGCGATGGCGTATAGGCCAGTTACCACGGACCCCGAGGCGTCGTTGAGGTCGGCAATGAATCCGGCGATCAGGAAGAGTCCGGCGAGGGCCGCGAACCGCAGCTCACTGACCTCCCACAACCGCCCCGGCTCGTGCTCCTCCCCGTCGTCGTTGTGGTTGCGGGGCTCGTCGTGCGCGCAGCAGGCGTCCGTCACGGTGCTACTTCCTCAGTCGTCGCAGGGGCGGTCTCGGTAGAGGCGTCAGTAGGGGTATCGGCGGTAGAGCCGTAGTTCGGGCACAACTCGACGGCCTCGCCGGTCAGGGCGAGGAGCTGCTCGGCCGCACCGATCAGGTCCATCAGCTCGGGGTGGGCGAAGGAGTAGAACATCTGCCTGCCTTCCGGCCGGCCGACAACCAGCCCGCAGTCACGCAGACAGGCCAAATGGCTCGAGACGGTGCCCTGTGCCAATCCGAGCGTCTTGGTCAGCTCCACCACGCGGCGCTCACCGTGGGACAGCTCGCGGACTATCGCCAGCCGAACGCGGTCCGCCAGCCCGTGGAACAACGCCGCGCCGCGCCGCAACGCCGGGTCAGCCTTCACCGTTGTCATCGACATTCGTCAATGATAGCGATTCTTTTCATTGATCCGCCAACCGGTGACGCCGCTCAAGACCAAAGGAGCCCAGCGGCGTCCAGAACACACTCCAACGACAAGCACTTGTCCGGCGATACCGAGTTGGCGGGATGACAGCATGGCCGCCAAACGAGACGACGAGGACGGCCATGGACAACGCCAAGATGATCGAGGGTCTGGGACAGCGAGGTAGGCCGCTTCTGGGTGGCAGAGCAGGAACGCTACGCGCGCATGAACGCGGGGTTCAACCAAGCAGCTCCTGGCCGCCGCCGCGCCCATGGCCGGTGAGCGAGTCCTCGAGGTGGGCTGCGGGTTCGGAACCCTTGCCCTCGAACTGGGACGCGCCACCGGCCCGTCCGGCGCGGTTCTCGGCGTCGACGTCTCAGGACCGATGCTCGAGGTGGCGGCGGCCCGCGCCAGAGACCTCCCCACGTCGCATTTCGTCGGGCCGACGCCCAACATGCCGATCTGAGCCGGCCTGCCTTCGACGCGGTGACCAGTCAGTTTGGGGTCATGTTCTTCGCCGACCACGCGGAAGCGTTCTGCAACGTCGGCACGGCCGTGCGGCCGCCTCGTCTTCACCTGCTGGCAGGACGTGGCGAAGCAACCCCGCCTCATGGTCCCCGTGGCCGCTGCTCTGGAGCGCATCCCGCCGCCGGATTTCGATGAGAACTTCTGGGGCTTGGTGGCGTTCTCGCTCGCGGATCCCGCAACCATCGAGGGAGTGTTGGGCGGGGCCGGGTTCACCGACGTGGGCATTGAACCGGTGATCGCCGCCGAGTATCAGGGAGCGAATGTTGCCGACACGACCTCGTTCATGCGCCAGAGCGACTTCGGGGAGGTGATGTTCGCGTCGGCCGCCCGGCGACGGCCGCGCGGGGATGGGACGCCGTCGCGACAGCACTCGCAGAACACCAAGCACCGGACGGTGTCTACCTGGATGGGGCCGCGTGGCTGGTAACAGCCCGCGCGCCGGCGAGCTGAGACCCGCAAAGTGCAGCACAACGCAGCGAGAGCCAGGGGACGGGGGCCGCACCCAATCGACTGCGCAGAGCCACGCACACGGGTCACTCCGGTGGGACGCTAATTCGTGCTGGGGCACCTCCGATGCCCTCACGGCTCCACCTACACTTCGCGAGTGTCCACTCGAACCCGCGCGCAGTTGTTCCGAATCGTTGCCACGGCCGAAGCCGTCTCGTGGGCTGGTCTGCTGACCGGTATGTACTTCAAGTATCTAACGGACGCAGGGGACGTCGGGGTCCGAATCTTTGGACCCGTCCACGGCGGCATCTTCGTCGCGTACGTGCTGATGACGTTCGTGGCGTCCCGCGCGCTCGGATGGGGTCGGTGGACGACACTGGTGGGACTGGCCTGTTCGGTGCCGCCTTTCGCGACAGCGGCGTTTGAGGTGTGGGCGCATCGCAGTGGCCGGCTTTCGACGCCGGCGACGGGTTGCCCTGACGAGCCGCTCCGCAGCCGAGCGGTTGCCGGCGACCGCGTCTGAGCCACGGTCGCAGGTTTCGCGTTCACCCCTGGCCGAGACCACGAGCAAGCAGCCGCCCGCCAACCCCGTGGTCGAGGCCGTCCGGCGCCCGAAACTGCGACTCGGCGCAGTAGGCGGAGAGCGCATTTACTTGAGCTGGGTGAGCTCAGCATGCATGCCCCTTGCGAACGAGAGGTCGCTGATGGTTCTGAGAACCCGGGATGCAGCTGTTGGGCGACCGGATCGGGGTGGCGGCGATCAGCACCGGCTGGCGGCTGACATACCTCCGCCATATATTCGTCACTTCGTAGGAGCGGCTCCATCGACTCGACGGATCTCGCCTGGCCATGTGCGGCGTCTCGACATCTATTCGCTGAAGGGGAGCCCTGTCGCGGACCTAGAGAATGTGCTTAAGCGAGGGAACACTCAACCTTGAGCGGAATTTAGGAGTTCCATGTCAAGTAGCGAGGGTCGGCTGGTGCGGAGCCGGGCTACTCAGTACTCGAAGCCCATCCAGGCCGCCTCCCTGAGTTACCCGCTGCTGTTGCGAAGTTCCAGCTACGCGTGGTGGAAGCCGGTGGCGGGCGTGGCTCTTATGCTCGTCGGCGTTCTGATCGTGGTGCCCGTCGTGCTGATGCCAGTGCTGGCCGTCGCGGTCACGCTCCAGGGTGGCCGCGGGTCGTTCACCGAGCGCTTCGCCGCCGCGATGCAGGCTGACCAGGTCACGCCGTCCTCGATGCTCTACCTCAACCTGACCTTGGCGTCCCTGACCGTGCTTGCCATGGTCATCGTGCGCCGGGTCCACGGAATGTCCCCGCGCTGGCTGGCCTCGGTGTTGCCAGGGATGCGGTGGAAGTTCTTCTTCGCCTGCCTAGGACTGGGCCTGATCGCGCTAGCCGCCTCCCAAGCTGTACAGGCACTGCTCCCGGGTGACCCGACGGTCAACTCCGGCCAAGCGGAGCTGCCTACGGGTCAACTGCTGGCCACGGCCGTCGTCATCCTTCTCACCACACCGTTGCAGGCACTGGGGGAGGAGTATGGCTTCCGCGGCTACCTCATGCAGGCCTTCGGTTCCCTGTTCTTCTCACGTGCTGCGGCGCTTCTAATCACTTCACTGCTGTTCGCATTCGCGCACGGCGTCCAGAACCTGCCGCTGTTTCTCGACCGGTTCGCGTTCGGTCTCATGGCAGGACTGGCAGTGATCCTGCTCGGCGGACTCGAGGCTGGGATCGCGTTGCACATCTTGAATAACGTTGCCGCTTTCGGAATCGCGATCGCCTATGGCCAAGTCGGCAGTGCACTCAACGTCACGGCCGTGTCGTGGTGGCAGATTCCAGTAACCGTTGTGCAGAACGGGGTATTCTTGCTGCTCGTTCTGTTCGTAGCACGCCGCATAACGCTCTCGAATCGCACTCCATGACTGCCTGGCTAGCAGTAACGCGGCCCGTTGACCGACGGGACGTGCGCACTGGTGCGGCAGCGGGGTCGAGGATCGTCGCGTCGGACGCGGCCTGGACCGACAGGATGCGAGGTCGCCAGCGAACAGCGGAGCCGTGGACTCGCAACGAGCACCGACCCTTGCGCCTACAAGGGCTGAATGTCGCCCATGACCTTCAAGGTGTTCGTCTTCCCGTCGACGACGGAGCGACGGGCCTGGCCAAGTGCGGCCACCAGTGTCGCGGGGCGTCGGGAGCTGACCAACCAGTAGGGGGCCGGATCGTCGGGATCGTCGATCTCGATGCGCACTGCACGAGGAAGGTAGGGCCGCAGCAGGAGGAATGCCCGCGCGTCCGCGAGCGGTCCCGACAGTTCGCGTGCCACAGCCTTGTCAAGAGCCACGACGGGCCCAACGAACCTAATCTCGATCTTTGCTCGTCCGGCTTGCAGCCAGCCGTCGTCCACGACGATCCGAGCGCCGCCATAGGACCGGAGCCCGGTTGCGAGCACGGCGAATAACGCAGTGGTGATTCCCCACGCAGCTAGCTCGGGGATCGCAACGACCATGGCGACCCAGAAACTAGCCACCAGCAGACCGCCCTGGAGCCACCAGCGGAACGGTACGCGGAGCCGCTCCCGGAACGCCGCCATTGTGGTGCTCACAGTGCCAGCTCCTCGCTACGAGCGGCGCACGTCGTACCGCCGCTGCTTCTCCTGCACAGGTTACAAGATGCCCAGTGCTCGGCGCCGAAACGGTTAGCGGCGCCGCTGCAGCGCGGTGATACCGAGGGCGACGCCGAGCCCCGTCAAGAGGGACCCGAGGAGCGACAGGAAGTGCTCTGGGAAGACGAATCGTCGACGTACCCCATTCCTGACAGTGAGCAGGGTGGCGAGCACGATCATCGCGCCGGCCACTACGAGGCGGACGACCCGGCCCATTCTCAGCGGCCCTCAGGAGGTAGTGACGTGGATATGGTCGTAGTGGTTGGCGGTCACCGAGCCTCGATCCTCCATCGCGCGCCAGCCTTCCGAGGCGCCGCTGCACGGACCAGATCCGCCGGGCGTGGATGACGTAGTTGACGTTGAATTCGGAAGAGTACTCACGGAGGAACTCCGCGACCTGCCAGGCGCGGTCGCCGGCCACCATGATGTCCATGGCGATGCCTCGGGCGTGCTCTCATCGCCGCGCAACGTGCCGTACGTGGTGATCTCAGGGAAGTTGGCGCAGACGGCCTGGTGGATCGCCTGGATGTTCGGACTGACGCTGGAGGGGACAGAGGTGCCGTTGGTACACTGACCGCCGAGGCGGGGGCCAGGGTCGGGCTTCTCGTCGCTGAGGTAGCCGGAGGTCACCCAACGAGCCTGCCCGTCCAGGACGATCTCCTGGCGGCCGAGCAACTCGCGTCCGGTGACGGGCACCTTCTTGCCTGAGCCGAAGACCCTGATCTGCCTGGTCCGCTTGTCGGGGCGGGTCCACAGGTTGAGCTCGGTGGTGGTCCACAGCTGGGTGTCGGTGTTCCTAATGGCCGCCGCCACCGTCCGCGGGAGCAGGGCCTTGTCGACCCGACTGAGCTGTGGCTCCGCGGCCTCGAGCACTCCTGCGGGAGTATCGATGGCGGTGCGTCTGCTGCCGCTGCGGGAGACGGCGGGTCTACGGTCGGCGATGTCGCCCGCCGCCGACTCGTTGACCGTCAGGACATCGGCGGATGGTTCGTATTCGGCGACCCCAATCGCCACGGCTGTGCCGGTTGCGAGCAGGGCGAGGGGAGCGGCGATGAGCACGGCCGGAGACTTGCGGCGCGCAATTTCTTGCTTGTGGCGGTGGGTCGCCACGCGGTGAGTCCTTACTGTCGATGCCAGATTGATGTGTCGACCGAGTCGGTCGTTGCCCGTCGATGCGACGGGACGGCGCTCTGTCACACTGCGAGATGAGTGCACATCGCGGTTGATCCGGATGCGAGGAGAGGTGCAGATGTGAGTGCGGTGTAACGCGCCCTGCGGTCCACGAACGGGCCGCTGGGCGCGCCCGCGCGTTGTGGTGTCCGAACTACGAGCGAACACCTTCGATGATGAGCAGGAGGCTCAAGATCGCGAGTAGGGCGGCGCCGTACTTGATGGCGCTCGCGAAGCTGCCTGGCGAGGATGGCGCCAACGACGATGGCGAGGGCGTGGGCGGCGTCCATTCCGACCGTGGATCCGATCCACGTGCCGAGCCATCCTTTATGGGTGGCGAGGGTGATGGTGGCCCGCATGGTTTTTGTCGCCGAGCTCGGCGAGGAAGAAGGCGGTGCCGCGGCGAGGAGCCCATGCCGGTGCTGGTCCGAGCCTTGGCCGCCTCGTCTTCGGTGAGTTCGTCGCCGCGCAGGGTCCATAGTTCGAAGCCAGGAAGGCGATACCGGCCACGATGGAGATGTTGGCTTGGTACTCCTCGAACGAGGTGCTGATCCAATCCCGCGCACTACCCGTAAGGGGGTAGCGGCGTGAGACCTTCCGGACAGGTCCGCGGCCCTGCCGAACCGCCCCGGGCGCAGGAGCTCAGGTGATCTCGACTCTTGTCTGGCCCGTGCTCGCAGCGAACGCGATGTCGCCGGCGTAGTCCACGGTGACGGGATAGCTGCCGGGGCGCATTCGGCGGTGGACTCCGAAACGCGCATCGGCGCGACCGTTGTCGATCTTGACGGTCTTGCTCCGGTCGCCAACGCGGACGGTGACCTCGCCGGTTGGGCTCGGGCGTACGTCGGCTGGCGCGGCGAAGATGGCGGTCACGCGCACGGAGCGGTTCCGTGAACTCGTCGTGAGAGCGATTGCCGGTTCGGCCGTGGCCGGCCCGACGGACGGTGTGGTTTGGACGGTGGGGGCCAAGCCGTCGCGGGTGAGGGTCACTCGGCAGGAGAGTTCGTGCCCGACGTCCCAGGGACGAACCTGGTAGGCCTGATCGCGAGCGCCGCGGATGGGTCGAGCGCCTCGCCGCCATCGATAGGTCACGGTGGCGTCCGCAGGTCGAAAAGTTCCCGGGTCGACGCGCAACCTGTCTCCCAAGCGCACGACGAGGGGGGCCCCTGCCGCGGCAGGAGCCTCCTTGCTGGTGCTGACTCCCACGATCGTCGCTGGCGCTTCAATGACGATCATCGTTTGCCGGGTGGAGTCGATCAGGCGGGCTGCTCTGCGCCGGATTCCTGGGAGCGCGCCGTACAGGTGCCGTCCGGGGCAAGCGGTGTCGTTGGTGTCGCGGTGCCCGTCGATGACGGGAAGCTTCACCCGGCGCCTCGCGGCGAACTTGTCGCTGCCTTCGGACGTGACGCGGATGTGGCCGCGTGGGTTCCGCTCGAAGGGATCGAGCCGCCACGCTGCGATCGCGGCGATGGTCTCGAGCATGGGCTTGGTGGGGCGAGCGGCGTCGTAGTTCCCGATGGCGGATATGCCGGTTGACTGGGCATTGAAGCCGAGAGTGTGAGCGCCGCGCACGAGCTTGGCGGGTCCGCCAGCCCGTCCGACGAAGGCCCGACCGAATCGATCGACGAGGAAGTTGTAGCCGATGTCGGACCAACCCAGGCTCTGGGTGTGGTAGGCGTACATGCCCCGGATGAGAGCGGGGACGTCGTCACGGTCATAGTTGTTGGAGTTCACCGTGTGATGAACATGGACCTGCTTGATTGTGTGGTTGTAGGTGGGCCGACCGTCGCGGAGCGACTCGTCGGCGCCCCACTTCGGGCGTGTGATGAGCTTCGGCCGCGGTACCCGGTCCTCTTCGGCGCGCTCCGTGGTGGGCCGGGATGAGATCTCGGTGACGAGCCGGTCGCTGGGGCGCGCCTTGGGGTCGAGCAGCACCAGAGCAAGTCCGTCGGGACGTTGACCCTCGACGCGGATCTGGATGCCGTCGGCGCGACCGATCCACATCAGGTCGGTCCCCGCGAGCGGGGCGGCCTCCTCGGCGTCGGGGATGTCGTGCATGGGCGGGACTGGGGTCCAGTCTCCCCAGGTGCCGGATTCGCGGGATCTGATCCAAGTGGCGGGTGAGGTTGCGCCAGCGGGCCACGTCAGCGCGACCATCGAGTGCGCAGAGGTTGGGAGCTTCTGGGATTCCCACCGGTTGGGGCGCACGCGAGGAGCGACATCGTCGCCGACGGGGACCGTCAGCGACGCCACATCGCTACCGGCATCGGCGGAAAGAACGAGCGCCCCGGACTCGGGGCTTGGTTGGTCTTCGGCTGGATGGATGGTGACACGGGCGGCGGCACCGACGGTCGCCAAAGCCGCCCCGCCGACCGCGAACCGAAGCAGCGGCCGTCGACCCGTGGTGCCTCCGCGGACAGGAGAGTCTTCTTCGGTCACAACAGTCACTCTAGTTTCTTGCTACGATGATGGGTAGTAGATGGGCTGCGTGGCGAGGTCGCGCGTCTAGGTATCGGTCTCGCGAGCGAAGCAGACTGCATCGGTACCGCGCGGCCGCCAACGGCCCGCCCAGGCGTGAAAGAGCGGCGGGCACGGGCGAAGCCATCGGCGTGCGATACGCCGTCGTGGCTCGCAATGCAGAGCCCGCCGTCGGCTGGCACGACGCGGATGGCCGCGGACGTAGCGACGAGCTGTTCGTCGGACGAAGGCGGCGCCGCGAGGTGGTGCCGTCCGAAAGTGGTTCCGCAGGCGACAGGGGTGTTACGAACTCAGTGAGGTAGATGGCCATGACGACGACTATGCGGGATGAGCAGGCTTCCGGAAATCGACATGGGGTCGCCGACGACCTAGCGGACGCTCGTCAGCGAGCCACGCTGTCCGGATTGAGTATGCGCCAGTGGCCAGTGGGCACCCGACGTCCCACGCGACCCGATCCCGAGTGCCGGACTGGCTCGCTTCCTGCGGCTAGCCGCCCGCCCCGCGCCAGCGAAGGCCTCATACCCGCTGATCGGATCTGCGAGCTCCCGGACACCGGCGGCCACCACTTGGCGTCGGCCACAGCGCGCGCATGGTGGGCACGGGACCAGCGGTTCCACCAACGGTTCCCAGGAACCGCTCTGCATCACCGACTCCTACCGAACCTCGCGCAGCACAAGTCCTGCGCGCGGCCAAGCCCGAACTGGCGGCGACGCCAGGCACGAGCAGCCACGGTTGGGCGACCGCGCTCGACCGGTGTGGTGGGGTGGAGTCCGTCGACACCGATGAGCATCGATGGCTCAAGGGCAACGGCGCAGCGCTGGGCTGAGTGAACCCGTCGTGGGCCCAGCGGTACGGCTCAAAGCCAGAGCCATGGCACTGGGAGTTCGTCCGCCGGTGATCGGGCTGAGTCGTGCCCCACGGAGACTCCCGAGCAGACCGTAAGTCCCCGCGGACCTGAACGGGTTGACACCGCGGGCACGGTGCGCGGGCTGATCTTCCTGCAGGTGCGTGTTGGCACGGGGAGCGCCCGCTGGGTGCCACGGCCGCTTAGTAGCGTCGCCGCTGCAGCGCGGTGATGGCTAGGGCTACGCCAAGCCCGGCCAGGAGGGACCCGAGGATGGACCAAGAACCGCTCTCTGAGACCGAGTCACCGATGTATCCCATCCCAGACAACGCGAGCAGCTGCCGAGCTCGAGCATCACCCCGGCCACCATGAGACGGACGAGCTGGCCCACTCTCACCAGCCCTTAGTAGGTCGTGACGTGGACATGGTCATAGTGGTTGGCGGTCACCGACCCGCGATCCTCCATCGCTCGCCAGCCCTCCGCGGAGCGACCGACAGACCAGATCCGCTGAGCATGGATGAGGTAGTTGACGCCGAACTCGGAGGAGTACTCGCGGAGAAACTCCGCGACCTGCCAGCCGCGGTCGCCCGCGACCATGATGTCCATGGCGATGCCCTGGGCGTGCTCGCCATCGGGTCGCAACGTGCCGTAGGTGACGATCTCAGGAAAGTTGGCGCAGACGGACTGGTGGATGGCCTGGATGTTCGGGCTGACGCTGGAGGGCACCGAGGTGCCGTTCGTGCACTGACCGCCGCTGCTTGGGCCGAGGTCGGGCTTCTCGTCGCTGAGGTAGCCGACGGTCACCCAACGAGCCTCACCCGCTAGCACGATCTCTTGGCGGCCGAGCATCGCTCGTCCGGTGACCGCCACCTTCTTGCCTGAGTCGAGGACCCCGACCTGCCTGGCGCGGTCGTCGGGCCGGGTCCACAGGTTGAGCTCAGTGGTGGTCCACAGTTGGGTGTCGGCCTTTCTGATCGCCGCCGCCACCGTCTGCGGCAGCAGCGCCCTGTCCGCTCGAGTCGCCTGCGGCTTGGCGGTCCGCTCAAGCGTTCGTGCGCGAAGCTCGGGGGCGCTGCGGCTGCCGCCGCGCGAGACGGCGGGCCCGCGGTCGGCGATGTCGCCCACCGTCGATCCGTCGACCGCCACAACATCGGCGGATGGTTTGGAACCGGCAACTCCGATGGAGACGGCCGCGCCCGTTGCCACTAGAGCAAAGGAGGCTGTGATGAGCATGGGGCGAGGCTCGCGTCGAACGGGCTCCCGCTTGTGGCGGTGTGTCGCCACGCACTGGTCCTTCCTGCCGCTGCTAGGACGGTGTTGGTGTCCGGCCAGGAGCGCCAACACGAGCGGTCATCTAAGCACAGCCGAGACTCGGATTCTCGTCCGGCCTTAGGTCTACCGCGGAACACGTGTCTTCTCCAGCGCTGCGCATCGGGGGTGGGCATCGAGGTCCGGCGCCATCCGGGCACTGCGGTCTGTCGTCGGAGCCGTCGCGAGCATGGCGACCTGCGTCCAAGTCTTGTGCAAGCGCATGGGTCTCGATTCAGGCACCGGAGCGCGGCTACAGGCCGAACAACAGATACAGGCCGGAAAACGTGTAGAGCGTCATCGCCAAGAGCAGGGGCAGTTGCCCTGAGAACTGCCGCCGAAGTGGCAGGATCTGCAGCGACCTGTCGTGCGCGGCCACCACGCCGAGCACATGGCCGACCACGATGGCCATGACCTTGATCAGAGCCAGCAGCGAAGGGTTCAGGGACAGCCAGTAGTTCACCTCCCAGTCCGCGGTGCCGAACAAGTTGTCGCCCCGGCCGAGGGGATCGCTGAGCTGGAGCAGGGTCTGCTGACCGTACTCGTCAAAGAACGACAGGTAGTGGGCGATCATGTAGCCGACGATGATCGGCACGATCGAGTGCGCCAGTGCCGCTGGATGACTCCAGCGGGGCAAGCGGTCGTCGCCGGCGAACGCGGTCGTTGCGATCGTGAAGGTGACTCCGACGACGAGGCGCGCCGCTACCAGCAGACCGGTGTTGATGGTCGTGATCGACGACTCGGTCTCCTGGGAGTACTGCACCCAGAACGTCGAGGATCGGAAGCTGTCGAACGCCGTGGACCCGAGCAGGACGGACACCACGGCCACGAGCCCGGCCTCTGGCCGGATGCCCGCGAGGTTGCGCAGCGGCGCACGCATCGCAAGCCCGCCGTCAACGGATCTACCCCAGATGGATAGCCGACGAGCGTCGAGTACACCTCGAACGGGTCTGCGCGCTCGAGCCAGCGAGAGCCGAACACGGCGCCGCCGAGCAATATCGCCGCGGAGTACATGGCGAACCACGGCCGCACCGGTCCCAGGTAGACCCGCCCGGGTACACCAGCTCCATCCAGACGAACGCCAGCAGACCGAGCGCAGCCGGCCAGTAGCCGAGCCGGGGCGGGTATGGCAGCATCCCCTTCCCGGGATCACCTCCCGTGAGCCGCGTCAGGACCAGATGCGTGGTGCGCGCCCGGCTGACGGCCTTGAACCAAGGACCGAACAGCAGCGAGGCGGGGACAATGCCCACCCACAGCCAGACGTAGACGATGCCGAAGGTCGGGTTCGTCGCGAGATCTCTGCCCGCCACCGCCGCCCAGACGACGAAGCCGAGTACCAGCAGCCCGGCGAGCCTCAGCGTCCATCCGAACGCCCGATGTCCTACGACCGTGGCCACGAGCCAGGGAGCCGGCGTACCGGCCATGGTGTCGTTGTAACGGGGCGATCGCCAAGCGTAGAGCAGGACGATGAAGGAGACGGCGAGGGCCGCGGTGCCTCCGGCCCCGGCCAGGGAGGCCGGGATGGGGAGGTCGCTGCTTGCGCCAAGTCCGTGGGCGAGGTTCACCCGGTCACTCGCACCCGGGCCACGACAGCGGACGTGTCGTGCTCCTCGATCTCGACGGCCCCGGGGGTCTCCACCACGAGCTCGTGCGTCGATACTCCCTTGCCGAAGTCGACGAACTGCTCCGGCTTGGAATGGACGTGCAGTTGGCCGGGTCGGTCCGAGGAGATCCAGACGGTGAGCGGTTCCCCGGCGGGAACCTCGATCGCCTCGGCGTTCGGCCCGACGTCGTCTCCGGAGATGGTAACGCGAAGAACCGGACCCTGCTCCGGCTCCGAGGTCGGCTCGGGCGCCCGCCCCGGTCGTTGCTGGTGCGGAACTGACATCCGCCGGCGCGTGCGGGTCGCCCGACCCCGCGTCTCCGCGGGCCTCCCGGACGAACACGCGCCCAACATAGCCGCGGAGACCAGCATGGCCGCCACGATGCTGGCGCGAAGCCATCCCGCACCTCGAAGCGGTGGCCTGAGCGCTGTCGTATGGCTTGCACCATGCAATCTTCAGTGTCTCCTGCTTGGTCATGAGCGATGTTCGACCTGGAAATCTACTATCCAACTTCGTACATGCGTCTCCTCGATTCGGTAGATCGCTCCGACGCACTCGCTTACCGTCGCCCGAGTCGAGCCCTCCCACACCACCGCACGGGACTCGACCGATCGAGCAGCTCGGCGCCGTCGCGGAAGTGTGATGATCGTTCTCCCTGTCGCTAGTGTTCGTCGCTGATGGTTACCGGAGTCGACCCCTCGGAGTTGCGGGCAGCACGCGAGAAGGCGGGCCTGACCCAGCACGAGTTGGCGCGTCTCGTCGGTGCTGCTGGCGGGGAGCGCATCTCGCGCTGGGAGCTCGGCACGTCCGCTCCCCGGCCGGATTTCCTGGTCAAGCTCGCAAGAGCCCTCGACATCCCGACCCTTCGTCTCATCCACATTGACGGTGAGATCCCCGACCTCAGGGCGCTGCGTCTGCAGGCCGGGCTGACAGTGCCAAAGCTGGCGGCGGCCGTGAATGTGGCTGTGCCTACCTATTACGCCTGGGAGCAAGGCCGCTGGGCTCGGCTTCCTGCGGCCAGGCAACTCGACAAACTCGCCCGCGCGTTGGGGCACTCCCCGGAAGTTGTCGTCGCCGCCTTCTGTGAGGCACAACGCCAGCGCCTGCGGCGCGAGGAGAAGTAGCTTCGGGCAGATTTTCCGCAGGCGCCTCCTGGTTTGCCGTTATCCACAAGGACAAAAATCTCCCCGGGTGAACCGGATGATTTGTGGTCCCATAGATCCGGACGTTCGGTGCGCGAAACTGATCAGTCCCATTGGGGGACTGGGCCGCGTAACCACGTCCGGTCAGGACTCGGGCGATGACATCTCGGAGTTGGTCACCTGCGGACAGTCAACCGCTCGATAGAAATGCACTAGTGTCTTCATGTCGGGTTGGGTTGGCGATGACCGCTCCGGACCCGTCTTGACACATAGGTGATCGAGACACGAGAGGACTCGGGATCCATGTCGCAGAACACCGCTCAAGTTCGGTCAGGCGAGGCAACCCCCACCAGCCGACCCACGCCCAATCTCAACAACAGTCCTCGACCACGACCCAAGCGGCGCCGCAGACGATGGGTGTTCGCACTCTGTGCGGCCCTTGTCGCCGCAGGAGCGCTCGGTACCGCCTTCGCCTTCACGTCGGTCAACGACACGCAGGAAGTCCTCGTGGTTAGCCGCGACATCAAGCGCGGCGAGACCATCGAGGCCGGCGACCTCGCCGTCGTGCGGGTCAGCGCCGACCCGGCGTTGACCCCGGTCCCCGGCAGCCAGAAGGCCGAGCTCGAGGGCAGCCGCGCCGCGGTCGACCTGTGGGCCGGCACCCTGCTCACCGCGCAAGCAGTCACCGACAACCTGGTGCCGGGGGAGGGAGAGTCCCTGGTGGGCATCAGCCTTACTCCCGCCCAGATGCCGTCGGAGCCGCTCTACGGCGGCGACATCGTCCGGATCGTCACCACGCCCGGCGACCAGGGAGAGATCACCGATAGGGAGCCGGTCACCATCGAGGCCACCGTCGTTGGTGTTAGCCGGGTCGAGGAGACGGGGGAGACCGTCGTCGACGTCTCGGTGCCCGAAGCCGAGGCGGCCGACCTGGCTGCCCGAGCTGCCACCGGACGGGTCGCACTCGTCTTGGACGCTCGGGAGCGCTGAGGCATGGCGGTGATCGTCCTGGCCTCCGCGAGCGGTTCGCCTGGCGTGTCGACCACGGCGCTCGGGCTCACCCTCAACTGGCACCGACCGGTGCTCCTGGTCGACGCAGACCCGACCGGATCCTCCTCGGTCTTCGCCGGCTACTTCCACGGCGCCCAGGAGCCGACCGGCGGCCTGATCAACCTCGCCCTCTCTCTGCGCGAGGGGACGCTGGCCGACGCACTGCCCCGCGAGACGCTGCTGCTGGACCCCGGGGCGGCGGCCGAGCGGTCGGCTTGGTTCCTACCCGGCATCCGGGCCCACGAGCAGGCCCCCAGCCTGCTGCCCCTGTGGGAACCGCTCACCGAGCAGCTGCGCGCCCTCGACCGCAACGGCCAGGACGTCATCGTCGACGCCGGACGACTCGGCCTCGCCGGCTGGCCCCAGCCGCTCATCGCCGCCTCCGACCTAGCCCTGCTCGTCACCCGCAGCTCGCTGCCGGCACTCGCCGGCGCCACCAGCTGGGCCAAGACCCTGCGAGCACAGTTCGCCGCGGCTGGCGGCCTCTCCCGGCTCGGGGTCCTCCTCGTCGACGAGGAGCGGCGCTGGCACACGCTGCCCACCGGTGCCCGAGTCCGGCCCTACACCGCACGCCACATCGTCAAGGCCCTCCAGATCCCTGTGGTCGCCTCCGTGGACTGGGAGCCCGAGGTGGCCGAGGTCTACTCCCACGGCGCCCGCAAGCCCCGCAAGTTCGAGTCCTCCGGGCTGCTGCGCGGCTACCGGGCCAGCACCGCGGCCATCCAGTCGATTCTCGGCGCCAACCAGGCCGCCCTCGCTCCCACGAACGGAGGCCAGGCATGAGCACCGACGGACACCACCCGGAGACCAACGGCCGCGACCCACTGCGCGCCGACGAGTGGTTGGAGGCCCGGCACGCCGCGAACCGCGAGAAGACCTCGCCCTTCGCCCGCGGCCGCAGCACGAACGGCACCCCGCCGCCCCCGCCGGCGCCGGTCGTCGAGGACCACGACCCGACGTCACTGCCGATCTTCGCCGGCGCCTGGACCAGCGAAGGCGAGGACCGGCTGCAGGGCCGCGCCCGCTCGGAGTTCAGCCTGCCCCCGCTGGTGGCGCCCGCGCCGGAGGAGCACCACCACATCCTTGGTGCGGACGGCGGGGTCGAGCTGGACTGGGAGTTGATCGCGCAGTATCGCGCGGAGATCTCGTCGCGCCTGACCGCCCGGCTCGACAAGGAAGGTGGCCGGGTCACCGAGGAGGACCGCGAGCAGATGGGCCTCGACGTCATCGAGGAGCTCATCAAGTCCGAGGCCGAGACGCTGGTCTCCACCGGCCGGCCGCCGTGGACGAAGGACCACGAGAAGGCACTCAAGTGCGCCCTCCACGCCGCCCTGTTCGGACTCGGCCGCCTGCAGCCCCTGGTCGAGCGCGAGGACGTGGAGAACATCATCGTCATCGCTCGCGGCCCGCTCTGCTCGGTGTGGCTGGAACTGGTCGACGGCACCCTGGTGGAGGCCGCCCCGATCGCCGACTCCGAGGACGAGCTGCGCGAGTTCCTCTCCGACCTCGGCGCTCGACAGAACCGCCCCTTCACCGAGGCCCGACCGCACCTCGACCTCCGGCTGCCCGGGGGAGCGCGGCTCGCGGCCGGCTCCTGGGTGATGGCCTACACCTCCGTCGTGATCCGCCGCCACGGCATGCGCGAGGTGTCGATGGACGAGATGGTCTACGACCGCAAGGCATGCAGCCCGGTCCTGGCCGACTTCGTCGCCGCCTGCGTGCGCGCCGGCAAGAGCATCGTCGTCTCCGGCGTCCAAGGCAGCGGCAAGACCACCTGGGTCCGCGCCCTGTGCTCGTGCATCCCGCCCTGGGAGATGATCGGCACCTTCGAGACCGAGTTCGAGCTGCACCTGCACGAGCTCGTCGACCGCCACAAGATCGTCCACGCCTGGGAGCACCGCCCGGGATCCGGAGAAGTCGGCATCGACGGCCGCCAGGCCGGTGAGTTCAGCCTCGAGGAGGCCATCCACCACTCGTTCCGGTTCAACCTCGCCCGCCAGATCGTCGGCGAGGTCCGCGGCCCCGAGGTCTGGAACATGCTCAAGGCCATGGAGTCCGGGCCGGGCTCGATCAGCACCACTCACGCCCGCAGCGCCGAGCACACCATCGAGAAGCTCGTCTCCTGCGCCATGGAGAAGGGCCCCCAGGTCACCCGCGAGCTGGCGATCAGCAAGCTGGCCGCCGCGATCGACATCGTGATGTACCTGCGCTCGGAGGTCGTCGCCAATCCCGACGGCACCTTCCGCAAGCATCGCTGGGTCGAGGAGGTCCTGGTCGTCCAGCCCAGCATCGACGCCGCCAGGGGATACGCCACCACCCCGATCTTCGCCCCCAACCAGCTCGGCCAGGCCGTCACGACCGGCAAGCTCGACAACTTCCTCGCCCAGGAGCTGGCGCGGCACGGGTTCGACCTCGAGGCCTACAAGGCCGAATCCCAGGCCAACCCGGGGGTGGCCACCTCATGAGCACCGCGTTCCCGCCGGCCGTCTTCGGCGCCCTCATTGTCACCGGCCTGATCGGGATGGTCTACGCGCTGATCCCCGCGCCGCCCAAGCCGCCGCAGCCCGCCCGGACCGTCACCCCGTTCGGACGGCTGGGGAACTGGTTCGTCCGGCTCGACCGGCGCACCCGGATGCTGATGGCCGGCGGTGCCGTGGCCGGCCTCCTGGTCGCGCTGGTGACCGGCTGGGTGATCGCGATCGCGCTCGTCCCGGTCGGGATCATCGGTATCCCGCTGCTGCTGACACCGCCGCCGGCGGCCGCGAGCATCGAGAAGCTCGAGGCGCTCGAGGAGTGGACGCGGTCCCTGTCGGGCAAGCTGACCGCCGGCCAGTCCCTGCGCTCGGCGCTCATCAAGTCCCTGCAGTCCGCGCCGGCGCCGATCGAGCGCGAGGTCGGGCTGATGGTCTCCCGGTTGTGGAACAACACCGCCAGCACCGAGGACGTGCTGCGCGCCTTCGCCGAGGACCTCAACGACTCCACCGGCGACGTCGTGGCCAGCCAGCTGATCCTTGCCGCAAGCGGCCGCGGCCAGGCCGGACTGTCGAAGGCGTTGGACGCCCTCGCCGAGACCGTCGCCTCCGACGTGCGCGCCCGCCGCCAGATCGCCGCCGACCAGGCCAAGCCACGCACCACCGCCCGCACCGTCACCGTGATCACCCTCGGTGTGCTGGGCATGCTCGCCTTCACCGGCGACTACATCGAGCCCTACGGCAGCCCGCTGGGCCAGGTCATCCTCGCTGTCCTGCTCTCGGCCTACGTGGCCACGCTGCTGTGGATGCGCCGGATGGCTGTCGCCAAGCCGCTCCCGCGGTTCCTCGACCTCCAGGCCCGCAACGCGCACCGCGCCGCCCAGCGCACGGTACCGGGCGAGAAGGAAGGAGCACTCGCATGACCGGCCTGCAGATCGCGCTCGCCAGCGGCACCCTCATCGGGCTGGCCCTCGCCCTGCTCGTATGGCGCCTCGCACCCTCCGACCCCGACCTGGTCGACGCGCTGGACCGTCTCTCACCTGACCACGTCGTACCCCGCCGAAACACTCCCGACCCCGACGCCGACACCGGCACCAGCTCGGCGGTCGATCGGATCGGCTTGTGGGCGATGAAGAACCTGCCCGGCGGCGCCTGGGCCCACACTCCCCGCAAGGACCTGGCCATCCTGCAGATCAGCGAGACCCGGTTCTACGGCGAGAAGGTCGTATGGGCACTGCTCGGCCTGATCATGCCGCCACTGCTGGCCGCCTTCTTCACGCTGATCGGCCTGCCGCTGCCGTTCGCCATCCCGACGCTCGGCTCGCTGGCCCTGGCCGCCCTGTTCTGGTTCATGCCCAACTACAACGCCGCCGACGACGCCAAGAAGGCCCGCATCGAGTTCAGCCGCGCCCTGGGCGCCTACATCGACATGGTGGCCACCGGCGTACGAGACGGATCCAGCGGCCAGCAGGCACTGCGCTCGGCAGCCGAGGTCGGCGACAAGTGGGTCTTCAAGCGGATCGAGAGCGAGCTGCGCCGCGCCCGCTACATGACCCGCGCACCCTGGGACTCCCTGCACGGCCTCGCCGACGAGCTCGCCGTCCCCGAGCTCGACGACCTCGCCGACATCATGCAGCAGTCCGGCCAGGACGGAGCCCAGATCTACCACAACCTCCGGGCCCGCGCCGCCGCACTCCGCTCGGCGATGCTCAGCGCCGAGATCGGCAAGGCCAACGCCACCTCCGAGCGCATGTACATCCCGGCCAGCCTGCTCGGCATCGTCTTCATGGCGATCCTCGTCGCCCCCTCGATGCTCCGCTTCACGACCTGACCGACCTAACACCGACCCCAAGAACCCGGGTCACCCAGACCGCAAACCGAACACCAGGAAGGAAGAACCCCGATGTTGCAACTCTTCATCGTCCTCCAGTTGGCGGCACTGACCGCGCTCGCCTCCCTCGAGGACCGCGTCACCAGGCAGCGCGACGAGCGCGGCTCCGTCACGATCGAGCAGGTCCTGTGGGCCGGCGCAGTGATCGTCATCGTCGGCATCGTCGTCGCCGCCATCAAGTTCTTCGTGACCAGCGAGTCCGCCAAGATCAAGTAGGCCGCCATGTTCGCCAGCCTCCATCGCCGAAGCCGGGACGAGCGCGGGTCAGTGACCATCCAGATGGTCTTCCTGATGCCCGCGCTGTTCCTGCTGATGTTCCTCGGCCTCCAAGGCGCCCTGTACTACCACGCGAAGCAGGTAGCGCTCGCGGCCGCGCAGGAGGGCGCCCGTGAGGCAGGCAGCGAGACCGGCACCCGCGACGCCGGTGTGGCCACGGCGAACACGTTCCTCCACGACGCCGGAGGCTCCGACGTGATGACCTCCACCAGCGTCTCCGGATCACGGACCACGACTACCGCCACGATCACCGTCACGGGAAAGTCCATGAGCGTGATCCCCGGCTGGCACGTGACCGTCACCCAGAGCGCCAGCGTCCCGGTCGAGAGGCTCACCGAATGACCAGGCAGACGAGGCGGACCAGCGCACGCCACCGGCGCCGGGAGGAGCGCGGATCGGTGGCCATCGAGGCCGCGATCGGCGTCCCGGCCTTCGGCCTGTTCGTGGCGATGATCATCCTGGGCGGCCGCTTGGAGATCGCCAAGCAGTCCGTGGACGCAGCCGCCTACGAGGCAGCACGAGCGGCCTCCATCGAGCGCACTCAGAGCGAGGCCATCACCTCCGGCAAGTCCGCAGCCACCAGCAGCCTGCACGACCAGGGCCTGCAATGCACGACCACCAATATCACGATCAACGCCGCGGCCTTCAACGCCCCGCTGGGAACCACCGCCCAGGTCACCGCCACCGTGACCTGCAAGGTCGACGTGGCGGACCTGAGCATCCCCGGCCTCCCCGGCACTCGGACGATCACCGCGACCGCCAGCAGCCCCGTCGACGCCTACCGGGAGCGCCGATGATGAGCCACCGCACCCGCTGCCTCACGACGCGGCGCTCGCGCGATGAGCGCGGCTCCATCAGCGTCTGGTTCGCCACCGCAGCACTGGCGATGATCATCCTCGTCGGGATGGCCGTCGACCTCGGCGGCAAGGTCCACACCCAGCAGCAAGCCCGCAGCGCTGCCGCCCAGGCCGCCCGCACCGGCGCCCAGGAGGTCCAGGGCTCGACCGCAGTCCGCGGCGAGGACCTCCGCGTCGACATCACCGCCGCCAAGACGGCCGCCATGGACTACCTCCACGCCGCCGGCGTGGAAGGGAACGCGCGCGTCGTCAACGGCAACACCCTGATCGTCACCACCACCGACACATACACCAGCAAGTTCCTCGGGATCATCGGCCTGGACACCATGCAGGTCACCGGGGAGGCGTCCGCGCGGCTCATCCGCGCCGAAGGAGGCATCGAGAGATGACCACGCCCACCCATCCCACCCTGGGCCATCGACTCACCGGCCTCGCGGCCTCGGTCGCCGTACTCGGCATCATCCTCGGCCTGCCCGCACTGTTCCTCGCGATCGGTGCCAGCCCAATCCCGGACCACGTCCCGACCCTCGACGGCATCAAGAACGCGCTCCTGGCGCCCGACGACGGCACCCTCGTCCTCGGCCTGTTCAAGGTGATCGGCTGGGTCGCGTGGGCCTTCATGGCGCTGAGCCTGGTCGTGGAAGCCATCGCCCGGCTCCGCAAGGTCCAGGCACGCCAGCTGCCGGGCCTGGGCCGGCCGCAGGCCGCAGCACGCGGCCTCATCGGCCTCGCCGCTCTGCTGTTCATCGCCGCGCCCATCGCCGCCCAGTCAGCCACGATCACCTCGGCCGCCGCGGCCCCGGTGACGGTGGGACACGTCAACGCCGGTGCCGCCGACCAGGCACCCGCCCATCAGGACGTCAAGGTCGAGACGAAGCAGGAGCGCCAGCGCAAGACGGTCGACCACGCTGTGAAGCCGGGGGAGAGCCTGTGGTCGATCGCCGAGGACCACTTCGGCGACGGTGCCCGCTACAAGGAGCTCGTCGAGCTCAACCGCGACATCCTCGGCGCGCAGCCGAGCTTCCTCGAGCCCGGTTGGGTCCTCAAGCTGCCCGCGCTCAACAGCGGGGCACCGGCGCACGACTACACGGTGCAGCCCACCGACACCCTCAGCGAGATCGCCCAAGAGCAGCTCGGCGACGCCGATCGCTGGCCCGAGATCTACCAGGCCTCCACCGGCATCACCCAGCCCGGCGGAGCCCAGCTGACCGACCCCGACGTCATCGACGTCGGCTGGAAGCTCAACATCCCCGGCGCCGACCAGGGGGGCAGTCACGACGACACCCGGCACCAGCAGCCGCGCGACGTCGAGCCCGAGACGCCCGCCAGCCCCGAGGACCAGCGGCTCGTCGACCCGCCGGCCGAGGAGGAGCCGCCGGTCGCCCAAGAGCCTGAGGCGCCCGACGTCCCCGAGGCGGCCTTGCCCGACGTCGCGCCCTCCCAAGCCGAGGAGCCGTGGGTGCCGGCCGCCGACGTCGACCAGGTCGATGACGCCGACGACTCGATCCTCGACGCGCCGTGGGTCCGCGCCGGGCTGACCGGCGGGGGAGTCCTTCTGTCCGGGGCACTGCTCATGGCCCTGCGGTCCCGCCGCCGCGCCGGCTACCGGAACCGGACACCCGGCCGCGCGATCGCCGCGCCGCCTCCGGAGCTCGCGCCTGTCGAGATGACCCTGAACGCCACCGGTTCCGCGGCCGCGGCGACCGTGGAGTTCGCGGACGAGGCGCTGCGCCGCCTCGCGGCCGCCGTCGGCGCGCAGGGCACCACGATGCCGCCGCTCGCCGCCGTGGAGCTCGGGCACGGCAAGCTGACCCTGCACCTGAGCGCGCCGGCCGCCGTCCCGGCGCCCTGGGTGGGCAGCCCGGACCAGACCCACTGGCACGTCAGCACAGACACCGCCGTCGACGAGCTCGGCCCCGACACAGGGAACGTCGAGCCGCCCTACCCGCTTCTGGCCACCATCGGCATGAGCGACACCGGCGAGACGTGGCTGCTCAACTGCGAGGAGCTGTCCACCCTCACCATCAGCGGCGACCCGACCTACGGCCGGGACTTCGCCCGCCACCTCGCCGCGCAGCTGGCCGTCAACCCGTGGTCGCGCCGCGTGCAGGTCGACTGCATCGGCGTGGCTGAGGAAGCCGTCGCCATGGACGAGCGGATCAGCTACTACCCGACCGGAGCAGCCGGGTCACCCGCGACCGCGGAAGCCCTCGCGGCCGCCGTCACCACGGTCGACCGGGCGAAGCGACACGACACCGACGCGTCCACAGCCCGCACCGGCAGCGTCGACGACGACACCTGGCCCGCCCGGATGCTGTTGCTCGACGCGGCGGCCGGAGACCCCGAGGACCTCGAGCAGCTGCTGCAGCTGGTCACCAACCACGTCGGGCAGTCCGCCACCTCCATCGTCGTCGCCGGCGGACGCCCCAACACACCGGGCGCCGTCCTGCACATGACGAACACCGGCCGCGTCGTCCTCGAGCACGCCGGCCTCAACCTCATCGCCGTCGGCCTCACCAGCGACGAAGCCCGCGGCTGCGCCCTGGTCTACGCACAGAGCGAGGTCGCCGAGGACGTCCCCGTGCCGGTCGACGAGACCGTCACGGACGGCTGGGAGGCCTACACCGACCAGTCCGGGGCACTGCGCCGCGAGTACACCCTGCCGCGCAACACCCCCGCGGACACCGTCGACGAGCCGCTGTCCTCCCTCCTGGAGGGCGACGACGAGGACTACATCCGTCAGAGCGCGATCGTGCAGGAGGACCTCGAGACGCTGGCGCCGAAGGTGCCCGAGCACGTCCGAGCCGAGGTCGAGCAGAGCGACCCCACTCTCGACCAGGACATCGCCGACTGGTTCTCGACCGACTGCGACCGTCCACGGCTCAGCCTGCTCGGTCCGGTCACCGCGCGCACCCACGGCAAGGCCCTGGCCAAGCGCAAGCCCTACTTCACCGAGCTCCTCGCGTACTTGGCCCTGCACCGCAAGCACGGAGCCACCCGCGAGGAGATCGGCGAGGCATTCGGGATCACCCCCGGCAAGGTGCGCGATTACACCAACACCGTCCGCGAATGGCTGGGCACCAACCCCACAAGTGGAGAGCCCCACCTGCCCCACGCCGACAAGGCCCCTGCCACCAAGCTCCGCGGCGTCAACGTCTACCAGGTCGACGACGGCCTCCTGGTCGACCTTCACCTCTTCCTCCGACTGCGCAAGCGCGGGCAGGCCCGGGGCGGCGCGGAAGGCGTCGCCGACGTCTGCACCGCGCTCGAGCTGGTCGGCGAGGCGAAGCCGTTCAGCCAGCTGCGTGAAGAGGGATGGTCTTGGCTCGTCAACGAGCCCGACCGCGTCGACCTCATGGCTTCAGGCTGGATCGCCGACGTCGCCCTCATCGTCGTCACCGAGGCTCTCGCCGCAGGCGATCTGGTCAAGGCCCGCTCCGCCGCCTACGTCGCCAACCGGGCCGACCCTGACGGAGAGAGCACCCGCCTATGCCTGGCCCACGTCATGAAGGTCGAGAGCGACCAGCTCGAGGCCGACCGGATCCTCCGCGAGGAGATCTGCAACCGGTCCGACGACGGCGACGCCCCCATGGAACTGTCGGAGCGCACGAAGACCATCATCAGTACCCACGGCTGGCTCGCGAGCTGACTCGGGAAGGGAGCACCAGCACATGACCACCTTCAACCAGGAGCTCACCGGCCGCTACGTCGCGGCCGGCGGCGACCGCCCCGACCTCGACGCCCGACGCGTCGCCAGAGCCGTCTTCGTCCGCGACACCGTCCGCACCCTCTACGACGCCGACAAGCGATTCGGCATCGACCCCGCCGACAACGGCTCGCTGGCCGAGCTCGTCGACGCCGCCGAAGAACACCTCGAGCACATCGCCACCGACGTCGGCCAGCGATCAGTCATGGCGCCGCCCAACACAGGAGGAGACACCGCATGAGGAAGCACCACTCCGCACTCGGGGGAGTGGCCCTCGCCCTCGCCCTCACCCTCACGGGCTGCTCGGACGACGGCACCGACCCCGAGGCCGAGGACACCCCGACCGCTACGCCGAGCTCGAGCCCAACGAGCACTGCGCCGACGCTGCAGACCCCCGAGGAGAAGGCGGCGGCCCAGCTGGCGATGTACCTCGAGGTACGCGACCTCGCTTACCGGAAGCGGGACATCAACTTCAAGGCGCTCAACCCGGTCGCGACCGGTGAGGAGTTTCTGCAGTTGCAGCACACCGTCGCGAGCATGATGAATGAAAACGTCACGGTGACCGGGGAGTACGCACACACGCTCGACGAGCCGCGGAATCGCGGGACCTCGATTCTGATCATCGACTGCGAGGACCGCACCAAGGTCACCTGGAAGAACGACGGGGCGATCCGGCAACCGGACTTCACGGACCCCAACGGAGACCCGCTCCGCAACCCCGCCCCGGTTGAGTACACGCTCGTCAAGGACAAGGGTGCTTGGAAGGTCTCCGACTCGGACCTGCTTTGGGACCAGCCATGCTGAGGAGACTCATTGCCCTCTTGGTGGCGTTGGCAGGGTCGCTCGTCATCGTGTTCGTCACCGCCTCCGCCGCGAGCGCTGACTGCACAGCGGACCCGGTGACCGGCGAAGTTGTCTGTGACGACGAGGATGGCGGCAACGATGGCGGTGACGGCGGTGACACCGGTGGCTCGTCGACTTGCTCGACCTCGGACGGTAGGGAGATCCCGTGCACTGGCCCCGGCGGGTCGGTATGGAGCAGCAGCCATCAGTGCTGGGTCGGCGACGTCTGGGATCCGGGTGGGGAAGGCCCACTGCCGCCCCCTGGACAGACCAATGAGGATGGTGCGTGGCACATCTGCTACTGGCCGCCCCCAGGCTCCTCATGGGATCCGGTCTGGATCCAGAACGGCACGGTCACGATCGACCCGGTGGTTCTCGCCAATCGCGCGATCGCGTCGATGGACCTGGATCCGATCAGGATCGGCATCGTTCCCGAGCCTGGCCCCAACCGGGTTGGACTCGTTGGGCTGCCGGTGTGGATGTGGGTCGACAGCCCGACCGATGACACGTTCGGACCGATCACCGCGTCCGCCAGCGAAGGGCCGGTCTCGGTCAGCGCCACCGCCAGCGTCTCCAGCATCGTGTGGAACATGGGCGACGGCACCAAGGTGACCTGCACCGGCAAGGGGACGCCGTACGCCGATCACTACGGCAAGCAGGACTCCCCGACCTGCGGGCACCGCTACGCGAAGATGTCGACCGACCAGCCCGAGGGTGCGTACCAGGTCACCGCGGCCAGTCACTGGGTGGTCGAGTGGACCGGTGGCGGGCAGTCCGGAACCATCGAGTTCGACCTGGCCACAGAGCCCCTCCCGATCCGCATCGGGGAGGCCCAGGTGCTGACCCAGTGACCCTGTACTAGCCGACCGACCACCGACACAGGTCCCCGTCCTCACAGCAGCAAGGGAACCTGTGTCGTTCGCTGCCCGAGCGCGCCCCGAGGCACCGGGCCCGCCGAGCGGAGCTGCTCGTGCTACCGCTGCTGGACGTGAAAGAGCCCCAGGCGTCTCGGGTCACCTGGGGCTCGTGAGAAGTAGAGCATGGGGTGGCTCGCCTGCGCTGATGAATAGAAGATCGCGCGGACCTAGACGCTCGCCGTCGGGGTGCCAGGTGGCCCGTCACGTGACCTGGGTGCCGCCCTCCTGGCGGTCTGGGGTCCGCCGATCTGCGAGCTCGCCCTCGACACAGCGTGGCCTGACGGCCGTGTGGTCCGGCAGGGAGTCAGGCGAGGATGCAGTCGGCGAGTGGGGCGCGGAAGCGCTGCGAGAGCACGGATCTGAGTTGGAGGAACAGTGACACGTCGCAGGGGAGCACGTGAGCGACAGCTGCGCTCAGTACTGCTGCCGCCTCGGGGATGTTCAGGCAGGCGATGAGGTCGGCTTCGTGCTGCTCGACGAAGACCTCGTCCTTGATTGCCTTCATCGCGGCGGCAGCGCCACGGATGACAGGGTCGAGAGCGGCGGGGTGGGGGCTGGTGTCGAGCTCGTCGTCGAAGGCGGTCCAGTCCACGCCCGGCGGACAGGGGTGGGGAGTGCTGGCCAGCTGGTTCAGGACCAAGCTGAGTCCCAGTGTGCGCTCGTTGACCTGCAGATCGTGCTCGATGGCGGACACCATCTCGGCCGCGCTGGCGACCGTCAGACGGTTTGCGGTGGCTGTGAGGCCCTCACGCATCATTCGCGCTACTGCGTCTCGTTGTTCGGCACCACTGTCGGCGTAGCGCAGAAGGATGCGTAGCGACCGGTCCAGGTTGAACGCAGAGGGCGCGTCCAGTACGTGGAGCCCGTGAGCCAAGATGCGGCGGCTCCAGTTCGGCCATGCGCGCGCCATACCGTCGTCGAGGACGTCGAGAGCTACCTCGGGGCCGATCGGTAGATGCGACCCGAATCGTTCGGGAGCTTCCTGGTCGACCGTCTCGATGAGCTCGACCACGGCCTGGTGTTCGTGGGCGCGAGGTTCCGCGAACATCTTTCCTGTCGCGAACAACCAGGTGTTGCGCCAATGTGGGCTGGGGGCCAGGAGACGTAGCCGGTTGATCAGGGTCTCAAGGGGCGCGTCGCTGATTCGCCGGGCCGCCATGAGTTCTTGGAGTGAGCGCACGTCGAAACCGAAGCCGTCGTTCCGGGGCGCGATCAGGACCAGTCGCTGTGTCGCAGACCTAATGATCGAGTCCAGGACGTCGGAGTGGTGCCCGTCGGGCTTGAACTCGGCGTCGTTGAGGATGTGCCAGACGATTTCGCGCAGCTCCGGCTCTGTTAGGACGGCCGTGGAGTGGTCGGCCGTCTCGCTGCGCTGTTGAAGCACGAAGCCGGCGCGCTCGTGAAGCTGGTGGATGAACGGCTCGTACTTGGTCAGGAGCGTGCGGACCATCGTCGGTTTGTTGCGCTCTCGTCGTACGACGGTGTCGTAATAGCTCCAGAACAGGCTATACCGGTCTGGTGCGATGGTCCCGGCGCCGTCGACGATGATCGAGAGGATGAGGACCTGCAGCGGCGTCCGCAGAAGTTTGACGAGGTTCTCATCCTGCGCAGCGTTCCGAAGGGCCGTGACGACCTTGCCGATCCGCTCCTCGTCGCCGCTAAGGCGTACTTGGGCGGCCTTAGTTCCAAAGGCGACGGCCTCAGCGGGTGTCAGGTCGTCGAGTCCGACGGTTTCGAACGACGTCGGGTCGATGTTTTCGGTGTAGCCAACCGGGCGGGTCGTGATGACGGCAAGTAGGTCGCATCGGTCCCCCTCTGCGTTGTTGACGAACTCCACGACGCGCTCGATCACCGTGCGCCGCGTCTCTGGCTCGGTGACCTCGTCTAGGCCATCGAATACGACTAGCCAGGGCCAAGCGCGCAGCCAGGAGGTTAGCGTGGCGGGAGTGACGGTGCCATGGTTCGACTTCTTGCTGATGTGTTCGGCCACGTATCGCATCAGCGATTCGTCGAGCTTGTGGCCTCGTTCCTCCGCGTAGTCGGCGAGGTCGATGCGCAGCGGCCAGCGCCGGTGCCGCGGGAGTTGGTGCCCCAGCCTCCGCAGCACGTCCTCGGTCCCGGTGATCACGGTGTCGTGGTTGGCCGCTAGTGCCGTGGAGCCTTTGAGCGCTGCAACCCGGTATGCCTGCACGATCAGCTTGGAGATCGTGGTCTTCCCGTTGCCCGGCTGGCCGGTGAGGACGATGTGGCGCGGCCCGTCCACAGCTGTGATGTCTCGGGCTAGGAGGTTGTCTCCCCGCTCGAAGACATGCCGCAGCACGGTGCTCCTGTGGCCTCCGCCCGGGAAGGTCACGGGGAGATCGATGGCGACCTCGTGCACCGGGATGCCGCGGTTTTCGCGGTCACCGGCGTCGTCGAAGTACACCAGCCCGTCGGAGAGGAGTTCGGTGCGTGCCTGGTCGAGCAGAACCGGTTCGCTGTCCTTAACGGCGATGTTGCCCGTGAGCTCAGAGATGAAGGTGAAGACGTCGCTG
Source organism: Nocardioides sp. PD653-B2 (assembly GCF_002117935.1). Taxonomy (GTDB): domain Bacteria; phylum Actinomycetota; class Actinomycetes; order Propionibacteriales; family Nocardioidaceae; genus Nocardioides. The sequence goes on along the minus strand of NZ_BDJE01000022.1, from coordinate 54,038 downwards.
GCAGTCAAGAAGGCGTCGAACCGGCGGCGCACGCCTTCCTGCGTGCTCAACAGAGCATCGAGCTGGTTGCCGTCCCAGAATCGGATCGTCTTGATGTGCGCGATCCGCTTGCGCCGCTGGACCCTATCGAGAATTGCATCCTGATCGTCGATGTCGCGGCTGGGGTCGTTGAGCCTGTCGCGGTAGGCCCTGATGTTCCTGCGGATGGCGTCGTGGCCGCCCGCGTTCTGAACGGGCGTGAGTGCGACGTTGGTGATGAAGACGAGCTGATCGGGCAGGGGATCGCGCGAGTCGTTCTTATCCCACTCAGCCCAGGCGTCGAGTTCCTTCTTGACCTCTCCCCACAACCACGACGCATTGGTGGTCTCCGAGTCGGAGATCTTGTCGTGGTGCTTGACCTGGAAGACGGTGTAACCGCTGAAGGTGTCTGCTGAGGACTCGAGTGCTGAGGCGAACTTCAGGTTGCCCTCGAAGTACAGATCGCGGCCGCCGTCCTTGCCAGCGCCCATGACCTGGACACCTGGGCCGAACTCGGCGATCGCCAGCGCAGCGGCCATCGACTGAAAGGCACCGGGGCTCAACAACTGCAGCTGGTGCTTCACGGACGACTCCACTGTTCGACGGACGGCTCAAGGTAGCAACGCGCAGCGACACGGCGTGGTCGAACCGCGCGGTCACCCGTCCGCCTGTCACCAGGGCGCTGCCGCGGAGCGAATCCCTACCGGTTCGGTGTTGAGGAGGTAGGTGCGTCGCGGTTGGAAACGTTCGGCGCATCTCGACAAACAGGCCTCGCGCCACCCTGGTCAAGAAGTTTCTGCAACTTTCGGGGGGACGCCCTCTGACCTGCGGAAACGCGCGTCCCCCCTCTGCGTCCCCCTCCAAATCAGGGGTTTGGGGGGACGGATGCGGGGACGCCCGCTCGCGACCTTTCTGCCGTGCACAGCCACGGACGAAAGGAGCGAGTGCGATGAGTGTGGGTGACCAGCTCGGCCTCGACGACAACAGCGAACTGCTCGACCAGGCCCGCCAGAAGTGGCCGGCCTGGGTGGCCGCGGATCCACGGCTTGGAGTCGTCGAGGAGTTCGACGACCTCCGGGCCTGGCTGCCCTCGGTGGGCAGCGCAGCCTCTGACGAGGTCCTCTTGGCGCTGGCCATGCTGGCGGCTCCCGATGGCGGCGACGACATCGCCGCTGCGGCCGCGCTCGCCAAGTGCCTACTGCCCGGCGCGTGTCGGCTGGCCGGCTGGCTGAGCACCCTCCCTCCCCGCGAGGTCTTTCGCGACAGCCAGCCCGTCGCGGCAGGCTCCTGGTCGGCCGTCGAGCGGATCGACGAGCTCGTGGCCTCCCAGCTGTGGATCGAGGTCCGGACCTTCAAGTGGCGCCGGCTGCGCAAGGTTGCCGCGAACATCCTGATCAACACCCGCGTCGGCGTCCTCCGCGAGGTCGGTGACTTCTTCTACGTCTCCCGGGCCGACCGCACGTGGGCGAACACCACCCTCGTGGAGTCCTTCTCGTCCGGCGACTTGGCCGACGGCGACGCAGGAGCGTGGAGCGCCGCCGCGATGCCGACCGAACGGGTTGCCGGCGCCCTGTTCCACCGTCCCGAGATCCTCGCCGACGCCGGTCCCGAGCAGGAGGAGCCGTCGGCTACCGAGGAGCTCCTCGAGCTGTTGGCGTGGGCCTGCGAGAACCAGGTGATCAGCCCGGCCGACCGGTACCTGCTGCTGTGCCTGGTCGACGAGGCCGACCGAGTCGAGACCCGCAACCTCGCTCGCGGCTACGGCGGCCTGCTCAGCAACGAGGTGTCCAGCCGGGTCGCGCCGCGGGTCGGGGTATCCGAGGCAACCGTCCGTCGCCACGGCTCGCGCAGCATGCGCGCCCTCGCCGCGGCCGTCCCGAGGAAGTTCGGCCATGACGAATGACCGCAACCGTGATCGCTCCCACCGCCCCACGACACATAGGCGACTGGAGGTGGTGAAGCCCATGACAAACACCCAGGACGACGGCGAGTGCCGGACGCCGGAGAAGATCGCCGAGCTGTTCGCGATCGCCGGTCGCGAGATCGAGGCGATCGAGCAGCTCACCGGCTGCGTCGCCCAACTGCACGAAGTCCAGGCCGCCAAGGCAGAGCTGGCAAGCCTGACACCGGCTGAGGTCCGTGCCGCGCTCGAGTTCCGCCGCGGCGGTATCGGGGAGGCCAAGTGAGCACCCAGACCTCGAGCCGCCCGGTCGGCGTCGACGAGCTCAAGCGAGCCTGGGACGCCGTGAACGCCGGCGAGTTCCGCGCCGGCGCCGGCGCCGGCACCGGCAAGGGACCCCGCGGCCGCGGCGCCGCCGCCGCGGGCGACTGGTCGCCAGCCGCGGGAGAGCACACCATCGCCGTGTTCGGATGCGCCGGGTCGGTGGGAGCCAGCACCTTCGCCCTGGCAGCCGGCCTGGCCGCCGCCGCCCCGGTCCGGGTGATCGAGTGCTGCTCGGTCACCGCCTCTGGTCTCGCCGCGGCAAGTACCGCCGAGCTCGGCCTTCACCCGACCGACTGGCGTCAGGGCAAGCGCGACCACGTCCTGCTCGAGCGGGCCAGCGAGGTCCTCGCCGGCGTCGACGAGATCCCGCTGCCGATCGACGCAGAGAACGAGACCCAGCTGACGATCCTCGACGTCGGCTGGGAAGCCGGTCAGCTGCTGGCCACCGACTGCTGGCTCGCCGAGGCCGTCCGCACCGCCGACCAGATCGTCCTGGTCACCACCGCCACCGTCCCCGGGATGCGCCGCGCCTCGGTCGCGCTCGAGCTGCTGGCTAACCACTGGCAGCCCGAGCAGATCGCCCTGGCCGTGCGTGGGCCGCGCCGCAAGAAGTGGCCCCGGGGCCTCGAGCACGCCGGCGGCCCCGCCGTACGTCGCGTCCTGGTCGCGGACCGGTGCGTGGAGATCCCCGAGGACCGCGAGCTAGCGGTCAACGGCCTGGACTCCCGGCCCGCCCCGGCCCCCCTCATCTCGGCAGCCCGTCAGCTGCTCGAGCCCGCCCACCTGCTCACCGACACCAGCGAGAGCGCCTGACCCGCACCGGGTCAGCAAACCCAGAAAGGAAGTCCACCCATGGACGTCATGACCGCTCTCCTCCCGATGGCCGCCCAGGTCTGCCCGAAGGCGCCGCCGGGTGCCGTCGGACCCACCAACGAGATCACCAGCTACGTGCTTTGGGGCGTCATCGTCCTGTTCGGCCTCGGCATCGTGATCGCCATCGGCGCGATCATCGCCGGCCGCGTGTTCTCCCTGCCGCACGCCTCCAAGGTCGGGGTGATCTCGGTGGTGGTCGTGTTCGCCTGCGCGATCGCCTACCTGGTCCTGCCCGGCATGCTCAACGGGATCCTCGGCAAGGGCTGCATCTGATGCGGCGCGCAGCCACGAAGAAGGTTGAAGGCGCCACGGAGTGGGGCCGGCGCCGCCTGCTCGGAATCCTGGTCGCCGCCGTCGTCGTGGCTGTGCTCCTGCTCGGTGGCCTCGCCTACGCGGTCTACCTGGCCGTCGCCGGGATCGGCGAGGAAGCCAGCGCCAACATCGACGTCGCCACCGGCGAGACCGATCGGTCGACGGTGGCCCAAGGTGCCGTGCACCGCGACGAGGTAGCGGCCGAGCCGATGCTGGCGGTTCCCGAGAGCGACGCCTTCCCGGCCGAGACCACCAGCGCCAAGGCGCCCGTCATCAAGGTCCCGGCTGGCACCGGTGTGAACGGACCGGCGTTCGTGATGACCGGGTTCCCGCACACCCCCGAGGGCGCGATCGGGCAGCTCGCGCAGGTCGACCTCGCGGTGCTGCAGTCGATGAGCCTGACCACGGCGGCGGAGGTCTACAACGCCTGGGCCCTGCCCGGCGGGGTCCGCGCCGAGGAGTGGTGGATCACCGCCAGCGTCCAGGCCTTCTTGACCAGCACGGGAATGGGCGAGGTCAAGGACCCCAGCTCCTCGGTCTCCCTCGAGCCGGCCGCCGCGCTCGTGAAGGGCACCGACGGGCCCGACTGGACCACCGTCTGCGTCCTGATGAAGGTCACTGCCTCCTACAAGCAGGAAGGCCAAATCGCCTTCGCCCACTGCGAGCGCATGCAGTGGGTCGGCGGCCGCTGGATGGTCGCCCCCGGCGCCCCGCCCGCACCCGCCCCCGCGACCTGGCCCGGCACGCAGCTGGCCCACGAGGCCGGCTGGCGCACCTGGTCGACCGACGACACCACTGACCCTGACCACATCGAAGGGGACCACTGATGAAGAACCTGACGACCGGCAACGACGACTCGCGGGCAACCCTGGTGCGCATCGGCATCCTGGTGGCGATCGCCTGCATGGTGGCCACCGTCGTCTGGCTCGGTGCTCGCACCCGGGCCGACGACGACTCCGGCGGCCCCGACGCCACCGGCGGGGGCAACTCGAGCCAGACGGTCGAGAACGCATCGGTCGAGCAGGTCGCACCGGACACCGCGCCGGCCGACGGCGTCGTGATCCCGATCGGCGACGACCAGGTCGACGGCTACCCGACCGGATTTCCGGCCACCGACCTGGGCGCCGTGGCGCTGCAGGTCGAGCTGGCCAAGGCACAGCTCGGGTTCGACTACGACCAGGCCGTCACCGTCGCCCGTCTCTACGCCAACCCCGAGGACAAGGCCGTCTTCGAGGAGCGCTCCCGCGCCGCGGTCGCGCTGCGCCGCCAGCAGGCCGGCGTCGCGAAGGAGGGCGACGTGCCCGCCCCCGCGTCGTACGCCGTCACCCCGGTCGCCTACACCCTCGAGGAGCTCGACACCGGCTACTACGCGGTGAACCTGCTCAGCTACGTCACCCTCACCACCGCCGGCGGCCAGGTTAAGGACAGCCTCTACGCCGGCACCCAGCTGATGCGGTGGCTCGACGGTGACTGGCGACTGGTCCAGGGCAGCGAAGCGGACATCGAGCACCTGGTCTCGGAGGGCCAGCCGCAGGCGGTGGCGCCCGGCACCCCCGAGTTCGAGAAGGCCGGCTGGATCCGGATCAACGGAGCTCCCCAGTGAGCACCGTCATCACCGCCGTGCGCGGGGCGAGCCGACTCGGCATCGCCGCCCTGGCGCTCCTGGTGCTCACCACGGTCCTCGGTGCTGCCTCGACCCTCCAGCCTCCCGCCGCAGCGGCCGGCGAGCCGGCCGCCAGCACGACGCACCTCGCTCCAGTCGCCCCGGTGGCGACCAGCGGCACTTGGCCGGCCCGCAACCTCAAGATGGGCTGCCCGGGGCCCGACGCCCTGTGCGATCTCGGCGGCGACGCCGTCGACTGCGCCAAGGACCCGATCGATTGCGGCAAGGACGCCGCCGGCGATGTGAAGGACGGTGCCGGCGACCTTCTCGACGGCACGGGAGATCTGCTCCCCGACGGCTGCGGGATCCTCGACGCGATCTGCGGCAACATCGGCGGACTGCCCGGGCTTCCGGGCGTCCCTGGGCTGCCCGGGATCCCCGGTCTGCCGAACGTCGGTGACCTCTTCGGCGGCGGCATCCCCGGGCTGGCCGACATCCCCAACCCGTTCGAGGCCATCGGCGACGTCATCGCCAAGGCCGCGGCCGACGCCTGGACCGCGGCCATGCTCGCGATCTGGAACTCCGGCCTGTTCGTGCTGCGCATCGTGCTCACGTTCAGTGAGCTGTTCTTGACTCCGGACCTGAGCGCCGACGGCCCGGGCAAGGACGTCTACGCCTTCACCCTGTGGCTGGCGCTGGCCCTGGTGGTCATCTTGGCGATGATCCAGCTCGGCGCCGCGGCCTTCAAGCGCGAGGGCAAGAGCCTCGCCCGGGCCTTCATCGGGTCCGGCCAGTTCGTCTTGGTGTGCGCCTGCTGGTTCGGGTACTGCGTCATGATCATCGCGGCCTGCGGGGCGCTGACCAAGGCGCTGATGAAGTCGCTGCTCAAGGTGCAGACCTGGCCCGACTGGGACCCGCTCGGCGGACTCGGCATCGACGACATCACCGACGCCGGCGTGGCCACCGCTCTTGCCTTCCTCGGAATCTTCCTGTGGCTGGCCGCCATCGGGCACGTCCTGGTCTACCTGGCACGCGCGGCGTCCCTGCTGGTGCTCACCGCCACCGGGCCGCTCGCGGCCGCCGGCCTGGTCTCGGAGTTCACCCGCTCCTGGTTTTGGAAGTCGCTGCGCTGGTTCCACGCCGCGGCGTTCACCCCGGTGCTGATGGTGATGGTGCTGGGCATCGGCGTGCAGTTCGCCAACGGAGTCGCCGCCCACCTGGCCGAGGACACCGCCAAGGCGTTCGGCACCGCGCTGCCGGCCGTGATGACGATCCTGATCAGCGTCGTCGCCCCGCTGTCCCTGTTCAAGCTCCTGGCCTTCGTCGACCCCGGCACCCCCAGCGGCGCGTCGTTCCGCCAGGGCATGGCCATCCAGGGCGGCCTCCAGGGCCTGCTCAGCGGCGGCGGCGCAGGTGGCGGCTCGTCGGCTGCGTCGAGCACCGACGCCAACGGCCGCTCCTCGGGCGAGCAGAGCGCCGAAGCCTCGACCGGCGACCGGTTCAGCAAGTCGACCCAGGGCGCCCTAGGCAGCTTCGGCCCGGTCGGCCAGGCCCTGTCGACCGGCATGGGCTGGATCAACTCCGCCGGCGCGAAGGCGACCTCGCTGATGTCGGACGAGACCAACCAGGCCGGTGTCGGCCAGAGCATCTACGGCCCCGACTTCAGCGGCCTGGGTGGACGGCAGTCCGGTGGCCAGTCCGGCGGCCAGGGCGGGACCCACCCCGGGTCGCAGAACGGCGACCAGAGCGACGAGGACTCGTCGATGCCGACCCCGCCCACGCCTCCTGCGCCGCCCACCCCGCCGACGCTGCCGACCGGCGGCGGACTCGGCGGCGGACCCGGCGGCCAGGGCGGCGGAGGAGCTGACGCCGCTCCCAAGACCCCGGCCGCCGGCGGCGGGGGAGCAGCGGGAGGTGCCGGCGGCGCCGGCGCGGCAGCTGGCGGCATCCCACCGGTGGCGGTGTAACCGATGCGCCGACCGCCCCACCTCGAGCGCCGATCGACACCCACCGACCTCACTGACCAGAAGGGAAGCCGACGATGACCACCTACGCCGACTACCAGCGCGACCGCATCGGCTGGTTCTTCGGCCTCTCCGGAGGCCAGCTGATGTTCCTGGCGCTGGCCAGCCTGCCGGCGTTCTGGGCAATCAGCCGCGGAGCGTGGTTCTCCGCGTTTCTGTTCGCCCTGGTCTGGGTGTTCCTGCTGGCCATCACCGTGATCCCGGTGCGCGGCCGCTCGGCCACCGGCTGGGTGTTCGCCTCGACGATGTACGCCGTCGGCGGCCTGTTCGGCTGGACCTCGTTCCGTGCCAAGGCCACCCAAGGCCGCGGCGACGACCTCGACACCCCGGACCTGCCCGGGGTCCTCCAGGGCGTCCAGATCCACGACGGCCCGCCGCACGGCTCGCAGCTGCAGCGCGTAGCGATCATCGAGGACCACGCCATGAAGACCTGGGCGGTCACGGCCTCGATCGTGCACCCCGGCATCGGCATGAAGGACACCGAAGAGCGCGCCCGCTACGGCGAGGCCCTGGCCGGGCTGCTCGACGTCGCCGGTCGCACAGAGAAGGTCGACGAGATCCTCTTCATGGTGCGCACCGTTCCCGAGGACGGCGCCGAGCGCGACCTGTGGGTCAACCGCCACCGCCGCCCCAACGCCCCGGAGCTGTCGGAGGTCGTCAACAGCGACCTGGCCCACGGCCTCACCCAGGCATCGGTGCGCACCGAGCAGTTCGTGACGATCCTGGTCCCGGAGACCCGGATCGCGAGGTCGGCCAAAGAGTCCGGGGGCGGCTTCGAGGGCCGCTGCCGCGAGCTCTACCTGCTCATGGCCGAGATCGAGGCCCAGCTGCGCGGCCCGATGGGGATGACGACGGTGCGCTGGCTCACCAGCCCCGAGCTCGCGCTGGCCTGCCGGACCGGATTCGCCCCCGGCGACCGTGCCGGCATCGTCGAGGCCCTCTCGCTGCGGGAGAAGGACCCAAGCGTCAACGCCGACGTCCCGTGGGCGATGGCCGGCCCCTCGGGTGCCGACGCCGCAGTGCGGCACTACAGCCACGACGCCTGGAACTCGGTCAGCGCCACCATCAAGCTGCCGACCCGCGGCGTCGCGATGGGTGCCCTGGCACCGATCCTCACCCCCAGCGAGTTCGGTGAGCGGCGATCGTTCGTCGTCGCGTACCCGATCGTTTCCCAGACCAAGGCCGACCGGCAGTCCGGCAACGCCGAGTGGGCCGCCGACCTGGCCGAGGGGATGAACGAGAAGCTCGGCCGCAAGACCCGCGCCAAGCAGCGCGACGAAGCCCACAAGGCCCGCGGCCTGGACGCCAAGCTGGCCCGCGGCAACTCGCTGACCCGGCCCTACGGCGTGTGCACGGTCACCGTCCCAAAGTCGATGCGGATCACCGAGTTCGGGCGCCGCCTGGACGCCTCGGTCCGACGCGCCGGGTTCGCACCGCTGCGCCTCGACCTCGCCCAGGACGTCGGGTTCGCCGCGTCCACCATCCCCCTCGGCATGAGCCTGACCCGGAGCGGAGACGCCTGATGACCACCACCCGCCGGAACCGCCGTGGCGGCCGCGACATGGCTGCCCTTCTCTCCGACTTCGGGCACGACCTGCCCACGATCCCCACGCTCGCCCCGGAGGCCAAGGAGCCCCGGCTCTTCCGCTACGCGCCGCGCCGCGGTGCCACCCGCCGCGGCCGAGGCTGGGCCGCCGCCACCGCCCCGGCGACGGCCTGGCGGATGACCAGCGACCAGGCCCCGGTGTTCTGGCCCTTCGTCTCCGCTCCCGCCCTGCCCCCGACGGGCGCCCAGATGGGCGTCGACCAGCTCTCCGGCGGCAGCTTCTACTGCGACCCGTTCGGTTGGGTGCTGCGCGACGACGTACCTGCGACCAACCCCAACATCTTCCAGTTCGCCAAGCCGGGAAGTGGCAAGTCCGGCACCACCAAGGCGTTCTGCACCCGGATGATGCCGTTCGGCTACCGCACCCTGGTCACTGGCGACGTCAAGGACGAGTACGAGTCGCTGTGCCGCGCGCTCGGTGTCGAACCCTTCGTCATCGCCCCCGGCTTCTGGGCCCGGGTCAACCCGCTGTCCATGGGGCCGCTCGGCGACGGGTGGGAGAAGCTCTCGGCCGAGGAGGCGCAGCGCCGCGCCACGATCATCTTCAAGCGGTGGCTCGTCCTGGTCCGAGGCCTGGTCGGCAGCATGAAGATCGACGACGAGCGCCGGGTGCCGTTCGGCCCCGACGAGAGCGACGTCGTGCGCAACGCGCTGGCGATCCTCACCGGCTACGCCGCCGGCAACAGCGTCCTGCAGGAGACGACCATCCCGCGGCTGTGGGACCTGCTGCGCAACCCCACCGAGGAGCTCGTCCGGGCCTGCGAGTACGCGAACACCCGCCAGTTCATCGACGAGACCCGGCTGCTGCGCAACGCGCTCGGCGAGCTGGTCACCGGCACCCTCGCCGGCCTCTTCGACGACTTCACCAACATCGAGGTCGACTGGCGGGCCCCGATCCAGTCGTTCAGCCTCTCCCGGCTCGACGGCCTGGGCGATGAGGCCGTGGGCATCGCGCTGCTGTGCATGAACTCCTGGGGGCGTGGTCTGCGGGAGATCGCCGAGCCAGGCGACCTGCGCATCGTGGTGCGCGACGAGGTCTGGAAGCAGATGCGCCTCGGAACCGCCGCAGTGGCGAGCTTCGACGCCGACCTGCGCCTCTCACGCGGCATGGCCGGCAAGGGCGGCGACATCCAGTTCTGCAACCTCCACAAGCCCTCCGACCTGCTCTCGGTCGGCGACGCCGACTCCCAGGCCGCGATGATCGCCAAGGACCTCCTCGAGCTGGCCGACATCAAGATCCTCGGTGCCCAGAAGCCCCGTGTCGCCCGCGAGCTCGACTCCATGCTCGGGCTCGGCCCGATCGCCCAGGACCTCGTCTCCGGGTGGGCCATGCAGGACAAGGGCCGCGCCCTGTGGTGCATCGGCGACGCCACCTATAAGGTCCAGACGGTGCTCCACCCGCTGGAGAAGAAGCTCTACTACACCAACGAGGCCATCGAGTCCGCCGCCTGAGCGCGCGCGACCTCGGGACTGACCTGTCATGAAGAAGCTGCTGCTCGCGGGACTGCCCGTCCTGATCATCTTCATGGGGCTGCCGTTCCTCGTGACGCTGATGGTGGTGATGACGTCCACCGCGGCCGCCGAGTGCCGCACCCAGAGCAGCCAAGGCACCGTGCCTACCGAGCTCGGTGACCTCGGAGCCATCGACGGCCCGGTGGGCGGCCCGGTCAACGGCAAGATCACCATGGCGCAGGCCAACATCCCGCGCCGCTCCGGCCTCGACGGGTTCCGGGCCTCCATGCCCAAGGTCCTGTCCCAGAACCCCGAGTTCGTCACACTCAACGAGGCCAGCGGCTGGAGCCTGGAGCAGATCGAAGCCGCCACGCCGGGCTACTCGGCCTTCCGGGTGGCAGCCCCGGCCGGCACCGGCACCGGCGCCGAGCAGGCCATGGGCAACGTCGTGCTCTGGAAGAGCTCGACCTGGACGAAGGTCAACGGCGGCCGGGTCCAGCTCGTCGACGACGACAAGACCTTCTACGACGGGCGTCCGGTCACGTGGGACCGCTTCGCGACATGGGTGATGCTGCGCCGCGCCGACGGCTCCGTGGTCTCGGTGGTCTCCACCCACCACATGACCAACCCGCACCGTTGGCCGAAGCAGCACGGCAACCCGCCGCTGACCCGGCCCCAGCAGTACGGCGCCGGAATGGACATCCTGCTGCAGCTGCGCAACTCGCTGGCCGCCCACGGTCCGGTGCTGATCGGCGGCGACATGAACACCCAGGCCTCCTACACCGACATCCCCTGGACGGCGGCCGCGAAGATGAAGGCCGCCGGCTACGGATGGCACAACCACGGCGTCGACTTCATCTTCTTCCCGCACCACCAGGGCGCCCGTCTCGAGCAGGGCTGGGACGGCACGATGGTGTCGGATCACCACTGGCTCTCGGCTCGCATCGCGATGAACGGCGCCGGCCCGGAGAGCGCGCCCGAGACCACCACCACCACGACCGACGGGATCGTGCCCGCGGCGACCACCGCCCGGACGTCCGCTGAGACGCCGGCCGGCGACGTGCTCGCCCAGCTGATGCGGCTGCGGTTCGCGTCCAACTACCCGACCATGACCGCCGAGCAGGCCCGCAACGCGATCACCATCGCCCAGGTCGCCCGCGACCTCGAGATTCCCCGCTACGGGCTGCAGATCGCGATCGCCGCCGCGATCCAGGAGTCCAAGCTGGTCAACCTCACCGGAGGTGACCGCGACTCCGGCGGCCTGTTCCAGCAGCGCCCCTCGGCCGGCTGGGGAAGCCGGGCCGAGATCACCAACCCCGTCCTCGCGGCCCGCGCGTTCTTCGGCCAGGCCCAGCACACCGGCAGCCCCGGCCTCCTCGACATCCCCGGCTGGCAGAACATGCCGCTCACCCAGGCCGTGCAGGCCGTCCAGCGCTCGGGCTACCCCGACGCCTACGCCCAGTGGGAGGACGTCGCCGGCGACATCACCGATCTGCTCGGCGGCGACCTGCCGGACCTGCCCGACGACGGCTCCACCACGAACGTCGCCAACTGCCAGGGCGAGACCGTCAACCCCATCACCGTCGGCACCCTCAACCTGCTCGGCGCCGGCCACACCGACAAGCCGGGGGAGCGGCCCGGGTACGACACCTGGGACAAGCGACTGCCCGGCGCCATGCGCACGATCGAGAACGCCGGCGTCACGATCGCCGGCCTCCAGGAGGTGCATGGCCCGCAGGCCCAGGCGCTGGAGAACCAGTACGCGGCCAAGTGGGGGATCTACCCGGCCAGCGGGAAGGCACAGAACGGGGTGATCTGGGACCGCAACGAGTGGGAGCAGACCGACGAGCGCCTCGTCGACATCCCGTACTTCGGCGGCAAGGACGTCGGCATGCCCCTGGTGCAGCTGACCTCGACGACCACCGGGCAGGTGATCTGGGTCTGGAGCATCCACAACCCGGCCAACACTCAAGGAAACGCCGCCGGGCACCGCCAGGAGGCGCTGCGCCGCCAGCTGGCCACGATGACCGAGCTCGCCGGCACCGGCACCCCTGCGGTGATCCTGGGCGACTTCAACGACGGCAAGGACGGCAACAACTCCTCGCACTGCGCACTGACCCCTGAGCTGAGCAACGCCTTCGGCGGCTCTGCCGACCCCTGCAAGAAGCCCAAGCAGGACGCGCCGATCGACCACGTCTACGGCGCGAACCTCACCTGGGCCAGCGCCGCGGTCGACACCAGCACCCAGGCCAGCAAGATCGCTGACCACCCGCTGGTGACCGCCACCACCGCCGGCAGCAGCGCCGGGTGCGCAGTCGACTCCGACACCGCGGAGGCCAAGTACAACCTCGGCCCAGTCAAGCCGCAGCTGACCCAGCTGGTCAACATCCTCGGCCCCATGTTCGACATCAAGACCGTCGGCGGCTACCGCGAGAGCGCCACCGACCCCAACGGCCACCCGGCCGGGCTCGCGGCCGACTTCATGGTGCCACTCAGCGCGGCGGGCCGCGCGCAGGGCGACCGTCTCGCCGCCTACGCCAAGGCCAATGCCCAGAAGCTCGGCATCGACTACATCATCTGGTACCAGCGGATCTGGTCGGTCGCCCGCGCAGGCGAGGGCTGGCGGCCGATGGAGGACCGGGGGAGCGCTACCGAGAACCACCTCGACCATGTCCACATCAACGTCAAGCCCGGCGCCTCCGTCCAGCCGGTCGGCCTCGAGGGCGCCTCCTGCGACGAGGTCGTCTATCCGGTGCCCGCGCAGTACGTCGGACCCGACAACCACAACTGGCACGAGACCGGCGCGTACTGGTCCAAGTGGCACACCGGCACCGACTTCTCCGCACCCTGCGGAACCACCGTCTACGCCGCCCACGCCGGCACCATCGAGATCGACACCACCCAGCGTTCCTGGGCTGGGCCGCAGCTGGTCAAGGTCACCACCGGCGCCGGGTCCCTGACCACGTGGTACGCCCACATGGCGACCGTCAGCGTCAGCCGCGGCCAGACCGTCGCAGCCGGCGAGCCGATCGGCCAGATCGGCAAGGAGGGCAACGTCTCCGGCTGCCACCTCCACTTCGAGGTCCACCTCAAGAACGGCTCCATCTACGGCCCCGACAACGTCGATCCCTCGGCCTGGCTCGCAGAGAACGCATCACGCCCGAGCCGCGCCGTGTGATCGCACCGGAGCACTGACGGCACATAGGTGACCAGCGAGGCCCAACGACCCACGACCGCCTGGAGGTGGCGAGACGATGCAGCGTGAGCGACGACGAGACCCCTACCCGTGGACCTGGGAGATCCCCGTAGCGGTGGCCTTGGCGACCCTGTTCGTCAGTGTCATCGGCATCCAGCTCGGACGATCAGTCGCCAATCTGCTCGCCGGCGCCGGATGGACATGGCCCGACGCCAACGCCGGCGCGTTCCCCTCACCCATCGGCACCGCCTTCTGGACCAGCCTTCCTGGCGTCCTCGGCGGACACGCCGACGCCGGGCTGCCGAGCCCCACGTCCGACGGTCTGGCCGGTAGCGGCCTGGTCTGGGTCAGCCTCGCCCTGGCCGAGGTCGCGCTGCTCACCGCGACCATCTGGCTCGGCGCGCGGGCCTACCAGCGCTGGGGCCCGGGCCGCATGCGAGGCATGGCGACCGCAGCCGAGGCCGAGAAGCTGCTCGGCGTCACCCGGCTCCGCAAGGTCGCCGGCATCGTCCGCCCGGACCTCTACGGCAAGCACGCCGCCGCGACACCGGCACCGGTCCAGCGCACCGCCGGCGACCTCACCGAACAACCCGGCCCGCAGCTGGGCCACGGCCTCAGCCCGTGGCTCCTGGACGGCCGCCGAACGAAGGAAGACCGATGAGCAACGAGACCCCACTGCACGGCAACCCGTCACCTCGCACCTGCCGCCGCCGTCGGAGCGGCATCAGCTGTCGCCGCCGCGGACACCGGCCGGTCCTCGTCGAGCGCCACTACTACGTGGCTGCCGGCCAGGTGGAACTCCTCTGCGAGGCGCGCGACCTGCTGTCCGACGCCTCTTTCCCGCTCCTCGGTCGCCGAGCAAAAGAACGCCACGGCCGTGCGGTGATCTGCCGTCGCTGCCTCGCCCCGAGCGGGGACACCGTTCCCGAGGTGGCGCGATGAAGCTGAGGTTCGACCCCTGGGACGTGGGCTGGCGCATCGGTGATGCCCACGAGCCGCGAGGCGGCGAGCTGTGGGTGCCGTGGGACCGCACCGCCGGCGTAATCGGCCCGCAGGGATCCGGCAAGACCCTCGACCTGCTCACCCCTGCGCTGCTCGGCGCTCCGGGTGCCGCCCTGGTGACACTGACGAAGGTCGAGGACCTGCTGCTCAGCCTCACCGAGCGTTCCCGCGACGACCGGCCCTGCGTGGTGCTCGACCCCTTCGGACTGGCCGAGGGCGTCGTCGACGAGCTGATCTGGGACCCGATCGCCGGCTGCGTGGACCCCAAGGTCGCCGAGCGGCGCGCCAAGGCTTTCACCGCCGGCACCGTCAAGGGCGCGATCACCGGCGGCACCGGCGACGATGCTGCGCGGTTCTACGCCGCCGAGTCCGCGAAGGTGCTGCAGGGCTACTTCCACGCCGCGGCGCTGACCGGTAGGACGCTTGAGGACGTGCTGCAGTGGGTCGCCAACCCCACCGCAGCCACCCAGCCGATGGAGATCTTGCGGCGGCACCCGCACGCTGAGCCGTTCTGGCACGGCCTCCTGCACGGTGCGCTGAACGGTGACGACCGCACCGCCGGCAACACCGTCACCACGGTGCAGCAGGCGGTCTCGCTGTTCTTCCAGGCCGACATCCGCCGCCGGTGCATTCCCAGCCCCGGACGTCCCGCCACCGACCTCGCCGACGTGATCCGTCGACGCGGCACCATCTACCTGCTCGGCCGCGAAGACCCCTACGCCTCGGCCAGCCCGCTGATGACCGCCGTGGCCGAGCACGTCTTGGACACCGCCCTGCTGCTGGCCAACAGCTCCCCGTGGGGCGGCCGGCTGTGCCCGCCCCTGGTCTCGGTGCTCGACGAGCTGCCGTCGACCGCGCCGCTTCCGACCCTCCGTACCCGAATGGCCAACGAGCGCGCCCTGGGGCTGTCGTTCATTTGGGCCGCCCAGACTCGGCCCCAGCTGACCAGCATCTTCGGTGAGCACGAGGCCCGAGCACTGCTCGGCCTCACCAACGCCCTGGTGATGTTCGGCGGCTCCAAGGACGTCGCCTTCAACCAGGAGATCTCCGACCTCCTCGGAACGGTCCGCATCGGGCGGGTCACCCACTCCACCGGCGGAGCCAGTGGCGGTGGGCGCAGCTTCTCCGGCGACGACATCCCGATCATGCGGCCCGAGGAAGTCCGGCAACTGCCCGAACGCCAAGCTCTGGTCGTCGCCGAGAACGGCAAGCCGATCATCGCCAAGCTGCACCGCTGCGTCGAAGGCAAGGCAGGGGAACGCCTGCTGGCCGACCAGCGGGCGCTGCGCGAGCGCCTCACCAACGACCGGCGCATGGTCATCACCCCCGAGGCCCGAGCCACCGCGGCGCTCGTCGAGGCACGCCGCCTCGGCTTCGTCGACGACGAGACCGACCACGCAAGGAGTGAACTGTGACCACCGAGCAGCAGACCCGCCGGGCGGCACCCACGCTGATGGTCTTCCCGTTCCCCGTCCCCGGGGACCACGTCCGGCTCGCCTACCGCGAGCTCCACATCGCCATCAACGGCACCGAGGAGGAGAAGAAGGCCCTCGGCAACCACGGGCTGCTGTCGCGGCCCTGGGAGCCGGCAACCTGCCTGGACCCCGAGCTGCGTCACGACCTGTGGGAGTGGCTCGAGGACGTCGTGATCTGGCTCAACCGCGAGTACACCTGGGACGTCTCCGGGCTCATCCCCAGCTGCTGGCCTCTGCACCCGCACCTGGTCCACGAGATCGCCGTCCTTGCCGACCAGCGCCGGCGGGCCGGCCTGGCGATGACCAGCGACGCGCTCGAGGAGTGGCACCGCTACTGCCTTCCGGCGTTCACCGACCGGATGCGCAACAGGCTGCGCACCCACTGCGACGACGAGCACAAGAGCTGGCCGGCCAAGCCGCGCCACAGCGAGCACCTGGCCGACGGCAGCCGACAGCGCCGCGAGAACACGTTTGCCCAAGACATCGACGCTCTGCCCGTCAACCGGCGGGCACACGAAAAGTCACCGGACGGTCCACCGCGGCTCGGCCTCGTCGACCTCGACACCGGCGAGATCCACGACGACGAGCTGGGCGGCGCTCAGCCGCGCACCCGCACCGAGAAGGGACCCCGCGAGTGATGCATATGAACGAACGCTCCGAGGCCATCCGCCGAGCCCAGCGCGCCCTCAAGGCTCTCGGCGAGCACCCGCGCTCAAGCAAGAAGGAGCTCGGCCACGCGCGCGAACACGTCAACGCCTGCTACTCCCACGGCTCGGGTGAGGACGTGTGGAACGCCGTTGCACAGGTCGAGGCGATGGCCGATCGCCGCTACGGCGTACCGAGCACAGAGGAGCAGCGTCAGATGGTCGGGGCGACCGAGGACCTCGAGGAGCCTGCGACAGCCGCCCGCGGCCGAGCGGCCGAGGACCGCGCAATCCCGTCGACGTCGGCGACCCCAGGCGTGGAGCTCGCGCCCGCTGCATCGCCATGAAGTGGGCACGACGGGCTCAAGACGGCGTCAGAACGCCGCTGAGAGAACGGAAACCCCTGCCAGCGGGTAGTCACACACTGCTTCGTTGTGGGAGAGCCATTCTGAGCGTTCTCGCCCCGTTGACCACCCAGGCGTAGAACTGATGCCGGATCAGCTGACCTCAGCGCTCCTCATCGTGGTGGCTATCGCCTACCTCGGCGGAGCCGTTCTGTTGATCGTGGCGCTCGCGAAGGTCCTGCTCGCCTGGTCGGTCAGCTGGCGCACCAGCGGGCAAACCAGCCCGGTCGAAGTCATGCTGCAGCAGCGGGCCGCCGCTGCGATGGCCGCGGTCGCCGCAGTCGCGAACGTCCCGCCTCCGGCAACCGACGTCGTTGCGATCCTGGGCGCCCCGGTCGCCGGGGAAGCCGATGCGACCGCGGGCGATGGTGGTCTCGCGGTGACCCGCTTCCGGGCTGGTCGTCCCCCCACCGTGGTGTTCGCGCGGGCCGCGCTCACCGGCCTCAGCGTCGGCGCGGTGCAGAGCCTGGCCGCTCACGAGCTCGGCCACGTCATCCGCCGCGAGCGCAGTTCGGCGGCGGCGCGGTACTCGTGGCTGGTCGGTTACCTACTCCTCGTGTTGGCAGGCGCTGGTCTAACTGCAGCTGCTCTTGTGGCCTCGCCCCAGCTGGCCGGCCCCTCGTTGCTGGCCACGATGAGTGCGGCCGTGGCGTTTCTCGGTCTCCGCTTCACCTTCGACCGGCGCGAGGAGGCTGCCGCCGATCTCTTCGCCATCGACCTGACTCGCGACCTGGACGCGGCCGCGGAGCTGATGCGGTTCTACGAGAAAAGCCTGGCGTGGCCGACGCCCGACGGCGGCCCCGCGTGGTCGCGGCTGGAGCGGCGGTGGTTCGCAACCCACCCCGAGCCGCAGGCGCGGCTCGCAGCCATGCGCCGTCGCCTTGGGTGACTTCTCGAACGCGGCGGCGAAACACCTCTGGTAGCAGCCGGGCCGACCTCGTTGGCCCGTTCAGCGGCTGGCAGCCGACGTAGTCCATCCGGTCGGCTGCGGCCTGGGTAGACCCTGGCTTCTTCGCTGCGTGAGGATGACGATCGTGACTCCAACCGATCTGGGACCAGTTTGGCGGCAGCACAATTGCTCACGTAAGCACAGGACCTTTCTGACGATGGCGAAGTGCATCTGGAACGACGCTCCGTGGGTCTCCGGCGAAGGAGCTATCGCGTTGGTGGCGTGCAGACCTTCTGGGCCTGTCAGGTACCGGCACGGAGCCGTGTCCCTGCACCAGACGGCTGATAGTGCATTGGAGGCCAAGACGTTGATCGACGAGACCGGCTGCGGAGGCCGCTGTCACCGCGACCACAGGCTCGTGCAGCTGGTCTTACCGTGACGCCAGCCTGCGGGCTTCCGGAGCGGGTCAGCGGCGAGGGGTACCGCGGCGGGGCGGCCGCGGACGGTTCACGTCCTGCCGATCTCGTGCCACGCCCGGCGACTGGGTCGGCGCCGGGGTGCCTTCGCCGGTGTCGATCGGGATCACGAGGCGGGACACGATCCGGTAGCGCAGGTCACGCGCAGGGCTGTCGCCCAGGGGCTTCTCAGCGACCAGGCCGCGCGTGGCGGCGCCGACGTCGTGACCCTGCTCGTGGGCCTGCTGCAGCATCGCGGCGGTGGCCGGCCAGTCGCCCTGCTCGAGCAGCCGCGGGTCGAGCTCGCGAGCCAAGGTGGCCCACCGCTCGGCCGGGGTCCTCTCGGCCGCGGCCGAGAGCCGTGCGCGAACCTCGCTGCTCTTGTGGAGCTCGGCCAGTGCCGCCTTCCGCGGGTCGGCATCCCAGGTCTTGATCGCGTCGCGCAGGTCCCGTCGCGCCTGCAACTGGGAGAACTGCAGCCGGGCCCGGACCTGGTTGACGCCCGGCTCCCAGGCGCGGCTGGGACGTGCCGAGATGACCCGCATGGCGGCCAGATGTGCCTGCTCGGGGGCGAGGTTGTCCAGCCGCTCGGTGAGCAACTGGTCACCGAGCGAGCGGAAGGCGGGCTGGCCGCTGGCCACCGCGGCAGTGAGCGCGGCGGGCCCGCGCTGGGCGAGCAGGTCGGCGGGGTCGAGGCCGTCGGGGAACCGCGCGAAGCCGGGGTCGAGGCCGTGCGGGGTGAGCATCCAGAAGTCCCGCTCGGCCGCGACCTGGCCAGCGAGGTCGGCGTCGGTGGCCACGATCGGGTCGCGGCCGACGGCAGCCAGCTGGGCGGCCTGCTCATCGGTCAGCGACGTGCCGAGCGGCGCTACGCCGAGGTAGAGGCCGTGGCTGGCGATCGTGACCGCCACGGCGTCCATCGGGCCCTCGACGATCACTGGGACCGCACCCTCGGCGAGCAGTTCGTCGACGACACCGAATAGCTGGGCGCCCTTGTGGAAGAGCGGGGTGTCGGCTGTGTTGAGGTACTTCGGGCCGCCCTTGTCGGCGTCGGTGAGGTCGGGCCGGCGGCGGCCGACGAAGCCGAGCACTTCGCCCTGGTGGATCACCGGGAACATCACGCGGTCGCGGAACCGGTCGATGAGGCGACCGGTGCTGGCCTCGGTGGCGACGCCGGTGGCCACCATCTCGGCGTCACTGACACCGCCGCCGCGCAGGTGGTGGACCAGGTTGGTCCACCCGGCTGGCGCCTGACCGGGACGGAACCGCTCGTCGCCGGCGAGGTCGCTGCCGAACCGTCCGGTGAGGTAGTCGCGGCCCCACGAGTCGGTGAACCGGGCCTCGAAGAAGGCCTGTGCCATGTCGTTGATCTCGAGCATGCGCTCCCGCGTGACGGGGGAGGACTGCCACTCCTCGGCCCGCTGGCACATGACCCGGAGGTCGGCGTCGGTGGGCTCCAGTCGGCTGCCGCCGAGGTCGCGGATGTAGGCGGTGAGCGTCAGGTCGGGCTCGACGAACTGGTCCTCGTCGACGTCGACCAGGTCGCCGGCGTCGACGTCGACCAGGGCCTCGGCGGGCGCGTCGACCAGGTGCTCGTCGTACGGGCCGCGGTCCTCGGCGAGCGGCCAGTCGGCCCAGTCGGTGTCGGTGGCGTGGTCGACGAGCGTCGCCGGGTCCGGCTCGATCCCGTCCCACAGGTCTGCCGGCGGCTCGTCGAAGTGGTACTCGTGCGCGTGCTCGTCGGGAGCGGTCTCCAGCGCGATGGAGGTCCGCCAGACCAGCGCCTGGCACTCGTCGACGCCCTCCCAGCCGTCGCTCGGCATCGCCCGGCCGGCACCCAGCAGGGCCGCGACCTGCCAGCCGCGCTGCACGCCGTGGTCCACGTTCGACACCAGCGCGGGCCACCAGGTGCTGGCCTGGATGCTCGCGGCGCGCTCGGGACCGAGCAGATCCGCGAGTCGCGGAGTCCACTCGGTGGTGACGCTCTCACCGTGGGAACCGTCGCCGATCTGGGAGGCCACGGCCGGGGTGAGCTGACGGGCCATGCGCCACCACACGGCCGCCGCGGCGTGCTCGTCGGGCAGCGGCCCGGCCGGGTGGTCGGCCGCGGTGGCGGTGCGCAGCAGCTCGTGGGCGGTGACGCCCGCGCGGGACATCGCGGCCAGCCGCTCGGCGAGCAGCGGGGTGAACTCGTCGTCGCGGACCTGCGGGGCCAGCGAGTAGAGCAGCTGGCGCCATTCCTTGAGCGCCGGCGTGTGGTCGCCGGTGACGGCGCGGTTGAGCCGTCGCTGCCAGGTCGCGGAGGCCTTCTGCAGCTGCGGTGCACCGGTCGGTCGCCGGTCGTCGACCGGGACCTGGATGGCGGCCCGCCAGACCTCGACGTTGGCGACCGTGGCGGCCTCGGGCCGCAGGCCGTTCTGGGCCCATGCCGGCAGCGCGGCATGGTCGGTCGCCCGCGCGCGGACCTGCTCGGCGAGGCCGGTGACCAGGTGCGCGCGCTGAGCGAGGTAGGCGCCCCAGTGCGGATCGTCGGCCAGCCGGGCCGGCACCGCAGGCATCCACGGCAGCGGGCCGGCGCCAGCGTTGCGCAGCCCCGAGGCGTCCAGGCGCCAGTCGAGGACTGCGGCGCGGTCGTGCGCGCTCTCCAGCTCCCGGTCGCCGCCGGCACCCCGGAGCGCGTCGACCGGGTTCTCACCTGCGGCACCGAGCAGCAGCAGGTGCGCCCGCAGGGTCGGCCAGGCGGCCTCCTCCGAGAGGCCGGGGACGAGTGTCTCGACCGCGTTGTCCAGGGCGTCCACCACGTTGACCGGGGTGCCGTCGGCGCCGGCGATCGTGTCGTGGCGCAGCAGGTCCTCGGCCGCGACGTAGAGACTGTCGAGGTAGCGCTGGGAGGCCTCGCCGAGCCGGGTGGCCGGGTCGGCCTGCTCGCGCAGCAGGCTGGTCGCGGACCGCTGGGTGTCGTCGCGCGCCAGCATCGACTCGAGGATGTCGGTCGGCGTGAGCGGCCGGACCAGCGTCGGGTGGATCACCGAGTGCGGGTCGCCGTCGCCGACGACCTCGAGGTAGAAGTGGTTGGCGTGCGCGCCGCGGGTCATCATCGTGTAGAGCTGCTGGCGCGACTCGCTGCCGGTGGCCAGGCCGTGCATCGTATCGGCGGTGACGCCCTGGGCGGTGTGCACGGTGCACGCGTAGCCGAGCTCGGTGGACCGTGCGACGTAGTCAGCGGGCAGCCGCACGGTGCGGCCGTGCTGGATGTGCTGGACCGTGAGCTCGCCGCCGTCGTGGATCTCCAGCACGTGCCAGCGGTCGCCGTTCTTGACCCAGTCGGTGGCCGAGGTCCGCAGGCGACGGTCGTTCTCGCGGGTGATGATCAGCTCGCCGATCGAGGCCTCGTTGCCGTCGGCGAGCCGGCGAACCGGGCCAGTGGCGGCGACGTCGGCCGGGTCGATCCCCTCGAGCCGGTGGGCGCGGGCCTGCTGGTTCAGCTCGCTGACTAGGTCGCGGGTCGGGGCGAGCATGATCGAGTCCAGACCCTCGGCGCGGTCGGCCTGCCAGGCCGCGAAGACGTCCTCGGTCATGGTGGCCAGGTCGCCGACGTGGACCCGGTCGCGGTCGAGGTAGAAGCCGAGCGACTCGGGCTTGCCCTCGCGCAGCGCGAGCGAGGCGGCGCCCTCGGCGGGGTCCTTGAACCGGACGAGCTCGGTCAGCTGCAGTGCTCCGTGGGTGGCGCGGATGTCGCGCAGCACGCCGCCGGCGCCGATCGCGGAGAGCTGCTGGTCGTCGCCGATCAGGCGGACGCTGCCGCCGCGCTCGAGGATGTAGGACACCGCCGTGTCCAGGGAGAGGGTGTCGGCCATGCCCGCCTCGTCGATGACCACGAGGGTGGAGGAGTCGATGCCGGCGACCCAGGCGGGCATCGCGGCTCCGGTCTCGCGGGCCTGCTCGAGGGAGTGGGTCAGCTTGGCCAGGGTGTCGGTCTGGGTGTCGATCTGGGAGCGCAGGGCGTCGGCGGCCGCCGCTGAGGGAGCCAAGCCGATGATGGTGCCGCCGCCGTCCGTCCAGGCGCTGGCCAGGGCGCGCATCGCGGTGGTCTTGCCGGATCCGGCGGGCGCGATCGCCAGCTGGAGCCGGGCGCCGGAGGTGGCCATCTCGCGGACCAGCGTGGCCTGTCCGGCGTTGAGGGTGATGCCGTTGGCGGTCGACTCGAGCAGCGCCAGGTCGACCGAGGATGCCTCGACGGCGTACCCGTCGTGGCGGCCGGCGGCGTCGACCAGGCGCTGCTCGGCGGCCAGGACCTTGCCCGAGGTGAACAGCTCGGCGCCGCTCTGGGTGTAGACCGAGGCCCCGTCCGCGCGCCGCAGCTCGGACGGTTCGCTGATGGTGTCCCACGGGCGGGCCATGCTCACCGAGCGGCCGTCGAGGACCTCGCTGACGAGCAGGTCGACGACCTGGGTGACCTGGTTGGTGGGCACGTTGGCGCCTCGGACCTGCCGCTGGGCTTCGGCGTAGACGTGCCAGTACTGCCAGGTGCTGCGGCCTCCCTCCATCGTCGCCACGATCCGGTCGGTGGTCTTGGCGAACCAGGCCGAGTCGGCCAGCGACCGCGCTGCGCCCTTCGGGTTCAGTGCGCCGTGGACCATCTGCTTGACCCGCTGCGGGGTGCCCAGCACCTCGATGGCCTCACGGCTCCAGGTCTCGCGCTGCTCGGCCAGCGAGCGCGGCTCGTGCTTGGCCTCGCGGGTCTCCAGCGTCGCCTGCTGGGACAGCTGGATCGTCTCCACCGGTGTGGGAGGCCGCCCGTGGGTGGCCTGGAACGCGGCCGCGAGGACCTTGCGGCGGTCCTCGACGTTGGCGCGGCGCTTGGAGAAGCGGCGGTTCAGCTCGGGGTCGACGCCGACGATCTCGCGCACCGGCCGCTTGCGGGCGTCCTCGTTGGGCCGCTCCTCGAACCGCACGCCGAGGGCGTCGACCAGGTGCCGCTCGAGCGCGGTGTTGTAGGTCTCCGAGGCCGAGACGACCGCCTTGTGCAGCGGCCGGCCGTCGATGGCCAGCCACTTGCCGTCGAGGGTCTGGACCTTGTTCGCCACCGCGACGTGGGTGTGCAGATCGGGGTCGCCGGCGCGGGAGTCGCGGTGGGTGAACGCGGTGGCGACCAGGCCGCGGACGTCGACCTGGCGCACGCCGTCGGTGCCCCGGCGGGTGAACAGGGCCTTGGACTCGATGAAGCCTAGGGCGTCCTTGATCGCCGCCTGGTGGGCCCGCTCGATCACCGCGGCGGTCTTCGGATCGGCGATCGCCCATAGCACCGAGACGCTTTTGACCGGGGAGAAGGTCAGGTCGTAGCCGGCCACCGCGTTGGTCTTCGGCCGGGAGTGCTTGGCGATCGCGGCGGCCAGCTCGCGTGCGTCGGCGGGTTCGCGGCCGTGCTCAGCACGGAAGAACTCGGTGCCGACCTCGGTGCGGACCTTGGCCCGGTCGGCCGCGGGGACCGGCCAGTCACCCGGCAGGCCGGCGGCCTCGTTGAGGGCCGCGATGCGCTTGGCGACCTCGATCCGGAACGGGCTGATGTCGTTCTCGTAGACCTTGTACGGCGTGCCGAGCTGGCGGGCCGTCTTGTATTCCGCGTCAGTCGGCCGGTCGACGCCACCCCCGTCGGCTGGGCGGCCGATGCGCAGGTCCAGGTCCTTGGTCTGCTGGGTGGCCAGCGGGTGGTGACCGGAGCCGAACAGGCTCTGCATGTGGTCGGCGGTGACGATGTCGCCGGCGTCGAGTCCCTCGAGTCCCTCCATGCCGGAGCCGAGCCACACCCCGGGGGTCTCGCCCTTCTCGGTGTAGTAGCTCGCCAGTCCGGTGTGGCCCTTGTCGGTGGCGTCCATCGCTGCGACCTGGCGGGTCAGGTAGTCGTACCCCGACCCCGCCGTCAGCTTGTGGAGGCTCATCGTCACGGTCACCTACGTGCGCGCGGGCGGGCTGTGCGATCACTTCCGGCCAGATTTCTGGTGTGTTCTTTCTATTCGGCAGACCGAGAATGCAAGAGGTGTGTGGCACTTGGGAGTTGGCGGAAATCTGGGGGGACGCCGAGGGGTGTCGGTGACGGCTGGGGCGTCGGGTTCGTGCTGGCTGAGGTGGACGGGGCTGGCTGGGGTCGAGTTGGTGGGTTCGGAAGGTTTCCTGGGCGGTGGTGATCGCACGGGGGCTGGGATCTGTCGTAGGTGACTGTCAGATTCCATGTCGACCCGGAGTGAGGACCGATGAGTCAGCAGACGATCAAGCAGCAGGCGCGGCGCACGGCGCGGGAGATGGCCGACAAGAGACGGCGCGAGCGTGAGGAGCGCGAGCGGCGGGTGATCGACCTGGCCGAACGGGTCATGGTCGCGATCGGCCAGCGTGACGCAGCGGTGACCGAGACCGAGAAGCGCGCCGGGGAGGCGCTGCGGGCGTTGACCGAGGGTGAGGGGCTGTCCCTTGCCGAGGCAGTGGAGTGCTGCGGCAAGACGATCACCGTGCGGGAGGCGACGCGGCTGCGGCGGCTCAGCGGCACGGAAGGAGGCGCGGTCGTCGAGCCGGAGACCGGCGCGACGGACGAGAGCGGGGGAGCGGGTGCAGGTTCGCCGGCTTTATGACGCCGACCTTGCGGCGGTAGCGGCGGCGATTGCGGACTTGGCAGACCTCGCGCGCTACCGGGCGAAGGTCGCCACGGTGCCCGGCAGTAAGTGCCTGTGGTGAACCGGGGCAATGTCAGTCCGTTCACAGCGGGCGCGCACGGACGGCGGTGGCCATGGCCGGTGTTGGTTGGCGCAGGGGCGGGTGATCATCGTCTACCGGTTCGCGTACGCGGTGATGCACGGCGTTGTCTCGCTCGCGAAGGCACGGCTGCGCGGGCACCGATGTCACCACCCACCTGCGTTAGCGGATCGCGCCGAAGCACGTCGCGGGTTCGAGCGGGGCGAAGAACCGGCAGGGGTGGTCGGTGCAGCGCCGCCTGCCGTACAGCCCTGCTGAGCAGTTCGGCGCGAGCTCGAGGCTGATCCGAACAAGTTCGGCCGATTGTGATCGCTGCCGGATCCCGATGGGACCTAGGTGACTGCGGGACCGATCCGAACGTCTCGCAGTCACCTAGGAGGAAGTCATGTCCACCACCGTCACCTTCGCCGGCAACCTGGCCGAGGCTCCCAAGCGGCCCCACACCCGCGAGAAGAAGCCGTTCGTCAACTGCCGGGTCCTGGTCAATCGGCGCGTGCAGGACGACGAGGGGGAGTGGGTCAACGACAAGCCCACCGCCCACAACGTCGAGATCTTCGGCTCGGCCGCCACGCACGGGCACGACAGCGGCGGATCCGGCGATCCAACCTTTGTCCACGGCCTCGAGCGCACCGAGAGCTGGCCGGACAAGGAGACCGGCGAGAAGCGCACCAAGGACGTCGTGGTCGTCGACAACCGCTTCTGCGAGGTCTGCGTCTCGCTCAAGTACGTGTCCGCGCGCATCGAGCGCGCCGCCCACCCGGCCCAGGCCAGCTGACCGCGCGGAGGTTCCGATGGATCTCGTCGTACAGTCCCCGGACGAGCTGCTCGCCGCAGTGCCGCACGTCCTCGGCTTCAAGCCCGAGGAGTCGATCGTCCTGGTCCCCTTCGGACCGGGGCTCCCGATCGCCCGCGTCGACCTCCCCAAGAGCGCCGCCGACCGCGAGGAAGTCTGGGACGCCATCAGCGGCCCCTACGGCCGCCACGCCCGACCCGGCGCTCGGCTGGGCATCCTCTGCTTCACCGAAGACCGCCGCACCGCCGAACTGGCCAGCCAGCACCTGTCCAACCGACTCGACACCGTGGGCATCACCACCCAGATCCGGCTGTGGTCCGACGGCGAGCGGTGGCGTGAGTTCAACACCGGCCACACCGGGCTGCAGACCCAAGCGACCGCCGAGCGGATCGCGGCCGCGACCGTGCTGTCCGGCGCCGCCCAGCCGACCTCCAGTCGGGCCTCCCTGGCCGCCTCACTGATCGGTGACCGTGACCCGATCACCCAGCTGATCCCGACAGCTCGAGCGGCGGCCGCGGCCAGCACCCCCGCCGCGGAGCGGGACTGGGCCCTGGACCGTCTCGAGCAGTTCCACACCGACGGCAACCGGCTCTCCGAGATCGACGGCGCACGGATGCTCGTCGCGTTGGAGACGATCAGCACCCGCGACGCGGTGTGGGAGGACATGACCAAGGAGAACCACACCTCCCACATGGCGATCTGGAACGACCTCACCCGCCGCGCCCCCGACGAGGTCCGCGCAGCGCCGGCCTCCATGCTCGGCTTCGCCAGCTGGCTGCACGGCGACGGCGCCAAGGCCTGGTGCGCACTCGACCAGGTGCCCGCCGACCGGCCCTACTCCATGGCCGCCATCGTCGCCTCCGCCCTGCAGAACGGCATCCACCCCCGCGAGTGGGAGCGATACCAAACCCAGATGCGCGACCTCGCCGGCGAGCTCGACGAGTCCTTCGTGCCTAAGCCCCCCGAACAGCAGCGAGACCTGCCGCGCACGCACCCCACCACCGACCGCCCCGCCCCGGGCCGCTGAGGAGGACAACCGCGATGAACTACGACGACAGCGACCCCATCGACCAGGCCCAGCCCAGCGCTACCGAGCGCCAGCTGCGCCGCCTGCTGGTGCCCGAGCCCGCGGCCTATGCCCCCGACAAGCGCCTCGACGTCATCCACCAACCCGACCTCGACCTGCTGTGGGGAGTCCAGGCATGAGTAGCACCCGCACCGACGTCGACGACGCTGACCGGCTCGTCCGCGTCACCCTCAGCAGGACCATCGAGCCCGGAGACCTCCGCGTCACCGGCCTTGTCAGCGAGCTCGGCGCCGACAAGGTCCTCGGCCACCTCGAGGCGGCCGCCGGCCTCGAGTCCCACGGGGGCTCCGCGCTCGTCCAGGAGCGCAGCCGCGTCGACCCTGCCGCCGCGGTGCTTGCGCATGCCGCCGCCGGCGGCATCCGCTTCATCGTCCCTGGCGACGCCGAGTGCCCCACCCAGCTCGACTCATTCCGCAACGCCGACCTCTCTACAAACGCGGCAGCGAACCCGTCGGCCTCTAGGTCCGCGCTCACGGGCTCGCTCGGCCGGCGCCAAAGAGACGGCCGACGGGCTCGGTGCCGGACAGACTTGGTACTTCCCCAATTATGCGGGCAAACCCTGCTATCCCAGCTGCCGATCCAGCCGTTGGCGGCCGGGGAAGGAACACGATTCGCACCAGTGCCCGTGCCAACGCTCCATCGAACCTTGACAGTCATAGGCGGCGGAATGGGCTAGGTCCGCCGCCGCCGATTCGTGCAGCACATCGGCTGAGATGGTGAGCGGTACGTGGGTGAGGTCCGTGACTGCGAGGGTTATACGGCTAGCTGTCCACCCTCGACGAGGGCTCCTGCGCCTGCCTCTGTCGCGGTGCTCTCATGGCTCACAGCCGGGCACTTGGCGTGCGAACCGCGGCGGAGTGCCCAACCATCTGCGAGGGTGGCCCGTACGTGCTTAGCGCGACGAACGGGGGCCTGTATGGCGATTGGGAACCAACTAACGGAATTGGTGGCCGCAGCGCGTAAGGACGGCTGGGCTTCCGGTACCGGGAAGCTCGAAGTCCTGCGCGTCCAGGCGCAGTGGCTGGAGTTGACCCCGATGGCGAGTCGTCGCGGGCAGAGCCGAGTCGACGTCCTAAGGCCCGTCGATCCAGGCGATGCTCCGCGGAGATCCCTGAGCGCGACGTACGGCTCGGGCGCACAGCCACTCCATACGGATGGCGCTCACCTTTCGTCTCCACCCGACATCGTGATCCTTTCCGCGGAATCGCCCAGCCCGGTGCCCACGATGCTCTGGCGTGGAGACCACTGGCGCACTCCGTACGAAGTCCGCGAGAACCTCGCTCACGGGCTGTTCATAGTGGACGACGGCACCGCGCGATTTCTCGCGCCGGCATTCGGCAGTGGGCGGTACCGGTTCGATCCGGGCTGCATGAGGCCGGCCGACTCCCGAGCCCGCCGCGCGTTCGCCTATTTCGAGGAAGCGCTTGCGTCAGCTATTGCGTTCAACTGGACCGAGCCTGACCAGGTATTGGTCCTCGACAATCGCGCGGTGTTGCACGCACGCGCTGATGCCGCGGCTACTCCAGAACGTGAGCTGAAGCGCCTCATGTTTCGCGTCAAAAAGGTCGAGAGACGGTGAGTGCTCCGTACGACCACGAGGCATTGTGGCTAAAGGCCAAACTCTTCCTCAACAAGGCGATGGATGACGAGGATGTCCGCTTCTTCGACGAGCGTGCGTTGTGGGCATCCTTGGCCCTGGAACTGCTTGCTAAGGCAGCTCTCGCTCGGCAGTCGCCGCTCTTGATCGCTGTGCCATCCGAGGATGGCACGAACGTCTTGATCGCACTCGGGCTTATCGGCGGGAACGCTCGGTTCGAGTCCGTCGCTGCCAAGACGCTCTACTCCCGATGCGAGAAGGCATTTAGGCCATTTAGCAAGGCAGAGGCCGAAAAGATCACCCATGCCCGGAACGAGTATCTACACGGCGCAACGGCAGAGTTCACGCTTATCCCGGAGACCG
The DNA here is from genome assembly GCF_002117935.1 of Nocardioides sp. PD653-B2. Classification (GTDB taxonomy): domain Bacteria; phylum Actinomycetota; class Actinomycetes; order Propionibacteriales; family Nocardioidaceae; genus Nocardioides. The sequence goes on along the minus strand of NZ_BDJE01000022.1, from coordinate 25,277 downwards.
CTTGGTGGCCGCGCTACTGGGCCCAGGTGGTCATCCTCGTTGCTGCGTGCGACCGTCAAGCCGAGGACCTCGTGGGCGACTCCCGGGCGACGGTCGTTCGGGACCACCTAGAGCGAAACAAGAGAAACGTCGAGCATCGTACCGAGATGCTGCTGGAACGCGCCAGGCAGCGCCGTGCACAGTACGAGGCGGGCACGTTGCCGGCGCGGGTCGCCCACGAATGGCAACCAGGTAGGTCTCTTTCAGCTTCGCTTGGCCATTCCCAGGACGAGACCTGCCCCGCGTGCGGAGGTCAGGGTGTCGTCGAGGGCGACGACGTGACAGACGTCGAGACCGAGTACGACGAGGACGTCATCGTGACGTTGACTGTCACTTCGGAGTACTTCAGTTGTCCCCACTGCGGCCTGGTTCTTGACGACTACCAGGTCTTGGACGAGGCCGGGATTGAAGAGACATTCCAGGCAGAGGGCGATAGCAGCGACATCCCGTACGAAGGCGACTACGGCAACGACTGACCCGCCCTCACAACCGGCGAACCTGACCTGCGGTCACCTCACGGCGGCCCCATTCAGCTCGACCCTGGCGCAGTCAGCGCGGCCCTGCATCATCGCTTCAACGCTGGACCAGGTCGGGCACGGCAGACCTCGGGGCACTGGCCGCGGACAAAGGCATCGCTGAATGTGCGGTGCGAGGGAGATGTGAAGCCACATCTTCACGGTGGGAGCCCGCGTGCGACGACGCGGGCTACCGACGCACTTTTGGACTGGGTCGAACGTACGTTCGAACAAGATACAGTGCTTGCATGTCAGACAAGAGCGCCATCGAGTGGACCGAAGCGACGTGGAACCCGACGACGGGTTGCGACCGCGTCTCCGCTGGCTGCGACAACTGCTACGCACTCACGCTGGCCAAGCGGCTGAAGGCTATGGGGAACCCCAAGTATCAGAACGATGGTGACCCTAGGACGAGTGGTCCCGGGTTCGATGTGACCGTCCATCTGGAGGCGCTCCAGATTCCGTACTCGTGGAAGCGTCCGCGAGTCGTGTTCGTGAACTCGATGAGCGACCTCTTCCACGCGCGCGTGCCGCTGGACTTCATTCAGCAGGTGTTCCGGGTCATGGAGGACACGCCCCACCACACCTACCAAGTCCTGACCAAGAGGGCCCGCAGGCTGACGAGGATCGCCGACAAACTCGAATGGCCTAGCAACGTCTGGATGGGCGTGAGCGTCGAGTCCGCAGATCAGTACGACCGCATCACCGACCTCGCCAAGGTCCCCGCGACTGTGCGCTTCCTTTCGTGCGAACCACTGCTCGGCCCGCTGCCTGACGTACCGCTCGACGGCATCGACTGGGTGATTGCAGGCGGTGAGAGCGGCGTCGGGGCTCGACCTGTCGATCCCGAGTGGATCCGAGAGATTCGGGACCAGTGCGTTGCCGCACGCACGCCGTTCTTCTTCAAGCAGTGGGGTGGAATCCGAGCCAAGAGTGGTGGGCGGGAACTCGACGGCCTGACGTGGTCCGAGATGCCGGAGACCTCGCGTCACTTGCGCGCGATGTAGGCCTTCTGGAGCTTGCCTTTCGGGGCAATTGCGATGACCTTGCGCTCTTCCAAGATCTTCAGCGCCTTCCTGATGTGCATCTCGCGCGCAAGACCAAGCGTGCGGCCAAGTACCTCACCAAGCTTGTTCTCGACGGTGAAGCCAGGTACCGACCTCAGGATCGCTTCCATGTTGTCGGCCAGTTCAGCCACCCACGCAGACTCGTCGTCGTCGAAGTCCAGTCCCCGGAATTCAACCTGGCCACCAGTAGCTTCCTCCTTTGCCGCCACCAGCCACTCGCGCCATTCCTTGCGTGCCATCGACATGGACCTCGCCATCTCCCAGAACCCATCCGTGTGACGCGTGAAGAGGATGAGTTCGTAGACGGGCTGCGCCTGCAACGAGTCGGCAACGTCCGCTGTGATGTAGCCACATTCGGCGGCGCTGGCAACGCGATCTGCGTAGCCCTCGAGCACGTCCATGACCCAGCCCTCAGGCTCGTCGCGTGCGAGGTCTTGCCACCAGTCTCCGCCGAGAGCGTTGTTTAGTGCGTCGATCTGGCCCTGCTTGGCGGCGTAGTCCTTGGTGGACCGCACCACCCCTGAGATGCGCCGCACGGCTTCGAACGAGAAGTTCATGAGCAACTCAGTTTTCGGCTGCAGGAGCCGGGAGTAGCCCGTCTTGTCGCGTGACTTGAGGACGTAAACAACCCGGTCGAACGGGATCGTCAGGCCGTAGGGATCTAGGAACACGAACAGCGGGAGCTCACCCGCGTTGGAGAGAACGGTGTCTATGTGGTCCTCAACCGGACCGCGCCGGACTTCGTACGTGTCGGTGTCAATGTCCTTCTCCACGAGCAGTTCGCTCAGGCGGTCGCAGTAGCCCTGATCCTTCTCGCTGAACACTGAGAAGACGGAGCGCAGGTTCGCCATCGCGTCGGCGGTGTCCACCAGCAACTCGGGTGAGCCAGGCTGCTCGTCTTCGTACCGACCCGGACCGGAGTACGCGTCATAGACGACGACCCGCTTGTCCTCGGAGGTGGAGCCGACCTTCCCCGCCCAGGCAGGGATGTAACTCTTGATCAGCTTGTGCTTGTAGACCGCGGCCGCCTGCGGCGCCTCGAAGAAGTTCTTGTTGTTGCTCATTCGTCCCCCGTCATGCCTTGGTTGTCGAGGGTAGTGCTGGCTGGATGTCCTGAGCAGGAGAATCGCTTTGGATAGAGGCTCTTCGGTGCCACGGGCGGATGATCGGCGACGGGCTGGAAGGCTGGAGCAATGCGAGGCAATGTCACGCCGGTAGGACTCAGCGCCAATATTCCGGGATCTTTCGAAAGCGGATCAGGTCGCTGTTACGGTCGTGCTCGCCTGCACCACTAGCGCTTCCGAAGAGTGGTGCCCTGACGAAGTGAGTGTCGATGGCTGGAAAGAACCCCGTGCCGTGGCCCGCCGACCCGCACACGAAGGCGAAGCACGCCCTCTACGAGATGTACCTGTCCAAATGGATGCCCATCATGGTGACGGGTTGGAACGCAAACATCACCTACGCCGAGGGATTTTCCGGCCCCGGTATCTACACGGACGGCGCCCCCGGCTCTCCGGTGATCGCGATGCGCACCTTAGTCAGCAACCCGAAAATTCGCACAAGGGTTCGTGACGGAGGCATCCGGTTCATCTTCGTAGACCATGATCAGCGATGCATTGACATTCTGCCGGGCGAGCTCGCCAAAGCTGCTCTACCGGTGCCGCTTGACCAGCTTCAGGAACACGGAGTCCACGTCACGGTACAGAAGGGCGATTGTGAGCCGACACTTGAGCACGCTCTAACCCGCGCAAACGCGTGGAATCGTCCAATTCTGGCGGTCCTCGACACTTGGGGAGGAGGCGTTTCGGCGGCATTGGTCGGGAGGTTTGCTTACCCGGGCGGCGAAGTCATCATCACTATTCAACCCCAATACTTTTCTCGATTTGCGGACGTTACCGACATCAAGCACGGCGACTCCGTCTTCGGAGACAGCGACTGGCGCGAGGTCGTAAAGCAGTCGCCCTCGAACAAACAGCGTTGGCTGATGAAGCAATACCGGGAATCCGTCCGCAAGGCCGGGTTCACACACGTGCTCGACTTCGAGCTGGTCGACACACGAGGCGCGTCCCTCTACCTCGTTTTTGGAACTACACATGATCTGGGCCTGCGCAAGATGAAGGAGGCGATGTGGGAGGTTGATCCAATTGCCGGGATGGGCTATCGCGATCCGCGTGACCCCGAGCAAGAGATGCTCGACATCGCGTTCGAGCCACAGACGTCGGCTCTGGAGCGGCTCATCGTCGAGCACGTCAAGAGTCAACGCAACGGCCAAGTGCCGATCTACGAGCTCCGTAAGTTCGCGCTCTATCGCACGGTGTACAAAGAGAGCCAAGCAATGACTGCGGTGAGGTCGCTGGTGAACTCAGGTCGTTTGGTGCGCCTCGATGGCGTCCCGACAGATGCCGGCCTTTCCTTCCGGCATGTGGTTCGAACGCCGCAGTAGGTCCCAACGGGCTCACCTAGGGGTGTTGAGCGATGCGCGACATTCTGGGCTACGCGCGTAGCCCGTCCTGATCGGCGCGGGGTCAGAGGCGGCGTACAACGCAGCCCGGCAACCTACCATCTGGGACGCCTCGCGCGCCGCCCTACCTGAACCCTGCATTCCTCTATGAAGCGTAGTCATGACCGGGACCCTGTCCACGGCCGTCCTACGGCCCAACATGCCGATCTGACCCTATCGAGAAGGCCCGGAAGGCCGCGTTCCGGACATCGGGTGGGGCTTCCGGACCTCGCGACCCATGCACCTACCCGAACCGGCAGGCGACGCTCCTCGCCGCAGATCGTGCAGCGCCGCGGCCGCGGAAGCGGCGTTCGCGGCCACACTCGTGGCTCTGCTGGCTGCGCGCATCGCCTCCGAGACTGGCGCCGGGACTGGGACCAGTCGTTTGACGAGGATGTCGGCGGGGGAGACCCAGACGACGTCGCGGCCGAATGCCGGCGCCGTTGCCAGGCCGGCCTCGACGTCGTTGTGCGCTCGGCGGGACAGGGCCCGGGCCGGCCCGATGAGGTCGGGTGCGTCGGCCTTCTCGGCGACGACGACCGCGAGCTCGGACCCCGCCTCGATCGCGCGAAGCGTTGCGGGCACGGCTTGGGGCAGCCCTGGGCGTACGGCGATGACGTCTGGGGTAGCGAGAGTGGTCTTGTCGTGGGTGATCTGGCGGTACGCGGCGCGGACCTCCGCGGCAGCGCGAGCCAGCGGCTCCTCGAGGCGGGCTCCTGGGGGAGCGAGGTCGCTCCAGCGGCTGGCCAGGTTGCTCCAGGACCGCCCTGCCTCGGCGATGGCGGGAACCAGGCGATCGGAACACTCGAGCACGCCGGCAGTTGCGGCCGCGTCGATGAGGACAATGCTCGCGCCGGCGATCAGCCCCTGGGTGCGGGTGAGCAGCAGGATGTTGGACGGTTCGACGTCCCTGGCCAGCGCGCGGTGGGTCTGGATGTCCCAGTTGGCCAGTGCTTGCGCCAGCCGGCCCGGGTCGTCGACGGGGCGCATCGCCTCGCCGGCGAGGGCTTGGGTGAATCGAGCGGTCAGGTAGCTGCGGGCGGTGTTCTCGCAGGCGGAGATCCGGTCGATCCAGACACCGGTGGGGGCGATCGCGTAGGGGGAATGGTGCTGTGCCAGGTGGATCGGGCGGCCGGCGCTGCGGGCGTCGTTGACGCGGTCGCGGCCGTGCTCGTGGAGCGCGACGTTGACGGCGTGGGCGGTGAGGTAGAGCCCGTGCATGATCCGGGTGCGTGCTGCCTCGAGGTCGCGGTGAGCGTCTGGCTGCTCGTGGAGGATCTCGGCGCCGTAGCGACGGACCAGCGAGGTGGCGTTGAGGAAGGTCTGAATCATCTGGTCGATGCGGGGGCTGGTCGGGCCTTGCCCTGGCCAGGCCGTGCGGCCGGAGAGGCTGGTCTGGATGGTTGCGGCTTGGGCGGAGAGGCTGGTGATGGACCGGTCCCGCTCGTCGACGCGAGGACGTCGACCGGGTAGGGATGCCCACAGGTCCTCGGCGGCCGCGACCATCGGCGGCCAGCTGCGCAACAGCGTGCCGGCGGCGTCGCCGTCGACGTCCATAAGGAGTTGGCGCGCCAGGTAGTCGACGTCGAAGAGCATCTCGCCAACGCTGCGCACGTCGCGCGAGGTCATCGGGATCTGGTCGACGTCGAAGAGCTGCTCGTCGATGTCGGCGTACGCCAGCCGCAGATCAGTAGCCAAGGCCGCGGGCTTCCCGGATGAGGTCGCACAGGTCGACGACCAGCTGCGAACCGTGCATCAGGTCGGGCCGGTGCAGCGGCAGGGGACGGGTCAGCTCCTCGGCCTCGGTCAGCAGCTGCAGCGGCGTGCGCTCCTCGAGTTCCGCGTCCTCGTCGATGTCGGGCAGCTCGTAGTCGTCGGGCAGCAGGGCACTGGCCTGGGAGTGCGCGAGATAGACGCCAAGCCCGAGATCGTGCAGCGGCGAGTCGGCGGCGGCCCGGTCGACGTCGCTCCACACCTGGGTAGCGGCCTGGTGCAGCAAGAGAGCGATCGAGCCGAGGCGGTACCAAATGCCGTCAGCGTTGAAGGTATCCACGGGGTGTTCCTTCTTTCGGTCGGAGGTCGGTCTGGCTCATGAACCCACGTCCGGGTCGGTCTTCGCTCCGTAGAGCGGCGGGCTGTGGATAACTCGGGGTCGTGTCGGCGGCTGGGCACAAACTGGTCTCGTTCGCCTATGTCGTACCGCGGTCGCCGGACGATCACCGCGAGCAAAGTCAAGAGATTCGCACTAGTGCTGACAGATGGAGGAGGGTCGTGATGATGAGGTTCCCGATGACCGTGCTGAGGGTGGTGACGCTGGCGCCGGCGCTGCTGGTGAGCTTCGTCCTCACCGTGGTGGTGTGCGCCCTGCTCCCGCCGGCCCTTGGCCTGGTGGCGTTCCTGGTCGCAGCCGGCCTGCTCGTTACGCTGGCGACCGGCCGGCTCGAGGTGCCGGCGATCGCGACGCTGACCCGGTCGCGTCCCGCGACCGCAGCTGAGCTCCAGGTGATGACGCCCGTGCTCGCCGAGCTGGGTGGCCGCGGCGTCGGAGTCGACGCCCTGTTCGTGCGCCGGCGCCAGGATCCGAGCACCCCGGTGGCTGTGGCGATCGCGGATCGCGCCGTCGTGGTCACCCCCGGACTGGTCGACGCCACGTACCGCGGGGGAGTGACCGCTGCGGAAGCGGCCGCCGCGATGGCTCATGCCGTCGGCCGGCGGCGAGCGATCCGGCCACGGCTGGAACTCGCTGCGCTCGCCGCGACGACGCCGTGGCGGCTGGTGGTCGCGACGTTCCGTGGCGTGGGCCGAGCCTTCGCCTGGCTTCCGTTGATGCGGCTGGCGTGGACGCTGCGCGGTGTCGTCGCGGTGATCTGCATCGTGCAGTCGGTCGCTGAGGGCCGGGCCGCCCCGGGGATCCTGGGCGGCGCGGTGATCGCCCTGTCCTACCTGGTGCCGGCGGCCAGCCGGCGGATCGAGGCCCACTCGGAGGCCGCGGCCGACCAGCTGGTGGTCTCCCTCGGCCTGGGCTCCGTGCTGGCTGGCCTGCTCGGGCGTCGTGGGCATCCCATGACGCTCGAGCGGCTGCAGCGCCTGGAGACAGCCGTCGAGCAGCAGCCGCGACCGCGCCTGCACATGGTGCACGGCTGAGGAGCTCTCTCGGCGCCGCAGGGTCCGCGGCCTACTCGTCGTCCTGGAAGCCGGACGTTGAGTGGTGCACGCAGCCGCGGCCGTTGCCCTCGTGCGGCATGTGGTTGATGCACGGCAGCGACCCCAGCTTGTGGGAGCAGTCGACCCAGCGGACCGTCGTGCGGCCGGGGATGCGGCTAGCGTCTGCTGATGCGAGTGCGGTAGCCATCGCGACCTCCTACCGACGCGGGCCGCGGCGGCGGCCGAGCTGGGGCCGCTGGTAGGCGGCCGTGTCGGTGTAGTCGTGCTGGCGGCCGGATCGGTGGACCTGAGCGATCTCGGCGTCGGAGGAGGGGCCGGTGTCGGCGGCCGTGGCCTGGGCGGCTGCCTTGTCGGTGGCCCTGATCTCCTCGGCGCGCTGACGGGCCTCTTCCTCGAGCGCGGCTTCCTCGCGAGCGGCATCATTCATGTGAACTCCCATGGATCCCGTGGACCGGCACCGGCTGCGCCAGTCCTCCTTGGTCTCCTAAGTGCTGCCCGGGGGTGGCAGCGATCACTTCCGCTGATCCGTGTTGGCGCCCCGGGCCGCTCAGGCCCGCTGCGCCAGGAGCGTGGCTCCCAGCAGCTGCGCGGTGTGCTCGAGGAACGCCAGGGACCCGTTCGCGCCGGGCCGGTCGCAGCACGGGTGGGTGTCGAAGCCCTCGTCGACGACGATGCGGTGCAGCTGGCCACCGCAGGCACGACATCGCCGGCCGGCGTGGGTGGGGCACTGGTCGACCGCCACGGCACAGGGCAGGCACGCCGCCGACGTCGGTGCGCTCACCTGGTGCTCACGGTCCCAGTCGCTTCGCTGGCGCAGCAGCGCGGCGGTCTGTTGCCACAGCGAATGCTCAAGGTGCGCCGGCGCCGCTCGACCGAGCGCCTGGTCGGCCGCCGCCTTGAGCAGCTCCTCACTGCAGCCGAGGGCGCGTTCGTCGAAGCCACGGACGTAGCACCACCGGACGAGCGTCTTCGCGGCGGTCGTCACCTGCTCGTCCATGACCTGCCTCCCTGGCTCTCAGCAGTTGCCCCACAGGCCGCGCTCAGCGCCCTGGGCATCGTCGGCGGCCGCGGAAACGACTCTTCGCGGCCGAGCGCCTGTCGGCTTCGTAGCGGCGGGCGGCGCCGCCGGCCAGAGGCTCGCGAGCTACGTCGACGTCGTCGTGGTCGACGTAGCGAAGCAGCCGGTCGTAGCGGTCGCGGTTGGGCTGGGCGGTGTCGGTGCCCAGCCCAACGGTGCTGCCGACCGGCGCGAGTCGCTCCGGCAGGCCGGTGGCGTCCTCGGCGTAGCACTCGGCCGGCTCCGGCGGGTGGGCGACTTCGGGGGCTTCGATCCCGAGCAGGCGGACTCGGTCGAGCTTGCGCCCGCCGGGGTCTCGACGCGGACCGTGTCGCCGTCGACGACCGCGGTCACGGGCACCTGAGTGGCCTTGCCCTCGGCTGGTTCGGGGCCTGTCTTGGCTCCGGGCAGGGCGGCCTTGATCCCGCCGGTGAGCGCGAGGAGCGCGGCCGCGGCCAGGCCGATCAGGGCCTTCACCGGGCGACCCTCAGCTGCGGACGCTCGCCGGCAACAGGGATCGCACGCTGCTGCTCGCGCCGCCCGGGGGAGCGTCGGCCGCTCTCAGGGGCCTGCTCGTCGACGTCGAGCCGGCCGGCGCCGGTGCTGGCCGGCTGCTCGGGGAGATTTGCGGCGATCTTCGCGGCCAGGTCCCGCAGTGGCGGGGTCTTCTCGATGCGCCGGGTCGCCTGGAGCACCGTGGTGTGGTCGCGGTTGAAGTGCCTGGCGATCGTGGGCAGGCTGTGGCCGGGCTGGCGGGCGGCGGTCATGGCCACCGCACGGGCGTCCGTGGCCGCCCGGCTCCGGTCGGCACCCAGGAGGACCTCGGGTGTGGTGGTGAAGGCCGCGGCGGCCGCCGCCACGGCGTGCTCGACCGGGCCATCGGGCTCGAACGTCGAGGCCGGTGGTTGCTGGTGGAGGTTGACCACGTTCTCCTCGCCTCGGGGGAGGCGGGCGGTGTAGCGGCTGTTGACGTGCTCGCTCACCCGGGCGGCGGCGTCGGCCAGCCGGGGCCATTCGGCGGTGCGGCGGACCGCATGGATCACCGAGCCGTGATCCTTGTTGAAGTGCTCGGCGATCGCCGGCAGGGACAGGCCGGTCTCGCGGGCGGCGGTCATGGCCACCGCGTGGGCGTCGCTGACCGGTCGGCTGCGCTCGGCGCTGAGGATCGCCTCCGGGGTGGTGCCGAACATCGGCGCCGCGGCGTTGACGGCCAGCTCGCACACCGCGGCGGGGCCGGTTGCCGAGGAGGCCGGTGCGCTCTGGTCGACCTGGACTACCAGCACCGTCACCAGGGATCGCAGCTGCTCGGCATCGAGCGGTGCGATCAGGTCGGCCACTTGGTCGTGCTGGCCGCGGCCGGCCGCGTCGAGGATGAGGCCGGCCAGCTGGCGGCCGCCCTGGTCGAGGTCCATGGCTCCCCTATCGTCCCGGGGGCCTGGGCGCCGGTTGCGAGGGGCTTGTGATCGGGTCCCGGCTCTGCTCGGACATCCGCCGGCGGGCGTTGTCGGTGATCTCGCTGGCTATGCCGGCCGACTCTCGGGCGCTGGCCGCGGCGTGGTCGACGACATTGCCGAGCAGGCGCACGTCCTCGTCGGCGCGGCCGAGCTCCTTGCCGGCGGTCGCGATGCTTCGCTCCAGGCTGACCGGCTCCAGCAGACCCAGTGCAGTGACGTCCCGGCTGGCCTGGTGCGCGGTCTCGACGTGCTGGGCAGCCAACTGGGCGACCGGCTTGGCCAGGGCGACCATCTCGCCGACGACCGCGATGCGCGGCTTTAGTTGCGCGACCTCGCTGGCGATGACGGGATCGGAGGTGTCGGCCAGGTCGAGGAGGGTGCGGGCGTCGGTGACGGACTGCGAGGCGCGATTAAGGTGCACGAACAGGCCGTGAGTGAGGTCAGGCATGTCGTTGCACCGCGTGCGCAAGCGTCCTAGGTGCTCGCCGGCGGCCTCGAGGTAGAAGGAGCCGCGCTCGGACAGCTTGGCCTTGGCCGAGTCGAGCTCGGCGTCGTCGAGCACGCGGAGCGCGGAGGTGATCGTCTCCTGGATCTCCTCCACGACCCAGCGGGCCCTGCTCACGGCTTGCTCGGCCTCGAACACGGCGTCGGCGGCGCTCAGGGTGGTGTCGGTGGTCATGCCGACTCACCGCCTGCGGTTTCGGGCGGGGGAGTGCTGGGAGGCGGCAGAACTTCGCGGAGTCGATCGAGCGCCGCCAGGGCCTGCTCGAGGTGGGCGCGGGCCTCCTGAACCGGGTCACGGTCGGCCGCGGCGGACGGGGAGTCGGTGGGCGTGCTCACGTGCAGCTCCTTGGTGGACCGGGGTCATCTCTCAGTCACCAAAGGAAGGTCGACCCTCCGGGGCGGTCACCGGACGCGAAGAAATCTCACAGATGCTCAGCCCGGCCCGCGTCAGGGCTGGCACCGGGGCGTCGACTCTTGGCCGTCGTCGACGATGTCGAGGCCTATCGCCGGCTCGCCGCGGCGGTCAAGCGAGTGGAGCGCCTACTGCGCCCCGACGATGGAGACACTGACGGTAGACGACACTCCGAGTTGCTCGACGAGATGGCCGACGTAGCGCCGCTGCAGCCCCTTCGCGCTGCTGTCCGACGTGACTGGGCCCATGCTGCGAGTGGTCCGCTCCCAGCTCTAGCGCCGCGCGGGCTGTCGCGGTCCGTGTTCGGCCGCTCCAAGACTGTTATGCCACCACCGCTCGTTAGCAGTGCGCGCCGCCACTCAGGAACGCGGCCGTCCAGATCCGCCGCTGGGCGGTTGCAACTGGCGGGTTTCGTTCTGCTCGCTTCGGCGCAGCATGTCCGGGCCCGCGTGCGCTGCTGAGGGGTCCAGCCCGGCGTTCGCGATCATCTGCTGCAGGCTCAGCAGTTCGGTCGCTGCCTCGGGCCTTGTGCGTTCGTAGTGGCTCAGAACGTAGCGGTTGAAGAGCGAGACCGCCATCGCCAGCTGGCCGCGCTTGGGTGCGTAGACGTCGCCCTCCTCGATGAGCTCCTCACGGAGCCAAGACAGCTCTTGCTGCGAGCGACCGAGAGTCTTGGCGATCGCTGCTGTCGAGGCGCGCCCGCCGTGCAGAGCGAGGGCTGCAAGGAACTCCATCTGTCGATCGCTGATTCGGTCCCAGCGGGGGCCAAGGGTGCGGCGCTCGAGCATGTCGGCGATCTGGGGGAGTGCGGCTTCGACGTCGCCGAGGGTGATCTGGTCGGGCCCGGCGGCGGATGTCCAGATGGCGTGGGCGAACAGCTGCAGGTGGGCCGGGTAGCCGTTGCTGGCCTCGACCACAGCTGCCGCCGCCTCGGGGGTCCACGCGACACCGGCCTGGCGTGCTGGCTCCACCACGGCGTATCGGGCGTCATCGGGTTCGAGGGTGAGGGGGATGGGCTCCAGCACGAAGAGGCGGTCAGGGTGGGTCACGCCAGCCTTGCGGAGCGCATCGGGGGTGAAGGGCAGTCCGGTGCCGGCGAAGAGGACCGGCGCGGAGGAGTGGTCGACGTTGAGTCGGTGCAGCGTCGCCGCGAGCAGGGCGAGGTCAGGGCCAGAGGCGACCTGGAGCTCGTCGACGGTGATCAGCAGGCCGCCGCTGTGGGCGTCCTTGCGGACCTCGGCCGCCAGCATGGCCAGGGCGTCAGCGAGCGTTCCCGCATCCATGCCCGGTGCTGGAGCGTCGGATTGGCGAGTGGCGATCCCGGCACCTATGCCCGCGATGCTGAGGTTGACCCCGCCGACCCGCTCGAAGGCTTTGCGGGCGCGCTGCCACGGGCCGGCCTCCTCGGCCATGCGCGTGCGAGCGCGCTGGAGCAGCGCCTCTACCAGACCAGCGTGGCCCGACACAGCCTGGAGGTTGACCACCTCGAAGCCTTGCTCCTTGGCCAGGTCCGCGAACGCGCTCACCGTGACGGTCTTCCCCACTCCGCGCGGGCCGGCGAGGATCATGTCCTGGGCACGGACGCGGCCGCCAGAGACAATGTCGTTGAGCACCAAGTGCCAGTCACGGAGAAGGCCGTCGCGTCCTGCCAGGACGGGCGGGTTGTGGCCAGCACCGGGCGTGTACGGGCTCTGATCCACCAGCGCCACCTTCCTAGACTCACCTAGATTTAGGGGGTTTTCTAGGTCAGTCTAGGTGGCAGTCGGCTCACTCGGCCGGAGGAGCGCTCGCGCATGTGATGGGCGTGTCAACGGCCGATCCGGGGTGACGGGGGAGGAGCGCCGCTGGCGGTGGACCGGTCGGCCCCGAGGCGTCGACGGGCTGCATCGTCGGGACTCTCGGGGGCTGGAACGGCCTCGCCGGCGACGAGGGATTCGCCGAGCTTGTCGGCGAGCTCGGCGATGTCGGCCGACAGCACCTGCTCGAGGATGTCGGCGACGCTGGCGGTGGAGCCGTCGCAGTGGTCGACCAGATCGGTGGCGAGGCGATCGAGGGCGCGGTCGCCCTGCTGGGTGAAGGTGACGATGCCGGTGCCCGGCTGCTCCGCGGGTGAAGTGCTCATTGGGTCCTCCTCTGTTTGGTCCCCTAGGTGATCCCAGACTTTGGGAGCGATCAGATGTGCGAGGGCTTTCGCAAGATCGGCGGCGTGGCAGGCGAGCCGACAGGTTCGCCACCGTCATGACGCAGAACGCTGAGCGCACCGGCGGAGGGGCACGGGCGGGTTCGCATCCGCTGCTAGTTGCGCTCGACTCGCAGAGCGATGATTCGCCACCCGTCACGAACGCGGCGTCGGGCGGTCGCGAGCGCCTGGTCGTAGCCGGACTCCTGGACGGTCAACTCGTCTCGGCCGAGGGTTTAGCCGCCGCCGCCGCGGTGGTCCGGCGGGATCTCCTGCACCGTGGCCCACAGGGTGAAGACTCGTGCTTCGGCCTCGGTCACGCGCTCGACTCCTGCCCGGCCATAGTGCGCATCAGGCGTACGTCGCGGCGGAATGCTGATGGGAGCCCAGCGCTCTCCTCCGGATCAACCTGGTAGCCGATCAGGCCATCCTCCACCAGGTCTGCGGCGGTCTCCAGGATGCGCGCCACGCGCAGGAGAAGCGCCGGGGGCATCTGGACCGACGGCTCGTCGTAGAAGCCGGTGGTGGCCACCTGATCGTGGACCAGCAGTCCGAGTTGGCTCTGCGCGTGTGCGATCTGAGCCACCCGATCGCGGGTGTGCTCGAGATCGTCGCGCTCGACGAGGAGGATGCGGACAACCTCGCCCAACCCCGCGAAGACCCTGCCGGCGAACCTAACGGGAACCGCGGCGGTCCGCGGTGCGCTCATCAGGTCCGCACCCGGTGTCTCCTCGACGAAGCCGAAGACGATCTCCCTGGCCATGCCGACGAGGGCGTCCTCGGTGAGGTACCGGCGGGCGGTCGTGTCTGTGACGCGCATCCGCTCGGCGACGAACTGAACCCGTTCGTCGAGCAACTCGCCGGCAGCCGAGCGGGACATCGTCATGCCGAGGTCGGAGACGGCCACCAGGAGATCGTCGATGCGCTTGTCGCGCCATGATCGTGCAGCCACCCGATCAGCCGGCCACAGTGGAGTAGGGGTCTGGCGTAGGCATCACCGGGATTCTGCCATCCAGGTGCGAACGGGCGTCAGCGCCGATCGCGACGGGCGTGGGAGCTGGGAACGTTGTCGGACCGTAGGGCGGGAGCGACGGTGACGGACAGTGGGCCGGCGGCTCCAAGACACGCCGTTGTTCGGGCTGGCGCCCGCTAGCCGCGAGAGGGTTGTTCGAGTTCTCTGTCGACCCTTTCTCCCACGTGGCGCCCGGCTGCAAAGGCCGCATCCACTGCTGCCCGGGTTCGCTCCGTGCTGCTGGGCATGAGATGGGTATAGGTGCGCAGGGTGAAGCCGGGGTCGCTGTGGCCGAGGTACTCGGACACAGCGCGAATCGATTCGCCGGCGTCTAGGAGCACCGAGGCGTACCAGTGGCGGAGGGCGTGCATGCCGTTGTCACGCGATTGCTCGATGCCCACATGGGCTTGGCCGGGCTTCCAGAGCCGTGTGTTGAAGTAGTTGCGGTTGAGGGCAGAACGCTCGCGTGTGGTGAGTATGAGTCCTGCGCTCGATTTCGTGTTCGCCTGGGGCGTTCCCCACGGGAGCGTGACGCTACGTCGCGGGTAGGTGGCGAGGTGGCTGCTGAGCTCCGTTGCGACGCTCTCGGGCAGGGGGACGGTGCGGGTCTTATCGCCCTTCGGCAGGCCAAAGACGAGGCGGTTGCCTCCGAACACCTTGACTTGTCGCCTGACCTCGACGACCCCGCGGAGGAAGTCGATGTCCTCGACCGCGAGCCCGAATACCTCGCCTTGGCGTAGTCCCAGCCCGGAACCTAACGTGACTGCGATCCTGTATTGGGGCGGAAGCGCGTCGTGCATGGAGGAGACCCATTCGGACGGCCAAGGCACCACCTTGCGGCGCGACGTTGCGGGCCTTGTCACTGAACTGGCCTTGCACGGATTCTTGGCAATCATGTCGTCGTCGACCGCGGCCGAGAAGATGGCAGACACATTGGAGAAGATGACGCGCCGGTAGGTCTCGGCCATCTCCATCGATCGCAGGAGCTTCTGAATCGTCGACGGCTTGATCTGTCGCAGTTCGAGGTGTCCCAGCGTCGGGAACACGTGGAGCCTGAGTCGCAACTCCGTCGCCTCATAGGTCAGTGGACTGAAGGTCCGGTTGCCGAGCCACTCCTCGGCATAAGTCCGAAACGAGATTCTGCCGGCGTCGACATCAAGGTAGGTTCCACGGAGTTTGTCCGCCTCAACCGTGTTGCGGAACGCGACCGCCTCGGCTTTGCGTCTGAAGGTCTTGCGGCGCTGCCGCCCCTCGGGATCTCGATAGTTCACAACGTAACGAGGGCTCCCGTCGTCCACTGGCCTACCGGGACTAACGCTGGCCATGGCTGTCCTTGGCAGACTCCGACCGGGTGACTAGCAAGGCTGACGAGTATCTGCGGCCTGGTGGCGCTGGAACCGATTCCGCCTGAGGCTGATGGCCCCTCGGTTTCACTGATTCTCCTCGAGGTGCACCGTCCAATTGATCACGGTTGCTGCCCGCCAGCGCAGGTGCTTTCCGACACGGAAGCCGGCCGGGCCGTAGCCGGTCGTCCGCCAGGAGTAGATGGTCTGCTTGGTCACGCCAAGGTAGGACGCGACATCGTCGATGTCCCACAGTTCTTGGGCGTCGACCAGCCTGGGTGCTCGGCTGCCTCGGCCTCCGCGCCGCCGCGGCCCAAAGATTCCCGGTTCCACAGCCGGCACGTTCGAGTTCGTTGCCATCATCAAGCCCCTCCTCGCGGCGTTGACGGACAGTTGGTCTACGGGCACCTATGTCCGACGGCGGCGTGGGAGCGATCACGTCGGTGGAAATGATGTGGCAGCAAGATGACTCGGGCATCGCGGGGGCGGTCGCCGAACTGTGCGATGCCAGGCTGGTGGCTCGGGCAACCGACCCGGCCCGCGACCTACCCGGAGCGGCGCCTGAGGACCGTGTGGCAGGGGATGGCGCTACCCAAATTTGTACCGGATTTGTAACAGACGAGCCGCTACCAACAGCAAACGCCGCCGAACGACCAAAGGGTCGCTCGGCGGCGTTTGTGCAGGTCAGCGGCTGTTCTTTGCGGTCGTTCGGCGTTGCTGAATGACCGCAGCCGGAGGCCCGGTTAGATGTCGTAGTAGAGCTCGAACTCGTGCGGGTGCGGGCGCATCTGCACGGGGAGGATCTCCTGGGTCCGCTTGAACTCGATCCACGTCTCGATCAGGTCCGGCGTGAAGACGTTGCCGGCCGTCAGGAACTCGTGGTCCGACTCGAGCGAGTCGAGCACGGCGCCGAGCGAGGTCGGGACCTGGTCGATGTCGGCCATCTCGTCCGGCGGGAGCTCGTAGATGTCCTTGTCGATCGGGGCCGACGGCTCGATCTTGTTCTTGATGCCGTCCAGGCCGGCCAGCAGCAGCGCCGAGAAGGCGAGGTACGGGTTGGCCGACGGGTCGGGGCAGCGGAACTCGATGCGCTTGGCCTTCGGGTTCGAGCCCGTGATCGGGATCCGGACGCAGGCCGAGCGGTTGCGCTGCGAGTAGACCAGCGAGATCGGGGCCTCGAAGCCGGGGACCAGGCGGTGGTAGGAGTTCACCGTCGGGTTGGTGAAGGCCAGCAGCGACGGGGCGTGCTTCAGGATGCCGCCGATGTAGTAGCGGGCCATGTCGGAGAGGCCGCCGTACCCGGTCTCGTCGTAGAAGAGGGGCGAGCCCTCGTTCCAGATGGACTGGTGGACGTGCATGCCCGAGCCGTTGTCGCCGAAGATCGGCTTCGGCATGAAGGTCGCGGTCTTGCCGTTGCGCCAGGCGGTGTTCTTGACGATGTACTTGAACTTCATGACGTCGTCGGCGGCCTTGAGCAGCTCGTCGAACCTGTAGTTGATCTCGGCCTGGCCGGCGGTGCCGACCTCGTGGTGGGCACGCTCGACCTGGAGGCCCGACTTCTCGAGCTCGATGACCATCTCGTCGCGGAGCTCGCCGAAGTGGTCGGTCGGGGCGACCGGGAAGTAGCCGCCCTTGTACTTCACCTTGTAGCCGCGGTTGTCGTTCTCGAACGCGTCACCGGTGTTCCAGGCGCCAGCCGACGAGTTGATCTCGTAGTAGCCGGCGTTCGCCTTGGTCTCGAAGCGCACGTTGTCGAAGACGTAGAACTCGGCCTCGGGGGCGAAGTACGCCGTGTCGCCGATGCCGGTCGTCGCGAGGTACGCCATCGCCTTGCGGGCGATGTTGCGCGGGTCGCGGGAGTAGGCCTCACCGGTCAGCGGGTCGTGGATGAAGAAGTTGACGACCAGCGTCTTCGCGGTGCGGAACGGGTCGAGGTACGCCGTGGTCGGGTCCGGGAACAGCGACATGTCGGACTCGTGGATGGCCTGGAAGCCGCGGATCGACGAGCCGT
The DNA here is from genome assembly GCF_002117935.1 of Nocardioides sp. PD653-B2. Lineage (GTDB taxonomy): Bacteria > Actinomycetota > Actinomycetes > Propionibacteriales > Nocardioidaceae > Nocardioides. The sequence continues at coordinate 8,019 of NZ_BDJE01000022.1, read as the reverse complement.
CGAAGTTGAGGCCGTCGTCGAAGACCGACTGGTCGAACGACGACACGGGGACCGTGAAGTGCTGCATGACACCGGGCAGGTCGCAGAAGCGGACGTCGACCATCTCGACGCCTTCGTCCTTGACGTACTTGAGCAGCTCGTCGCTGTTCTGGAACATTCGTCCTCCTTGGCTGCGCGACGGAGGCGCCAGCCCACAAACGTGCGAGTGAGAGCCCGGTGCGGCGCTGCGCCGGGACGAGTCCGAAACTAGGCACGGACGGTTTCTTGACCGTATCGGGTTTGTTTCACCGATGTAACGGGTGGCCCGCTCCCTGGTCCTCCCCGGTGGGGACCTACGCTGGCGCCGTGACCGCGCCACCCTCGTCCGTCGAGCTGGAGACCGCGTCCTGGGGACGCCGGATGCTGGCCCTGGCCGTCGACTGGTTCGGGTCGATCCTGGTCGTCAGCCTCTTCACGCCGGTGTTCGGGACGACCGGAGGACCCGGCAGCTTCTTCGTGCTGGTCGTCTTCGTCGTCGAGTCCGCGATCCTGACCGCCACGGTCGGCGGCTCCTTCGGCAAGATGCTCACCCGCCTGCGGGTCGTGCGCGTCGCCGACGGCGGGCGGGTCGACCCCCTGCGGTCGCTGGCCCGCGCGGTCGCGGTGGCCCTGGTGATCCCGCCGCTGGTCTACCGCCCCGACCGCCGCGGCCTCCACGACGTGATTGCCGGGTCGGCCACGGTCACGCTCGAGACCCTGCGTACTCCTGCGGCCTAGGTCCCGCCGGTTTCGGGTGCCGGGTCACGGGGATGCTGCGGACATGACTCGCCTGATCTCGGTACGCCGCAGCCTCGCGGCCCTCGCTGTCACCCCCGTCCTGCTGACCGGCCTCGTGGCCTGCGGCGGTGACGACGACGGCGGCTCGACCGCCACCGACCCGGCCGCAACGTCGGGCTCCCCGGCACCGTCGGACTCGCCCGCGCCGGCCGCCGGCGGTCTCGAGGCCGGCGACAGCGTCGAGCCGGCGGACTTCGCCGACCGGATGGCCGCGGGCTTCGCGTCGATGACCACCGCCCACGCGACCATGTCGGGCGACCTCGGGAGCCGGATGCACGGCGAGGGCGACGTCGACTACGGAGGCGACTCACCCTCCTCGGCGATGACGGTGACCGGGATGATGGGCGCCGGCGACACCGACGTGCGCCTCATCGACGGCGTCATGTACCTGAACCTCGGCCAGCTGAGCAAGGGCAAGTTCTGGAAGATCGATCTCAACGACCCGAAGAGCCCCTTCGGCTCGCTCGGCTCGCAGCTCGACGTGAAGTCGTCGGTGGAGCTGCTCGAGAAGGGGATGACCTCGGTCGAGTACGTCGGGGCCGAGGACGGCCTCGACCACTTCGCGGCGACCGTCGACCCGTCGGCCCTGCTCGACGCGATGGGACCGGAGGCGTCCTCGGGAGCATCCACGCTGCCGAAGTCGCTCGACTACGACATCTGGCTGGACGACGACAACCGCGTCAACAAGCTCTCGTTCACGATGGGCAAGCTCGGCACGCTCGAGATGACCCTGTCCGACTTCGGCAAGGACGTCACCATCGAGGCACCGCCCGCCGACCAGGTCACGGACATGCCGGACATGTTCTCGAGCCCGGGCGACCCTGCTGTGTGACTAACGCCCCCGCATGTTCTGGCGCTGGCCCTTCATGCTGGTCGGCACCGGGCCCTTCGGCAGCGGGATGTTCGACCGGTTGGCGTCGAGCGCCTTGAGCCGGTTGAGGATGTCGGTCATCTCGGCCGGCTTCACCGAGCGGCCCAGCTTCTGGATGTGCCGCGTCAGCTTGGGCAGCGGCACCTGACCTTCGCCGTTGCCGCAGACGACCTCGTGGATCGGGACCTCGGAGGCGACCCGCTCGTGCTTGCGGCGCTCGCTGATCATCAGCTGGCGCAGCCGGTGCGGGTTGCCCTCGCCCACCAGGACGATGCCGGGAGGGCCCACGACGCGGTGCACGATGTCCTGCTGCTTGGTGAACGCGATGACCGGGTCGGACTTCCACCCGCGGCGCAGCATCCGCAGGGCCGCCGCGGCCGCACCGGGCTGACCCTCCATCTGCGTGTACGCCGCCTTCTGGGCGCGGCGCCCGAAGACGATCATCGCCAGCAGCGTGCCCAGCAGCAGCGCGCCGACGACCGACAAGATGATGTGCAGGATCCCGCTGCTCGGGAGCAGCCAGAAGATGACGAAGCCGACCGCCCCGCCGAGCAGCAATGAGCCGAGGACCCAGAGGCCGAGCCGGGGGTCCGACTTGCGGGCCATCCGGTAGGTCTCGATGAACTGCTTGGTCCGGCTCATCTTCTCCGGGTCGACGGGCTGGGAGTCCTTCGCCATGGTCTGCTGCTGCCTCGTTCTACTCAAGGTTCGACTCAGGGGATTCAGGCGGTGGCGCCCGCGCGGGCGTCCATGGCCTGACGGTACAACCGACCGGCGCGGTACGACGAACGCACGAGCGGGCCGGACAGGACACCCGAGAAGCCGATCTCCTCGGCCTCGGCCGCCATCTCGACGAACTCCTCGGGCTTCACCCAACGCTCGACGGGGTGGTGCCGCGCCGAGGGGCGCAGGTACTGGGTGATCGTGATCAGCTCGCAGCCGGCCGAGTGGAGGTCGCGCAGCGCCTGGTGGATCTCCTCGCGGGTCTCGCCCATGCCGAGGATCAGGTTCGACTTGGTGACCAGGCCGAAGTCGCGGGCCTGGGTGATCACGTCGAGCGAGCGCTCGTAGGTGAACGCCGGACGGATCCGCTTGAAGATCCGCGGCACCGTCTCGACGTTGTGGGCGAGCACCTCGGGCCGCGACTCGAACACCTCGCGCAGCAGGTCGGGCTTGCCGTTGAAGTCGGGGATGAGGTTCTCGACACCGGTGCCGGGGTTCAGCTCGTGGATGGCGCGCACGGTCTCGGCGTACAGCCAGGCGCCGCCGTCCTCGAGATCGTCGCGCGCGACGCCGGTGATGGTGGCGTAACGCAGCTCCATCTTCTGCACCGACTCGGCGACCCGGCGAGGCTCGTCGCGGTCCAGCGGCTGCGGCTTGCCGGTGTCGATCTGGCAGAAGTCGCAGCGGCGGGTGCACTGGTCACCGCCGATGAGGAACGTCGCCTCGCGGTCCTCCCAGCACTCGAAGATGTTGGGACAGCCGGCCTCCTGGCACACCGTGTGGAGTCCCTCGGACTTCACCAGGCTCTGCAGGTGCTTGTACTCGGGGCCCATCTTGGCCCTCGTCTTGATCCACTCCGGCTTGCGCTCGATCGGGGTCTCCGCGTTGCGCACTTCGAGTCGGAGCAGCTTGCGTCCTTCTGGGGCGGGAGCTTGCGTCACGGGAGCCAGCCTACGCGGGGTCCCCAGCGCGGCTCAGGGCACGTCTCGCCGGCGGAACGACACCACCGACGCACCCATCACCACGACCAGGGCGACGCCGTAGTAGCCGACGCCACCCCAGGCCGACAGGTCCCGCCGCTCGTCGCACTCGGAGTCGGGCTCGGGCTCGCTCGACCGGGGTCGGGAGTAGCACGACTGGGGGACGTCGACGTAGTACGTCGTGCCGTTCTTCACGATCGCCGCGACGTTCTTCTGCGGCTGCCAGTGCTCGCTGAGGCCCAGCAAGGCGATCAGCAGCCCGCCCGCGATCGACACCACGAAGAGCACCCCGATCGTCGCCACCGTGCTGCGGAAGAGCATCGTCAGGGCGTAACCACCGAGTGCCGCCGCGGCGGCGAATCCGGCGCCGCGCAGGCCGTAGGCCAGCGAGTCGGTGAGCGACCCGTCGACGATCGGCAGGTCGCGGACCTTCATGGTCATCCACATGCTGAGCCAGTACGCCGTGCTGACGACGGCCGCGGTCAGCAGCGACACCAGCGTGACCGCGAGGGCCTTGGCCGTCCAGATCCGGCCGCGCCGCGGCTCGAAGAGCAGCTGGTTGCTCATCGACCCGCTGGCCCAGTCGTGGCCGACGAAGGTGGTGGCCGCCACGAGCAGGATCGCGGTCAGGACGGCGACGACGCCCATCCCGGCGCCGCCGGTGCGCTCGCGGGCGAGCGAGAGCTTCTCGCGGCCGGTGTACCAGCTGACGATCTGGTCGGTGCACTGCTGCTCGGTCGAGCCCGGCGGCAGGCCCATGCGGCGCGGGTGATCGACGCACTGGGAGATCTGCTGGGCGTTCGAGTCGATGACGGACTGGATCTCGGACTCGGACACCGGACGGGTCGACCAGATCCGGGCGAGCGCGATCACGGCGGGCAGCACGACCGCGGCGATCAGCAGGACCAGCACGGCGCGCCGCCAGCGCAGCCGGGTCAGCTCGACGAGGAGCAGGCGCGGGCTCATCGGTCGCCGCCCAGCTCGGTGCCGGCGGTCAGCTCGAGGAAGACCGCCTCGAGGTCGCGGCGTACCGGCGTCAGCTCGGTCAGCCAGATCCCCGCGGCTCCGAGCGCCCGGGTGACCTCGGCCGGCCGGTCGGTGTCGACCAGGAGCCCGTCGCCGACGCTGAAGCCCGCCTCGGTGAGCACTCGTCGGGCGGCGTCCGGGTCGGGAGCACCGACGCGGTACGCCGTGCTCGCGCCGACCAGCTCGTCGACCTGGCCGGAGGCGAGCATCCGGCCGTTGCCGATGATCGTCGCCGAGGTGCAGACCTGCTGGACCTCGGCGAGGATGTGCGAGCTGAGCAGCACCGTGACGCCCGATGCGCCGAGATCACGGATGGTCTCCCGGATCTCGCGGATGCCGGCGGGGTCCAGGCCGTTGGTGGGCTCGTCGAGGATCAGCAGGTCGGGCTGCTTGAGCAGCGTCGCCGCGATCGCGAGCCGCTGCTTCATGCCCAGGGAGTAGGACTTGAAGCGGTCCTGGTCGCGGCCGGTGAGGCCGACGGTCTCGACCGCCGCGTCGACCTGGCTGGTCGGGGCACCGATGGTCCGGGCGAGCAGCGTGAGGTTCTGGCGGCCGGTGAAGTGGGGCGAGAACTTCGGGCTTTCCACGACGGCGCCGACCCGGTCGATCACCGAGGGGAGCAGTCGGGGGACCGGCTGGCCGAACAGCCTCATCTCGCCGTGGGTCGCCCGGGCCAGGCCGAGCAGCATCCGGATCGTGGTGGTCTTGCCGGAGCCGTTGGGCCCGAGGAACCCGTGCACCCCGCCGGCGGGCACCGCCAGGTCGAGGTCCTGGACCGCGACCCGCAGGCCGCGGCGGGAGCGGAACTCCTTGTGCAGGGCGGTGGTCTCGATGACCAGCTCACTCATGGATGTTCCCCCGAGTCGTCATGTGGGCGTCGGTCACGACGTACTGACGATCCAAACAGGCCAGAGGTTGCGACCGTGGAGGACGCGCCGTCAGGGGGTGAGCAGCTGGATGCGGGGGTACGTCGCCGGGTCCGGGCGCGCGTCGTAGTCCGGGGTGGCGTCGTACGGCGTCCAGGCGAGGTAGTGGCGCAGGTGCCGCTCGACGACCGGGAGCACCTCGGCGACCGTGACGTCGCGACCGAGCTCCTGGCTCAGCGAGGTCACGCCGGCGTCGTCGATGCTGCACGGGACGAACCGGTCGAACCACGCGAGGTCGACGTCGCAGTTGAGGGAGAAGCCGTGCATGGTGACGCCGCGGCTGACCCGGATGCCGAGGGCCGCGATCTTCCGTTCTGGTCTCGCGGCTTGTCCGGAGCCTGTCGAAGGGTCGTCGGCACGCAGCCAGACGCCGCTGCGGCCGGGCACGCGGGCGGTCGTGACCCCGAGGTCGGCGCAGACGTGGATCAGCGCCTCCTCGACCCGGCGCACGTAGTCGACGACCTTGACGTGGTCGGGCAGTGCCACGATCGGGTAGCCGACCAGCTGGCCGGGCCCGTGGAAGGTGATGGTGCCGCCGCGGTCGACGTCGATGACGGGGGCTCCGTGCGGGTCGAGCGGCCGGTCGTGGGGCTGGGTGCGCTTGCCGGCGGTGAAGACGGCCGGGTGCTCGAGGAGCAGCGTCGTGTCGGCCTGCTCGCCGTCGGCCACCCGCTGGTGCACCTCGCGCTGGAGGTCCCACGCCGCGAGGTAGTCGAGGGTGCCGATGGTGCGGAACTCCAGCTCGCTCACGCCGTCGAGCCTACTGCCGCACCCAGGAACGCGAGCTCGTCGGGCAGATCCGGCGGCTCAGCATGGGGACCAGTGTCCTGTGGAGAACCTGCTGGGAAGTGGGCGGCACGGGTAGGAGACGCCGATGACCGCCTGGTTGTTGTCCCTCTGGCTCTCCCTGTGCGCACCCGCCGCGCCGCCACCGGAGGTGGAAGCGGCCGCGATCCTGCACGCGTGGGACGACCGGCGGGCGCAGGCCTGGGCGGACGGGGACGTGGACGCGCTGGGTGACCTCTACACCGCGGGGTCGCCGACCGGCCGGGCCGACCGGTCGATGCTCCGGTCCTGGCGCGACCGGGGGCTGCGGGTCGAGGGGCTGGAGACGCAGCTGCTCGCGGTCCGGGTGCGGGACCGGTCGGGCGATCGGCTCGCCCTGGTCGTCACCGACCGGCTCGCCGGCGGGACGGCTGTCGGCGTCGGCGTACGCGTGCCGCTGCCGAGGGACGAGCCGTCGACGCGGCGGGTGGTGCTGCGGCGGGTCGCGGGGGAGTGGCGGGTGCGCTCCGTCGTCTGAGCGCGGAGCGCTCGGTCAGCTGAGCCCGGTGCGCACGATCTCGTCCACGGTGCGGTCGCGGAACGTGTAGCCCGCCGCCTCCAGCACCGCAGGCCGGACGTTCAGCGAGCCGAGCACCTCGGGTGCCATCTGTCCGCCGCCGAGCTCGATCGCGAAGCGCGGCGCCGGCAGGAACGCCTTGCGGTGCAGCGCCCGGGCGAGCGCTTCGGTGAACTCGGCGTTGGTGGGCGTTTGCGGCGAGCACAGGTTGACCGGACCGCTGACCGCGTCGTCGTCGACCAGGTGGGCGACCCCACCGACCCAGTCGCGCAGCGAGATCATCGCCATCCGCTGGCGGCCGTCGCCGAGCTTGGCGCCGAGGCCCGCCTTGAACAGCAGGCGCAGCTGCTTGAGAGGCGCGGCGCGGCGGTCCATGACCGGCGCGGTGCGCAGGATGCAGACCCGGGCGCCGGCCTCGGCCGCGGGGTCCGCCGCGGCCTGCCACTCGCGGGTCACGTCGGTGAGCAGCGAGTCACCGCGGCTGTCCGACTCCTCGGTGAGCAGCTCCTGGCCGTGGTCGCCGTACCAGGAGATGCCGTTGCCGGCGAGGAACACGGGCCGGCGCTCGCTGGCGGCGATCGCCTCGGCGAGCACCCGCGTCGTGGTCACCCGGCTCTCCCGGAGCTCACGGGCCCAGCGGCTCGAGTGGGGGTTGCCCGCGGTCGGCGCCCCGGCGAGGTTGACCACGACGTCGGCCCCCTCGATCACGGCAGGGGCGTAGACACCGGCGTACGGGTCCCAGCTCGACTCGTCCGGCGCCGACGTCGGCCGGCGAACCAGCGACACCACCGCGTGACCGCGCCCGACCAGCTCAGCGGTGAGGTGCTGTCCGAGGAACCCGGACGAGCCGGCGATCACGATCGTCCGGGAAGTCATGCCCTCACCCTTCCATGGTGGCCAAGCCGGACCGTTCTCCACAGAGCGGAATGACGCGATCGCGGGGGTCGCGGTACACCCGGGTGTGTCCGTGGAGCACACCGGCCCGCTCTCGTGGCAGCAGCGCGCCTGGGCTGCAGTTCTCCGCTGCTGGCCGGCCGCGCTCCACGGCCGGTCGGCGATGCGCGCCCACGAGGGGCCGGGGCGCCGCGATGCGGACGAGTCCTTGATCCACGTCGCGGTCGATCGGCACCGGAACCTCGCCGACCCCACCGGCGTGCGAGTGCATCGGGTGTCGCACTTCGAGGAGCGCGCCCAGTGGAACGTGGGGCCGCCGAGGATGCGGTACGACGACACCGTGCTCGACCTCGCCGTGGCCGAAGGGACGTGTTCCGTGCTCGAGCACGGCGAGCTCGACCGGCGGCACCGATCCGGTGCGCAAAGTGCGGTGGCCCGGAT
>NZ_BDJE01000021.1 GCF_002117935.1 Nocardioides sp. PD653-B2 | reverse complement strand
GCGGTCGTTGGTATCGCGTTGTTCGTGCGGGCGGTTCGCTCGATCATCGGGGTGATGCGGGTCGGGCAGCCGGCCTCGCGGGGTGATGACCCGGCTCGTCGTACGGCGACGCTGCTGAAGGAGTCGTTGCTGCACACCCGGATGTTGCAGTGGCACTGGGTGGGTGCGGGTCACTGGTTCATCTTCACCGGTTTCGGGTTGTTGTTCTTCACGCTGGTCACGGCGTTCGGTCAGCTCTTCGACGCCTCGTTCCAGCTGCCGTTGATCGGGCACTTCTTCGTGTGGGAGTGGCTGACGGAGTTCGTGACGTTCGTGATGATCATCGCGATCGTCGCGTTCATCGGCTACCGGGTCACCCGCCCCAAGGAGCGGGTCCGGGGGGTCAAGGGCCGGTTCTTCGGCTCGACGATGTGGCAGGCCTACTTCGTCGAGTCCGTGATCTTGGGTGTGGGTCTGTGCATCGTGACGTTGCGTGGTCTGGAGTACGCGCTCGAGGACGGCACCGCGTTCCACTACCCGCTGACGTTCTGGCTGGGTGAGGCGTTCTCGGGGATGTCGCACGGCGCGTTGGAGAACGCGATCTACCTGGTCTCGATGCTGAAGATCGTGATCTCGTTCGTCTGGATGATCACGATCTCGTTGAACCTGACGATGGGGGTGGCCTGGCACCGGTTCCTGGCGTTCTTCAACATCTGGTTCAAGCGCGAGTCCTCGGGCCGCACCGCGCTGGGCGCGGTCAAGCCGCTCACCGTCGAGGGCAAGGCGATCAGCCTCGACGACATCGACGACCTCGACGAGGACTCGGTGCTCGGCGTCGGGTCGATCGAGGACTTCAGCTGGAAGGGCATCCTCGACTTCACCTCGTGCACCGAGTGCGGCCGCTGCCAGTCGCAGTGCCCGGCCTGGAACACCGAGAAGCCGCTGTCGCCGAAGCTGATGATCACCGCGCTGCGCGACCACGCACACGCCAAGGCGCCCTACCTCCAGGCCGCCGAAGCAGACCGGGCCGCACTGCTCGAAGGCAACGACGTCCTCACCAAGGAGGTCGAGCGGCCGCTGGTCGGCGACACCGGCGACGACTGGTTCTACCTGCCCGAGAACGGCTCCGCGGTGATCGACCCCGACGTGCTGTGGTCGTGCACCAACTGCGGTGCCTGCGTGCAGCAGTGCCCCGTCGACATCGAGCACGTCGACCACATCGTCGACATGCGCCGCTACCAGGTCCTGGTCGAGTCCAACTTCCCCGCCGAGCTCAACGGCCTGTTCAAGGGCCTGGAGAACAAGGGCAACCCCTGGAACATGTCGCCCAACGCCCGCCTGGACTGGACCAAGGGCCTCGACTTCGAGGTCAAGGTCGTCGGCGAGAGCATCGAGTCCCTCGACGAGGTCGACTGGCTCTTCTGGGTCGGCTGCGCCGGCGCCTACGAGGACCGCGCGAAGAAGACCACCCGCGCCGTCGCCGAGCTGCTCGAC
>NZ_BDJE01000020.1 GCF_002117935.1 Nocardioides sp. PD653-B2 | reverse complement strand
GTCGAAGCACCGGCCGTCCGCAGCCGCGAGGCGGCGGGCCTCGGCTTCGATGGGGTCGAACCGCACCCGCGCTTCCTCCACGACGCGTTCGAGTTGGGCGTAGGACAGACGGGCGGCGACGGGGGCGACGTGGGTGTCCACGAACCCGGCACCCTCCATGGGCAGGGACAGGGTGGCCTTCGCGATTTGGCGGGCCTTCCACACCGGCACCCGGCCCGCGACCACGTGGGCCCAGAGCTTGGGGAGGCGGTACCTGACCTCGACGGCCTCACCCAGGTACGCCCGGCCCGCGTCGGTGGACTTGCCGATCGCGAGCGCGAACTCGGCGACACAGAACTCCGCCACCAGGGGTGCACCCTCACCCGCGATGGGCAGCTCGCCCTCCCACACCGCGGCCGGCCCGATCGAGTCCACCGAGTGCATCGCCGCCCAGTCCACGGCCGCCTGGAACATCCGCACCTCGGCCGCGTCGGCCGTGGACTTGTCCTCGCGGACAGCAGCCAGCACCGCAGTCGCGGTGTCCAGAGTCGGGGTGGCTGCCATGGGTCAACCCAAGCACCGACCACCGACAGTCAGACCCCGAAAACCCGGTTGTCCACAGGGTCCTGAGCATTTCGGAAAGTAAAATCTTTCGACGGTGACCACGAGGGTCGACCCGAGCGGACCCGTAAGCCGGCCGGGGCTGGAAATCGCCGCCTCAACCGAAGCGGACGGCGACCACACCACTCTGTAAATCCCTGGCAGCGGCCCGCAGGCCGAGGGCAGGGAGGCGGGTCGGCTGCGGGGGTTTCGAGACAGGCGCTGCGCGCCTTCCTCAACCACCGGGGATGACAGGCGCTGCGCGCCTTCCTCAACCACCGGCGAGACGGGCGCTGCGCGCCTTCCTCAGCCACCGGAGTGCTGCGCACTAGGGTCGGCGCGTGGCGCGGCCGTGGAACACGTTCATCGAGGGCGACAACCTCGAGGTGCTGCCGCAGCTCGGCGAGCGGTGCGACCTTGTCTACATCGACCCGCCGTACAACACCGGCAACGACTTCGCCTACCACGACGACTTCCGTGAGGACGGCGTGAGGAAGTCGCGGCACCAGGCCTGGGTGGCGATGATGCGGCCGCGGCTCGAGGCGGCACGGGCGGTGATGAAGGACGGGGCCGCGATCTTCGTCAGCATCGACGACAACGAGGTCGCGTACCTGCGGCTGCTCATGGACGAGGTGTACGGCGAGCCGAACTTCCTCGCTCAGATCGTCGTCAACCTCAACCCCAAGGGTCGCCAGCTCGGGAAGGGCTTCGCGACGAGTCATGAGTACCTCCTCGTCTACGCGAAGGATGCCAAGCAGACGCTGCTCGACGCGAGCAGCCACGAAGCCGTCGACGAACGCGACTTCCCGCTGACGGATCCCGACGGCCGCCGCTACCGCCACCTGCCGCTGCGCAACACGAACAAGAAGTTCAACCCCACGACAGCGCGCACCCTGCACTTCACGATCTGGGGTGACCCCGAGTCCGGGCGGGTGAGCACCAGCGAGTTCGCGGGCGCGGTCGAGATCGGACCGGTCTTCGGCGACGGCCGGCCGGCGGTCTGGCGATGGAGCCGTCCGCTGATCGACGAGCGCCCCGACGACCTGGTCTGCCGCCGCATCAAGGGCCGGCGCGGCGAGCGCGTCGACGTGTTCCAGAAGGACTGGCTGCACCCCGCAACGCCGGGCGGGCGCCGCAAGAAGCTCCGCACCATCTGGCTCTCCGAGGAGGTCGGCTCCACCGATACGGCGGTCGCCGAGCTCAAGGCGATCGTCGGCCACGTCTTCGAGTCGCCCAAGCCCACCGGCCTGATCCGCCGGATCCTCAGCACCATGCCGGACGACGTGATCGTGCTCGACTTCTTCGCGGGCAGCGGTACGACGGGGCACGCGGTCGCCCTGCAGAACGCCGCGGACGGCGGCGCCCGGCGCTGCATCAGCGTCAACTCCGCCGAGCCGACCCGCGAGGGCTCGAACGCCCGGAACGCCGGGCTGCTCACCGTCGCCGACATCACCCGCGCCCGGCTGCGCGCCGTCGCCGAGGTCGTCGGCGGCGGGCTCGAGGAGCGCTAGTGCCGCTCGGCGTGGCCTAGACGCCTGCCGCCTTCTCCATCGCGGCCACCTCGTCGTCGAGGTGGGTCAGCAGCCGCTGGAGGCGCGGCACGGTCCGGCGGCAGCCGATCAGGCCGAAGCCCAGGTTGCCGTCGTAGGAGATGCAGGTGATGTTGAGCGCCATCCCGTTGATCGGGATCGACAGCGGGTAGTGGCCGACCAGCTTGGCGCCGTTCCAGTACTGCGTCGACCGCGGGCCGGGCACGTTGCTGATGATCAGGTTGTACGGCGGACGCACGAGGCCCGACATCCGCAGCATCGGGGCGACGATCGCCGGCGCCTGGCCGAGCGCGCTCATCGCCATGATCTGCGCCTGCGTCATGCTCGACAGCACTTCCTTGCCGTCGTTCATCGACGCGTGGATGGCGGCGATCCGGTCGGCGGGGTCGTCGAGGTCGGTGCCGAGCCGGCACATCACGGCGCCGACCGCGTTGCCGCCCTCGGTCGAGGCGATGTGGGACTCCTTGGCCTTCAGGCCGATCGGCACCATCGCGACCAGCGGGGTGTCGGGCAGCTCGCCGAGCTCGAGCAGGTAGCGGCGTACGGCGCCCCCGCACATCGCCAGCACGATGTCGTTGATGGTGGTGCCGGTCGCCTTGCCGATGGCCTGGAGTCGCGCGATCGGCCAGTCCTGGGCGGCGAACCGGCGCGAGCCGGTGATCTTCTGGTTGAAGATCGTGCGCGGCGCGTAGAGGGAGATCGCCGAGGTCTCGTTGCGCACGCCCTTGCTGATCGTCTTGATCAGCGCCGCCGGCATGCCGGCCGCCTCGGCGGAGAGGCCGAGCGCCGAGCGCATCACCTGCGTCGGGATCTCGGCCAGGCTGGTCTCCTCGCGCACGCGCGAGGCGCGGTCGCGGCGGGTCCGGGCGTCCCACGGCGGCGGCATGTCGCGCAGGTCGGGGTCCGGGCTGAGGGTGCTCTGCACCAGCCGCATCGCCGAGATGCCGTCGACCAGTGAGTGGTGGACCTTCGTGTAGAGCGCGACCCGGCCGTCGCGGAGCCCCTCGATGATGTGGGCCTCCCACAGCGGCCGCTCCCACGCGAGGCGGGTGCTGTGCAGCCGGCTGCTCAGGTCGAGCAGCTCGCGGATCCGGCCCGGCTTCGGCAGCGCGCTGTGCCGGATGTGGTGGTCGATGTCGAACTGCTCGTCCTCGACCCAGACGAGCTGCCCGGCGGTCGTCAGCGACCGGTGCGGCCGCTTGAGGAACAGTGGCGCGATCTCCTCGACGTCCCGCATCGACTCGTACATCTGCCGGCCATAGTCACGGCCCGCCCCTGCGGGCTTCTCGAACAGCTGGAGGCCACCGACGTGCATCGGCATGCTGCGGTTCTCTGCGAGCAGGAACCCCGTGCCCGTCGGATCGATCAGTGCGCCCACGCTGAGCCTTTCGGTCGGTTGGCGGACCGCGCCGCCCGAGTGACGCCCGCCACAACGCAGCGTACGGGTCAGTGGTGCTTCTTGCCCGGCTTGCCCGACTTCCCCGGCTTGGGCGGCTTGCCGTGCTTGTGCTTCTGCTTGGGCGGCTTGTGCTTCTTCGGCTGGTGGCGGCCGTGGTGCTTCGCGGGCGACGGTGCCGTGTCGACGACGGTGGTGGCGACCGTCAGCGTCACCGGCGAGCCGAGCCGGAGCCGCCCCTCGTCGTCGACGGCGAGGACCGTGCCGACTCCGCTCGACGACGGCCGGTCGACCCGACGAGGTGTCAGGCCGAGCGTGGTGAGCGCGCGGCGGGCGGCGTCGTACGTCGAACCCACCAGCTCGTCGTCGTCCAGCTCCACCCAGCCCGACGCGACGCGCAGCCTGACCGTGGCCGGGTCGCCGCCCGTGTAGTCGCCCGGCGCCGGTGACTGGTGCAGGACCTTGCCGGCCTCGGTGGGTCCGTCGACCAGTCGGGGATCGACCCCGAACCCGGCGGCCTCCAGGATCCGGGTGGCCTTCGCCACCGGCCGGCCCTCGACGGACGGGACGACGAGGTCGGAGGCCCCGGCCGGGGGTGTCGCGTCGTCGCCCAGGACGACGAGGACGCCGCCGATGGTCATCGCGATCGCGGCGGCCGCGCCGACGGCGACGAGCCGGCGCCGGTCCCACCGGCGCGCGGGCCGGGCCGGGGCGGGCGCCATCGGGGGCAGCACGACGGTGGGCTGCTGGTCGAGCGTGGCGGCCGAGGCCGCGACCTCGGCCGCGGTCGGCCGGACCTCCGGCTCGCGGGCCGTCATCCGCTGCACGAGCGTCCGCATGGCCGCCGGCACGTCCGGGCCGAGCGCCGGCGCGTCCTCCTGCAGCCGGGCCAGTGCGGTCGCGGCCGGCGTCTCCCGCCGGAACGGCGACGTCGCGCTGAGGCACTGGTAGGCCACGATGCCGAGCGCGTAGATGTCGGCGGCCGCCGAGGCTCGCCGGCCCTGGACCTGCTCGGGGCTCAGGTAGTCGGCCGATCCCAGGATCTGACCGGTCTCGGTGAGCGGCTCGGCGGTGTCGGAGCGGGCGATGCCGAAGTCGACGAGCACGGCCCGCCCGGTCTCGGTCACCAGGATGTTCGACGGCTTCAGGTCGCGGTGGACGATCCCGGCGGCGTGCGCGACCGTGAGGGCCGCGGCGAGGTCCTGGAGCATGGCCGCGACGGTCGCGGGCGGCAGCGCGCCGCGCTCGCGCAGGATCTGGCCGAGCGGCTGGCCCTCGACGTACTGCATCACGACGTACGGCACCGGCTGCGGTCCGGTCGTGTCCTCGCCGTAGTCGAAGACCTGGACGATCCCTGGGTGCTGGAGGGCCCCGGCGAACCTGGCCTCGGCCTGCAGCCGCGCGCGCATCCCGTCGTCGACATCGCCGGGGTGGAGCAGCTTGATCGCGACCGTGCGGTCGAGTCGGGCGTCATGTGCCCGGAAGACGGTGCCCATGCCGCCGGAGCCGATCCGCTCCGTCAGCTGGTACCTCCCGTCGAGCAGGTCGCCGGGTGCGCGCGCGTTCACGCGAGCCATGTACCCACTCCCCACGGCGAGGAACCTCACCGGAGTGTTCCGGTCCGGCTTCCTTGCCAGCACGGCGACTCGGCGACAGGGTCGAGGAGACCGCACGACCACCTCGTCTCGGGAGTCCCCATGGTTCGTCGTCTGCTGCTCGCCGTCCTGATGTCCGCCGGTGTCTCCGCCGGGCTCGTCGCCGTCCCGACCGCCGCGTACGCCGCGGACTACTCCGCGCCGCTCAGTCGGGCCATCACCGACCTGCCCACGGCGGCCGAGTCGCGCACCGGCTACTCGCGCGACCTCTTCAGGCACTGGGTGGACGCCGACGGCGACGGCTGCGACACCCGCGACGAGGTCCTGATCTCCGAGGCGGAGGAGGCCCCGAGCGTCGGCTCGGGGTGCGCGATCTCCGGCGGCCGCTGGTTCTCCTACTACGACGGCGTCTCGCAGACGTCCGCGTCCGCCCTCGACATCGACCACCTGGTGCCGCTCGCCGAGGCCTGGGACTCGGGCGCCGGCACCTGGTCGAGCGCGACCCGGGAGGCCTACGCCAACGACCTCGGCGACTACCGGACCCTGGTCGGCGTCACCGCTTCGCAGAACCGGTCCAAGGGCGACCAGGACGTGGCGGAGTGGCTGCCGCCGCAGCAGCAGTGCCGCTACCTGCGCGAGTGGGTCGCGGTGAAGCACCGCTGGGGGCTGAGCGTCGACAGCGCCGAGAAGAGTGCGATGAGCTCGCTCGCCTCAGGCTGCGCCGACTCGACGATCACGGTCACGCTGGCCCGCTGACCGTCCACAGGGGCGCTCTCGACCGATCTCTCCACAGGGTCACGTCGGGTCCACCCCGGCCGTCCCCGTGCGCTCCTAGCGTCGCTCGTACGTCGGAACCCGCCGGCGTACGAGCCCTCTCGGGAGCAGTCATGTCACGCACGCCCCTCCTGGCCGCCACCGCGGCCCTCGCCGTCGTCTGCGGTGGACTCGGCGGTGCTGCCGTCGCCGCCGGCGACGACGGTCCACCCGGCGACACGATCGTGAAGGTCGAGGGCGACCGGGCCAACGGCTTCGGGATCTACCGCTACGACGGCACCGCGCTCTTCCCGCCCACCGACTCCGAGGCGCGGGCGGAGTGCTCCGAGTACGACGCGCGCGTCGACCGGGTGCGCTGCCGGGTCGAGGTCCGCACCTGGTACCGCGACCTCGGCGATCTCCAGCAGGCGCTGGAGTGGGCCCACAAGCAGTAGGCGCCGCCATGACAGGATCGCGGCCATGGAGGCCGGACCGCTCGACCGGATGTGGGACCAGGGTCGCGTATCGGCCCGTTCGCGTGTCAAGCGCTGGGAGTCCAAGCGTTGGCAGATCGGGCAGTGCGCGCTCGCGGCGGGCGTGGCGTGGCTGCTGGCGCACGACCTGCTCGGTCACGCCACCCCGTTCTTCGCGCCGGTGGCGGCGGTCGTGGCGCTCGGCACGTCCTACGGTCAGCGGCTGCGCCGGGTCGCCGAGATCACCGTCGGCGTGGCGGTCGGTGTCTTCCTCGCCGACCTGCTGGTCGCCTGGCTCGGGTCGGGCTGGTGGCAGATCTCCCTGATCGTGGCGCTGGCGATGTCGGCGGCGCTGCTCGTCGACGGCAGCGCCCTGCTGGTCACCCAGGCTGCCGTCCAGTCGATCGTCGTGGCCACGCTGCTCCCGGACCCCGGGGCCGCCTTCACCCGCTGGACGGACGCGGTGATCGGCGGAGCGGTGGCACTGGTCGCGGCGACGGCGGTGCCAGCGGCGCCCTTGCGCCGACCACGCGAGCAGGCGGCGGTCGTCATGCACAAGATCGCGACGCTGCTGCGTGCGGCCGGGGCGGTGATGGACGACGGCGAGGTGGAGCGCGCGCTCGACCTGCTGGCCGACGCCCGGTCGACCGACTACCTGATCCGCGAGCTCCAGGACGCGGCCAACGAGGGGCTCTCCGTCGTCGCGTCCTCGCCGTTCCGGGTGCGCCACCGCGACGACCTGCGCAAGATGTCGGAGCTCGTCGACCCCCTCGACCGGGCCCTGCGGAGCACCCGCGTGCTGGTCCGGCAGACCGCGGTCGCGGCCTACCACCGGCGGCCGATCCCGAAGTCCTACTCGGTGCTCGCGCTCGAGCTCGCCGACGCCGCCGACCTGGCGGCCGCCGAGCTCGGGGCAGACCGGATGGCGGTGGCCGCCCGGGCGCCGCTGCTGATCATCGGCGAGGCCACCGGCCGGGTCGAGCGCACCGACGTCCTCGCGGCCGAGGCGGTGCTGGCGCAGCTGCGCTCGGTCGTCGTCGACCTGCTGATGGTGACCGGGCTCGACCAGGCTCAGTCCACGGACGCGCTGCCACCCCCGCCACGATGACCGCAGGCCAGCGCTGGGTGCTGCACGTCGACCTCGACCAGTTCATCGCGGCGGTCGAGGTGCTCCGGCGGCCCGAGCTGGCCGGCCTCCCGGTGGTCGTGGGCGGCCGCGGTGACCCGACCGAGCGTGGTGTGGTGGCGACCGCGTCGTACGAAGCACGCGCCTTCGGCGTCGGGTCGGGGATGCCGCTGCGCGTCGCCGCGCGCACGTGCCCCGACGCGGTGTTCCTGCCGGTCGACAAGGACGCGTACGACGCCGCATCGGCGGGGGTGATGGACACCCTGCGCGGCCTGGAGTGGGGCGGCGTGCCGGTGGTGCTCCAGGTGATGGGCTGGGACGAGGCGTTCCTCGCGGCCGGTGAGGGACACGACGAGCTCGGCGATCCGGGGGAGTTCGCGGAGCACGTCCGTGCCGAGGTGCTCGCCGCCACCCGGCTGCACTGCTCGGTCGGCATCGGCGACAACAAGCTGCGCGCCAAGATCGCCACCGACTTCGGCAAGCCGGGCGGGGTGTGGCAGCTGACGGCCGACAACTGGTTCGAGGTGATGGGGGAGCGGCCGACCACCGCACTCTGGGGTGTCGGCAGCAGGACGGCGAAGAAGCTGGCGGCGCTGGGCATCGACACCGTCGCCAAGCTCGCCGCGTCGGACGCCCGGGTGCTGGCGGCCGAGATCGGTCCGACCATGGGTCCGTGGTTCCACCGGCTGGGGCGCGGCGTCGACACCAGCCCGGTCGACGCGACGCCCTGGGTGCCGCGAGCGCACGGTCGCGAGGAGACCTACCAGGAGGACCTCGACGACTGGGACCGGATCGCGGCGGAGGTCCGCGCGCTGACAGGGCGGGTCCTGGCCGACATCGACGCCGAGGGGCGGCCGGCGGCGCGGGTCGGGATCAAGGTGCGGTTCACCCCGTTCTCCACGGTCACCCGCAGCCTCACCCTGCCCGAGCCCAGCAACGACCCCGACGTGCTCGCCGATGCGGCCGTCTCGCTGCTCGACCGGGTCGAGCACGACCGCCCGGTCCGGCTGCTCGGCGTCCGGCTCGAGATGACCGAGCCGGAGGGCGGCTACTAGCCCAGCCCCGCGCGCAGCTCGCGCACCACGGAGTCGACGACCGCGACCAGGTCACCTCCGGTGCGCGCGGCCACCGCGCGCTGACGCTGGTAGGACGCACCGCGGCTCGGGATGTCGGCGACCAGGGCCAGCTCGTCGGCGCACCCGAGCCGGTCGGCCACCGGGACCAACCGCTCGAGCAGGTCGGCGAGGTCGTCGGTGACGAGCCGCTCGTTGGACTCGGCGTCGAGGATCACGATCGCGTCCAGGCCGTAGCGAGCGGCCCGCCACTTGTTCTCCTGGACGTGCCACGGGGGCATGGTCGGGAGCGTCTCGCCCGCGGCCAGTCGGGTGTCGAGGTCGACGACCAGGCAGTGCATCAGCGCGACCAGCGCGGCCATGTCGGTGAAGTCGGAGACGCCGTCGCAGATCCGGTTCTCGAGCGTGCCGAGCCGCGGGGCCGGCCGGACGTCCCAGCGGATCTCGTTGAGCTCGTCGATCACCCCGGTCTTGAGCTGGTCGTGGGTGAACGCCTCGAACTCCGACCACGTCTCGAACTGGAACGGCAGCCCCGCGGTCGGCAGCTGCTGGAACATCAGGGCCCGGTTGGAGGCGTAGCCGGTGTCGATGCCGGCCCAGATCGGCGAGGACGCCGACAGGGCCTGCAGGTGCGGGTAGTAGTTGAGCAGTGCCGAGAGCACCGGCATCACCCGGTCGCGCTCCGGCAGTCCGACGTGGACGTGCACGCCCCAGATCAGCATCTGCCGACCCCACCACTGGGTGCGGTTGATCAGCTCCTCGTAGCGGTGGCCCTCGGTGAGCTGCTGGGCGCTCCACGACGCGAACGGGTGCGTGCCGCCGCCGTAGAGGTCGATCCCGAGCTCGTCACCGGCCGGGACCACCGCCGCGAGGGTGCGGCGCAGCTCGGCCATCGCCTCGCCGACGGTGTGGCAGACGGGGGTGACGATCTCGACGGTGTTGCGCAGCAGCTCCTGGTGCAGCCGGCTCGGGTCCTCGAGGCGGGGCTTGGCCCGGGCGAAGAGGTGCGCGGCGTCGTTGCGCAGGTCGCGCGTGCGCCGGTCGACCAGGGCGAACTCCCACTCGACGCCCAGCGTCGGCTCGGGGGACCCATGGAAGTCGATGCGCACTGCCCCAGCGTTCCACAGAGCGCCTGGCGCAGGTCAGGGGCGGGGCAGCTCGCCCGTCCGGGCGAGCCACGCCGCGGCGCTCCCGTCGTACGGCGCCCGGCCGGCCGCCACGTCGGCGTGCACCCGGTCGCAGGACGCCATCGCGGCCCGCGCGAGGTCCTCCGGGTAGCCGAGGCTGACCCGGTGCTCGGCGAACTCGTCCTCGTCGTCCACCCACACCCGGCCGCCCCGTCCGGACCGGTCAGCGCCGCGGATCACGTCGAGGTCGAGGTCGACCGCGCGCAGGAGGTGCCCGTCCCAGACCGCGGGCGTGGTGATGTCGACGTAGACGTCGCACCAGATGCCCGGCCGGTGGAACGTCGCGACGTGCGCGGCGAGCTGCTCGCCGGACGGCGGCACCAGGGACACGGAGTCGACCTCGGAGACGAACTGCGCGCCAGGCCGGGCGTTGAGGGTGCCGGCCGGGGCGCCGATCCAGGCGCCGTGCTCGTCGCTGCCGAGGTAGACGCCGTCGAGCTCCCAGTGCGGGCGATCTCCCCACTTCGTCATCATGATCCGGACTGCGGCGCCGGGGTCCGGCGGGAGGTCGGGGGGCACGTGCGTTGTCTACCACCCGGCTGCCACGATGGCGGCCATGTCGGAGGCACGCGAGCTCAACCTGACCCTGGACCTCTGTCTCCGGGTGGGCGAGCTGCTCCTGTCGTCCGGAGCCGGCGCGGCCGACGTCACTGCCACCATGCAGACGGTCGCCTGGTCGCTGGGCGTGCGCTACCCCGAGGTCGACGTCACCTTCACGTCCCTGTCGATGAGCTACCAGCCCGACCCCGAGGAGCCGGCGTACACACTGATCCGCCAGGTCAAGCAGCGCGACATCGACTACGAGGACCTGACCCTGGTCGACCACCTCGTCCGCGACATCGTGGCCGGGACCGTCGAGCTCAAGGAGGCGCGCACCCGGCTGGCCCGGATCGTCTCGTCGGGACACATCACCCCGCGCTGGGCGGTGTCCCTGGGCTGGGGCGTCATGTGCGCCGGCGTCGGGCTCCAGCTCGGCGGTGACGTCGCGGTCATCGCGATCGCCTTCGTGGCCGCGGTCTGCATCGACCGGATGCAGTTCGAGATGGGCCGGCGACGGCTCCCGTTCTTCTACCGCCAGGTCGCGGGCGGCGGGGTCGCGACGATCATCGCGGTGCTCGCCGCGGCCGTGTCCGACGAGCTCGACCCGTCACTGGTCGTCACCGCGAACATCATCATGCTGCTCGCCGGGATCGGCTTCATGGGCGCGCTCCAGGACGCGCTGTCGGGCTTCTACGTGACCGCCGGCGCGCGGCTGACCGAGGCGCTGCTCTCGACGGCCGGGATCATCGCCGGCGTCAGCGGCGGCCTGACCCTGGCCGAGGTCGTCGGCGTCGACGTCGGCCGCCTCGACCCAGGTGCCTCCGACCTGATCCAGGTCTCGGTGGCCTCGCTCGGCGGCGCGATCGCCGCGGCGGGCTTCGCGTTCTCGTCGTACGCGCCACGCCGGACCCTGCTGCCGATCGGCCTGGTCGCGGGGGTGGCGATGGCGATCGCCCAGTCGGGTGACCTGGGTGGCTTCGGCCGCACCTGGCCCACGGCGGTCGCGGCGTTCTTCGTCGGCCTGGTCAGCTACACCGTCGCCGGCCGGATGCGGGTGCCCCCGCTGGTGGTCGTCGTGTCCGCGGTCGTCCCGATGCTGCCGGGTCTGTCGATCTACCGCGGCCTCAGCCTGCTCGCCGAGGGCGGCGCCGCGACCTCGGAAGGGCTGCTGGCCCTGATCACCGCGGCCTCGGTCGCCATCGCCCTGTCGTCCGGGGTGATCCTCGGTGAGTACGTCGCCCAGCCGCTCAAGCGCGAGGCGCACCGGCTGGAGAGCCGGCTGGCCGGGCCACGCCTGGTCGGGCCGCTGCGGACCCGCCCGGCGCGGCGCAGCCGCAAGCCACCGGTGTAGGAGTCAGACGATCTTCGTCGGTGCGATCTTCTTGGCGCGGTCGGCGAAGACGTCCTGGTAGCGCGAGCCCAGCAGCTTGGCCAGGTGGTGCACCGCGTGCGCGTCGATGCCGACGAGCACCCGAGCCTTGTCGTTCTCCACGCCCTTGAGGATGATCTCCGCGGCCTTGCCGGGGCTCATCCGGGCGAGCTTCGTGTCGAAGAACTTGGCGCTCTCCGCGCCGTCCTCCCGGGCGGAGTAGCGGGCGTTGCGGGCGATCGCCGTCTTGATGCCGCCGGGGTGCACGACGGTCACGCCGACCGGGTGGCCCGCGACCAGCATCTCCTCGCGCACCGCCTCGGAGAGGCCGCGCACGGCGTACTTCGCCGCGTTGTACAGGCTCTGCCCGGGCATGGACACCAGGCCGAAGAGCGAGGAGATGTTCACGAGGTGCCCGTCGCCCGAGGCGATCAGGTGCGGCAGGAACTCCTTGGTGCCGTGCACGACGCCCCAGAAGTTGATGCCCATGATCCAGTCCATGTCGGCGTACTCGAGGTCCTCGAGGTCGCCAGCGAGTGCGACACCGGCGTTGTTGACCACCAGGTCGACCCGGCCGAACTGCTCGGCCACCGCGGCGGCGTACGCCGTGAACGCGGCGCGGTCGGACACGTCGAGGTGGTCGCTGCGCACCTCGCGGGCGCCGGCGGCCTTCACGAGGTCGACGGTCTCGGCCAGTCCGGCGTCGTCGACGTCGGAGATCGCCAGCAGGGCGCCCCGGCCGGCGAGGTTCAGGGCGAGCGCGCGGCCGATGCCGGAGCCGGCCCCGGTGATCACGGCGAGCTTGTCGTCGAACGTCTTCATGCGGATACGGCCTTCCGGTTGCTGGGCGTGGTCTCGTAGGCGTCGGGGTCGAAGGCGGCGAGCTGACGGCGGAACGTGATCGTCGACTTCGGCCAGAGCGTGGTGTTGCGGCCGTGCTCGTCGAGGTACCAGCTCTGGCAGCCACCGGTCGTCCACACGGTGCGCTTCATCCGGCGCTGGAGGTCGTCGTTCCACGTCCGGGTGGCGTCGCGGCGGGGCTCGACCGCGGCGTACCCCCGGGACCGCATGGTGCGGATCGCATCGCGGAGGTAGGCCACCTGGGACTCGATGATGAAGACCATGCTGGTGTGGCCCTGGCCGGTGTTGGGCCCGACGATGAAGAAGAGGTTGGGGAAGCCCGGCACGGTGGTGCCCTTGTAGGCCGCCATCCCGGAGTCGCGCCAGGTGTCGGCGAGGGTGTGCCCGCCGAGCCCGGTGATCTGCTCGGCGATGGGCAGCTCGGTCGTGTAGAAGCCGGTGGCCACCACCAGCACGTCGATCCGCCGCTCGACCCCGTCGGCGGTGACGATCGCGTCGCCGGTCACCTTCGCGATCGGGTCGGTCACGAGCTCGGTGTTGTCGGCCGCGAGCGCGGGGTAGTAGGTGTTGGACCGCAGCACCCGCTTGCAGCCGAACTCGAAGTGCGGCGTCACCTTCGCGCGCAGCTCGGGGTCCTTGATGCCCTTCGCGATGTTGGCGGCCGCGGCCTTCTTGGCGGGCGCGGCGATCCTCGGTTCGATGGTGAACGCCGGCACGTAGCCCTCGTGGGCCCAGTAGATGCCGGTCCGGTAGAGCTTGCGCAGCGCCGGCACCCGCCGGAGCACGCGCCGCTCGAGGGCGCCGTACGTGCGGTCGTTGCGCGGGATCACCCACGGGGCGGTGCGCTGGTAGACGTCGAGGTGGCCCCCCGTGGACTCCAGGGCCTGCTGGAGCTCCGGCACGATCTGGATCGCCGAGGCGCCGGTGCCGATCACAGCGACCCGCTTGCCGGAGAGGTCCACGCCGTGGTCCCAGTCCGCGGAGTGGAAGAGCTGGCCCTGGAACGTCTCGATGCCGTCGATCGCGGGCAGCTTCGGCTCGGAGAGGGCGCCGGCGCCGACGACCAGGGTCGTCGAGGTCACGGTGCGCTCGCCCTCGGGGCCCACCAGGCGGGTGCGCCACTGCTGTGCGGCGTCGTCCCACGCGCCATGCTCGAAGCGGGTGTCGAACACGAACCGGTCGAGCGTGCCCGAACGCTCGGCGACGCGCTGGATGTAGGCCTGGATCTCCGGCTGGGGGGAGTAGGAGCTGCTCCAGTCGGGGTTGGTCGCGAAGGAGTACGAGTAGAGCTGGCTCGGCACGTCGCACGCCGCGCCGGGATAGGTGTTGTCGCGCCAGGTGCCGCCGACGTCGGACGCCTTCTCGACCACCAGGAAGTCGGTCTCGCCGTCCTCCTGGAGCTTGATCGCCGCGCACAGGCCGGCGAAGCCGGCGCCGATGATCAGGTGCTCGACGTGTGTGCTGGTGCTCATGGCCCGACGGTACTGGCGCTATTGAAAAAGTGTCAATAGAGTGGGGTCCGTGACACCGACCTCATCGACCGGGCCCGCGACCGCGCCGCGGACCCGCCTGACGCCGGACCAGCGCCGCTCGCAGCTGCTCGACCTCGGGGTCCGCCTGCTCGCGACCCGGTCGCTCGACGAGCTGTCGATCGACCTGCTGGCCGAGGAGGCGGGCATCTCCCGGGGTCTTCTCTATCACTACTTCGGCAACAAGCACGCGTTCCACGAGGCCGTCGTGCGCCGGGCCGCGGACGACCTGATCGCCCAGACCACGCCGCCGACCGAGGGTGAGCCGATGGTCCGGCTGCTGACGTCGATCACGGCGTACGTCGACTACGTGATCGCCAACCACGAGGGCTACGTGTCGCTGGTCAAGGCCGCCGCGGGCGGCAACGAGAGCCTGCGGGCGATCTACGAGGAGGCGCGCGACGCGCTCAACAGCCGGGCCTTCCGCGAGGATGCCTCGTCTGCTTCGGGGGAGGGCCAGATCCTCCAGGACACCCCGGCCACCCGGCTGGTGGTCCGCGGCTGGTCGGCGATGACCGAGGAGCTGGTGCTCTCCTGGATCGACGACCCCAGTGGGATGACCCGCGAGGAGCTCATCGAGATCGTGACCGCCTCGCTGCCGGCGATCGTGGGGGTCATCCCGGGAGAGTGACGTCGACCGTCGTGTCACCGGGCCGTGAGGTGAGCGTGACGGAGCCGTGGTGCGACTTCACGATCGCCTGCACCAGGGAGAGGCCCAGGCCGACCCCAGCCACGCTGCCGCGGGTGCGCGCCGTGTCTCCGCGGGCGAACCGTTCGAAGGCGTGGTCGACCAGGTCGGGCGGGAAGCCCGGGCCGTCGTCGTGCACCGAGAAACCGTCGCGGCGGACGGTGACCGTCACCGTCGTGCCGGCCGGCGTGTAGCGCTGGGCGTTGGTCAGCAGGTTGGTGACGACCTGGTGCAGGCGCAGCTCGTCGCCCGGCACCTCGTAGGCCGAGTCGACGGCGTCGTCGGGCACGTCGAGGCGCCAGCGGTGGTCGGGGGAGAGCACCCGGGCGTCGGACACGGCCTCGAGCAGCAGGCGGGTCAGGTCGACGGGCTTGCGCTCCAGCGGGCGGCCCGAGTCGAGCCGGGCCAGCAGGAGCAGGTCCTCCACCAGCGAGGTCATCCGGCCGGACTCCTCCCTGACCTTGTCGAGCGCGGTGCTGATGGTCGCGGTGTCGTCGGGCCGTCGGCGGGCCAGCTCGGTGTAGCCGGCGATCGTGGCGAGGGGGGAGCGCAGCTCGTGGGAGGCGTCGGCGACGAACTGGCGCACCTGCTGCTCGCTGCGGTGCCGCGCGTCCAGGGACGCCTCGACGTGGGCGAGCAGCGAGTTGAGCGCGGAGCCCACCCGGCCGACCTCGGTCCGTTCGTCGGTGAGGTGGTCGGGCACCCGCTCGGTGAGGTCGATGTCGCCCTCGGCGAGCGGGAGCTCGGCGACCGTGTGGGCGGTCGCGGCCACCTCACGCAGGGGCCGCAGCTGGCGCCGTACGACGACCAGCGCGGCGCCGCCGGCGAGGAGGACGGCGAGGAGGGTCAGCAGCAGCTCCAGCCAGAGCAGGTTCGAGACCGTGTCGTCGACCTCGCGCTGGGGTTGTCCGACCACGATCGTCCCGCCGGGGACCGCCTTGCTGGCCGCGGCCCGGTAGGACCCGAGCCCGGGAATCTCGACGCTGTGGGCGCGCCCGTCGGCCGGGACGTCGATGAGCGAGGCCGCTGCTGTGGCACGGAGGGGCTGGCGGGCCGGAGCGTCGTCGTCCTCGCTGCTCAGGATCGTGCCGGTCGCGTCGCCGTCGTCGGGGATGCCCACGACGACGGTCCCCACCTCGGAGCCCAGCCCCAGCCCGGGTCCGGGCCCCCGCATTGCGGAGCCGACGGTGCGGCTCAGGCTCTCCTGCACCTGGTGGTCGAGCTGGTTCACGAGGTAGTTGCGCATCACGACGGTCGTTGCGGCCCCGATCAGCGCCGACACGAGCAGCACCAGCAGCACCGTCGTCAGGACCAGCCTCGACGTCAGCGACGCGAACCGGTCGCGAAGCCTGGTCACGAGGGCGGCTTCAGCACGTAGCCGGCGCCGCGCATCGTGTGGATCATCGGCTCACGGCCGGCGTCGATCTTCTTGCGCAGGTAGGAGATGTAGAGCTCGACGACGTTGGCCTGGCCGCCGAAGTCGTAGTTCCAGACCCGGTCCAGGATCTGTGCCTTGCTCAGGACCCGGCGTGGGTTGCGCATCAGGAAGCGGAGCAGCTCGAACTCGGTCGCGGTCAGGCTGATCTCCTCGCCGCCGCGGAACACCTCGTGGCTGTCCTCGTTCAGCTCGAGGTCTCCGACGACCAGTACCGAGGACGTCGCCACCTGGTGTGCGCCGGACCTCCGCATCAGCCCGCGCAGGCGGGCGACCAGCTCCTCGAGCGAGAACGGCTTGGTCACGTAGTCGTCGCCGCCCGCGGTGAGGCCGGCGACCCGGTCCTCGACCGAGTCGCGGGCGGTGAGGAAGACGACCGGTACGTCGGGCTCGGTGGCCCGCACCCGCCGGAGCACCTCCATGCCGTCGAAGTCGGGCAGCATCATGTCGAGCACGATCGCGTCGGGCTTGACGTCCTTCGCTGCGGCCACCGCTTTGGTGCCGCTGTGGGCGACGCTCACCTCCCAGCCCTCGTAGCGCAGCGCCATCGAGATCAGCTCGGCGATGTTCACCTCGTCGTCGACGACGAGCACGCGCAGCGGGGTTCCGTCAGGCCGGGTCAGCTCCATGCCGCTCACTCTCGCGAGGCTATCTGTGACCTTCCTGTGAATGGTCTGTGGTGATCTCACGACTCGCTCAAGGCTGACGCACAGGGTCCGCACAGCAGCGGCTACGACGGTCACCTCATGACTGAAGACAACGACACATCTGCAGCACAGCCCACCGCACCGATCGCCGCCGTCTCGGCCGCCTCTCCGACCACTCCTCTGGCCGCTCCGCCCACCGGCCCGCCCACGGGCCCGCCGACAGACGGGCCGGTCGAGCAGTCCCGGAGCCGCCTGCGGGACCGCTCCTTCGCCGCCCGGACGGTGGCGGCCGTGATCGTGGTGGCGCTCCTGGTCGGCGGCGGCATCGGCGCCGCGATCGGTGTCGTCGCCAGCAGCGACGGACCCCCCGACGGTCCGGGCCAGGCCGGCCTGGGTCGTCTGCCGGGTGGGCCGGGCGGTCCGGGCGGTCCGGGCGGTCCGGGTGCGCCGGGGCCGGCGGTCAACCAGGCGCCGGAGGGCCAGCTCCCGCCTGCACCAGGTCCCCGGCAGCACGACGGCTCCCAGGACGAGTCGCAGAGCTGACCTGACGGGGGTGCCGCTCGGGTCTCACATGTCGCGCACAGCCAGCGACGCGAAGACCATCGCCGAGCCGAGCGGTGCACCCGGGCCGGGGTACACCCCTCCGAAGACGGACGCCGCGGAGTTGCTCGCGGCGTACAGCCCCGGGATGTGGGTGCCGTCCTGGCGGAGCACCCGGCCGCGCTCGTCGGTGACGAGACCGCCCTTGGTGCCGAGGTCGGAGAGCACGAAGCGGGCGGCGTAGAACGGCGCCTCGGTGCACGGGGTGAGCGCCTGGTTGGGGCCGGTGCCGCCGGCGAAGAACGTGTCGTACTCGTCGTCGCCGCGGCCGAAGTCCTCGTCGACGCCGGTCGCGCAGAAACCGTTGAACCGGGCGACGGTCGCGGCCAGCGAGTCGGCCGGTACGCCGATCTTCTCGGCCAGCCCCTCGATGGTGTCCGCCTGCACCCAGGTGCCGGCGGCGAGGTGCTCGGCCGGGTCGCCCTCGGGCATCGCGATCGCCGGGAGCCGGCCGCCCTCGCGGGAGTCGAAGACGAACCACGACGGGATCCGCTCGGGCGCCTGGGCCATCTCACGGCCGAAGCGGTCGTAGGGCAGCGCCTCGTTGGCGTACCGCTCGCCGTGCGCGTCGACCATCAGGCCGGAGCGGAAGCCCAGGGTGAACGACCCACCGCCGTCGACCTGCTCGAGGCCGGGGCAGAACCACCCGACGCCGCGGTAGTCGGTCGCGGCGCCGATCGCCTTGCCCGCCTCGATCGGCTCGCCGGTGTTGGTGCCGGCCGGCGCCATCGTCCAGGCGACGTCGCCGGGTACGCCGTGCTCGGCGCGCAGCGCGGCGTTGCCCTCGAAGCCGCCGGCCGCGACCAGCACGCCGCGGCGGGCGCGGATCTCCACCGGGCCCTCGGGAGTCATCGCGGCCACGCCGACGACCCGGTCGCCGTCGAGCACGAGGCCGGTGACCGGCAGCTCGGTGAGCACGGTGCCGCCCTCGCGGAGGAACCCGTCGAGCAGCCGGGCGATGAGCGACTGGCCGCCGCTGAGCGTGTTGCGGCCACCCTCGCCGGCACGGTCGCGCTCGACGGGGGGACGCACCAGGCTGCCGACCCGCTCGGGGAGGTCGGCGCGCTTCACGTTGGTCGGCTGGATCGAGCGGCCGAAGGACACGCGGCCCGGGGCGGCGTAGTACTCGGGGAACGGCAGCCACTCGAAGTCGAGAGCCGGGTCGGCCTCCAGCTCGGCGACCAGCTCGGGGGCGTGCGTCAGGAACGCCTCGACCTTGACCGGGTCGGGGTCGACCAGGATCGCGCCGAGGTACTCCCGCGCCGACTCGGTCGAGTCGGCGATGCCCGCGCGCTGTTGCACCTGGCTGCCGGGCAGCCAGCAGGCGCCACCGGAGTACGCCGAGGTGCCGCCGAGCAGGGAGGTCTTCTCGACCACGACCGTCGACAGCCCGGCCCCGGCCGCGAGGAACGCGCCCGTCATGGCCCCGCCTCCGGAGCCCACCACCACGACGTCGTACTCCCGCGCTTCGGTCACGCCGCGATCCTAGAACACGTTCTACCTCCGACCACCGTGGGCCGGTTCGTTGGTCGAGTAGCGAGCGCCGGCGAGCGTATCGAGACCGCGTTCTTTCAACAGCCAGGGCAGAATGGTGCGGTCATGACCGAGCTCCAGATCACGTACCCCCCGGAGCTGCCGGTCACCCAGCGCCGCGAGGACATCGCGGCCGCCATCCGCGACCACCAGGTCGTGATCGTCGCGGGGGAGACCGGCTCCGGCAAGACGACCCAACTGCCGAAGATCTGCCTCGAGCTCGGCCGCGGGCGGCGGACGAAGAACGGCGGCGGCCTGATCGGTCACACCCAGCCACGCCGGATCGCGGCCCGGTCGGTGGCCGAGCGGATCGCCAGCGAGCTGGGGACCGAGCTCGGCGACCTGGTCGGCTACCAGGTCCGCTTCACCGACCGGACGTCGAGGGTCAGCCGGGTCAAGCTGATGACCGACGGCATCCTGCTCGCCGAGCTGCAGCGCGACCGGATGCTCAAGAAGTACGACACGATCATCATCGACGAGGCCCACGAGCGCAGTCTCAACATCGACTTCCTGCTCGGCTACCTCAAGCGGCTGCTGCCGAAGCGGCCCGACCTCAAGCTGATCATCACGTCCGCGACCATCGACGTGGACCGGTTCTCGAAGCACTTCGACGCGCCGATCATCGAGGTCTCCGGCCGCACCTACCCGGTCGAGATCCGCTACCGGCCGCTGATGGCGATCGACGAGGAGGACGACGAGGGCGAGGTCGTCGTCCGCGACCAGACCGAAGCGATCGTCGACGCGGTCAAGGAGCTGTCGGCCGAGGGGCCGGGCGACATCCTGGTGTTCCTGCCCGGCGAGCGGGAGATCCGCGACACCGCCGACGCGCTGAGCGACCTGCCCCGCACCGAGATCGTTCCCCTCTACTCCCGGCTCTCGGCCGCCGAGCAGCACCGGGTGTTCTCCTCCCACGGCGCCTCCGTACGCCGGGTCGTGCTCGCGACGAACGTCGCCGAGACCTCGCTGACCGTGCCGGGGATCCGGTACGTCGTCGACACCGGCGTCGCCCGGATCAGCCGCTACTCGGTGCGCACGAAGGTGCAGCGGCTGCCGATCGAGCCGATCAGCCAGGCATCGGCCAACCAGCGCTCGGGCCGCTGCGGCCGCGTCGAGGCGGGCATCGCCGTACGCCTCTACTCCGAGGAGGACTTCGAGGGCCGCCCGGAGTTCACCGACCCGGAGATCCTGCGCACCAACCTGGCCAGCGTCATCCTCCAGATGACCAGCCTGGGCCTGGGCGACGTCGCGCGGTTCCCGTTCGTCGAGCCGCCCGACAAGCGCAACGTCTCGGCGGGCGTGCAGCTGCTCGAGGAGCTCGGCGCGCTGTCGGTCGGGGACGCGCGACTCACCAAGGTCGGGCGCCGGCTTGCGCGACTGCCGATCGACCCGCGGCTGGGCCGGATGATCCTCGAGGCGGAGCGGCTCGGCTGCGTGCGCGAGGTGATCGTGATCGCGGCCGCGCTGTCGCTCCAGGACCCGCGCGAGCGCCCGGCCGACCACCAGGCGCAGGCCGACCAGCAGCACGCCCGCTTCAAGGCCGAGGGGAGCGACTTCCTCACCTGGCTCAACCTCTGGCGCTACGTCAAGGAGCAGCAGCAGGAGCTCAGCAGCAGCGCCTTCCGCCGGATGTGCAAGCGGGAGTTCCTCAACTACCTGCGGGTGCGCGAGTGGCAGGACTTCGAGTCGCAGCTGCGCCAGGTCGCGAAGGAGATGGACATCCAGGTCGGGCAGCCCGCCGACAGCCCGGATGCGGACGGCATCCACCAGGCGCTCCTCTCCGGGCTGCTGTCCCACATCGGGGTGCTCGAGGAGCGCGAGAAGGAGCGCAGCGGCGGCCGGCGGCCGATGCGCGAGTACCTCGGTGCCCGCGGGGCCAAGTTCGCGATCTTCCCCGGCAGCGGGCTGGCCCGGAAGCAGCCGGCGTACCTGATGGCCGGCGAGCTCGTCGAGACCAGTCGCCTGTGGGCGCGGCAGAACGCCGCGATCAAGCCCGAGTGGGCCGAGCAGCTCGCGGGGGACCTCGCCAAGCGCACCTACTCCGAGCCGCACTGGTCGAAGAAGCGCGCGGCCGTGCTGGCCTACGAGCGCGTCACGTTGTACGGCGTGCCGCTGGTGACCGACCGGCTGGTCTCCTACGGCCCGGTCGACCGGGCGCTGTCGCGCGAGCTCTTCATCCGGCACGCGCTGGTCTACGGGGAGTGGCACACGCGGCACCGCTTCATGGAGACCAACCGCCGGCTGCTCGAGGAGGCCGAGGAGCTCGAGCACCGGGCCCGCCGCCGCGGCATCGTCGTCGACGAGCACACGCTCTTCGACTTCTACGACGCGCGGGTCGGGCCCGACGTCGTCGGGGGCGCGCACTTCGACCAGTGGTGGAAGCAGGAGCGCCGGCAGCGGCCCGACCTGCTGACCTTCGACCCCTCGATGCTCACCCACGACGCCGCCGACGCGATCAGCGAGGCCGACTACCCGGAGCAGTGGGCGGCCGAAGGCCTGACCTTCCCGATCAGCTACCACTTCGAGCCCGGCACCGCCGACGACGGGCTGATCATCGACGTCCCGGTCGCAACGCTCAACCGGGTCGAGGCCGACGACTTCTCGTGGAACGTCCCCGGGCTGCGCGAGGAGCTGGTGACCAGCCTGATCCGCAGCCTGCCCAAGAGCCTGCGGGTCAACTTCGTGCCGGCGCCCAACAAGGCGCGCGAGTTCCTGGCCGCGGTGCCGGCGGGGGAGGAGCCGCTCCTCGACGCCCTCGAGCGCTGGTGCCGCTCGACCACCGGGGTGGTCGTCCCGCGCGAGGCGTGGGACTGGACCAAGGTGCCCGAGCACCTGCGCCCGATCTTCCGCGTCGTCGACGAGTCCGGGGCCGAGCAGGCCCGCGGCAAGGACCTCGAGGCGCTCAAGGAGCCGCTGCGGCCGAAGTTCGCGCAGGCGATGGCCGAGGTCGCCACCGAGAGCGGACTGGCGCGCACCGGCGCGACGTCGTGGGTCTTCGGCACCATCGAGCCGTCGTTCACCCAGCGCCGGGCCGGCCACGAGGTGCAGGCCTTCCCGGCCCTGGTCGACGAGGGCACCACGGTCGGGCTGCAGGTCTTCGGGTCGCCTGCCGAGCAGGAGGCCCGGCACCGGCTC
Source organism: Nocardioides sp. PD653-B2 (assembly GCF_002117935.1). Taxonomy (GTDB): domain Bacteria; phylum Actinomycetota; class Actinomycetes; order Propionibacteriales; family Nocardioidaceae; genus Nocardioides. Next base: position 5,045 of record NZ_BDJE01000020.1, on the reverse strand, counting down.
GGCGTACGGCGCCTGCTGCTGCTCGAGCTCGCCTCGCCGGTCAAGAAGATCCTCGACAGTCTCACCAACGTCGAGAAGCTCGGGTTGGCCGGATCGCCGTACCCGACCGTCGCGGAGCTGCTCGACGACGTGCGCGCCGCCGTCGTGCAGGCCGTCGTCGATGCCCGCCCGGTGGTGCGCGACCAGGCGTCGTACGACGCGATCAAGGCGGCGGCCGCCCGCGACCACGAGGCGCACGTGCGCGCCACCATGGCCGACGTGATGCGGGTGCTCGACGGCTGGCGCAGGGCCGAGAAGGCGCTCAGCGGCCGCGCCGACATGGCGCTGCTCCCGGCACTCACCGACATGCGCGCCCAGCTCGAGCGACTGGTGCACCGCGGCTTCATCGGCGAGGCCGGAGCCACCCAGCTGCGGCGCTACCCGACCTACCTCACCGCGCTCGAGCAGCGCCGCGAGAAGCTGCCCGGCCAGGTCAGCCGCGACCGCCAGCTGATGGACCAGATCGCCGAGCTCCAGCAGGCCTACCTGCACCAGCTCGACGCCCTCCCGGAGGGCCGTCCGCCGGGTGCGCATCTGCGTGAGGTGCGCTGGATGCTGGAGGAGTACCGCGTCTCGCTGTGGGCCCAGCAGCTCGGCACCGCCTACCCGGTCAGCGACAGCCGCATCCGACGTAGCCTCGCCCCGTAATGTGCAGAGCGTGAGCGACCGACCCCATCACCGACCGGTGACCCCCGGCGGCAACTTCTTCGAGTCGCTGGTGGGCGGCACCGACCCGGCGCTCGTCAGCGAGGCCGCCGACCGGGCCGCGATGCTGCTGGTGCGGGGCGCGCGCACGACCGGGGACGCCGAGGTCGCCGAGAGGCTGCTCCACCTCGCCGACACCGAGGGCATCGAGACGATCGCCGAGGTCTGGTCGGGCTCGCCGGCCGACTCGCTGGCCGGCTGCCTGTGGCGGCTCTACCTCCTGCGCTCCTGGGTATACGCCGACCCGGCGGGTGTCGCCCGCGAGTTCGAGGCCGGCCAGCGCAGCGCCCAGGTCGCCCGGGTCGTGGCCGGTGTCGCCGAGCCGCCGGGGCCCGAGCAGCTCAAGGCGATGGTCGACCAGGTGCTGCGCGGCATCGCCGGCAGCGACTTCGCCGACGTACTGCTCAGGGCGGCCGCGTTCGCTCGCGTGGTGGCGACCGGACGGGCTTCGCTCAGCGACCCGACCAACGCCGAGGTGCAGCGGATGCTGGTGCTCTCCGAGCAGCTCGAGGCGGCGGGCCACGCCGAGCTCGATCACGGCTTGGCCTGAACCATCCGGCCGTTAGACTGTTCCGTGGAGTACGTCGGGCCGTGGCAGCCCCGGGTCCCAAAGTAAGCCGCTTCGAGCGGCCACGCGCCGTGAGGCGCTCCCGGTCCGGCGTACTCCATCTCCCAGGTCTCTAGGCTCGACCCATGCGATCTCCCGCCCGCACGCTGCGCCGGCTCTTCGGCCGCCGGACCGTCACGACCTCGCCGATCGTCTCCTACGCCCCCCGCGCCGACGGCCGCCCCGACCCGGGCGAGGTCGTCTGGGGCTGGGTCCCGTTCGAGGACGACCCGAGCCGGGGCAAGGACCGGCCGGTGCTCCTGGTCGGCCAGCGCGGCGGACAGTGGCTCGGCCTGATGCTCACCAGCAAGGACCACGACCGCGACGCCGCCGACGAGGCTCGGTGGGGCCGGCACTGGATGGATGTCGGCACCGGTGGCTGGGACCGGCAGGGGCGCCCGAGCGAGGTCCGGCTGGACCGGCTGATCACGCTCGCGACCGACGCCGTACGACGGGAAGGGGCGGCGCTCGACCGCCGTACCTTCGACCGGGTGGTCGCCGAGGCCCGCGCGTTCCACACCCTCGGCTGAGGCCGAGGCCCTGGTCAGAAGGTGCGTGAGATCCGGCGCACCGCGACCCGCGCGGGGTCCCAGCCGTCGGGGTAGGCGTCGGGTCCGGCGGTGATCTCGACCACGGTCAGGTAGCTGCCGGTGCGCAGGATGCCGAGGCCGGCGGACCGCATCTCGCCCCGGGCCTTGCGGCCGTACGCCGCGAGGTAGCTGTCGCCGGTCCCCGCGTGCACGCGCACCGGCTGGAGCGGGCCGACCACGGCACGCGGGAAGTCGAGACGCTGCTCGCAGTCGTCGCGCCACGCGGCGAGCACCCCATGAGCCCGCCAGGCCGAACGCGAGTCGGGGAAGACGGCGACCACCTGGGTGGCCGTGATCCCGTGGGGGCCGGTGAACGTGCGCCGGACCGACGACATCGCACCGATCGTGCTGAGCGCCGTCTTCTGGCAGGCGCCGACGGCCTCCGCGGCGGACGGGTCCTCGGGCGAGGTGGACGCGACGGTCCAGGGGCCGTCTCCGACCGCGGGCATCCGGTCGGCTGCGAGGAGGTGGGCGTCGACCGACTGCGTCCGTGGCCGGGGTCCGAGCACGCCGGTCTTGCGGCCGTGCGGCCTGCGCGGGGGAGTCGTCGCGGGCGGCGGGTCGCTCGGCGACGGTGACGTGGCCGGCGTACCGGTGGCGCCGGGGCTGGTGGCGGCCGGGGCGTCAGGCCGGGCCGGTGCCGCGCCGGGCTCGTCGTCCGTCGCGCAGCCGGCGAGCAGCACGGTGGTGGCGAGGGTCAGGGCGAGCAGAGACGGCATCCGGACCCGAGGCACCCGTTCATCGTAGGGACGCAGCGGACCGAGAGCGGGCAGCGACATGCTGTCCGGACGGGTGGTCTTGGACAGTCGATAGGGTGGCCCGAGCCCGGGCTCGCCTCGGGCGTCGTGGTGGTGGCTGATGTGTGCGAGGAGTGTGCAGGGTGAGGGCGAGTCGGATCGTGGTGGGTGCCGTGACGGTGCTGTCCGTCGCCCTGGCCGGTGCCGGGTGTACCGGCGGGTCGGACGACCCGACCCCGCCCCCGACGACCACGAGTGCCGCCGCCCCGCGCAGCGGCGATCTGACCTTCGGTGTCTACGGCCCCCAGGAGCAGCTGGCGTCGTTCCGGGCGACCGCTGACATCTGGAACGCCGGCGACCACGACGGCGAGGTCACGATGAAGACGTGGCCCGACCACGCTTCGATGCGCGCGGCGCTGGAGAGCGGCACCGACGTGCCCGACGTCTTCCTCGTCTCCCGCGGCGACCTCACCTGGCTGCAGGCCGAGGGCTACACGCAGCCGGTCGACGAGCTCCTCGACGAGCGCGGCGTCGACTTCGGTGACGACTACTCCCGCGACGCGCTGCAGGCCTTCAGCGCCGACGACCGGCTCCAGTGCATGCCGTACGGCGTCTCGCCGATGGTCATCTACTACAACAAGGAGCTGGTCGACTTCGACCGGATGCGCAAGCGCGGGCTCGACACTCCCGACGACGACGCCACCAGCTGGAGCTTCGACCAGTTCACCGCCGCCGCCGAGTTCGCCTCGCGACCCCGCCGCGGCACCAAGGGCGTGCACATCGCGCCCACCCTGCCGGGGCTCTCGCCGTTCATCGAGTCGGGCGGCGGCTCGGTCTTCGACGACACCGCCGACCCGAAGTCGCTCAGCCTCTCCAGTGACGACTCGAAGGCCGCGCTCGAGCGCACCCTCGAGCTGCTCCGCAAGCCGCAGGTCACGCTCGACGAGCAGCAGCTCGCCGACGCCGGCCCGATGAGGTGGTTCGAGCGGGGCAAGCTCGGCATGATCGCCGGCTACCGCTCGCTGGTGCCGCAGCTGCGGCTCGTTCCGGGCCTCGCCTTCGACGTGATGCCGATGCCGGTGCTCGACTCCGCCTCGACCGTCGGCGACGTCACCGGCCTGTGCCTGTCGGCCGATGCCGCGAACACCCCCGCCGCCGCCGACTTCATGGTCCACGAGCTGTCCGCCGAGTCCGTCGCCCGCGTGTCCCGCACCGGCTATCTCGCGCCCGCGAACCTCGAGGTCGCGCTCTCCGACGACTTCCTCCAGCCGGGCCGGCAGCCCGAGCACTCGGGCTTCTTCAACACCAGCGTCCGCTCGATGACCCTGTGGCCCGGCATCGACACCCTCCCGGAGCTCGAGGCCGCCGTCCAACCCGATCTCGAGCAACTCGTCTACGGCGTCGGCGTCCTCGACCTCGACGGCGTGACCGCCCATATCGACGAGACCTCCCGCCCGATCCTCGACCCCGACTACGTGTCGGAGTCACCCACCCCGTCGGAGTCCCCCGACGAGTGACCCCGGTGGTTGAGGAGGGCGCGCAGCGCCTGGCTCGCCGGTGGTTGAGGAAGGACGAAGTCCTGTCTCGAAACCCCCGCAGCCGACCCGCCCACCTGTCTTCGGGCTTGCGGGCCGCTGCTAGGGATTTACAGAGTGATGTGGTCACCGTCCGCTTCGGTTGGGGCGGCGATTTCCAGCGGTTGTTTGGATTGCGGGTCCGCTCGGGTCGACCGTCGTGGTCACCGTTCCAAGATTTTACTTTCGAAACGCTCAGGACCCTGTGGAGAACAGGGTTTTCGGGGTCTGACTGTCGGTGGCGGGTGCTTGGCTGGTCGTATGGCAGCCACCACCGAATCCGACACCGCGACCGCGGTGCTGGCTGCTGTCCGCGAAGACAAGTCCGCCGCCGACGCGGCCGAGGTGCGGATGTTCCAGGCGGCCGTGGACTGGGCCGCGATGCACTCGGTCGACTCGATCGGACCGGCCGCGGTGTGGGAGGGCGAGCTCCCCATCGCGGGCGACGGCGCACCCCTGGTCGCGGAGTTCTGTGTCGCCGAGTTCGCCCTCGCGATCGACAAGTCCACCGACGCCGGGCGTGCGTACCTGGGTGAGGCCGTCGAGGTCAGGTACCGCCTCCCCCGACTCTGGGCCCACGTGGTCGCCGGGCGGGTACCGGTGTGGAAGGCCCGCCAGATCGCCAAAGCCACCCTGTCGCTGCCCATGGCCGGGGCACTGTTCGTGGACACCCACGTCGCACCCACCGCCGCGAAACTCTCCCACGCCCAGCTCGAACGCGTCGTGGAGGAAGCCCGGGTGCGGTTCGACCCCATCGAAGCCGAGGCCCGCAGGCTGCTCGCCGCGGACGGCC
>NZ_BDJE01000019.1 GCF_002117935.1 Nocardioides sp. PD653-B2 | reverse complement strand
ACCCGTGCGTGCAGCAGACCCCAGCACAGCGCCGGCCGGTCGGCGCGAATGGAGTTCGGTTCTCTGGCTTGGTGAGCGCAGAAGCACGTCGAAGGCAGAGGGAGCATGAAGCGGACCCAGAAGAACCTCCCCGGGTCATTCCCCCCGGCCGACCCGGCAGCGCTCCGGAAGCTCATGTGTCGTGCCGGGCTTGCCGTTGCGGTCCTGGACGCATCGGGACAGTTGTCGATGATGAGTCCGGGGCTGGAGAACCTGCTGCATCGACCCGTCGCAATCGTGTCAGCCGAGTCGTTGGCGGAGGTGTTCCATCTCTACGGCGACGGGGCCGCCTCCTCCGTCCCGATGAAGTGCCGATCGTGCGAGCCTCACGCGGGGTGGTCGTCGAAGACGCCATCGTCACGGTGAGAGCCCCTGGACAGCCGGTCCGTCATCTCTGTGTCAACGCCGCGCCGATGATGGGGCTCGACGGCGAGCGGCGGGGCGCGTGGGCGGTCATGACGGACGTCACCAGCCTGGTGGCTGCCGCCCGGGGGGAGCTGAGCCGATCACTGGCGGAGACGGTGAACCACATCCTGCGTACGCCACTGACCACGATGCTGGGTCACGCCGAGTTGCTGCTTGATCGACAAGACGAGTTTCCCCCGGGAGCCGCGGATTCGCTCGAAGCGGTGTGGCGAGCAGGTCAACGCCTCAACGACGTTGTGACCAGGATCTCTGAGTGGATCGACTTCGCGCTTACACCACTCCTGGCGAAGACATGGGGGCCGACCTCGCCGAATACCTGGATCGAAATGAACGCCGTTGATCGAGTGCACTCGAACTGGCCCGACCGGGCCTCTCGTGCTCAAGTTCGTCGTGGCCGCGACCTGCGTTCGGTCGCGAGCCGTAAGCGATGCGCGCATTCCAGCGCCGGCATCGCCAGTGCGGCTTTCCTCCTTCCAGCTTGCTGGGGGACGCGGTCTCGGCACCGTGCCCCGTTGCGGCTGGCAAAGCGTGCACGTAGCCGGCCTCCGCGTGCGGATACCTCGCGACCGAGACCGAACAGAGGGAGGTCCCGGCCGCCCTATAGGTCTGTGACCCGAAGGCCGGGGAGACGCGCACATGTGCTTGACATCACGTGCACCCCGCGCCATGCTGCATACAACATGCAATCTTTGAACGGAGTCGAGCGCGTGCCGAGTGAATTCCGCGGACACTTTTCACAGTTCAGCCTCACGGATGACGAGTTCACCGAGCTTCGTGACTACGCCGACGACATTGATCCGCGAGAAGACGGCCGGGTGCTTGAGCTCATCTCGGGCGGGTTGTCGGGAGCTACAGACGTTCACATCGGCATTTGCCGTTTCGAACCGGGCGACTACCACATCAAGCACCACCACCCGCATGGTTCCGAGTGGTACCTCCTACTGGCTGGGGAGGCGGAGGTGCACGTTGGTGGAGTGGACCACCCGGCCCGCCGAGGAAGCGTCTTCTACATCCCGGCGGGGGTCACCCATTCCCTGAGGTCGACGGGCGACGAGACCGTCGAGCTGCTGTTTGGGATTAGCCGGCCCGAGTACGCAGACATCGGCCTTGTGTACGACGAGTAGCACGAGGCGCACAGAGCTCTCGGAAATTAATCGGTAGGTCCCTCCACGAAGGAGCAAAGTCGAATGCACAGAATCTGGCGGAACGCGACACTGGCCAAGAATCGCCTATACGTGCACATTCGGTCGGCCCGCCCTCTGGTTGCGGGCGCAGCGGCCCTCGCCATGACCGCCATGATGGCGGCGGGATGCGGGAGTGCCGACGATGCGAAGGGCGGGACCCTTCCGCGCCTCGAGAAGTCAGGCGTCGTGAAGGTTGGGTACGCGAACGAAGCCCCGTACGCCTACCAAAAGGACGGCAATCTCACCGGCATGAACATGGAGCTCATGAAGGCTTTCTTCAAAGAGCATGACATCAAGGTTGAGGGTGTGCAGGTCGACTTCGCAGGGCTGATCCCGGGTCTGCTGGCGAAGCGATACGACGTCGTCGGTGCTGGCATGTACATCCTTCCCGACCGATGCGAGGCGGCTGACTTCGGCCCGCCTGAGTACCAGGTCGGGACCGCGTTTGCGGTACCCAAAGGCAACCCGCTGGGAATCCACAGCTACGCCGATGTCGCGAATAGCCAGGCAGTGTACGCGACGTCGTCCGGAGTTGCAGAAATCGAGTACGCGGAAGTCGCCGGCGTGCCCAAGAATCGAATCAAGACCTTCCCGAGCTATGCGGACGCCGCGGCCGCGCTCGTCGCGGGAAGGGTCGACGTGATGGCGCAGCAGCAGACGGGTCTTCACGCAACTCTCAACGCCCTGAGCTCGGACAAGGTCGAGTACGTCGAACTGAGTGAGCAACCCAAGGACAAGACCGGCGCGACCGCCGTCGGCTACGGCGGCTCGGTGTTTCCGAAGGAGGCCGATGATCTTCGCGAGGCCTACGGAGAGTGGCTAGCGAACGCGCGCAAGGACGGCAGCTATCAGAAGATCATGGAGGAATTCGGGTTCACCGACGAGAACATCCCGCCTGCTGATCTCACGGCAGAGGACCTCTGCAAGGGCAACACACCCCAGTAGCTGGGGACCGCCAGGACCAGCTTTGTCGAGCGAAGTGGGGGATTCAGATGTGGAGTGTCCTGGAAAACAACATGCCAGACCTTCTTCGGGGAGCGCTCACCACCACGGCACTGGCGGTCACGGGTGGGGCGGTGGCACTTGCCACCGCCCTGCTTCTGGGGATCCTGCTCACCAGCAGGCATCGCCTGTTGCGATGGCCCGCGCGCTGTTGGGTTGAGATCTTTCGAGGCGTCTCAGCTTTGGTCCTCCTGTTCGTGTGCTTCTACGTACTTCCTCTATTCGGTTGGCCACTTTCCTCGTTCCAGGCCGCGACGCTCGGACTGGGTCTCAACATCGGGGCCTACGGGGCTGACATCGTCAAGGGTGCAATCGAGTCCGTCCCGAAGGGGCAAATGGAGGCCTCGGTGGCCTTGAACATGCCTACGTGGATGGCGATGTGGCGGATCATTCTTCCCCAAGCGCTCGTCATGATGTTGCCCTCACTCGCTACCAATCAGGTCATTCTTCTGAAGGCGACGGCCCTGACTTCCCTGATTGCGGTGAGCGAGTTGACGGCCAACGCCAATCGCCTAGCGCTCGTCGATGGGAATCGAAATAACCTGTATCTGACGATACTTGTCATCTACTTCGCACTCTCGCTCACTTTTTCGAGCGCGTTCCGCTTTGTCGAGAAGCGAATGGCTCGTCGTCTTCACGTCCGGAGGGCGAGCGCATGACCTTCGACTGGGATTACGCGAGTTCAATCTTCCCCAGCCTATGCCAAGGCGCGCTCGTCACCGTCTTTGCGACGGTCATCGGAATGGTGGTGGCGATCCTGTTCGGTCTCGTACTGTGCACCGCCGAATATGTACCCTTCGGGCCTGTTCGGATCGGTGTCCGGTGGATTGGGGAGTTCTTGCGCGACACTCCACTGCTGATCCAGATCTTCGCGTTGTACTACATTCTTCCTGGCGTCGGGATATCCCTTCCTCCATTCGCAACGGGAGTCGCTGCTCTGGGTCTTCAGTACGCCGCGTACCTCGCAGAGACTTATCGCGCCGGAATCGAAAGTATTCCGCGCGGTCAGTGGGAGGCGAGCAGGGCGCTCAATTTCTCGGTGGTTCACACATGGCGGGCAATTATCCTTCCCCAGGTCGTGCGCCGGGTGATTCCCGCGATCGGATCCTTCATGATCGGAATGTTCAAAGATTCGCCCCTACTGTTCACGATCGGCGTCACGGAGATTCTCGCTAAAGCGATGGACGCGGGGGGACGCACGTACAGGTACACCGAGCCGATCCTCATGGTTGGCGGGTTCTTCCTGGTAATGAGTGTGGTAAGCGCTGTGATTCTCAACCTGCTCGACAAGAAGCTTGTTACCAACGGCACCCGAGTCTAACCCAGCTCATCGCGGTCACCGTCGAATCCTTAGTAGGAGTTCAACTAATGTCTAGTGCCGGAACCTTGTCACTCACGAACTGCGCCGTCCTGGATGTTCGCACGGGTCAGTTGAGTGAACCCACCACGATTCGCGTGAGGGAAGGGCGGATCCGAGAGATCGGACCAACGGCGGGTACCGATGATGAGACATTGGACGTCAAAGGACGAACCGTCATGCCGGGTCTAATCGATGCGCATGCTCATGTCATGGCGTCGGACCTCAACTTGGCGGGGTTGCCGAAAGAGTCGGCCACGCTCCTGACAGCTCGCTCCATTCCGATTCTTCGAAACCTGCTCATGAAAGGGTTCACGGCTGCACGCGATGCTGGTGGGGCCGATTGGGGCCTAGTGGAGGCTGTGGACACAGGGCTCATTCCTGGTCCCCGATTGTTCATCTCAGGAAAGGGCATCGCGCAGACTGGGGGACAAGGGGACTTCCGTGCACGGAACGAGGTGGACTTGCCCGATTACTGTGCGCACGCGCTCGGATCGATGAGCCGAGTCGCAGACGGCGTCGACCAAGTCCGCCACGCAGTACGTGAAGAGCTGCGGCGCGGCGCACATCAGATCAAGATCTTCGCTGGGGGCGGCATCGCTGGTGGTGTGCCTTTGCAGTACTCCCACTTCACTGTCGAAGAGATACGCGCAGCGGTGGAAGAAGCCAGGGCCGTAGGTACCTACGTAATGGCCCACGCTTATGCCGCGGAGTCAATTCTCCGCGCAGTCGAGGCGGGTGCTCGGACAATCGAGCACGGGAATCTCATCACTGAAGAGGTCGCGCGGCAGATCGCCGGTCGTGCCTACGTGGTTCCCACCCTCTCAGCGCTTGAGGGGCGCTTCATGCATGCTGACGAGCTCGGCCTAGCTCCTGTCCGGCAGCGAATCCGAGACGCGGTTGATAGTGGGCTGAGGGGAATCGAGATTTGCCGGCGGGCGGGCGTGAAGGTTGGCTTCGGATCCGACCTCGAGGGGATCATCCACCCGTATCACTGGCTGGAGTTCCAGCTGAGATCTCAGGTGCAGAGTCCGCTCGAGCTGGTTCAGTCGGCAACTCTGATCAACGCTGAGATCCTGCAGATGGAAGGTCAGCTCGGGGTGGTTGAAGTCGATGCACTCGCTGACCTCGTCATCATCGACGGCAATCCTTGTGAGGACGCCAGCATCTTGATCAACGATGCCCGTCCGCTGGGCGTCATCAAGGGCGGCGAAGTGGTTCGATACGACTACTAGTGCCAGCTCAGATGATCGAAGACCCCAAGACATCCCTTGCAGGGTTGGTGCGAGACCCCCAACCGCGAATGGAAAGGCATCCAGGTGGCAGAGCTACCGAAGTTCGTCAGTCAGGGAAAGCCGCGCGCGAGCATCGCGCCACGGCAACGCCTCGAGGACGAGGCCTACAACGCCATTCGGGACATGATCATCTCCAACGAACTCATGGGGGGGCAGGTCATCAGTGTCGTGGCCCTCGCTGACCATCTCGGCGTGAGCAGGTCGCCGGTCACCAAGGCAGTGGCCGCACTAGAGCAGGATGGCTTCATTGAATCTGAACCGTTCAAAGCACCGCGTGTCGCCACAGTGACCACCAAGTTCGTCAGAGATGTCTATGACCTTCGTACGGTTCTGGAGGCTAGATCCGCGGCCAACGCGGTCAGCAACCTCTCCGACGCCGACGTCGCGACGCTCACTGCGGGACTTGCGTCGCTCGAGCGTTCGCAGCCACAGGCAGATCCGACTGCGGTGGCCAGCTTTGATGTCGCGCTGCACCACCTATTCGCTCAACGCGCTGACAACAAGCTTCTCGCGGGCTTCCTCGACAACCTTGAACTCCACCTGAACCGTATTCGCAACGTGTACAAGGAGCACATCTACTCGGAGCCGGAGACCGACATGCAGCTATCGGAACTGCAGGCCATCGTTCATGCGGCGGTGAACCGGGACGCCGGCGCCGCCGAGGTGGCAATGCGTGACCACGTCTGGCGGCATGCCCAGCGCCTCATTGAAAAGATCGGTGGGAGCCCCATCTCATGACCGTCAACCACGACGTGAGTTCGGACCTCGAGCAACGAGGGATCCGTGAACAGTTGACCGACCTCCTGACCAGGCTGGTTCGTATCCCTTCGATTAACCCACCTGGGGGAGAACTTCCCGTTGCGCGACTGCTGGGCTCTACATGGGCAGAGGCTGGATTCGAGGTGCAGTACGACGAGTTCGCAGAAGGACGAGCGAACGTAATTGCTCGCAGGCGTTGGGGATCAGGACCAAGCCTGCTGCTCAACGGTCACATGGACGTTCAGCCCCCGGGCCAGGGTTGGTCGGTAGGTCCGTTTGAGGGCGTCGTTGATGGAGATCGCCTCTATGGGCAAGGAGCAGAGGACATGAAGGCGGGTCTAGCCGCCATGACAGTCGCTGCAGTCAACTATGCGAGGACTTCGCCGACCAGCGGCGAACTCATCCTGACTGCGGTTGCGGACGAGATGTGTGGCGGCCTTCACGGATCGAAGCGTCTTGTCGAGCAAGAACTCAGCGCCGACTTTGCCTGCGTGTGTGAACCGACGGGCGATCAACTGTATTTAGCGCATCGTGGCGCGATCTGGCTGCGCCTTGAGGTGACGGGGAGGTCGGCCCATGGCGGACGTCCATGGCTCGGACGTAACGCGATCAATGCCATGCTGGCCTGGCTTACCGCCCTGCAGGACTGGACCCCTACCACCTTGCGCCGTAACGAGCACGAGCTACTGCCAGACAACACGCTGAATATCGGCGGGATTTCGGGCGGACACAAGATCAACGTTGTCTCCGACCGTTGCACGGCTGACGTGGATCTCCGCCACCTGCCCGACGCAGATGTGTCGGGCTTGGTAGATGAGGTCTACGCCATTGCCGCAAGGACCATCACTGACTTCGATTTCACCGTCGAGGTCACCCACACGGTGGATCCGATGGAGACTCCCGAGAGCAACCCGATCGTAGGCATCTGCCGCAGGGCGTTTGCTGAGGCGACCGGTCGGTCGCTGCAACTCGGGGGGACCGCAGGTTTTCAAGACGCCCACTACTTCTCGCGGGACCTAGGCATACCCACCGTCATGTTCGGCCCATTCGCAGGTGGGACCTCGGAAGGCGATGACTACCCATCCAAGTCTGGACAACCGGATGAGTGGGTTTCGCTGTCCGCTCTGACGACAACTGTGAACGTCTACGAAGGGATGATTGATGGCGTCCTCACTTCCGAGCGCTGATGTGCCTGGTGCCAAGTTGGATGTGGCGCAAATGAGATTGCGCTCTGCCAGCGAGAATACTCCCGCGATCGCCATGCAGGACCTGAACAAGTCCTACGGCGAAAGCCATGTCCTGCGTGGAGTTGACCTTGACGTCGAAGCTGGCCAGAAGGTCGCTTTTATCGGTAGAAGCGGCTCTGGCAAGACGACGCTTCTCCGTCTCCTTATGACCCTCGAGGAGCCCGACTCTGGGATCATCCATGTTCATGGGGTTCCGCTTGGAGTCCGGTTGAAGGATGGCGAATACGAACCGGACAGGCGCCGTCATATTGCGGAAGTTCGCCGAAACATTGGCATGGTGTTCCAGCATTTCAACCTCTTCCCACACAAGACTGCACTTCAAAACGTCATGGAAGCACCCGTGCACGTCCTCAAACTTTCGAAGGATGAAGCGCGAATGCGCGGCGTGGAGCTATTGGAGCAGGTGGGACTCGGTCACAAGGTTGACGAGTATCCAAGTCGACTCTCGGGCGGTCAGCAACAACGGGTAGCGATAGCGCGAGCCCTTGCAATGCGTCCTCAGGTGATGCTGTTCGACGAGGTCACGTCGGCTCTCGACCCTGAGGTTGTCGGCGAGGTCCTCAGCGTCATCCGAGACATCGCGCACGAGACATCGATGACCATGCTGTTGGTGACGCACGAGATGCGCTTTGCACGGAGTTTCGCCGACCGTGTCATCTACATGGAACACGGCGTGGTCGCGGAGGACTCGCCGCCGGACGTGATCTTCGAGAATCCGACAAACCCGAGCACCCGGAATTTCCTCCGCGCTGTTCTGGACCATTGAGGCCAGCCGCGAGCACCTCCAGAGGGACCAGACTGATGGCGGGCGGCGGTGCGCCAGAAGTGGACCACTTCGTGGTCGTGACGCGAGACCTAGCAGCGACTGTCGCCGACATTGGCACGGTGGTTGGCGTTGCGCCGGTTCCCGGGGGAAGCCATGCGCACAGGGGGAGCCGCAACTACCTTCTCGGGCTGGGCGGGAGGCGCTATCTGGAGATCATCGCGGTTGATGATGCGCAACAAGAACCCAAGGTGCCTCGGTTGTTCGGCCTCGACGGAGCCTTCGGACGAAGCCGCTTGGCGACCTGGGGGGTTCGGCCTCTGGATTTCGACGAAGCCGTTCGCGCTATGGCAGCTGGGGGACACAGCCCCGGGATGGTCAGTTGGTTGGCACGCCCGACTGCAGAAGGTGAACTGCGCCTCCGGCTGACCGAGCGGCCGGATGTCCTTGAGGACGGTGTTGCCCCCTTTCTCGTCGACTGGGGCGACACGCCCCATCCTGCGCTGCCGCTCCCGCGCGTTGACCTTCTTACTTTCCGGCTCTTCCACCCGGACCCGACGGGCATCACCGACGTGCTCACCCGATTGGGGTTTGACCGCGCGAATGCGCCCACTGTCACATGGGCAGTCACGCCAGGCCTCGAACTCGTAGTCCAAGCAGCTGACGGCAACCTCGTCAGCCTTCGCTGAGGCTCAGGAACTCCCATTCAGGGGCTCAACCGCATTGACATTGCAGATTACATGCAGCATGCTGCTCTCAGGACGCAATACTGATTGCAAGAGGAAGCGGGGTAGTGCGGTGACTGCAGCGCTGGTGCGGGACGAAGCCCGACTGTCAGAAGCGGAGCGCACAAGGCGGATGTGGCCGGCGGCCGCTCCACCTGAAGCGTTTCGGGCGGTGTTCGGCGCCCTCCCCACAGGTGTAGCCATCGTGAGTTGTACCGATGGCATGGGTCTTCCGGTCGGTATGACCGTCAGCGCCGTCACCGCACTTTCGCTAAACCCGCCACAGTTGCTGACCTGTCTCCAGCACGGCAAGTACACCCTCGATGTGATCAGAGAATCGGGTCGCTTCGGAGTCAACTTCCTGAGTGAGGACCAGGCAGATCTGGCCGACCGTTTCGCGTCGAACCGGTTCGACAAGTTCACTGGGATCAGCTGGGCGCCTGGTCACACTCTCGGAGTCCCCTCTATTGCGGGCGCTCTTGCCGTGGCTGAGTGCATCGTGACCGAGGTCATTTCGTCTGGAGATCACGACATCGTCATCGGCACCCTCACATCGGGCCGCAGCCGTGAAGGCGCGGCGCTCATCTATTGGGACCGCGGCTATCACCGACTCGTTCGTCAGGGCCAGGAGTAGACCGGTCGCGCGATAACCGAGTTCCACTCAGGAAACTCACCAAACAGAGGATTGAAATGGACTTTTCTCAGCACCCCGAGGTGGCCGCCTGGATCGCAAAGGCCGAAGCGCTCAAGCCGATCTTTGCCGAGCGGGCCCGGCGCTACGACGAAGCAGGTTCCTGGCCCAAGGAGAACATGGATCTCCTCTTCGAGCAGGGCTTCCTCAAGCTCGCGATTCCTGCCGAATTCGGGGGCCTGAGCACGGAGGCAGGCTTCGCTCACATACTCCCGCATAGCGTGATTGAAATCATCGCATCAGCATGCGCGAGTACTGCCTGGGCGTTGACGACTCAGTATCACTGCCATGGACTCATCGCCGGGCTCGCCAGCCACGAGCAGCAGTCATGGCTGTTCAAGGAAGTCCTCGACAACGGCGCTCTGATGGCGACGGTCGGCAGCGAAGTCGTTCCCGCGCAGAGGGTCGCGACCGGAACAGAGTCTGGGACGATCCAGTTCAACGTCGAGTTTCGAAAGACCGAGGACGGATTCGTCGCGAACGGCACGAAGGGGTTCACGTCGGGGGCCGCGGCCTCCACGTTCATCCTCTACTGGGCACTGGCGCCCAATACTGAGACGCCTTCTGAAGGCCTTGTTCTCGGGGTGATGCGCGCGGATGATCCTGGGGTTCAGTTTCTGCCTGGTTGGGAAGAAGTCATCGGTATCCGAGCGTCGCTTTCCGGACCGACGAAGTTCGACAACGTGCCGATCCCGAACGCGAGTGTTCTCGGTCAGCCTGGTGATTATGTGCAGAAGCACCCATACCTCTTCGAGATCACCTACGCGACGATCTGCCTGGGCATTGCTCAAGGCGCCTTCGACTTCGTGGTCAAGGTCTTCAACGAGCGCCCATACCTCGCCGAGGAGGACAGCCTGAAGTACACGCTCGGTGAAATGTCGAGCGCGCTCCAGGCCACGAGGGCCTCGTGGTGGTACGCACAGTGGCTATACGACACCGGCCGGTTCGGGGAGGGGTCGCTGGCCGCTTTGCGTGCGCTCCACCAGGCCAAGACCACCGGGATGTTCGTCGTTACCAAGGCATTCGATGTGGTTGGGACCAGGGCGCTCTTCAAGTTCAACCCCCTTGAGCGCGCGTGGCGCGACCTCCGCACGGTGTCGCTTCACACGCGCGAGAGCCAGTTGATGGGCCTCGTCGCAAAGGCTGAAATCACCGGCGATCGGTTCGCCAAGGCGAAGTACGGCTACCGGATCGCCGAGGAGCAACGCAAGAACTGGTCCGAGCTCGGTTTCCCCGAATTGGATCGCTGAGTCTCGAGTTGAGCTTCCAAGGCTTGTGGTCCGATCTTGAACACCTGGGTCGTTCGCCGCGCACCGGCGGTTACAACCGCTTCACTGGCGGCCCGACCGACCTCACTCTCCGTGAGTGGTTCGAAGGTGAGGCTGAGCAGCGGGGAATGCACGTGGAGGTGGATCGAGTCGGCAATCAATGGGCATGGCTCGGAGACCCCGATCGCGCAGCGGCGCAGGGGCGGAAGGCTGTAGTCCTTGGGTCGCATCTCGACTCGGTGCCTGAGGGAGGTGCGTTTGACGGAGCTCTAGGAGTGATCTCTGCATTCGCGGCCGTCGATCAGGTCCTAGCCGACGACGCCCTGTCGGACGTACCGCTAGGGATCGTCAACTTCATCGAGGAAGAGGGCGGACGATTCGGACTAACATGTCTTGGTTCCAGACTCCTTGTCGGCAACCTCGAACCTGAAGCTGCTTTGGGGCTTCTGGACAGTGACGGTGTGTCGTTGAGCGAGTGTCTCGCCGGACTGGACGTCAGCGCTGAACACCTCGGACCAGACCGTGAAGCGCTCAACCGAATCGGTACCTACCTCGAGCTTCATATCGAACAAGGACGGGGCCTCGTGGAGCTCGATCGTCCGGTGGCCGTTGGGTCTGCCATTCGTCCCTACGGGCGGTGGCGGGTCGAGTTCACCGGTGAGGGGAATCATGCAGGCACCACACGTATGTCGGATCGGACCGATCCGATGCTCGGCCTCGCGGAGCTTATTCAGGTGACGCGTCGCGCGGGCGAGCGGCACGGCTGTGTGG
The DNA here is from genome assembly GCF_002117935.1 of Nocardioides sp. PD653-B2. Taxonomy (GTDB): domain Bacteria; phylum Actinomycetota; class Actinomycetes; order Propionibacteriales; family Nocardioidaceae; genus Nocardioides. The sequence goes on along the minus strand of NZ_BDJE01000019.1, from coordinate 19,019 downwards.
CGACAATCGGCAAGATCCGGGTGACTCCGAATGCGGCCAACGCGATCCCTTCGCAGGCAATCGGATGGCTAGATGCCCGAGGACCGGACGAAGCCTGGATCCGGCAAGTCGCGGCCGAAGTCGAAGCGATTCCGGCCGCAGCAGTGTTCGAGGAATCGTTCACCCCATGGGAGACATTTGACCAGTCAACCGTGGCGCTGTTGGCGTCCGAGTTAGATGACGCGCCCATCCTCGAGAGCGGTGCGGGACACGACGCCGGCACCCTGGCCTCGGTCGGCATCGCATCGGCGATGTTGTTCGTGAGGAACCCGACGGGTGTGTCCCATTCCCCGAGTGAGCACGCCGAGTTCGATGACTGCGTGGTCGGCGTCGACGCCCTAGCCACATCAGTGAAGACGCTCCTGCTCTGATTCGGGCCCAACTCCGATCACATCGACTGTCGGGGCGGCCCCGTCAGAGGGGTCTTGAGCGCTGCGCGTGCACGCCTGCTCACATGGCAGCAGGTAGACGAAAGGGAGGAGTGACGTTGGTCTCAGGAGCGGCCACGCCGCAACGTCCTTCGGTGTTGTCTGAAGTCGCTGATGTCCAGGCCTCAGGGTGTCCGCCACGTAGCCGGCGGGCAAGAGTCCCCGAGCTGGGACGGTGCTTGCGAAGCGGCAGTCTGCACGACGTCATCGGAGCCGTGTCGTGAGCCGGGGTGGCAGCTTCCGATCGAATCCTCTGGTGCCGATCACTTCCACCGCGGCCGGCAGCAACGCTCCCGCGTCCAAGTCGGTCGTTGTTGGACTGGCTCGATCCCGCGTCCCAGGAACAGCACGATGAAGGCAGTCAGTGACCGGACCCGCGGAGTCACGATGGTGCTGCTCAGTGCCGTCAGCGGTCAGGGAGGATCTGGCATAGGTGCACACGCCTTCCCGGTGCTTGGTCCGGTTGCCACGGTGGGGATACGGCAACTAGTCACCGCGGCGCTCATGCTGCCCCTGGTGCGTCCACCATGGCGGCAGTTCACACGAACCGACTGGGCAATCGTCTCGGTCTTCGCTCTCATTTTCGCGGTCATGAACTCGAGCCTGTACTTTGCCGTCGACCGCATCGGTCTAGGCCTGGCCGTGACACTGGAGTTTCTCGGTCCGCTCGGGGTCGCGCTCGTCGACTCCCGAAGACTCTTGGATCTCCTCTGCGCCGGCCTGGCCGCGGTCGGGGTCTACGTCCTGGTACTTCCGGGTGCGAGCACCGATTGGCTCGGCATTGGTGTCGCCTTGCTCGCCGCATGCTGTTGGGCGGCCTATATTCTGCTCAGCAAGGTCGTGATTCGGCGCTTGCCTGGTCTCCAAGGAACGGCAACGGCTGGAGCGATGTCGGCCTGCCTGCTTCTCCCGTTTACCGTCCACGCTGTCGCAACGCACGTAACGATCTCGGCCTTCGGCAGTGCGGTCGTTGCGGGCGTTCTCAGTTCTGCGATCCCCTACGCGCTGGACGTCGGCGCGCTCCGCCTGCTTCCACGCCAACTGTTCGGCGTCCTGATGAGTGTTCACCCACTTACGGCTGCGCTAGCTGGCAGCTTGATTCTCGGCGAGGCACTGGCCTTGCACGAGCTCTTCGGAATCCTCCTCGTCGTGGCGAGTAACGCCGTAGCCATTAGCGCGGTCGCAGTCGGTGACTCGATGTACCTGGCACGAGTTGATCCCTTGGCTGTGACGATGGACGAACCCCCCTTGGCAGGCGCCGATCAAGCGGCCTCTGGGCGCTCGGATTGGCCGAATGGAGCTGACATTGGCCCGAGTCCGCCCTGCGAGGACCCACCGACGTCACAAATCAATACGCTGGCACCTCCCTAGCGCGGGAGCCCCTGCTTGAGCCACGTCGAGGCGCGTGTGCAGCAATATCTGGGGACCCTTCCCAACTAGTGGAGTCCAGCAGAGTGGTGTACGACGGACCTGAGTGAGCGCGTGCCTGCAACGTAGGCGCGGCCACCGGGTGGATCCTTCGAGTGATCTCTCACAACCGACTCGAAGAAGGACACCACGATGACCGCTACGCCCAGTATCGACCCTGCCCACTTCTTGACCGAGCAGCTGGACCAGGCGAGCCCGGACCTGCTGCGCGAGCTGCTCGCCACGTTCGTCAACACACTGCTGGGCGCGCAGGCTGACGCGGTCTGCGGGGCCGGCTACGGCGAACGCAGCGCCGAGCGCGTCAACTCTCGCAACGGCTACCGCCACCGCGATCTCGACACCCGCATGGGCACCCTCGACGTCGCTGTGCCGAAGCTGCGCACCGGGTCGCTGTACCCCGACTGGCTCCTCGAACGCCGCAAGCGAGCCGAGCGGGCACTGACCAGCGTGGTGGCGACCTGCTACCTACTCGGCGTCTCGACGCGGCGGATGGACAAGCTGGTGCAGACCCTGGGCATCGCCGGACTGTCGAAGTCCCAGGTCTCAGTGATGGCACGCGAGCTCGACGAGCACGTCGAGCAGTTCCGCACCCGCCGGCTGGAGGACGCCGGGCCGTTCACGTTCGTCGCCGCCGACGCACTCGTGCTCAAGGTCCGCGAGGGCGGCCGGGTTGTGCCGGTGCACGTGCTCGTCGCGACCGGTGTCAACGCTGATGGACACAGGGAGATCCTCGGCGTCCAGGTCACCTCCAGCGAGGACGGCGCCGGCTGGCTGGGGTTCTTCCGCGACCTGAGCGCCCGCGGCCTGGCCGGGGTCAAGCTCGTCACCTCCGACGCCCACGCCGGCCTGGTGGCGGCGATCGGTGCGACCCTGCCCGGGGCCTCGTGGCAGCGTTGCCGCACCCACTACGCCGCGAACCTGATGTCCGCGACCCCGAAGAGCTCCTGGGGCTGGGTCAGAGCCCTGCTGCACTCGATCTACGACCAGCCCGACGCCGACGCGGTCCACGCCCAGTTCGACCGCGTCGTCGACGCCCTGGTCGAGAAGCTCCCCAACGTCGCCGAGCACCTCGAGGAGGCCCGCGCCGACATCCTCGCCTTCACCGGCTTCCCGAGGGAGATCTGGCGCCAGATCTGGTCCAACAACCCCCAAGAGCGGCTCAACCGCGAGATCCGCCGACGCACCGACGTCGTCGGGATCTTCCCCGACCGCACCTCGATCATCCGCCTCGTCGGCGCCGTCCTGGCCGAGCAGCACGACGAGTGGGCCGAAGGCCGCCGCTACCTCAGCCTCGAAGTCCTCGCCCGCGCCCAGGCCGTCGACCACACCACCGACGTCGAGGAGGTGACCGAGCCCGAACTTCAGGCCCTCACGGCCTGACCGACACGCCCAACCGAGGGATCAACCTCGTACACCACCCCGGCGGACTTGACCTCCTCGGGTCGAGAAACAACGTCGGCGCACTTCTCACAAACCCCTGGCCGGCTGCAGTCAAAGGTCATATTCCAGAATATCGGCCACCCAACGGTGTACTGGCCGCAGGCAGCCGATGGCCTGTTGACTCTTCTTGCGTGGGCGACCGAATACGGCACCCACTCACGAGTGTGAGCTGTAACCTGCCAAACTCCGTGTGAACTGGTGACCAACCACCGGGATTCGGATCGCTGTGCGATGGCGCGCCAAAAGCTCTTGAGTGTCATCGCATCCCCCAATGCGAAGCCTCGCGGAACCGTGTGGCCGGGGGCGATTGCTCCACCGTCGAGGGCACAACAATCACATTGACCCCCGCGATCTGGCCCCAGGACAGCGGTCGCGACAACGATGGGCGCGACTCTTGGTGGCACACATCTCGAGGCCCGTGACCTCAGCTGACATGTACGTCGGCCTGAGGTCGTGCCATGTCGATTGCCGTTCGGAGTCCAGGTGCGCGCCCCTCATCGGTGTTCAGGATGCGGGCGAGTCGCCGACGTTTCTCCGCATCAGCGGATCGGCGCTCAATGCGTTCTCGAGCCATTGCGGTTTGCCCACCCCGCACCCCCCACGGCGTCCCAATGCTGAGCGCGAGGTCTAGACACTGGGTGACTACCTCGCACACTGCGCACACCGCAAGCGCTTCGTGGACTTGCGCGAGTCCTGACTGACTGTGTTCGCTCATCGGAAAGAACAGGTCTGGGTCCTCGTTCACGCAGGCGGCCCGGGCAGTCCAGTCAGAGCTGTGAGCGATCCAGTCCCGCTCCGTTGGCATCTTGCTTCGTAATCCTTTCGACGGTGCGTGCGCTGTTACCAGCCGCGTTCGGCGAGCCTGTGGGGCGCCGGGAGGTCCTCCACGTTGATCCCGACCATCGCCTCACCGAGGCCGCGGGACACCTTCGCGACCACGTCAGGGTCGTCGAAGAACGTCGTGGCCTTGACGATCGCCTCGGCCCGTTGAGCGGGGTTGCCCGACTTGAAGATGCCCGAGCCGACGAAGACCCCCTCGGCTCCGAGCTGCATCATCATGGCGGCGTCGGCGGGCGTGGCGATGCCACCGGCGGTGAAGAGCACCACGGGCAGCTTGCCGCTCCGGGCGACCTCCGTGACCAGGTCGTACGGCGCCTGCAGCTCCTTCGCCGCGACGTACAGCTCGTCGGGCGACAGCGACCCGAGGCGCCGCAGCTCCGCGCGGATGGTGCGCATGTGCGTGACCGCGTTGGAGACGTCTCCGGTGCCGGCCTCGCCCTTGGAACGGATCATCGCCGCGCCCTCGGTGATCCGGCGCAGCGCCTCGCCGAGGTTGGTGGCCCCGCAGACGAAGGGATCGTGAACGCCCACTTGTCGATGTGGTTGGCATAGTCGGCGGGCGTGAGGACCTCGGACTCGTCGATGTAGTCCACCCCCAGGCTCTGCAGCACCTGCGCCTCGGCGAAGTGGCCGATCCGCGCCTTGGCCATCACCGGGATCGAGACCGCCTCGATGATGCCGTCGATCATGTCCGGGTCGCTCATCCGTGAGACGCCACCCTGGGCCCTGATGTCGGCGGGGACGCGCTCGAGGGCCATCACGGCCACCGCACCGGCGTCCTCGGCGATCTTTGGCCTGGTCTGCGGTGACCACGTCCATGATCACGCCACCCTTGAGCATCTCGGCCATGCCGCGCTTCACGTTGCTCGTTCCCGCGTTCACCATGGACTCCTCAGCATTCGATGATGTTGACTGCCAGGCCGCCACGGGCCGTCTCCTTGTACTTCAGGTGCATGTCGCGCCCGGTGTCGCGCATCGTCTTGATGGCCATGTCGAGGCTCACCTTGTGGCTCCCGGTGCCATTCATCGCCAGGCGCGCGGCGTTGATTGCCTTGACCGATGCGATCGCGTTGCGTTCGATACAGGGGATCTGGACGAGGCCCCCGATCGGATCACAAGTGAGCCCGAGGTTGTGCTCAATGCCGACTTCGGCCGCATTCTCGACCTGCTCGGGCGTGCCACCGAGGAGTTCGCAGAGCGCACCGGCTGCCATGGAGCATGCCGACCCGACCTCGCCCTGGCACCCGACCTCGGCGCCAGAGATCGAGGCGTTCTCCTTGAACAGCATTCCGATGGCCGCGGCCGTGAGAAGGAACCGCACCACCCCGTCGTCATCAGCGCCCGCCACGAACCGTACGTAGTAGTGAAGAACCGCAGGAATGATCCCGGCCGCTCCGTTGGTGGGGGCGGTGACGATCCGGCCACCCGCGGCGTTTTCCTCGTTGACCGCGAGCGCGAACAGGTTGACCCAGTCCATCGCCTCGAGAGGATCGCCGCCGGCTGGGCGGGTGGAAAGATCCCGGAACAGCGGCGCGGCTCTACGGGGGACCCGAAGAGTGCCAGGCAGTACACCGTTTGTGCGGCAGCCCGTGTTCACGCATTCGACCATGACGGCCCACAGGTCGAGTAGGCCCTGGCGAATCTCGCGCTCCGTTCTCCACGTGAGCTCATTTGCAAGTACGACGTCGCTGATCCGCAGGCCCTCATCGGCGCAGATCGCGAGCAACTCCTTGGCCGAGTTGAAGGGGTACCGGACCTTCGCAGAGCGGACTACCACTCGGTCGGCGCCAACAGCGTCCTCGTCCACGACGAAGCCACCACCCACCGAGTAGTACGTGCGTGTACGAACCACTTGATCGAGCTGGTCGTACGCAGTGAAGGTCATTCCGTTCGGGTGGGCGGGCAGTGTCTTGCGGCGATGCATGACGACGTCACCCGCATCGAAGGCGATGACCTGGCGACCAGCGAGGAGGAGCGATCCTCGCTCGCACGCCGAGTTCGCCCGCTCCTCTGCGGTGGTCGTGTCGACAGTGGCTGGTTCCTCCCCCTCCAATCCGAGGATGACTGCCTTCACCGATCCGTGGCCGTGTCCGGTTGCCCCGAGGGATCCAAACAGTTCGGACCTCACGCGTGCCACGGAGCCCAGCAGCTCGTCGACGGTCAGTCCATCCACGAATCGCTTGGCTGCCCTCATGGGCCCCACTGTGTGCGATGAAGAGGGGCCGATGCCGATCGAGTAGAGGTCGAACGCGCTGAGCGTCATGCCGCCTCCCGGGACTTGATGGCCTGCTTGTAGAGCCGACCCGCGCGGTACGACGAGCGGACGAGCGGTCCGCTGAGGACACCGGCGAAGCCGATCTCCTCGGCCTCGTCCGCCATCTCGACGAACTCCTCGGGCTTCACCCACCGCTCGACGGGGTGGTGGCGCGGGGAGGGGCGGAGGTACTGCGTGATGGTGATCAGCTCGCAGCCGGCGTCATGGAGGTCGCGGAGCGCCTGGCTGACCTCCTCGCGGGTCTCGCCCATGCCGAGGATCAGGTTCGACTTGGTCACCAGGCCGAAGTCGCGCGCCTGAGTGATCACGTCGAGCGAGCAGTCGTAGCGGAAGGCCGGGCGGATCCGCTTGAAGATCCGCGGCACGGTCTCGACGTTGTGGGCGAGCACCTCGGGGCGTGACTCGAAGACCTCGGTGAGCAGGTCGGGCTTGCCGTTGAAGTCGGGGATCAGGTTCTCGACGCCGGTGCCGGGATTCATCTCGTGGATCACCCGGACCGTCTCGGCGTAGAGCCAGGCGCCGCCGTCGGGGAGGTCGTCGCGGGCGACGCCGGTGATCGTGGCGTACTTGAGGCCCATCTTCTGCACCGACTCCGCGACCCGGCGCGGCTCGTCGCGGTCCAGCGGCTGCGGCTTGCCGGTGTCGATCTGGCAGAAGTCGCAGCGGCGGGTGCACTGGTCGCCACCGATGAGGAAGGTCGCCTCGCGGTCCTCCCAGCACTCGAAGATGTTGGGGCAGCCGGCCTCCTGGCACACCGTGTGCAGCCCCTCGGACTTCACCAGGCTCTGGAGGTGCTTGTACTCCGGCCCCATCTTCGCCCGCGTCTTGATCCACTCGGGCTTGCGCTCGATCGGGGTCTCGGCGTTGCGAGCCTCGAGACGCAGCAGCCTGCGTCCCTCCGGAACGACGGTGGCCACCTCAGATCTCCGGGTAGAGCGGGAACTTGCGCGCGAGGCTGGCGACGCGGCCCTGGAGTGCGCTCACGTTGTGTTCCCCAGGCTGAGTAACCAGTGCGGTCGCGATGATGTCCGCGACTTCCTCGAACTCACTTGCACCGAAACCACGAGTTGCTAGCGCCGGGGTACCGATGCGCAGGCCGGAGGAGACCATCGGGGGCCGCGGGTCGAACGGGACCGCGTTCCGGTTCACGGTGATACCGATCGTATGAAGACGGTCCTCCGCTTGTTGACCGTCGAGAGCAGAATTGCGGAGGTCGACCAGGACCAGGTGGACGTCGGTGCCGCCAGTGAGAACCGTGATGCCTGCCTCCTGCAAGTCGTCAGCCATCAGGCGAGCCGCGAGGCAGCGAGCTCCCTCGAGAGTGCGGAGTTGGCGATCGTGGAACTCCGCCGAGGCAGCCAGCTTGAATGCCACCGCCTTGGCCGCGATGACGTGCTCGAGAGGACCCCCTTGTTGGCCGGGGAAAACCGCGGAGTTGAGCTTCTTGGCCAGATCGGCACGGTTGGTCATGATCACCCCGCCGCGGGGGCCACCAAGCGTCTTGTGCGTAGTGGTGGTGACCACGTCGGCGTGCACCACCGGGTTGGAATGCAGGCCAGCGGCGACCAGCCCAGCGAAGTGCGCCATGTCGACCATCAACAGGGCGCCGATCTTGTCGGCGATGCGACGGAACTCGGCGAAGTCGAGCTGGCGCGGGTACGCCGACCAACCCGCGATGATCAGCTTCGGCCGGTGCTCCTCGGCCAGTCGTTCGACCTCTGCCATGTCGATCCGGAAGTCAGACTCACGGACATGGTAGGCGACGACGTCGTAGAGCTTGCCGCTGTAGTTGAGCCTCATCCCGTGAGTCAAGTGCCCGCCGTGTGCGAGGTCGAGTCCGAGGATCGTGTCGCCGGGATCGAGCAGGGCGGACATCGTCGCGGCGTTGGCCTGTGCGCCCGAGTGGGGTTGTACGTTCGCAAACGCGGCGTCGAACAGGGACTTCACCCGATCGATGGCGAGTCGCTCGACAACGTCGATGTGTTCGCACCCACCGTAGTAGCGGCGTCCCGGGTATCCCTCGGCGTACTTGTTGGTCAGGACGGAGCCCTGGGCCTCGATGACTGCGATTGGAGCGAAGTTCTCACTCGCGATCATCTCAAGAGTGCTCTGCTGTCGCGTGAGCTCGTTGTCGATAGCGGACTTGATCTCGGGGTCGACCTCTGCGAGCGGTTGGTCCAGGCTCGACATCACTGCGAGTCCGTCAGGCGCTGGTACTCGGCCGCGTCCAGCAGCGCTGCTGAATCGGACATCCTCATGCGGAACAGCCAGCCGTCCTTGAACGGTTCGAGGTTCAGAACGCCGGGTTCCTCGACTACGGCGTCGTTGATCTCGGTGACCTCCCCGTCTGCGGGCGCGTGCAGGTCACTCACGGACTTCGTCGACTCGATCTCGCCGCAGGGTTCGCCACCTTGTAGAACGGTGCCGACCCCCGGTAGGTCGACATAGACGATGTCACCGAGAGCGTCAGCGGCATAGGCCGTGATGCCGACCGTGGCGATGTCGCCTTGGATATCGAGCCACTCGTGTTCGGCGGTGTACTTCAGGTTCGTGGGAACGGACATCGTGTTACTCCTAGGTCGTGAGGGATCGGGTGTTGCGTCGATAGAAAGGCAGCGCGACGACTTCGACGTCCTCATGGACTCCACGGACATCGACCACGAGCTTGGATCCGGTTGCCCCGAAGGCGGTTGAGACATAGGCGATCGCAATCGGGTATCCCAGCGTCGGCGACGGGGCACCGCTGGTGACACGTCCGATCTGCTCGCCCGACGCCGGGTCGAGGACGTGGTACCCGGTCCTGGGTGACCTGCGCCCGAGGGACTTCAAGCCGACCAAGGTCTGCAGCGGACCGTCGTCACGTCGCCTCGCCAGGGCGGCATCGCCGACGAACCCATCGGCTTTGTCGAAGACGACCACGCGTCCGAGTCCCGCCTCGAAAGGCGTGACATCCCGGCTCAGTTCCTGACCGTACAGAGGCATTCCAGCCTCCAAGCGCAGGGTGTCTCGACATGCAAGTCCAGCCGGGACCAGCCCCCGGCTCTTCCCCGATGCGCTGAGAGCCATCCAGATCGCCTCTGAATCCATCGGCGCGCAGTAGACCTCGAATCCGTCCTCGCCGGTATAACCGGTACGCGCGAGAAGGACGTCGATCCCGTCCAGGGTGCCGACGTCGATCGCGTAGTATCCGAGTTTCGCCACGTCCAGGTCCGAAATCTCGTCCACGATCGCCGCTGCGGCCGGGCCCTGGACAGCGATCAGCGACCAGTCCGAGGACGTGTTACGGATCGTTGTGGCGTACCCCGTTGCTCTTTCCTTCAGCAGCGCATGGACAACAGAGGTGTTGCTGGCATTCGCGACGATCAGGTAGTGCTGGTCGGCAAGCCGGTAGACGACGAGATCGTCAAGGATGCCCCCATCGTGATCGCAGATCATGGTGTATCTGGCTCGTCCGATGCCGATCTTCGATGCTCGTCCGACCAGGGCGAAGTCGAGGGCAACCCCAGCCTCCGGGCCAAGGAGCTCAATCTGGCCCATGTGACTCAGGTCAAACAGGCCAGCGGTGGTCCTCACCGCGGAGTGCTCCGCGATCTCGGAGGTGTAGCGGACCGGCATCGACCAACCCGCAAAGTCGGTGAAGGTGGCAGCCAACTGGCGGTGCACCTCATGGAGCGGCGTTCTCTGGGACATCGGTCTCAACTCTCGAAGGCACTAGGAGGTGGGCAAGAGCAGACCAAGTGGCGGTCGCCGTAGGCCTGGTCAACGCGACTAACCGGGGGCCAGTACTTGTCGATGACGATCCCAGCAGGAAAGGCAGCCTGCTCCCGGGCGTAGGGCCGGTTCCACTCACCGACGAGCGATGCGGCCGTGTGGGGCGCCTGGCGCAGTGGACTCTCCGCGACGGACCAAGTGCCCTTCGCCACCTGGTCAATCTCACCGCGGATGGCAGCTAACGCGGAAACGAAGCGGTCAAGCTCGGCCAGATCCTCGGATTCCGTCGGCTCAACCATCAAGGTCCCAGCAACCGGGAAGCTCATGGTCGGAGCATGGAACCCGAAGTCGATCATCCGCTTCGCGACATCGTCCACTGTCACGCCGGTGGCTGCGGTCAGGGGTCGCAGGTCGAGGATGCACTCGTGGGCAACCAACCCGCCTTCACCTGCATAGAGAACCGGGAAATGAGGTGCCAGCCTGGAGGCCAGGTAGTTGGCGCTGAGGACGGCGATCTTGGTGGCCCGCGTGAGTCCGGCGGCACCCATCATCCGAATGTAGGCCCAGGGGATCGGCAGAATTCCGGCGGAGCCAAACGGTGCAGCACTTACCGCACCGGTGCCGAGGCGTCTGGTGGCGTCAGGGTGGAGCGAATGTGAGGGCAGGTACGGCGTGAGGTGAGCCGCAACCGCGACCGGCCCGACGCCTGGACCCCCGCCACCGTGTGGGATGCAGAAGGTCTTGTGAAGATTGAGGTGCGAGACGTCCCCGCCAAACTCGCCGGGCTTCGCAACACCGAGAAGCGCGTTCAGGTTGGCCCCGTCGACGTAGACCTGCCCGCCATAACGATGGATGAGCTCACAGAGGCGTGTGATCCCGGATTCGTAGACCCCATGGGTTGATGGGTAGGTGACCATGATCGCTGCGAGCTCGTTTGCGTGGGCTACGCATTTGGCTTCGAGGTCAGCGAGGTCGATCGTGCCATCCTCCTTTGTCGCGACGACGACGACGCGCATGCCTGCAAGGACTGCTGAAGCTGCGTTAGTGCCGTGGGCGCTGGCGGGAATGAGGCAGACGGTCCGCTGGTCATCGCCGCGGTCTCGGTGGTACGCGCGGATCGCGAGCAGCCCGGCCAGCTCGCCCTGGGAACCTGCGTTCGGCTGGATCGAGACCGCCGCGTACCCGGTCACCTCGGCGAGCCAAGACTCGAGCTGGCTGACCAGCGCGCTGTATCCCGCGGCATCCTTAGCTGGTGCGAACGGATGCAGGTCTGCGAACCCGGGCAGCGAGATCGGTTCCATCTCGGTGGTGGCGTTGAGCTTCATCGTGCAGGAGCCGAGCGGGATCATGCCTCGGTCGAGTGCGAAATCCCGGTCCGAGAGCCTGCGCAAGTAGCGCAGCATCCGAGTCTCCGAATGGTTCTCGTGAAAGACGGGGTGCGTGAGGAAGTCCGAGGTACGGCGCATCGCGGATGGCAGCCCCTCCCGCAGCATCAAGCTCCCCGGGCTGTCACCCTCGACACTCGCTTCGAAGGCATCGAGCACCCGGACCAGATGTTCCCGCGTGGTCAGCTCCGAGCAGCTGACCCCGACACGGTCAGCGTCGACCAGGCGCAGTCGAAGCCCGTCATCATCAGCCCGGGACACGACCCGCTCAGCTCGTCCGGGCACGTGCACCATGAGGGTGTCGAAGAAGTGCCTGTTCACGACAGTAATGCCGGAAGCGTGCAGCGTCGATGCCAGCCACTCTGCGTGACGATGCACCCGCTTTGCGATCTCCGTGAGTCCCTGCGGACCGTGGTAGACGGCATACATCGATGCCGCGACCGCGAGAAGTACCTGCGCGGTACAGATGTTCGAGGTCGCGCGGTCGCGCCGAATGTGCTGTTCACGGGTTTGGAGAGCCAAGCGGTATGCCAGATTCCCCGCCGCATCCACCGAGACTCCCACCAAGCGTCCCGGCAGATGGCGCTCGAGGCCGTCGCGGACGGCGATGAACCCGGCGTGAGGACCGCCATAGAACAGCGGGACACCGAAGCGCTGACTGCTGCCGACAGCGATGTCAGCACCCATCTCGCCTGGTGGAACCACCAGTGCCAGAGCAAGCAGGTCCGCGGCGACTGTCACAAGCGCACCGCGGCGCTTGGCCTCCACCACGACGGCGGACAGGTCGCGGAGCTCCCCGCTGCTCCCGGGACAGGACGCCACGAGACCGAAGTGATCGCCCGAGGGGAGCCCGCTCTCGAGGTCGACTTCTATGACCTCGATCCCGACCGCAGCGGCCCGGGTCCGCACGACGTCGATCGTCTGCGGGTGCGTGTCAGAATCGACCAGAACCCGATCTGAGGTTGAGGCCGACGCTCGGCGCATGACCATGACTGCTTCGGCGACAGCTGTCGCCTCATCGAGGAGCGATGCGTTTGCGGTCGGCAGACCGGTCAGGTCTGCGACCATAGTCTGGTAGTTGAGCAAAGCTTCCAGACGACCCTGACTGATCTCCGGCTGGTACGGCGTGTACGCGGTGTACCAGGCAGGGTTCTCAAGGACATTGCGCCGGATCACCGCCGGAGTGATCGTCGCGTGGTACCCAAGCCCGATCATCGGGACGGCGATTGTGTTCCGTGCAGCGATCGCAGCAAGCTCCGCGCTCGCCTCCGCCTCGCTAGCGGGCGGTGGGAGTTGCAGTGCGGATGCGCTGCGGATGCCGACGGGTACAGCCGCATCCACGAGCTCATCGAGGCTTGCATAGCCGAGCTCAGCCAGCATCTTGGCTTCATCGGTGGACCGAACACCGATATGCCGATCAACGAACTCATCAGACGACGCGTTCGACCAATTGAAGGTAGTCATGCAGGAGGCTCCCTAACTAGGGCACCGCAGCAGCGCGGCACCGTATGGGTGACCTCCCCCTCTGTCATCGTTACCTGAGAGCTTCACCGCGAGAAGCGGTTTGCACCGTGGGCGCAGGACACACGGGTCCTGACTTTCCAGAGTTGCCTCACCGGGGCGGTAACGGGGCCTGAGAGATTCTGGGGAGAATTGCTCCTTCGGCGCCCGGCCATGGCTTTCGGTCGGGACTCTCCCGCCTCGGTTCATACGGCCGATCTGAAGTTGTAGCGGTGACCGTACTGGTGGAGCGGCGGTTGGTCAACCATCATGAGGCATTCGTACACGGGAGCCATGATCGAGTAACACAGGTTGGGCTGAATGTGATGTGCGGAAGGATCTCTTGGGATCCACGGAGCGCAGTACTGGGGTCGAGCCGGCTCTCTCCGGCTTGGTTTTCAGCGAGTCAGTCTTGGTTGTGTCGTCAGCACTGCGTGTTCATCACCCATCAAGCGCGGTCGTGGACTTTGAAGCCCGCGATGTCGAGGCAGTAGCGGTACTAGCCTCGACCTTTCACGCGGCCGCCGGTGAAGCTCTGTTCTGCGGTCATGGCGCCGGGTGAGGGGCTCGGAGAGGTCGGGCGGTCGCTGAGGGCCCGACCGTCGCGTCGGGTGGCGGTTCTCCGAAGTCCTTGGTCGATCGGGCGGTGGCCCTGGTGGTCAGGTGAACGCGGCGCGTAGTCGGTGGAAGCCCTCGGCGATGTGGGCCGCCCAGCGCCAGGTCTTGTCGATGCGCAGGTGGACGCGTCGGGCGGCGTGGGTGAGCCGGGCGGCGACATGCAGGACCCGGTAGCGGAACGCGGCGATCTCGCAGCGGGCGAGCTCGGGGACGTCGGCGAAGCAGATCTGTTTGGTCCAGCAGACCAGGTCGACCGCGGTCAGGACGACCTCGAGCCAGGCCCGGTTCTCGTTGAAGGCCCGGCAGGGGAAGTTGCGCAGCCCGGTGGCCTTGGCCTCCCGGCTCCGGTCCTCGACCCGGGCGTGCTGACGGTGCCGCAGTTCCAGCCCGGCGGCCTGACCGGGCACGATCCCGGGGCCGGTGTTGGTCAGGATCGCGGTGATCCGATGTCCGTCGACGTCGGTGAAGGTCAGCTGTGCGCCGGGGTGGGGGCGTTCCCTGCGCAGGATCAACCGGGACCCTTCGGGCCAGCCGGTCAGGTCGATCATCCCGGTGGCCTCGGCCACCCAGGCGCCCTCGCGCAGGTCGTTGCCGTCGCCGTGGTCGGTCTGCAGCGCCGGGTGCCAACACTCCTCGGGGATGGCGTCGACGACGCGCTGGATCCTCATGTCCACGGGGAATCCGAAGGAGAACCCGACCCCACGCTCGACACAGGCCTCGGCGAAGGCGTGGGTGGCGCCGGCCGAGTCCGACCGGGCCAGCAGCCGCGGCCCTTCCCACCCTCCGGGCTCCTCGCCTGGCCGGGGGCGGGCGTGTTCGGGCAGCGCCGCCAACGCCATGTCCAGCACCCTGATGTGGTCCGCGGCGGTGTTCGAGCTGGCGTTGCCCTTCCGGAGCAGACCGGCCAGCGCCTCCCCGCCCGCCACGTCGGGACGGTCCAGGAAACACAGCAACGGGTGGAACCCGAAGGTCTTCTTCCACGTGGCCGCGGCGTTCTCCTTCTCGCTGTGCGCGATGGTGATGGTGGCATCGAAGTCCAGCCGCAGCTCACCGGCCAGGTCCGGGCCGGCGCCCGCGGCCCACGCCGCCTCCCGAGCCTTCGACCGCGCGTCGCGGACCGCGTCCAGGTGAGCGTCGTCGACTCGGTCCAGCACCCGCCACGTGGTCGGCATCGACGCGACCGGCCCGAACAGGTCCTGCCGATCGGCCAGCACCGCGATACCACTGATCGCGTCCGCACCGTCGGCGACCGCGACCGCCAGATCGGTGAACACCCGCCCCGGCGCATGCACCGGCAGCCCCTTGTAGGTGTCGATCAACGCGCTCGTGACCTCGCCCACCAGGCCGGAGTACTCGACCATCTCCCGGAGCAGACCGACCCCGGCATGCGACAGCACACCCTGCCCGTCCGCGCTGACCACGACCCGACGTATCCGCTTGTTACGCTGCACTCGCAAAGTGCCTCTCCTCTTGGTGAACTCCAGACTTCGCAATCCAGAGTTTCCCAAGCAGGGCAGGCACTTTCGCGTTCCTGGGCTACGTGTCACCCGGATCCGTGTGAAAGACCCGGGCTAGAGGTCGCTGCGCCAGCCGAAGATCCCACGACTGGATGGAGGAACGGTTCAAGCAGTGCGCGAGAGCGATACGGGTAGTCCGGATTGATGCGAGGGTCAACGACGTGCCGGTCGACGATTGCGTGGGCGCAAAGCGTCACGGCACGGGGGTCGCCAGGCTAGTCGGCATAGCTCGGCGGGTAGTCCGCGATGCATGGCTCTTCAGCGCACTCGTGGTCAAGCACCATGACGCCGTGATCAGAGTGGTAGGGGTGAGATGTCCCCTGCAGTCCTCAGTCCGGATCACGTCCTCGCGGAACTCCATGGGGAGCAATTCGGCAGGGTGCACATCTTTCCAGCGCCGACACACATGTCGACGCAGATCAGATGTCACCTATTCCTGAAGCAAACTCGACCGCCGGGTCGCGACGTAGGCGAGCGCACTTCGGTGCGTCAGCGTGGCGCAGGCCAGATTGAGGTCAGTCGAGTACGCGGTTCAGTCGAAGACGGACTCGGGCGTCACCGACTCCTGGCCGTGCGCCTCGCCGACGGGTGCGTTGGTCAGGTTGCCCTGGTGGGTGTTCAGCCCGAGCGCCAGCGAGTGGTCCTCGCGACAGGCCTGCGCCCAGCCCTTGTTGGCCAGCGCGACCGTGTAGGGCAGGGTCGCGTTGGTGAGGGCGTACGTCGAGGTGTTCGGCACCGCGCCCGGCATGTTGGCCACGCAGTAGAAGACCGAGTTGTGCACCGTGTACGTCGGGTCGGCGTGCGTGGTCGCGTGGGTGTCCTCGAAGCAGCCGCCCTGGTCGACGGCGATGTCGACGAGCACCGAGCCCGGCTTCATCTGCGAGACCAGCTCGTTGCTGACCAGCTTGGGGGCCTTCGCGCCGGGGATCAGCACCGCTCCGATCACCAGATCGGCCTCCATGACCTGCTGCTCGATGGCGAGCTTCGACGAGGCCAGGCCGTGGACCCGGTTGTTGTAGCGCCAGAACGACATCCGCAGCTTGTCGAGGTCGGTGTCCAGCAGCGTCACGTCGGCACCCATGCCGAGGGCGATGTTGGCGGCGTTCTGCCCGGAGACCCCGGCGCCGATCACGACGACCTTCGCGTTGGCCACGCCACCCACGCCACCGAGCAGGACCCCGCGACCACCCTCGGCCTTCATCAGCGAGTGCGCGCCCACCTGCGGCGCCAGACAGCCCGCGACCTCGGACATCGGGTAGAGCAGCGGCAGCGAGCCCGACGGGAGCTGCACCGTCTCGTAGGCGATTCCGGTGACCTGACGCTTCATCAGCTCCTCGGTCAGCGGGCGGTCGGCGGCGAGGTGCAGGTAGGTGAACAGCACCTGGCCCTCGGCCATCCGGTGGTACTCCTCGGCGACGGGCTCCTTGACCTTGAGCACCATCTCTGACTGGCCCCATACGTCGTCGGCGGAGTCGATGATCGTGGCACCAGCGGCGACGTACTGCGCGTCGTCGATCTGCGAGCCGACACCCGCGTCCTTCTGGATGCTCACCTCGTGGCCGTTGGCCACCAGCTCGTGCACCCCGATGGGCGTGATCGCCACCCGGTACTCGTGGTTCTTGACTTCCTTCGGTACGCCGATGCGCATGTCTGCTCCTTGTTCGGTCCGGAGCAGGAACGCTGGCAGGAAAGGCGTGTTTCGGCCACTCATTCCGAAGAATAGAGCGGGAACTCGTCTTCCGTCGCCTATCCTTCACGGGTGACCACTTCTCCCCGCCATGAGTTGAAGAGTGCACGATCCCTCCGCACCGGCGCGAAGCTGGACGAGATCGATCAAGCACTCATGCGCGAGCTGGTCGCTGATGCGCGAATTCCAAACAACAAGCTTGCCGACCGGGTGGGGGTGGCGCCTTCCACGTGTTCGATGAGGTTGGCGAGACTGCATGAACTTGGGGCTATCCGAGGGTTCCACGCGGACCTGTCACCAGAGGCACTCGGATTAACCCTCGAGGCGCTGGTCGCCGTGCGTCTTCAAGCCACGGCCAGGGCACGGATTGGCGAGTTCTCAGAGAAGCTCGCCATGCTGCCGGGCGTACTGAACGTGTACTTCCTGGCAGGTTCTGTCGACTTCCTGATCCACGTCGCCGCTGCCACCACCGACGAGCTCCGGGACTTTGTCGCGACGCATCTAAGCGCGTCCAAGGAATTCGCCTCAACGGAGACCAGCCTGATCTTCGAGCACCTGCGTGGCGGCCATCCCGTGTAGCCGCGGGTTCGTCTGCTCCCTCAGCTTGTCGCATGATCATGATCGCCGCCGCGACGCTGCTTCGATCTCACGTGACGAGGCGCACGCCACCGCCAGCGCGCGAGTCTGCTGCGCGTCTCGAAGTTGGGAGGTCAAGTCCCGGGTAGTGGTGTAGCGCTGCGTTCTCCTTCGTGATGGTTCAGGCGGTCAAGGCGGGCAGGTCGTCGGCCCCGATCTCGGGTTCGGTGGTGGGGACGATGGTGACTCGGCTGCGGGCGAGGACTTCGAGTCCGAGGTAGCGGCGACCTTCGGCCCATTCGTCGGTCTGCTCGGCGAGCACAGCGCCGACGAGGCGGACGATGGCTTGGCGGGTGGGGAAGATGCCGACGGAGTCGGTGCGGCGGCGGATCTCGCGGTTGAGGCGTTCGGCGGGGTTGTTGGACCAGATCTGGGTCCACACGTCCTTGGGGAATGCGGTGAAGGCGAGGATGTCGGCGCGGGCGGCGTCGAGGTGGTCGTGGACCTCGGGCAGCAAGGCGTCGACGTAGTCGAGCAGCCGGTCGAACTGGGCGTGGACCGCGGGACGGTCGGGCTGGTCGTAGACCGAGTGCAGCATCGCCTTGACCGCGGGCCACATGCTCTTGGGTGTCACGGACATGAGGTTCGCGGCGTAGTGGGTGCGGCAGCGCTGCCAGGAGGCTCCGGGCAGGTTCGCTGCTATCGCCTGGACCAGGCCGGCGTGGGCATCTGAGGTGACGAGCCGGACCCCGGTCAGGCCGCGGGCGACGAGGTCGGCGAAGAACTCGTTCCAGACCGGACCGGTCTCGGCGGTGGCCACGCGCATGCCGAGGACCTCGCGGTGCCCGTCGCCGTTGACGCCTGTGGCGATGAGCACGACGGCGTTGATCACCCGGCCGCCCTCGCGCAGCTTCATCGTCAACGCATCCGCGGCGACGAAGGTGAACGGGCCGGCGGAATCCAGCGGCCGGTGGCGGAACTGCTCGACGTGTTCGTCGAGCTCGGCGGCCATCCGAGAGACCTGGGACTTGCTCAGCGAGTCGATCCCGAGGGTCTTGACCAGCTTGTCCATCCGCCGGGTGCTGACCCCGGCGAGGTAGCAGTCCGCGACGACGGTGATCAATGCGGCCTCGGCGCGCTTGCGGCGCTCGAGAAGCCACTCGGGGAAGTAGGTGCCCTTGCGGAGCTTGGGTATCGCGACGTCAATGGTGCCGACCCGGGTGTCGAGGTCGCGGTGGCGGTAGCCGTTGCGCTGGGTGACCCGGCCTGGGGTGGGGCGGCCGTACTCGGCGCCGACCACCGCATCGGCATCAGCGCAGAGCAGGGCGTTGATCATCGTCTGCAGCAGATCGCGCATCAGATCGGGCGAGGCTTCGGCGAGTGCTTCGCCAAGCAGGCGTGCAGGGTCGACAATGTGGGGAGCGGTCATCGTGATGGTCCTCGAGGATTCGGTAGAAGGTTGACTCGAAGGATCGCGCGGTGGCCGCGTCCACTTCCATCACCACACGGTGACGATCTCGGCGACCGCGCTACACCACTATCGGGGACTCAACTCGGCCGGCCGAGCCCTTCGCG
>NZ_BDJE01000018.1 GCF_002117935.1 Nocardioides sp. PD653-B2 | reverse complement strand
TCGAAACCCCCGCAGCCGACGTGGCCGCGTTGGTTGCGGGGGTTTTGCGACAAGACTTCGTCCTTCCTCAACCACGACGCGTGACCGTCGCGAAACCCCTGTGGACAAAGGCGAAACACTGTTACCGGACCGTTACCTCAGACCCCGGTCGTCCACAGGAAATCAGGGCCTCATTGTCGGTGGTCCCTGCTTGAGTGGTCGGTATGGCGACCAGCACCCAGACCGCACCACGACACCCCGTGTCGGCTGCGGTCGCACGGCTGCACGACGTCGTTGACGAGGTCGCCGAGACTCCGATGTGGTCGATGGACCCGGACGAGACCGCGGCGACGTTGATCGCGTGCACCGAGCTCGAGGCGCGGGTCGCGGAGCTGAAGCTCCGCGTCGCCGCGCATGCCGACGAAGCCGCAGTCGGTGAAGCCAGTGGCGCGACCTCGACCGCGGTCTGGTGGGCGCACGCCACCAACCAGACCCGGCGCGAGGCGATCCGGCAGATGAGTCTCGCGACCGCGCTGAGCAACGGCCACGAGCCCGTCCGGGTCGCGCTGGCCGCCGGTGATGTCCTGGTGGAGCAGGCGCAGGTGATCGTGCGGGCGGTGGAGCAGCTGCCCGCCGACCTCGACCAGACGCTGGTCGAGCGGGCCGAGGCGCACCTGGTCGCCGAAGCCCGCCACCACGACGCGAAGACCCTGCGCATCCTGGGCCGGCGACTCTTCGAGGTCGTCGCCCCCGAGGAGGCCGACGCCCGCGAAGCGAAGATCCTGGGACGCGAAGAAGCCGAAGCCGCCGCCTCACTGCGGCTCACGATGGCCGAGGACGGCCACGGCCGTGTGCACGGCCGGTTCACCCTCGACACCCTCACCGGGGCCATGCTCAAGAAGGCGCTCCTGGCCATCGCCGCCCCCCAGCACCAAGCAGCCACGAATGGCCTCCTCGGTCAACGACGGCCCGGACCCGAACGCATGGGCCGGGCGTTCGCCGAGCTCATCCAGCGCTACCCCGTCGACCGGCTCCCCCACTCCGGGGGGCTCAACGCCACCGTGGTCGTGACCATGACGCTGGAGACGTTGGAGGGCCGCCTGCAGGCAGCCAGCCTGGACACCGGCGAACGCATCTCACCCGGGCTCGCCCGCCGCCTGGCGTGCGAGGCCGGGATCATCCCCGCCGTCCTCGGTGGTCCCTCGGCGGTGTTGGACCTCGGCCGCAAGGCCCGCTTCCACACCGGCCCGATGCGGATCGCGATGACCATCCGCGACCAGGGCTGCACCACCGTGGGCTGCGACTGGCCACCCGGCCTGTGCCACGCCCACCACGACCACCCCTGGTCGCGCGGCGGCGGCACCAACGTCGAACGCGGCCGCCTGCTCTGCCCGAAGCACCACGCCCGTGCCCACGATCCGGGCTTCACCACGACCCAACACCCCGGCGGGAAGGTCGCCTTCACCAGGCGGACCTAGGCCGACCGACCCTGGCACCCGCTTCACCACCTCAATCACCGGCGCGGGGGTTTCGAGACAGGACTTCGTCCTTCCTCAACCACCGCTGAGCCGGGAGGCGACCGCAACCCAACGCCCGCCCGTCCCGTTGTCAGCCTGTCGGCGCGCAACCCGAAGCGACCCGTAGGCCACGCCGGCGCGACCTGCTCGACCAACGGCGCGCGGGCCTGCCGCGAGGAGGAGGTACTGCTCGACGAGCTCGGTCGGGTGGCATGTGGCCGGCCTGCGATCGGGCATCGCCAGCTCTGGTGTCGCGCGAGGTAGCGAGCAACACTCGGGGCATGACGCTCCTCGACACTGAGACCTGGACCGGCAAGATCTTCATCGACGGGTGGACGGACGGGGGTGGCGGCACCGCCCGCGCGATCGAGCCGGCGACCGGCGACACGCTCGGCGAGTACGGCGTCGCCTCGGTCGGCGACGTACGCCGGGCCGCGGATGTCGGGGCGCGGGCCCAGCAGGAGTGGGCCGCGCGGAAGCCCGAGGAGCGGGCCGCCGTGCTGCGCAGGGCCGGTCAGCTGTTCGAGGAGCACGCCGCCGAGATCGAGGACTGGATCGTCCGCGAGTCCGGCGGCATTCCGCCCAAGGCCGGGCTCGAGACCCACATCGCCGCGGGCGAGTGCTACGAGGCCGCGGGCCTGCCCGGGCACCCGGCCGGCGAGGTGCTCACCACCAACGAGGACCGCTGGTCCTTCGCCCGACGCCGCCCGGTCGGCGTGGTCAGCGTGATCGCACCGTTCAACTTCCCGCTGATCCTCAGCATCCGCGCGGTGGCCCCGGCCCTCGCGCTCGGCAACGCCGTCCTCCTCAAGCCCGACCCGCGTACGGCGGTCTGCGGCGGCGTCGTGCTGGTGCGGATCTTCCAGGAGGCCGGCCTGCCCGACGGGCTGCTCTCCCTCCTGCCGGGTGACGGCGAGATCGGCGCGGCCGTCGTCGAGGCGCCCGAGGTCGCGGTCGTCGCGTTCACCGGCTCCACGGCCGCCGGCCGCAAGGTCGGCGAGGCCGCCGCCCGCGGCCTCAAGCGCGCGCACCTCGAGCTCGGCGGCAACAACGCCCTCGTCGTGCTCCAGGGCGCCGACGTCGCGAAGGCCGCGTCCGCGGGCGCCTTCGGGGCGTTCATGCACCAGGGCCAGATCTGCATGACCTCGGGGCGTCACATCGTCCACGAGTCCCTCTACGAGGAGTACGTCGCGGCGCTGGCCGAGAAGGCGCAGCACCTGCCCGTCGGCGACCCGAAGTCGGGCACCGTCGCGCTCGGCCCGATCATCGACGAGAAGCAGCTCAAGCGCGTCGACGGCATCGTCCAGGACGCCGTCCAGCACGGCGCCCGGCTGCTCGCCGGCGGGACCAACGACGGCCCCTACTACCAGCCGACCGTGCTCGCCGACGTCGCGCAGGACAACCCGGCCTGGACCGAGGAGATCTTCGGTCCGGTCGCGCCCGTGGTCTCGTTCTCGACGCTCGACGAGGCGGTCGCGCTGGTCAACGACAACGAGTACGGACTCTCGGTCGGCGTCCTCGGCGACCTCGCCGACGCGATGCGGCTGGCCGACCGGGTCAGCTCCGGCAAGGTGCACATCAACGAGCAGACGGTCTCCGACGAGGCGAACGCACCGTTCGGCGGCACCAAGTCGTCGGGCAACGGCTCGCGGATCGGCGGCGCCCAGGCCAACATCGAGTCGTTCACCGAGATCCAGTGGCTCACCATGCGTCCCGAGATCGCGCCGTACCCCTTCTAGGAGTCGGGCGCGCTGGGCCGGGCCGCGATGCGGTCGAGATGGCGGGCTACAGCGACTTCGAGAACAAGCCGGTGCTGTACGACCTACGCCGCCATCTCCTCAGACGGGGAGACACGAGGGCCACGGTCGCGACCGAGAAGCTGTCCGTGCGCACCACCGGCCGGTCACCGGTCACACGAAGCTGAACATCCGGACGCCGTCCTCGAACGCGGCGGCCGGACCGGGCCAGCGGTGCACGCCCACGCGGAAGCCCGCGTCGTCCGGGCGGACGAACGCGACCTCCTCGAAGCCGACGACGTGCAGGAGGCCGCGGACGTAGTCGCTCGGGTCGCCGTCGAAGCCGGTCGGGTCGAGCGGCACCCGGTTGCCGCGGGTCCAGATCACGTGCCCACCGGGCGGCATCAGGGACGGCAGCCGCGCCACGGTCACCGCGATGTCGTCGTCGGTGATGTTGCCGAACACCCCGCACGCCATCACGACGTCGGCCGGCACGGCGCCGCGGTAGGAGTCGGTGGTGCCGGCGTCCGCCGTCCGGACGTCGACCCCGTCGAGGCCCAGCTCGTGGGCGGCCCGCCGGGCGGTCTCGGCGAGCTCGGCGTCGAGCTCGATCAGCACCGCGTCGATGTCGGCGCCGGTCTCGGCGAGCACCGGCAGCGTGTCGCGTCCGTCGCCGCTGCACATGCTGACCAGCCGCACCGGCCCGGCCGCTTCCGACAGCAGCGCGCGCAGCTGCGTCCGCACCACGTCGAGGCGCCGGGACCGCGACGACGCCGGGTCGGCATACTCCTCGTGCCACGCGTGCCAGTCGCGACTCACGAGTCCAGCCACTCCCGGATCGACTCGTTGTGCTGCCCGAGCGTCGGGGGAGCCTCATGGGTGGACCGTCCGCTCGAGAAGGGGTTGTCGTCGAAGCGGACCGGCGACCCGGGCAGGTCGAGCCGGCCCTGGGTCGCGTGGTCGACCGACAGCAGCAGCCCCTGGGAGAGCACCTGGTCCCAGCTGTAGACGTCGTCCATCGACCGCACCTTGCCCGACGGCACTCCGGCGTCGGACAGCTTCTCCAGCCAGTGCTCGGCAGGCCCGGAGCTGAAGAGGGACTCGATGCGCGCGACCAGCGCCTCGCGGTTGGCCACGCGCAGCGGGTTGGTCGCGAACTCCGCCTCGGCGGGGTCCCAGCCGAAGGCGCCGCACAACGCGCGCCACAGCCCTTCGGAGCCGCAGGCGATCTGCACCGGCGCGGTCGCGGTCGCGAACATGCCGTACGGCGCGATCGAGGGGTGGTGATCGCCCGCCAGGCCGGGCACCTCCTTGGCGACGGTCCAGCGGGTGCCCTGGAAGGCGTGCACGCCGACCATGCCGGCGAGCAGCGACGTGCGCACGACCCGGCCGCGGCCGGTGGTCTCGCGCTCGTGGAGCGCGGCCAGGACCCCGAAGGCGCCGTTCATGCCCGCGATCAGGTCGGCGATCGGGACGCCGACCTTCGTGGGCTGCTCGGTGCCGGTGATCGACATCAGCCCGCCCTCGCCCTGGGCGATCTGGTCGTAGCCCGCGCGCTTCGCCTCCGGGCCGTCGTGGCCGAACCCGGTGATCGACAGGACGATCAGGCGCGGGTTGAGCTCGTGCAGCCGCGACACCGGGAAGCCGAGCCGGTCGAGGACGCCGACGCGGTAGTTCTCCATCAAGACGTCGGCGCGGGCGACCAGCTTCGCCAGCACCTCCTTGTCGTCCTCGTCCTTGAGGTCGAGGACGAGCGACTCCTTGTTGCGGTTGGCCGAGAGGAAGTACGTCGACTCCTGCTCCTCGCGCTCGCCGATGAACGGCGGCCCCCACGACCGGGTGTCGTCACCGGTCGGGGGCTCGATCTTGATCACGCGGGCGCCCATGTCGCCGAGCATCATCGCGGCGTGGGGGCCGGCGAGCGCGCGGGTCAGGTCGAGCACGATCAGGTCGGACAGCGGTCCTTCGGTCATGCGGGTGACGCTACCGAGGGGCGACGGGCGGTCCTACGGCGAGAGGTGACAACCCGGCCGCAGTTGGTTGGTCGAGGAGCGAGCGCCCGCCGTGTCGTCGTTGGTCGAGGAGCGCGCGTCCGCCGTGTCGTCGTTGGTCGAGGAGCGCGCGTCCGCCGTGTCGTCGTTGGTCGAGTAGCGAGCGTCCGCCGTGTCGTCGTTGGTCGAGTAGCGAGCGTCCGCCGTGTCGTCGTTGGTCGAGTAGCGAGCGCCAGCGAGCGTATCGAGACCCATCCCGACCTGGTCTCGATACGCCGGTCGCGGGCTCGTTCCTCGCCCGCGCGGCTACTCGACCTGGCTGCTGGCCCCCAGCCTTCGCACGCTCAGGCTGGGGCAGCGCAACTCGACCTGGCTGCTGGCCCCCAGCCTTCGCACGCTCAGGCTGGGGCAGCTCACCACATCCACTCCATCTCGGCGACGGTGCGGTCCCGCGTCTCCTGGCCGGTGAGCAGCTGGACGGCGTGCAGGCTGGCGTCGACACCGGCGGAGACACCGGCCGAGGTCAGGATCCTCTCGGCGCTGCGCACGAACCGCTGGCCGCGCACCACCTGCGTCGTCGGCGACAGCGCCGCCAGCTCGTCGTACGCGTCGTGGTGGGTGGTGGCCGGCCGCCGTTCGAGCAGGCCCGCCGCCCCGAGGACCAGCGCGCCCGTGCAGACCGAGACCAGCAGCTCGACCTCGGCCGCGCGCTCGCGCACCCAGGCCAGCAGCCGCTCGTCCTTCAGCAGCGGACGGGTACCGGCACCGCCCGGGACGATCAGCACGTCGGGCGGCGGCGCGTCGTCGATCGAGTACGTCGGCTGCACGGTGAACGCGCCGCGGCCGACGGCGGGCGCGCCGGTCAGGCCGACCGAGAACACCGAGAACGGGTGGCCCTCGCCGAGCTCGCTGGCGACGTTGAAGACCTCGTAGGGGCCGGCGAAGTCGAGCACCTCCACGTCGTCGAAGACCAAGATGGCGACGGTACGGGTGCTCACGGGCGCCATTGTGGCCGCCCCGCCGCCGTTTCGGGAGCCGCTCGCCGGGGCATGAGACGACCGGCAGTCGGACTTTTCGGGGGTTCTCGTGGACGTCGATCCAGCGGAGCTGCGACAGGCAGCGGACCAGGTGGAAGCCGTGGTTGCGGCGAGCGAGGCCGACGGACTGAGCCTCGACCTCTCGGGCGACGTCGGGCATGACGGGCTCGCGGCGGCGATGGCGTCGTTCGCCTCGTCCTGGGAGGACGGTGCCGCCCAGCTGGTCGAGGCCACCCGGGGCATCGCGAGCGGGCTCCGGTTCACCGCCACCACCTACGAGATCACCGACGCCTTCGCCGCCTCCGGCCTGGGCCGGCTGATCGACGACCTGGTCGGCGGGCCGTGAGCGCCTTCACCAACCTGCTGCTCGAGCAGCAGGTCGACGAGCTGGTGCCGGGCGACCCGTCGGCCACCGCGCAGGCAGGCGCGTCCCTGCGCCCGGTCGCGGACAGCTGGAACGACGCGGGCGCCGACCTCGCCGCCGTCCGCCCGGAGTGGGTGGGTGCGGCGGGCGATGCGTTCCGCACCCGGCAGCGGCTCGACACCGAAGGCTGGACGTCCGCAGCGGAGAGCCTCGCCCGGGCCCGGGCGGCGCTGCTCGACTTCTCCGACACGCTGACCGCCGCGAAGACCACCGCCGGTGTCGCGATCATGCAGTTCGAGGCCGGCCTCCGGGTGGCGGCCGACGATGCGGCGGCGCGGGTCGAGGCCGCGGCCCACGCCGCCGGCGTACCGAACCTGCCGTTCGTCGCGCCGCCGCGCGTCGTGCTCGCCATGCTGCCGGCCGGCAAGGACCTGCGCGACGGCGCCTGCGCGATGCTCGACGGTGCCCGTGACGACGTCCGCACGGCCGGTGACGACGCGGCGTCCCGGCTCGACGAGGCCGGGGTGCTGCCGTGGGGCGCCGTCGGGCTGGCCGGCTCGGGCGACAGCGTCGACGACCCGACCGGCAAGGGCACGCACGACCCGCTCGACGGGCCGGTCGGGCTGACCGACGACGACCTCTCGCTCGCCCACCTCTTCCAGGGCCAGATCGGCGACTGCTGGTTCCTGGCCGGCGCGGGCGCGGTGGCGGCCTCCGACCCGGACTGGATCCGCGAGCACATCCAGGCCCAGCCCGACGGCAGCTACGAGGTGACGTTCTACCGGGAGGAGGACGGCGATCTGGTGCCGGTGACCGTCACCGTCGACGCCTCGACGATCGCCGACGGCGTGCACGACGCCGACGGCCGGCCCACCTGGGCGTCGATCTACGAGAAGGCCGCGGCCGCAATGCGGGGCGGCGACTACGACGACATCGACGGCGGCTACGCCCAGGACTCGCTCGAGATGGTGACCGGGCGGCACGCCGAGACCCACGACGACATGAGCCTGTCCGACATCCGCGAGGGCCTCGACGAGGGCCGGATCTACGCTGTCTCGACGGAGACCTCCGACACGTTCAACCCGTTCGACGACGAGGTCGACGACGACCGGGTCGTCCCCAACCACGCCTACGTCATCGACGACGTGCGCCAGGTCGACGGCGAGTTGAAGGTGCACGTCGTCAACCCGTGGGGTCCCGACGGTGGCCCCCTCGACGGCGAGGACAAGTCCGGGGCCCTCTGGTTGACCGAGCAGCAGTTCCACGAGAGCTTCGATGACACATCCAGCGTCGCGGGGAGGAACCGATGAGCTCCACGATCGACGTCCGGCAGGGCTCGCAGCCGTCGTACGCCGGGGTCCGCGTCGGCGTGATGGCAGTCGGTGAGCACCAGGGTGTGCGCAAGGCGCGGCTGATGATCCGCAGCGACCGCGAGAACAAGCGGGTCGACCTGGCCGCCGGCGACACCGAGGACCTCTTCGGCGTCGCGACCGTCACCCTCGACGAGGTCCGACCCGAGCCGGGTGGCCGGGGGGCCGTGACGATCACGTTCCGGGACGCCGGTGCCTAAGCTGGCCCCGGTGGTCCTCCTCCTGCTCCTGCTGGGCGCGTCGGCCGGGTGCAGCGGCGAGGACACGCCCGGCCTCGACGACGACCTCGATCCCGCGGTCTCCGCCCAGGCCGCACCCGACAGCTACGGCACGCTCGCCGCCGACCTCGCCTCGGCCGTCGCGGACGCCGTGGGCACGACGGAGTCCGTGGACTTCCCGGCCGGCTACACGGTCGAGGACGACGTCTGCGTGTACTGGTCGGCGAGCCACGAGCTGCCGGTGTGGTTCGGACGCGACGTGTCGTGGGACGACGTCCGGGCCGCGGTCGAGGACGCCGTCCCGGACGGCTGGACGCTGGGCGACGATCTCGACATCCCCGGCGGTTACGGCGGGTTCGACGTCACCGAGGACGACACCGGCGCGGTGGTGACGGTCCGGGCGAAGGGGACGAGCACGCTCCGGGTGGTCGCGCCGGTCGAGGGCGACTGCCCCGACGACGACGCAGGCTGACCGCCCGCGCGACCGTGTCGGCGGCGGGTGGTTGGCTAGCCACATGACGACGACCCCGACGACGTACCGCCTCGTGCGGCCCGACGTCGCCGTCGACGTGCCCACGCTCGACGAGCACCAGCAGCGCGTCGTCGACCACCCGGGCGGGCCCCTGCTGGTGCTCGCCGGGCCCGGCACCGGCAAGACCACGACGCTCGTCGAGACGATCGTCGACCGGATCGAGCACCGCGGAGCGCGCCCCGACGAGATCCTCGCGCTCACGTTCTCGCGCAAGGCCGCCGAGCAGCTCCGGGACCGCGTGACCGCCCGCTTGGGCCGCACCATGTCGACGACGCTCAGCTCGACGTTCCACTCGTTCGCCTACGCCCTGATCCGCCGCTACGCGCCGGCCGAGCTCTACGAGGCCCCGCTGCGTCTCCTCAGCGCCCCGGAGCAGGACGTCGTGCTGCGTGAGCTGCTCACCGACCACCCCGAGTCGGTCCGCTGGCCCGACTCGCTGTCCCGCGCGCTCGGCACCCGCGGCTTCGCGCGCGAGGTCCACGCGGTCCTGTCCCGTGCCCGCGAGAAGGGCCTCGACGGCGAGGAGCTGCGCGCCCTCGGTGAGGCCGAGGGGGTCCCGGAGTTCGTGGCCGCGGGGCTCTTCCTCGACCAGTACCTCGACAGCCTCGACAGCCAGGGTGCCATCGACTACGCCGACCTGATCCGCCGCGCGACCATCGAGGCGGAGGTCCACCGCGACGAGCTGCGGGCCAGGCTGCGCCACGTCTTCGTCGACGAGTACCAGGACACCGACCCGGGCCAGGTCGCGCTGCTGCGCGCGCTGGCCGGCGACGGTCGCGACCTCACGGTCGTGGGTGACCCCCACCAGTCGATCTACGGCTTCCGCGGCGCCGAGGTGCGCGGCATCCTCGACTTCCCGACCGAGTTCCCGCGCGCCGACGGCGCCCCGGCCGACGTGGTCGCGCTGCGCGCCACCCGCCGTTTCGGGCCGCGGGTGCTGGTGGCGTCGCAGCGGCTGGCCCACCGGCTCGCGCTGCCGGGCTCGATCCCCCTCGAGGCACGCCAGGCGTTCCTCGACCCGCAGGCGGTCTCCGGCCCGCTGGGCGACGGGCGCGTCGTCGTGCGCACCTTCGACACCGAACGCGCCGAGGCGGAGCACCTCGCCGACCTGCTGCGCCGCGCCCATCTCGAGGACGGCATCGCGTGGGATGACATGGCGGTGCTGGTCCGCTCGGGTCGCACGTCGATCCCGCCGCTGCGTCGTGCGCTCGGTGCGGCCGGCGTGCCGGTCGAGGTCGCCAGCGACGAGGTGCCCCTGGTCCGCGACCCCGCGGTGCTGCCGCTGCTCGACGGGCTGCGCGCGGTCGTCAACCTCGACGCCCCGCAGCTGAAGGGCGGCGTCGAGAACGTCGACTACCTCGACGCCGCGCGCGCGGAGGCGCTGCTGCTGGGGCCGCTCGGCGGGCTCGACGCCGGCGACGTACGCCGGCTGGGCCGGCAGCTGCGGGCGCTCGAGAAGGAGCAGAGCAAGGCCGAGGACCGCCCGCCACGCACGTCGCGCGAGCTGGTGCGCGCTGCGGTGGTCGAGCCCGGCTGTCTCGACGGTCTGCCGGGCCCCGAGGTGGTGCGTGCCCGCGCGCTGGCCCAGCTGCTGGTCGACGCGCGCGCCGACCTCGCGAGCGGTGCGTCCGCCGAGGAGCTGCTCTGGATGCTCTGGTCGCGCACCGGCTGGCCGGCCCGGCTGCGCCGCTCGGTGGACCTCGGCGGGGGTGCCGCCCGCCGCGCCCACCGCGACCTGGACTCCGTGTGCGCGCTCTTCGAGGTCGCCGCCCGCGCCGAGGAGCAGCGCGACCACGTCGGGGTGCGCGCCTTCCTGGCGACGCTGGTGCAGCAGCAGATCCCCGCCGACACCCTGGCCGACCGCGGCGCGCGCGGCGCCGCCGTACGCCTCCTGACCGCCCACCGGTCCAAGGGCCTGGAGTGGCGGCTGGTCGTCGTCGCCCACGTGCAGCAGGAGGGGTGGCCCGACCTGCGTCGCCGCTCGACGCTGCTCCAGGCCGACCGGATCGGCGAGGACGGCATCGTCCCGCCGGTGTCGCCGCGCGAGCTGCTCATGGAGGAGCGCCGGCTCTTCTACGTCGCGTGCACGCGCGCCCGCCAGCGCCTGGTCGTCACCGCGGTGGCCTCCGCCGAGGACGACGGCGAGCAGCCGTCCCGCTTCCTCGACGAGCTCGGTGTCACCGTCGAGAAGGTCGTCGGCCGACCCCTCCGACCGTTGTCGATGGCCGGCCTGGTGAGCGAGCTGCGACGCACCCTCGCCGACCCCGCCACCAGCGAGCCGCTCCGCGACGCCGCGGCCCGCCGGCTGGCGCGCCTGGCGGGCGAGTCGGTCGGCGAGCGGGCCCTGGTGCCCAGCGCCGACCCGGCGACCTGGTGGGGCACCCGCGCAGCCAGCCGGTCG
Organism: Nocardioides sp. PD653-B2; assembly: GCF_002117935.1. Taxonomy (GTDB): domain Bacteria; phylum Actinomycetota; class Actinomycetes; order Propionibacteriales; family Nocardioidaceae; genus Nocardioides. The sequence goes on along the minus strand of NZ_BDJE01000018.1, from coordinate 25,726 downwards.
GTCCAGCCGGTGCGCGACCCGGACCAGCCGGTGCCCGTCTCCGCGAGCATCCTCGAGTCGCTGGGGGTCTGCCCGACCCAGTGGTTCCTGGAGCGCGAGGCCGGTGGTGTCGCGCGCGCCCACCAGTCGGCCAACCTCGGCGAGCTGCTCCACGCGCTGGCGCAGCGCGTCGCTGCCGGCGAGATCGACACCGGCGGTGACGTCGACACCGGAGTCGAGATCCTGATGACCCATGTCGACGCGGTGTGGGACCGGCTCGACTTCCGCACCCCCTGGTCGAAGGCCCGCGAGCACGAGCGCGTGCGGGCCGCGCTCGGCCGGTTCCTGCGCTGGCACGTCGCCAATCCGCGGCGGCTGCTCGAGACCGAGGCGAAGTTCGAGACCGTGGTCGAGCTCGAGGACGGCGAGCGGGTGACGCTGTCCGGCTACGCCGACCGGATCGAGCTCGACGCCGACGGCAACGTCGTCGTCGTCGACCTCAAGACGGGCCGTACCAAGCCCAGCACCAAGTCGGTCGAGTCCCACGTGCAGCTCGGGCTCTACCAGTACGCCGTCGACCACGGCGCCGTCGACGAGCTGACCGGGGGAGAGGCCCACGCCGGGGGCGCGGAGCTGGTGCAGCTCGGCATCCTCGACGGCGGCCCGGAGGCGGTCGTCCAGTCGCAGGCCGCGCAGCCCGAGGACGGCCCCGACCGCGAGCTGCTGCGCGACCGGCTCCGCCACACGGCGTCGCTGCTGCGCGCCGAGGAGTTCCCGGCGGTGGCGGGTCAGCACTGCCGCGAGTGCAGCTTCGTGCCGATCTGCCCGATCAAGGGCGCCGGGTCGGTGACGTCGCAGTGACCACGGTCAGCATCGAGGCCCCCGACGACCTCGCCCGGGTGATGAAGACGCCGTACGCGCCCAGCGACCAGCAGTGGGCCGCGATCTCGGCCCCCCTCTCGCCCGCGGTGGTGATCGCCGGTGCCGGCTCCGGCAAGACCACGCTGATGGCCGCCCGCGTGGTCTACCTCGTCGTGACCGGCCAGGTGCGCCCCGACGAGGTGCTCGGCCTGACCTTCACGACCAAGGCCGCGAGCGAGCTGCGCCACCGGATCCGCACGGCGCTGCGCACCGCCGGGGCGCTGGAGGAGGTCGACGAAGGCGAGGACGTCCTCGAGCCGACGGTCCTGACCTACAACGCGTACGCCGCCGGGCTGCTCACCGACCACGGGCTGCGGATCGGGCACGAGCCCGACACCCGGGTGATCACCGACGCGGCGCGCTACCAGCTCGGCGCCCGGGCGGTCGACCGGTTCACCGGCGACGTCCGGCACCTCACCGACCACCCCGCGACCGCGATCCAGAACCTCCTCGCCCTCGACAGCGCGATGAGCGAGCACCTCGTCTCGCCCGACGACGTGCGCGCGCTCGACACGGACGCCCGGGTGCAGTTCGAGCGGGCGTTGGCCGAGGAGGTCGCCGGCAAGAACCGCACCACCTACCGCGAGGGCCCCGAGAAGGCGATCTTCGCGATCAATCGCCGCGGTGAGCTGCTCGGGCTGGTGGAGGCCTACCGGCGGCTCAAGCGAGACCTCGGGCTGATGGACTTCTCCGACCAGATCGAGCTCGGCGCGCGGCTCGCCAGCGAGCAGCCCGACGTCGGTGCGCTGGAGCGGTCCCGGTTCAAGGTCGTGCTGCTCGACGAGTACCAGGACACCTCGGTCGCCCAGGCGACCATGCTCTCGCGGCTCTTCGGCGGGGGCCACGCCGTCACCGCGGTCGGCGACCCCAACCAGGCGATCTACGGCTGGCGCGGCGCGTCGGTGTCCAACATCCTCAACTTCGCCGACACGTTCCCGTCCCAGGCCGGGCCCGTGCCGGTCTACCCGCTGACGGTCAACCGGCGCTCCGATGCGCGCATCCTCGAGGTCGCCAACCGGCTCGCCGCGCCGCTCTACGACAGGTACGGCCAGGTCGAGCCCCTGGTCGCGAAGCCGGAGGCCGACGCCGGCTCCGTCGCGCTGCGCGTGTTCGAGACGCACGGCGACGAGCTCGACGCGCTGGTCGAGGCGGTGACGGCAGCGCACGGCGCTCGGCCTGATCCTGGGGGCTGGGCGAAGATCGGCGTCCTCACCCGCGACAACGCGCACGCCGAGGACGTCTTCGACGCGCTGACCGGTGCCGGGATCCCGGTCGAGATCGTCGGCCTGTCCGGCCTGCTCCGGCTGCCCGAGGTCGCCGAGATCGTCGCGACCCTCCACCTGCTCCACGACGTCACGGCCAACGCGTCGCTGCTCACCCTGCTCACCGGCCCGCGCTGGGCGATCGGCCCGCGTGACCTGCGGCTGCTGAGCCGCCGGGCCACCGAGATCGCCGGCCGGCAGGGTCGCGGTGGCGACTCGGCGACGATCACCGAGCACCTGCTCGACATCGCCGACGGCATCGACCCGGCCGAGATCCCGTCGCTGGACGACGCCCTCGCCGATCCGGGCGACGCACCGTACTCAGCCGAGGCGCGGGAGCGGTTCGCACTCCTGGCGAGCGAGCTGCGGATGCTGCGCACGACCGTCGGTGAGCCGTTGCTCGACATCGTCCGCCGCATCATCGACACCAGCGGCACCGACGTCGAGCTCGCCTCCGCGGTCAGTCCGGCGGCGACCGCGCGCCGCGACAACCTCGACCTGTTCGTGAAGGCGGTGGCGGAGTTCCAGGCCGTCGACGGCGACGTCACGCTGCCCGCGCTGCTGGCCTACCTGACCGCCGAGGACGACCAGGGCAACGGTCTCGACATCGCCACCCCGACCGAGGCCGACTCGGTCAAGCTGCTGACCGTGCACCGCTCCAAGGGCCTCGAGTGGGACTCGGTCTTCCTCGTCGGCGTCTGTGAGACCCGCTTCCCGTCCAACCGCTCGCGGACCCTGTGGACGTCGTCCCCGTCGATCCTGCCGGCGCCCTTGCGCGGCGACGCCCCGGACCTGCCGCAGCTCCACGGCTGGGACAAGGCCGCGCTCGACGCGTACCGCGCCGACACCCGCGCCCACGACGCGGAGGAGGAGCTGCGGCTCGGCTACGTCGCGTTCACCCGCGCCGCCCACCACCTCTCGGTCACGTCCTACCTGTGGAGCCCGCGCGCCACGCCGTTCGGTCCGTCGCCCTACCAGGAGACGGTGCGCGACCAGCTCCTCGCCTGGGGTGAGCCGGTCGACGGCTGGCTCGACAAGCCGCAGAAGGGCGACCCCAACCCCTACGCCGCCGTCGACCCGTCCCGTCCCTGGCCGCCGACCGGCACCGGCCGCGAGGCGGCGCTGCGCATCGAGGCAGCCCGGCGGGTGCGCGAGATCGACGCGGCGGGGCAGGACCACGGCCTCGACATGATCGAGTCGGCGCGCGTCGGCGACTGGGACGCCGAGCTCGACCGGCTGCTCACCGAGGCGCGCCGCGACCGCAGCTCCGACATCGCCGTACCCCTGCCGAGCAGCCTGTCGGCGACCGCGCTCGGCCGGCTGCACGCAGACCCCGAGACGTTCGCGCGCGAGCTGGCGCGGCCGATGCCGCGACCGCCGTCGTCGGCGGCCCGCTTCGGCACCCGCTTCCACGCCTGGGTCGAGGCGCGCTTCGACCAGCAGGACCTGTTCGACTACGGCGACCTGCCGGGCCGCGCCGACGCCGGCATCGACGACGACACCGACCTCGAGGACCTGATCGCGACCTTCGAGGCCGGCCCCTTCGCGACCCGTACGCCCCACCAGGTGGAGGCACCCTTCGCGCTGGTGCTCGCGGGCCAGGTCGTGCGGGGGCGGATCGACGCCGTGTACGCCGAGGACGGTGGCTACCTGCTGGTCGACTGGAAGACCAACCGGGGCGCCACCGCCGACCCGCTCCAGCTCGGCATCTACCGGCTGGCCTGGGCCGAGCTGCACGACGTGCCGCTCGAGTCGGTGCGCGCGGCGTTCTACTACGTCCGCACCGGCGACCTGGTCGAGCCGCCCGACCTGCCGGACCGTCAGGCGCTCGAGGCGATCCTCGACCCTTCCTGACCCAGCCAGGTCGCGACCCCGCGGGCCGCGGCGCGGCCGGCCCGGTTGGCGCCGATCGTGCTCGCCGAGGGGCCGTAGCCGACCAGCTGGACCCGCGGGTCGGCGACGGCGGTGGTGCCGTCGAGCTGGATGCCGCCGTGCTCGGAGCGCAGGTGCAGGGGTGCGAGGTGGGTGACGGCCGGCCGGAAGCCGGTGGCCCAGAGGATCGCGTCGGCCGGCTCGAACGACCCGTCCGCGAAGCGCACGCCGTCCGGCTCGACCGACGCGAACATCGGGTGCCGTTCGTAGGCGCCGAGCCGCTCGGCCTCGCGCTCCTGCTCGCGCAGCGCCAGCCCGGTGACGCTGACGACGCTGGCCGGCGGGAGGCCACGGCGGACGCGCTCCTCCACCAGCGCGACTGCCTCGCGGCCGCGGTCGGGGTTGAACTCGTCCGTCCGCCAGACCGGCTCGCGGCGCGTCACCCAGAGCGTCTCGGTGACGGGCGCCAGCTCACCGAGGAACTGGACGGCCGACGCGCCCCCGCCGACGACGACCACGCGCCTGCCGCGGAAGCGGTCGGCTCCGGGGAAGTCGACCGTGTGCAGCTGCTCGCCGCGGAACGTGTCCATGCCCGGGTAGCGCGGCACGAACGGGTGCGACCAGGTGCCGGTGGCGTTCACCAGCGTGCGGGTCCTCCAGGTGCGGTCGCCCGCGTGCACGACGAGCAGGCCGTCGTCGGTGACGCTGTCGACACGCACCGGCCGGACGACGGGCAGGTCGTGGGTGCGCTCGTAGTCGGCGAAGTACGCCGGCACCACGGTGTTGGCGCGCCCGTCCGTCGTCCCCGGTGGCGCGGAGTCGGGGAGCGACGCGATGCCGTGCACGTCGTGCATGGTCAGCGAGTCCCAGCGGTGTTGCCACGCGCCGCCGGGCGCGTCGTCGGCGTCGAGCACCACGTGGGAGATCCCACGCCGCTTGAGGTGGTACGACGTCGACAGGCCGGCCTGGCCCGCACCGATGACCACCGCGTCGTAGATCTCCACGGTGGGAGAACACCGCCGGCCGCACGGATGTTTCGCGCGCGCCGTCCGGTGGCAGACGACGGCCATGGTGACGACGGATCCGCAGGGCGTCGCGTGGAGCGTCGAGCTGCGCAGCTCCGGGCGGGTGGCCGTCGACGTGAAGCGGTGGCGGTCGTGGCTCTACGCCGTCGTCGGGCTCTACATGGGCATGATCTCGGTGGCCTGCCTGCTGCTCGCGGACGGCGTCGGCATCCGGGTCGTGGGCGCGCTCCTGATGCTGATCACCGTCCCGTTGCTGGTGATGTCCGTCCAGCAGGTCCTGCGGCTCGGGTCGTGGGCCTCACCCGTCGTGCTCGTGGACGCCGAGGGCATCACGGTCCGGCACGGCGTGCTGCGGGTGCCCTGGGGGGAGCTGTCCGGCGCGATCGCCTACTCCGCGAGCCACAACCGGTGGATCGCGATCGTGGTCAGCGACGAGTTCTACGACGCCTGGGTGGGGTCGCGGTCGTGGGTGGTGCGCCTCGCCGGTCGGCGCCGGCGGGATCGGCCCGGGACCATCACCCTGCCGCCCAACCTCGCGGTCGACACGGAGGCGTTCGCCGCCTGGCTGACCCACGAGGCACTCGACCGGCTGCGGGCTCAGCTCTGAGCGAGCCCGGCCTCGAGCGCGAGCTCGACCATCGCGCCGAAGGTCTGCTCGCGCTCCTGCGACGTCGTCTGCTCGCCGGTGACGATGTGGTCGGAGACCGTGCAGATCGCCAGCGCGCGGCGGCCGTGCTTCGCGGCCAGCGTGTAGAGGGCGCTGGCCTCCATCTCGACCGCGAGCACGCCGTACTCGACCATCCGCGCCGAGAGCTCGGGCCGCGACGGGTAGAACGAGTCGCTGCTGTAGATCAGGCCGACGTGCACGCCGTCGCGTCCGGACGCAGCGCCGTACGCCGCGTGCAGCAGGCCGAAGTCGGCGACCGGCGCGTAGTCGAGCCCGCCGAAGGTGATCCGGTTCATCGACGAGTCGGTGCAGGCGCCGGAGGCGATCACGATGTCGCGGACGGCGAGCTTCTCGGTCAGGGCGCCGCAGGAGCCGACCCGGATGACCGACTGCACGTCGTACTCCGAGTAGAGCTCGTTGGCGTAGATCGCCAGTGACGGCTGGCCCATGCCGGAGCCCTGCACGGAGACGGGGTGGCCGCGCCAGGTGCCGGTGTAGCCGTACATGCCGCGGACCTCGGTGTAGCAGCGCGCGTCGTCGAGGAAGGTCTCCGCGATCCACCTCGCCCGAAGCGGATCGCCGGGCATCAGGACGAGGGGGGCGATGTCGCCGGGCTGGGCGCCGATGTGGGTGCTCACCGGCGCGAGCCTAGAACTAGTCTCGTCCGAGTGACATACCCGCATGAGCTGCTCTCCGCCAACCCGCACGACCGGCTCGGCGTCCACCGGGCCGACGACGACTGGCTCGAGCAGCGCTGGTCCGACCCGGAGACCCGGGTCCTGGTCGTGTCCGGCACCCGGATCAAGCCGGTCGACGGTCGCATCGACTGGGTGTCCCCGGCCGACGCCCCGGACGGGCTGCGGGTGCTGCTGGGGGAGCACGACGGGCGGGCGTGGTTCGCGCTGATCGCCGACGCCGCGGCCTCGACGGCGGAGAAGGGGGAGTGGCTGCCGCTGCGCGGCCTGCTGCCCCACCTGGCCGACGACACGCTCGCGAGCGCGCCGCTGGTCTTCCACGCGCTGGGGCTGGCGGAGTGGCTCTTCGTGACCCGCTTCTGCCCGCGCTGCGCCCGGCCGCTCGAGCCGACCAAGGCCGGTCACGAGCTGGTGTGCTCCGAGGGCCACACGCAGTTCCCGCGCACCGACCCCGCGGTGATCATGGTCGTCACGTCGGGGGAGCCGGGCTCCGAGGAGGAGCGCTGCCTGCTCGGCCGCCAGGCGGTCTGGCCGGAGGGGCGCTTCTCCACCCTGGCCGGCTTCTGCGAGCCGGGCGAGACGCTCGAGGACGCCGTACGGCGTGAGGTCGCCGAGGAGGTCGGCATCGAGATCGGCGACGTGGAGTACTTCGGCAACCAGCCCTGGCCGCTCCCGGCCAGCCTGATGCTGGGGTTCGTCGCCCGGGCGACGACGACCGAGGTGACCGTCGACGAGCACGAGATCGAGGAGGCGCGCTGGTTCACCCGCGCGCAGATGAAGGAGCTCGCCGAGGCCGGCACCCTCGTGCTCCCCGGCGGCATCTCGATCAGCCGCTCCCTGGTCGAGCACTGGTACGGCGGTCCGCTCCCCGGCCAGTGGTGAGCACGCCGTACGCCGTACTTGTCGTGCCAAAGCCGCACGACACGCCGTGACTCGTCGGCGTGTCGTGCGGGTTTCACCGGGTGCCCGGTGAAACCCGCACTGCGTCAGACGGCCAGCGAGGCGAGCTTGTCCTTGACCTGGGCCAGCGACGGGTTCGTCTGCGCGGAGCCGTCGGAGTAGACCAGGGTGGGGACGGTCTGGTTGCCGTTGTTGGCGGACTCGACGATCTGCGCCGCCTCGGGATTCTGCTCGATGTCCACGATGTCGAACGCGATGCCTTCGCGGTCGAGCTGGCCCTTGAGACGGTGGCAGTAGCCACACCACGGGGTGGAGTACATCGTGAAGGAACCGCTCATTCGGACTGTCGCCTCCGGCGTCTAGGGTTTGGAACGTCTCGCCGATAGAACCATCCCGTCTGAGGAGTTGTTCCCCCGCATGGCCCTCGCCCCCGACCTGCTCGCCGCGCTCGACCCCGAGCAGCGCCAGGTCGCCGAGGCGCTGCGCGGACCGGTCCGGGTGCTCGCCGGAGCCGGCACCGGCAAGACCCGGGCGATCACCCACCGGATCGCGCACGGTGTGGCCACCGGCGTCTACGCCCCCACCGAGGTCCTGGCGGTCACCTTCACCACCCGCGCCGCCGGCGAGATGCGGGGGCGCTTGCGCGCGTTGGGAGCGGGCCCGGTGCAGGCGAGGACCTTCCACTCGGCCGCGCTCCGCCAGCTGCGCTACTTCTGGCCGCACGCCCACGGCACCGAGCTGCCCACGCTCATCGAGTCCAAGATCGGCCTGCTCGCGACGGCCGTGCGGCGCCAGCGGCTCCCCGCCGACCAGGCGCTGCTGCGCGACCTCGCCTCCGAGGTCGAATGGGCCAAGGTCAGCAACGTCCACCCCGACGACTACGCCGCGGTGGCGCTCGCCCGCGGGCGCACCGTCACCGGCCACGACCCGGAGACCGTCGGCCGCGTGTTCGGCAGCTACGAGGAGGTCAAGCGCGGCCAGGGCCGGATGGACATGGAGGACGTCCTGCTCCTCACCGCCGGGATGCTCGCCGACGACGAGCGGGTCGCGGCCCAGGTCCGCCGGCAGTACAAGTGGTTTGTCGTCGACGAGTTCCAAGACGTCTCCCCGATCCAGTCCGCGCTGCTCGACCTGTGGCTCGGCGGCCGCAACGAGCTCTGCGTGGTCGGTGACCCGGCCCAGACGATCTACTCCTTCGCCGGCGCCAACGCCGACTACCTGCGCGACTTCCGGGCCAAGTTCCCCGGCACGACCTCGATCGAGCTGGTCCGCAACTACCGCTCGACCCCCGAAGTGGTGACGGCCGCCAACGCGCTGCTCGCGGGCTCGGCCAGCCGCGGCGTCGAGCTGCGCGCGCAGCGCCCGTCCGGCCCGACGGTGACCTACACGCCTCGCCCCGACGAGGTCGCCGAGGCCGAGGCGGTCGCGGCCCAGATCACCCGGCTGCGCGACGCCGGGCGCCCCCTGAGCGAGGTGGCGATCCTCTTCCGCATCAACGCCCTCTCCGAGGCGTTCGAGGAGGCGCTCTCCGCGCGCGGCCTGCCGTACGTCGTGCGCGGTGCCGCCCGCTTCTTCGACCGGCCCGAGGTGCGCGAGGCGGTCACGCGGCTCCGCGGTGCGGCCCGCTCCGGTGAGGCCGAGTCGTCCGACAGCTGGGTCGACGCCGTGCACGGCACCCTGGCCGGCATGGGCTGGAGCGCCGAGGCGCCGACCGCCCGCGGCCAGACCCGCGACCGCTGGGAGTCCTGGCAGGCGCTGTTCCACCAGGCGACCGAGTTCGCCCTGGCCCACCCCGACGCCGACCTCAACGTGTTCGTCGACGACCTCGACCGCCGCGCCTCCGAGCAGCACGCCCCGGTCGCCGACGGCGTCACGCTCGCCACCTTCCACGCCGCCAAGGGCCTCGAGTGGGACACCGTGTTCCTCTGCGGCCTCCAGGACGGCACCCTGCCGATCACCTACGCCGACACCCCGGCCGCGATCGAGGAGGAGCGCCGGCTCCTCTACGTCGGGATGACGCGCGCCCGCGTCGACCTCGCGCTGTCGTGGGCCCAGGCCCGCAACCCCGGCGGCCGCGCGACCCGCAAGCCGTCCCGGTTCCTCGACCGGCTGCTGCCCGACGAGGCCCGCGGCGCGCGCGAGGCACCGCGCGGGCGCAAGGTGATGAGCTGTCGCGAGTGCGGCAAGCCGCTCTCGACCGGGGCGGAGAAGAAGCGCGGCCGCTGCGCGGACTGCCCGGCGTCCTACGACGAGGAGCTCTTCGAGCGACTGCGCGAGTGGCGCCGCGACCGGGCCGGCGAGGAGGAGGTGCCGGCGTTCGTCGTCTTCACCGACGCGACCCTGCAGCTGATCGCGGAGCACAAGCCGCGCAGTCCCGAGGCGCTGCTGCGGATCAGCGGCATCGGTCAGGCGAAGCTCGAGCGGTACGGCGAGGACGTCCTCACCGTGGTCGGCTGACGGCCTCCCCGGGGGCCGGACCGGACGCATCAGACTTTTTTCGAGAAATACCCATTAAATCGTTTGCCCATTACCGGCGGCACACGATAGTTTTCCCGGGCAAGCACAGCAGCGCATGACGATCCTGACAAGATCGGCGCACGACGAACCGAAGGAGGTGGCCATTGTGAACAACATCAAGCTCCGGATGACGGCTCAGATCCCGTCCGGCTTCGGCATGCCCGTTTCCGGCCACGCCTTCGACGTCCACACGGTCGTCGCGTGCGCGCGCCTCGTCGACGTCCAGGGCACCACTGTGTCCGCTGGCCGCCGCATCGAGCGGGATCTCGTCGCCGGCATCACGGGCACCAAGGCCGTCCTCACGGGCGACATGGGCTCGGCCTACTTCCCGGGTACCTCTGCCTGGAGACCACCGAACTGTTGAGACCAACAGCATCGGCAGCCTCCAGGCCGCGGAACCCGAAACCCGGGATCCGCGGCCTTTCTGTTTCTCGGACCACGACTCACCGCAACACCCACGCGATCAGGTCAGAAGAAGGAGGTGAAAAACATGACTGTCAGCGAACTCGTCCGCACCGATGGGACCACTGCCGATGTCAGCCTCGGCCAGCTCCACGACACAGCCGGCCAGGTGGACGAAGAACTGCTGCCGTGCCGGGTCAACAACCCGGAGCTGTGGTTCGCCGAGTCGCCCGCCGATGTGGAGGACGCCAAGGCCCTCTGCCTGGCCTGCCCGGTCCAGGCGCTGTGCCTCGACGGTGCGCTCGAACGCCGTGAGCCCTGGGGCGTCTGGGGTGGCCAGCTCTTCCTCCAGGGAGTGGTGATCCCCCGCAAGCGGCCCCGCGGCCGTCCCCGCAAGAACGAAGCGGCCGCCTGATCCACCGGCACTCCCGCTTCCTGACCAGCACGACCCGACCGACAACCTCCATCTCTTCGACAACGACGTCAAAGGACCTGCCATGAACATCCACCACGACGACCTGGTACGCGCGCAGATCAGCGCCCGCCTGGGTGAGGCACAGCAGTGCCGGCCGGGACGCCAGCTGTCCCGCGTGCTCCGCTCCGGTCGCAAGGCCGAGCAGCTCGCGCAGCAGGCCCGTCTCGCGCTCGCCCGGACGCTCTGAGCGCCGCTACGCACGAGGAAGAACCCGATGAACACCACCACCACGAACTCGAACCCGAACGGAAGTCACGAGATGAATCTCTTGCACGAAAATCTGGCCCGCGCACAAATGTCCGCGCGCCTGGGAGAGGCGCAGCAGCTTCGGCTCGGCCACCAGCTGGCCCGGGCTCGCCGGCTCAGCCGCAAGGCCGAGCGGGCCGCGCAGCAGGCTCGACTCGCTCTCGCCCGCGCGCTGTAAGGACCGACCGGCCACACCCTGATCGCGGGTGTCCGACACAGAGCCGGGTACGACGACCACCAGGTCGCCGTACCCGGCTCTCGGCAGCTCAGGGGTACCCTCGAGGACGTGCTGACCTGCAGCTTCTGTGGACGTCAGGAAGCCGACGTGGCGTCGACCCTGACCTGGACCACCTCGGTCGAGAAGGGCCGGAAGAACGTGTACTGCGACGACTGCTCGCGCACGCATCTGCGCGCGATGGAGGGCAAGCTCGACACCGAGTTCTGGTGATCAGCCGCTGACGGCCAGGTCCCACGCGCAGCCGCAGTGCGGGTGCCGCGCCCACGCGCGCCGGGCCGGCTCGAGGTCGGGGCCGAGCCCGACCGTCGCCGACCACGTCGACGGCTGGTCGCCGTCGACGTAGGCCAGCACGTCGCGGACCGCCCACGCGGTCGCGATCGCGGCGAGCGCGGGGTCGCGCGGGCCGGCACCGAGCCCGGCCAGCTGCTCGACCACGACCGCGCGGCGCGGGTCGTGCGTGCCGTGGTGGGCGTCGACGCAGCGCACGCAGGCCGTTGCGCCGGGCACCACGAACGGCCCGAGCACGAAGCCCCGCGGGGTGGCTGCGACCGGCAGGTGGGCGCGGCCGTCGCGCAGGTGGGCGTCGACGAGGTCGCGCCGTGGCTCGCCCTCGGCCACCAGCAGGGCCACCGTCGCCTCGTGGGGCGAGACGACCGGGCAGCCGGCGGCCCGGAGCAGCCGGACCGCGTCGCCCGCCTCCTGGCCGGCCGCCTCGACCGAGACCGGCGCCGCGGCGCGTCGCCGGGCGGTCTCTGAGCGGAGCGCGGGGTCGACGAGCATGTCCGCGGCCAGCAGCGCGCGGAGCACCCGGTGGCCGGACGCGGTCTCCGGGTCCGCCGGCCGGCCGCCGCTCAGGTCGTCGAGGAGGCGGCGTACGTCGGGCTCGTCGGGCACCACCAGGCGCCAGGGCGGGTCGACCCCGACCTGCAGGTGGTCGTCGTCGCGGCGGGTGACGTGGAGTCCGGGTCGCAGCTGCATGGCTGGTCCCTACCCACCGCGCACGGGTCGGTCCGCGTCATCCACAGGCCTCGCGTCGAGTCGGTGCCACCTCGGCGGAAAATGCCGACAGCGGCGCCGGCTCGGTCGTGGTGACCGAGCCGGCGCCGCCGTCATCAGCTCGTGGGGCGCTTACGCGTCGTGCGTCAGGCCTTGCCGAGGATGCGGTTGAGGTTCGTGCCGCAGACGGGGCAGACAGCCTTCGCCATCCGGGTGCCCTTGTCGTTGACCCTGACCTCGCCCTCAGCCTCGCGCTTCTCCTTGCACTTCACGCAGTAGAACTCGCCGCTCCAGGTCTCCGCCATGACGGCCTCCTTGCCTATTCATTACTCGGTCGTCGCGACGGGGAAAAGGGGAAGACCCGCCGGAAGTTCGGTGACGGGTGCCGCCGAACCGTCACGACCCTACGACACGCCTGGGCGCAGGCGTAGGAGGCACACCGATCACTGCTCGGCGCGGTGAATCGGGTCACGGCGCTCGGCGTGCCGGATGAGTACGTTGAGCGCATGCCCGAACTCACTCATCTCCGGCTCGAACGTCCCTCCGACGGGGTCGCCGTGCTCACCCTCGACAACCCCGACCAGCGCAACGCGATGTCCGACGCGATGACCGCGTCGTGGATCGAGGCGGTCGACGAGCTCGCCGCCGACCGGTCCCTGCGCGCCGTCGTGGTCACCGGCGAGGGCTCCGCCTTCTGCTCCGGCGGCAACACGTCGTGGATCGCCGGCGAGCCGGACGCGTCGGTCGACTACCTGCGCACCCGGATGATCGCGTTCTATCGCGCCTGGCTGTCGATCCGGAAGCTCGAGGTGCCCACGATCGCGGCGATCAACGGTCCCGCCATCGGCGCCGGCCTCTGCCTCGCGCTGGCCTGCGACCTCCGGTACGCCGCGGCCGGGGCCCGGATGGGCGTGCCGTTCGTGAAGCTCGGGATGCACGCCGGCATGGCCGGCACCTACCTGCTGCCGAACGTGGTCGGGGCGGCCCACGCCCGCGACCTGCTGCTGACCGGCCGCGTGGTCGATGCCGACGAAGCGCTCCGCCTGGGCCTGGTCTCGCGGGTCATCGAGCCGGCGTCGTTCGACGACGAGGTGCTCGCCACCGCGGCCGGCATCGCCGCGACCGCCCCGATCGCCAGCCGGCTGACCAAGCTGGCGCTGGTCGACGGCGGGCACGCCGATTTCGAGAGCTGCGTGCAGTGGGAGGCGATGGCCCAGCCGATCACGCTGGCGACCGCCGACCTCCAGGAGGGCATCCGCGCCGCCCAGGAGAAGCGCCCGGCGGTCTTCACCGGGGTGTGAGCAGATGAAGAGGCCCCCGGCCCGTCGTGCGGACACGTGCCTTCCCCTTGCGAGTGTCCGGTTGACGGGCCGGGGGCCTCATCTGCCGCTCACGGTAGGAGCCCGGGGGCAGGGGGTCAACGCGGCGGACCCCCAGCCTGTGGACAACGTTGTGGATAAACCTGTGGAGGAACGCTCAGGACGGTGGAGGACGGGGGGTATACCCGGGAGTCACCTGTGGAGAGCCCGGGTTCCGGGCGGGCCTCCCCGCCGCTGACCAGCGACAATGGCGGTCCACGGGGTGTGGACGAAAAACAGTTCGGAGGATTTCGCGTGGCGGAGGCGTACGACGGCGGTCCGGTGGCGGCGCTGCGCCGGATCGCGTTCCTGCTGGAGCGGGCGCGGGAGGACACCTACAAGGTGAAGGCCTTCCGCGGGGCGGCCGCCACGATCCTGCCGATGCCGGCCGGCGACGTGGAGGCCGCCGTCGAGGACGGCACGCTCACCCAGCTGCCGGGCATCGGCGCCAGCTCGGCGAAGGTGATCACCGAGGCGGTCCGCGGCGTCGTCCCCGAGCGGCTGGCCGCGCTCGAGCGCGACCACGGCGGCCCGCTGACCGCCGGGGGAGCCGAGCTCCGGGCGGCCCTGCGCGGCGACCTGCACTCCCACTCCGACTGGTCCGACGGGGGCTCCCCGATCGAGGAGATGGCCTTCACCGCGATGGAGCTCGGTCACGACTACCTCGTGCTCACCGACCACTCGCCCCGACTGACGGTCGCCCACGGGCTCAGCCCGGAGCGGCTCACCCGCCAGCTCGGGGTGGTCGAGGCCGTCAACGACCACCTGGGCGACGGGTTCACCCTGCTCAAGGGGATCGAGGTCGACATCCTCGACGACGGGTCGCTCGACCAGACCGACGAGCTGCTCGGCCGCCTCGACGTCCGCGTCGCCAGTGTCCACTCGAAGCTCAAGATGGACGCGACGGACATGACGAGGCGGATGATCGGCGCGGTCGAGAACCCGCGCACCAACGTGCTCGGCCACTGCACCGGGCGGATGGTGATGGGCAACCGGGGGACCCGGGCCGAGTCGCAGTTCGACGCGAAGACCGTCTTCCAGGCCTGCGTCGAGCACGACGTCGCGGTCGAGATCAACTCCCGACCCGAACGCCGCGACCCGCCGACCCGGCTGCTCGAGCTGGCCCGCGACCTCGGCTGCCTCTTCTCGATCGACAGCGACGCGCACGCGCCCGGGCAGCTCGACTTCCAGGTCTACGGCTGCGAGCGGGCCGAGGAGGCCGGCATCGACGCCGATCGGATCGTCAACACCTGGCCGAAGGAGCGTCTCCTGGCCTGGGCGAACGGCTAAGTTCTCGTCATGGCCCGGCCCGAGGTGGAGGTACGTCGCTCGAAGCGACGCCGCCGTACCGTCTCGGCCTACCGCGACGGCGACCGCGTCGTGGTGATGATCCCCGCCTCCCTGAGTCGCAAGGAGGAGGCCGAGTGGGTCGAGACGATGCTCGCCCGCCTCGAGAAGTCCGAGAAGCGGCGCAAGCCGAGCGACGCCGACCTGATGAAGCGGGCCCAGGACCTCAACGACCGCTACCTCGGTGGCATCGCGACCCCGGAGTCGGTGCGCTGGGTCGGGAACCAGCAGTCACGGTGGGGGTCCTGCACGCCCGGTGACCGGACCATCCGGCTGTCGGCACGGCTCCAGGGCATGCCGGCGTGGGTGATCGACTACGTGCTGATCCACGAGCTCGCGCACCTGCTCGAGTCCGGCCACGACGCGGCCTTCTGGGCGTGGGTCGACCGCTACCCGCAGGCCGAGCGGGCCAAGGGCTACCTGATCGGCTGGTCGACCGCCGCCCGGCTGGAGCCCCCGCCGGGCGACGGCGACGAGGTCGACTGACCTACGTCTCGAGGACGGCGACCAGCGCTACCCATCGCGGATCAGAGGATGCGTGCGCGGGCCAGCGCGACCAGCTCGACGAGGTCGGGCTCGGGGTCGGGCAGCGCGTCCACCGGCCACCAGCGCACGTCGAGCGACTCATCGCTGACCGCGTGCACGGCGTCGGCGGGCGCGACCGCGACGAAGCGCACGTCGAGGTGGTGCACGTCCCCGGCCGGACCGCAGAACGCGACGGCGTGCTCGCTGAGCTGGACCGGCTGCGGGTCCAGCGTCAGCCCGGTGAGGCCGGACTCCTCGGTCGCCTCGCGCGCGGCGGCGCCGGCGAGGGTCGCGTCGCCCGGCTCGCAGTGCCCGCCGAACTGGAACCAGCGGTGCGCCTTCGCGTGCAGGGTGAGCAGCGCCGCGCCGCCGTCGGCGCTGAGCACCAGCGTGCTGGCGGTGACGTGATCGGGCCGGCACTCACGGGTCAGCCCGTCCGGGTGTGCGCGCAGGTGCGCGACGTACCGCTGCCGCAGGCTGTCCTGGACGACGGTCGGCGCCGGCCAGTCGGTGAGGACGGCCAGCGCATCGGCGTGGAGACTCACTCCTCGGGGGAGCCGGTGCTGTCGTCGCCGAGCAGCTTCATCAGCTCGGCGTCGAAGTCCTCCGAGCTGAGCTCGGCCGGCGCCGAGGCGTCCTCGCGGAAGCCCAGCGGGTCGTCGAGATCGGCGGCCGAGGGCAGCAGGTCGGGGTGCATCCAGACGCCGTCGCGGGCCTCGGTGCCCTGGCGGGTGCGCAGCGAGCCCCACAGCGTGGAGGCATCGCGCAGCCGGCGCGGCCGCAGCTCGAGCCCGACCAGGGTCGCGAAGGTCTCCTCGGCGGGCCCACCGGCAGCGCGGCGACGCCGGAACGCCTCCTGCAGCTTCGTGGCGCTCGGCATCCGCTCGGCGGTGGCCTGGCCGACGACCTCGTCGACCCAGCCCTCCACCAGCGCGAGGGTGACCTCGAGCCGCTGGAGCGCGGCTTCCTGGGCGGGGGACCGGGGCAGGTCGAACATGCCGCCCTCGAGCAGCTGCTGCATCGACTCGGGGTTGGCCGGGTCGACGCCGCGCATCTGCTCCTCGATCTGGCTCTGGATGCCCTCGGCGTTGATCTCGATGCCGCGGGCGTAGTCGGCGACGGCGCCGATCAGGTGGTCGCGCAGCCACGGCACATGGGCGAAGAGCCGCTGGTGGGCGGCCTCGCGCAGGGCCAGGTAGAGGAGGACGTCGTCCTCGCTGACGTCGAGGCCCTCGGCGAAGGCGGTCACGTTGGCCGGCACGATCGCGGCCTTGCCGGCTGCGGCGAGCGGCAGCCCGATGTCGGAGACGCTGAGGACCTCGGCGGCGAGCGCACCGAGCCCGGAACCGACCTGCTGGGCAAGCATGCCGCCCACGGCCTTGCCGAGGATGCCGAGCAGCGGGCCCGACATCGCCCGCGCCTCCTCGGGGAGCGCACCGCCGAGGGCCGCGACCGACGACTCGGCGATCGGCTCGACGAGCACCTTCCACACGTCGGTGGTGCCGACGATCCACTCCGCGCGGCTCCAGGCCGCGGTCGAGGTCACGCCGGACGGGAACTCCGTGGTCTCGTCGAGCCAGTGGTCGGCGAGACGGACCGCGTCGGCGACCGCGTCCTGCTGCCGCTGGCTGGGTGACGGGTCGGGGGACTGGGCCACGGCCTTGCGGGCCATGTCGAGCGCGAAGTCCCAGTTCACCGGGCCGTCGTGCGGCTGCATCAGGAACTGGATCTGGCTGAGGAGCTGGCTGAGGTCGGGCATGCCCGCGGGCAGGCCCCCGGCGGCGCCACCGGCGCCACCCATCATCTGGCCGAAGAACTGCTCGAAGGGCGTGCCCTTGAAGGGGTTCTGGCCGTCGTCGGGCGTCTCGCCCGGCTTGTCGCTCATGCCTCCACGGTACGCGGGTCGTGGTCGCCGTGATCTAGGGTCGCTGCGTGACTTCCGTCGTACGCCTCGTGGACCTCCGCGAGACCCCGCTCGATGTCGCCGAGGTCGTGGCCGCCCTCGACGACGAGGCCGCCGGCGGCCTCACGCTCTTCGTCGGGCGGGTGCGCGACCACGACGGCGGCCGCGACGTCGACGGGCTCGACTACACGGCCCACCCCACCGCGCTCGAGAAGCTGCGCGAGGTCTGCGAGCGGGTCGCCGACGAGTACGACGTGCACGGCCTCGCCGCCGTCCACCGGGTCGGCACGCTCGCGATCGGCGACATCGCCGTCATCGTCGCCACGACGTCCTCCCACCGAGGCGACGCCTTCGCCGCCTCGCGCGCGCTCATCGACACGCTCAAGGCCGAGGTGCCGATCTGGAAGCACCAGCGCTTCGAGGACGGCACGGACGAATGGGTCGGCACGCCGTAGCGTCGTCCGCGAGCCTTCCCGCGAACGCGGCCCGACTTCCGTAGGCTCGCGCCGTGGAGATCCTGCTCTGGCTGGTGCCGTCCGTCGTCGTCACGGTCGTGGCGATGCTCTGGGTGGGCTGGCTGGGCCGCGAAGGACGCGGCGAGGTCGACCGCGACGTCGCCGTACGACGCCTCGCCTCCGCGCTGGAGCCCGATGCCGAGCGGCGTCGCCGGCCGACGCCCGGGTACGCCGCCGTGCAGCCCGAGCGGGACCGCAGCACCGGCATCGCCGTGCGCCCCTCGCGCCGCGTCTCGTAGCCGCTCGGCACTCGCTTGCAGGGGTTTGAGAGGCTTGGCGCCATGACGCAGCGCACCCTTGCCGGCCTTCTCGCCGTGCCGCTGCTCATCGGGCTGTGGGTGACCGCCGCGTTCGTGCCGCTGCCGTACGTCACCTACGAGCCCGGCCTCACCCTCGACGTGCTCGGGTCGGCCGACGGCAAGGAGATCATCCAGGTCGAGGGCGCCAAGGCCTACCGCGACGACGGCGAGCTGCGGATGACCACGGTCTACGTCTCCCAGCCCCGGCCCAAGGGCCGGAACAACCTCTTCGAGCTGATGCACGACTGGGCGAGTGACGAGGACGCGGTCTACCCCTACAACGCGATCTACGCCGACCACCAGACGGTCGAGCAGAACCGCGAGGAGGGACAGGCGGAGATGACCTCGTCCCAGGACGCCGCCACCGCGGTGGCCCTCGAGGAGCTCGGGTACGACGTGACCGAGCCCGTCGTCGCCGCCGTGACCAAGGGCGCTCCCGCCGACGGCGAGCTCGAGGCCGGCGACGTGATCGTCGAGGTCGACGGCACCGCCGTCTCCAACTCGACCGACGTGGTCGACGCCGTCACCGCCGCGCCGGTCGGCGAGCCGGTGACGTTCGTCGTCCGCCGTGACGGCAAGCGCCGGGAGGTCACGGTCACCCCGGTCTCCGCCGACGGCAAGCCCCAGGTCGGGATCCAGGTCGGCACCCAGACCAAGAAGGACCTCCCGATCCAGGTCACCGTCGACATCGACCCGAGCATCGGCGGCCCGAGCGCCGGCCTGATGTTCTCCCTCGGCATCTACGACACCCTCACGCCCGGCTCGTTGACCGGCGGCGAGACGATCGCCGGCACCGGCACCATGGACGCGGCCGGCACGGTCGGACCCATCGGCGGGATCCAGCAGAAGATCGTGGGCGCGCGCGACGCCGGCGCCGGGCTGTTCCTGGTGCCGCCGGACAACTGCGCCGACGCGCTCGGCGCCCCGAACGGCGACATGCGGCTGGTCGAGGCGCCGACGATGCACAGCGCGCGCGAGTCCATCGAGGCGTGGGTCAAGGACCCGGACGCCGACCTGCCGAGCTGCAAGGCGGCCTCATGACCGACGTCCCCGGCGACGGCCCCAGCGACCCGGACGCCCCCGACGAGAGCTACGACCCGATGCTCGGCGTCGACCCCGCGCTGGCTGCGGCGGTGCTCGAGATCGAGGGCCACATCGCCGCCGACGGCTGGGACCAGACCGCCCGTCTCTACGCGCTCGTCGACACGGCCGCGCTCGTGGAGCGCGAGCCCGCGCTCGCCTCGATGATGGGGCTCGACTCGGCCTCGGCGCAGGGCTCGCTCACGCCGATCGAGCAGGACCATCTCGCGCCGGACCAGCTGCTCGAGGCCGTGCTCGAGACGATCGTGTGGCCGTCGGAGGTGGCGGGCTGCGCGGCGGTCGTCGAGCGGCTGGTGCTGCCACCGGACGCCGACGAGCACATCCCGGGTGACCGTCAGTCGGCCGAGGAGTTCGCTCGCGAGCACCCCGACCGGCAGGAGGTGCGGATCGTGGCGGGCGTGACCCGCGCGGGCGCGACGTACTGTGCGCTGCGGTTGAGGGCCCACGACGACGACCAGTCGGTCGTCGGTGGAGCCGACCTGGTGCCGGGGCTGCTGCAGCTGCTCGGTGCCACGCTGGACGAGACCGGCGACGACGCCGGCAACGAAGGGGAGAGCCAGGCATGAGCGACATCTTCAACGAGGAGTCGGCAGGCACTGCGCCCCCGGCGCGGTCCGGATCGCGCCGGTCACGGGCGCTGATCATCACCGCGATCGTGCTGGTGCTCGCCTTCCTCGGCCTGAGCACCTTCGCGTCGCTGTACACCGACCGGCTCTGGTACAAGTCCGGCGGCTACTCCGGGGTGTTCAGCACCCTCTTCTGGACCAAGACCATCCTGTTCCTCGTCTTCGGCGTGGTGATGGCACTCGCCGTCGGCGCCAACATCTACCTCGCCTACCGTTTCCGGCCGTTCTTCCGGCCCAACTCCCCGGAGCAGAACGGGCTGGACCGCTACCGCGAGGCGGTCACCCCGATCCGCACCTGGCTGCTGCTCGGTGTCGCGCTGGTGATGGGTGCCTTCGCCGGCAGCTCCGCGATCGGCGAGTGGCGCAACTACCTCCTCTGGCGCAACGGCGTGCCGTTCCAGCAGAAGGACACCTGGTTCAACAAGGACATCGGGTTCTACGTCTTCGAGCTGCCGTGGCTGCACTACCTGATCGACTACGCGATGGCGGTGCTCGTCATCGCCCTGATCGCCGCAGCCGTCGTGCACTACCTGTACGGCGGGATCCGGCTGCAGACGCCGCGTGACCGGTTCTCCGGTGCGGCGCAGGCCCAGCTCTCGGTGCTGCTCGGGCTCTTCGTGCTGGCCAAGGCCGCCGACTACTGGCTGGACCGCTACGACCTGGTCAACCAGGGCGGCGGGCTGATCACCGGCATGACCTACACCGACGACCACGCGGTGCTGCCGGCCAAGAACATCCTGGCGGGCATCGCCGTCATCTGTGCGGTGCTCTTCTTCGTCAACGTCTGGCGCCGCACCTGGCTGCTGCCGTCGGTCGGCCTCGCGCTGCTCGCGGTCTCGGCGATCCTGCTCGGCCTGATCTGGCCCGGCGTGGTCCAGCAGTTCCAGGTCAAGCCGTCGGAGGCCGACAAGGAGGCGCCGTACATCAAGGTCAACATCGACGCCACGCGCACGGCGTACGACGTCGCCGACGTGCAGGTGCAGGACTACACGCCGTCCGACAGCCTGGCCGTCGCGCCCGCCCAGCTCGACGGCGAGACGTCGTCGATCCCGCTGGTCGACCCGCAGCTGGTGCGCGACGCGTTCGAGCAGAACCAGCAGGTGCGCGCCTACTACTCGGTCGCTCAGGTGCTCGACGTCGACCGCTACCCGATCGGCAGCACCGACCGCGCGCTGGTGCTCGGCGTCCGCGAGCTCGACCAGAGCGGCATCCCCTCCGGCGACCAGAACTGGTCGAACCTGCACACCGTCTACACGCACGGCAACGGCATCATCGCCGCCTTCGCCAACCAGCGCCCCGAGGACAACAAGACCCAGATCGACACCGCCACCGCCGGCGCCGACGAGGTCGGCATCGAGTGGGCGCAGGGCAGCACCGCCGGCCAGGACGCGCTCGAGCGCTCGACCGGAGGCTTCGAGGACCGCATCTACTACGGCGAGCAGAGTCCCGAGTACTCGGTGGTCGGCAAGGCGAGCGCGGACGCCAAGGACGTCGAGCTCAACCTGCCCACGACGGCGGATGACCAGGAGGGCTCGACGACGTTCGACGGGTCCGGTGACGCCAGCGTCGGCGGGTTCTTCAACCAGCTCCTGTTCGCCACGAAGTTCGGGGAGCCGAACTTCCTGCTCTCGGGCCGGGTGAACGAGAACAGCAAGGTCCTCTTCAACCGCAACCCGCGCGACCGGGTCGAGAAGGTCGCGCCGTGGCTGACCGTCGACAGCGACCCGTACCCCGCGGTCGTCGACGGCCGGATCGAGTGGATCATCGACGGCTACACGACCACCGACCGCTTCCCGAGCGCGGAGAAGGAGTCGTTCCAGACGATGACCGACGACTCGCTCCAGGACGAGACGGGTCTGCGGACGCTGCCGACCGACGAGATCAACTACATGCGCAACGCGGTGAAGGCGACCGTGGACGCCTACACCGGCGAGGTGACGCTCTACGCCTGGGACGAGGCCGACCCGATCCTCCAGGCCTGGCGCGCGGCCTTCCCGGGCACGGTCAAGGCCAAGTCGGAGATCCCGGCCGACCTCCTCGAGCACCTGCGCTACCCGGAGGACCTCTTCCAGGTGCAGCGCTACCAGTTCGCGCGCTACCACGTCACCGACCCCGGCGACTTCTACCAGGGCAACAACCGCTGGGAGGTGCCGGAGGACCCGTACGACAAGGGCAAGTTCCAGCCGCCGTACCGGCTCTTCGTGAACAACCCGGAGGGCAAGGACAGCAGCGACTCCGACACCGGGGAGATCTTCTCGCTGACGTCGGTCTACGTGCCCTACAACAAGAACAACCTCGCGTCGTTCGTCTCCGTCGACTCCGACGCGGCCAGCGACGACTACGGCAAGATGCGCGTGCTGCAGCTGTCGAACGAGCAGACACCGACCCCGGGGCCTGGACTGGTCGCCAACCAGTTCGCGTCCGACCCGGACGTCGCCGACCTGCTCGCCCAGTTCAACCGCAGTGGCGCGCGACCGGTCTACGGCAACCTGTTGACGCTGCCGATCGAGGACGGGCTGATGTACGTCCAGCCGGTCTACGCGACGCGCGAGCTCTCCGACTCCAGCTTCCCGATCCTGCGCTACGTGCTGGTGATGTACGGCAACAACATCGGCGTCGGTACGACGCTGCGCGGCTCGCTCGCCGACCTGCTCAACGTCAGTCCCGGCGACACCACCGGCACCGGCGACCCGGGCACCGGCACCCCCGGCACGGGCACCCCGGGCACCGGCCAGGGCACGACCAACGAGCAGATCAGTCGCCTGCTCGCGCTGGCCGAGGCGGCGTACAACGCCGCCCAGGACGCGCTCGACGCCGGCGACCTCGGCAAGTACCAGACCGAGGTCGACCGTGCTCAGGGCTACGTCGGCGACGCCCTCGAGCTCGCTGCGGAGCGGGACGCGGGCGCGTCGGGGAGCCCCTCGGAGTCTCCCAGCAACTCGCCGAGCAGCTCGTCGAGCGCGTCGTCCAGCGAGTCGGCGAGCCCGTCGTCCTGACCCCGATTTGGCCGCCCCGACCCCGCCCGGTAGTGTTTCCGTTACCGACGCGGGGTGGAGCAGCTCGGTAGCTCGCTGGGCTCATAACCCAGAGGTCGCAGGTTCAAATCCTGCCCCCGCTACGAATTTCAGGCGCGGAACCTACGGGTTCCGCGCCTGAAAGGTTGTTGGGACTTGATCACATGTCCAATTAGGGTCCAAAAACCCTGTCCAGAACCCGCTTGGCGGGCTGATCGGCGAGGCAGCTACGGAGTCGCGCCGATTGGTGCGGACTCGCGCGGTCTGGCCGGCGCACCTGCTCGGCATGGACAGCACGACACCCACCTTGAGCGGTCTCGCACCGCTGATCTCGATCGAGGAACTCTCCGAGTACCTCAACGTCCCCACGCGGACCCTGCACGACTGGCGGCTCGCCGGTCGTGGTCCACGTGCGGTCCACGTCGGTCGGCAACTTCGCTACTTCATCGACGACGTCAACGAGTGGCTCCAGCAGCAGCGCGAGGACGTCACGGGTCGCGCCCCCGAGGGGCGGTGAACTGACGTGGGCCGACCACGCACTCCCATCGGGACCTTCGGGGACGTCACCTACGTCAAGATGCCCGGAGGCCGGGTTCGAGCGCGGACCCGCTACCGCGACGATGACGGCCAGATTCGCCGGGTCTCGGCGACGGGCGCGTCGAACAAGGACGCCCTCCGAGCTTTGAAGGCAACGCTCGCTCAGCGACCCAGTCGCCGTTCCACAGGCGAGATCACCGGTGACTCCTCGTTCGCCAAGCTCGTGGAGGTCTGGCTGGAGGACCTCGACATGACGAACAAGCTGGCGCCAAGCACGAGAGCGCTTTACGAGCGCAACATGCGTCAACTCGTGATGCCCGCCTTCGAGCACTACGTCCTGCGGGAGGTGACGGTTCGCAAGGTCGACACGTTCATCAAGACACTCGCGACGACGAAGAGCTACAGCATGGCCAAGCAGGCGCGCACCGTGCTGAGCCTCGCGTTCGGGCTCGCCGTGCGATACGACGCCATCGCGAAGAACCCCGTCCGCGACACCGGCCGGTTGCGCAAGCCGCCCACTCAGGCGACCGCGCTGACCGACACGCAAGTCGAGAGGATCCGTGCGGCGGCGCGCAGTTGGCGACGCGGCCCGGGATTCGCGGGGCCGCCGCCGGACGGGCAGTTGGAGCAGATCATCGAGGTGATGCTCGGAACGTCTGCACGCATCGGCGAGGTGCTCGCCATCCGCAAGTGCGATGTGGACGCCACCCGAGACCCCGCCACTGTGCGGATCTGCGGCACGATCGTCTCCCCGGCCGGCAAGCCCACGCAGCGCCAGTCGCATCCCAAGACCATGAAGTCGACCCGGACCGTGTCGGTGCCGAGCTTCGCGGCTGAGGTACTGAGGGATCGGCTGGTGAAGGTTGCCTCTGCCGACTCCGAGCACCTGATCTTCTACACCCGCAACGGCACACCCCTGACGACGAACAACGTTCGCCGCCGCCTCCGCGCGGTTCTGGAGGTGGCCGGCATCGAGGGCGTCACCCCGCACTCGTTCCGCAGGACCGTCGCGACCTACCTCGACCGAGCCGGCGGCGCCGACCTTGCGGCGGAGATGCTTGGACACACCTCGTCGCAGATCACCAAGCAGCACTACATAGAGCCCGACGAGATCGTGAACCCGGTCACCGCCAAGATCCTTGAGGCGCTGGCTCCCAAGGCCGGACGCGGCGATGACGACTCGGACGAGGACGTCTGACATGGGCCACAGAAAGAGCGACAGACATACCCTTTCACTAGTAGAGGGAAAAGGGTATGCTGCGGATGTGTGGGTCGTCGACGCCGAGTTGATCGAGGACTGGCTCAAGACGGTAGACGAGGTCACCTTCGACCTCATCGGTGCCGCGGTGGAGATTCTCGCCGAGCACGGACCGGGCTTGGGTCGGCCACTGGTCGACGCAGTCGTCGGCTCCCGCCACAGCAACATGAAAGAGCTCCGGCCGGGATCATCGGGGCGCAGCGAGGTGCGGATCTTGTTCGCCTTCGATCCCAAGCGCAGGGCGATCCTGCTGGTCGCCGGGGACAAGCACGGACAGTGGCAGCGTTGGTACAAGGAGAACATCCCCGTCGCCGATGACAGGTACGACGAGCACGTGGCCGAGCTGAAGAAGCAGGACGAGGAAGCCGCGAAGAAGGCACCGGCGCCCAAGGGCAGCCGCAGGAAGAAAGGGAGGTGAGTGACATGGGCAAGACGTTCGACGAGATCCTCAAGGAGCGTCCCGGCAACCCCGAGCGCCGTGCTGCGTTCAAGGAGCAGATGCTCGCCGAGGTCCGCGCCTACAAGCTGCGCGAACTGCGCGAGATGATGGCGCTGACCCAGACCGACCTCGCCGAGACTCTGGAGATCAGCCAAAAGCGCGTCTCGGAGATCGAACGCGGACGGGTTGACTTCACCAAGGTCGACACGCTGCGCCGGTACGTCGATGCACTCGGCGGCACACTGAAGGTGTCGGTCCAGGTCGGCGACGAGACCTACCAGATCGCCTGACCGAGGCATCACGGCGAGAGCAACGGACCGGTGTCACCGGGGCGGTGGTGGATTGCGGCCTCGAAGTCGCGGCGGCTCTGTGCGGCGGATGCGGGTGGCTGGTTGTCGGCCGGGGCGGGCCGGAGTTGCTGGCGGACCGTTGCCAGCAGTTCGGTCCGTACGGGGCCGGTGACTGGCCGCCACTCCCGACATGGAGGCGACACCAGCTCGCCCTGGTCGTTCTCAACGGCCGGGGCGTCGACGCGGTGGAAGTAGAGGCGTTCGTTGATGCCGAGTTCGATGGCGGTGCAGATCCGTTGGGTCTGCTGCACGGATAGGT